>NZ_SCSK01000016.1 GCF_004297875.1 Pandoraea sp. | reverse complement strand
TCGTCTGTCAGCTCAATCCCCGGGGCCACTCGCAATTGCTCGCTCCAATGCAAACCGAAGTAGACCATTGGAGGAACTCAAATCAATTAAGTTCACTCAAGAATCAAACACTACACTAGCTCGTTTGCCGATCAGGCAATGCCCTCTACTCGTCCAATTGCGCAGGGCTGATCGGCTTATGGCTGACCTGGGTCGACAGCACGATGGCGCTCGAGGTCGACCCGAACGCGTTGAGCTCTTCGATAATGCGCTGCAAATGCAGCACGTCGGTGGCAAGCACGCGCAATACCGCGCAATCGTCGCCGGTCACGGTGTGGCACTCGACGATCTCGGGCCGCGCCTTCGCGAACGCCTCGTACGGCCGCCCGGCCTGGGCCCGGATCCGGATCACCGCATCGATGGTGTACCCGAGTTTGGCCGGATCGACGATGGCGCGATAGCCGGCGATGACGCCCTGTGCTTCGAGTCGCTTGATGCGCTCGGACACGGCGGGCTGGCTCAGATGCACGCGCCGGCCGATTTCCGCGTGCGAGGTGCGTGCGTCCTGCTGCAACAGCGCCAGGATCTTCCGGTCATGGCGATCCACTTTGATATTCATGGCAAAACGGCGAAAAATCGAATGGATGACACGGTTTTCCTTCGAAGAAGCATGAGACGCCCATTAAAAAACGCGCGATTTGCCGATACATTACAGGAATATTCCTTTATCGCGCGAGTCCCGCCATGCACCTGAAAATCTGGTTGATCTTCGTTGTGACCACCGGTCTCGTGTGCTTCACGCCCGGCGTCGCGGCACTGCTGGTGATCGCGCAAGGCATCTCGCACGGCATGCGCCGCAGCTACTGGGCGATTGCAGGTATTGCGCTGGCCAATTCCATTTATTTCGCGCTATCGGCGACCGGCCTGTCGGCGCTGATCGTCGCCAGTCACGAGGCGTTCGCCGCGGTGAAATGGGCCGGCGTGGCCTACCTCATTTACCTCGGTGTGCGCGCGCTGCTCAACCGCTCGAGCGCGCTGAGCATCCGCACGTCCGGGGTCACCTCGCTCAGCGGGCCGCGCGCGTTGGCCCAGGGTTTGATGGTGGAGCTGGCCAACCCGAAGGCACTGCTGTTCTTTCTGGCGCTGCTGCCGCAATTCGTCGACGTGCACCGGCCGATCTGGCTGCAGATGCTGATTTTCGGCCTGACGACTTTCCTGCTGGATCTCTGCTCGTATTCGTTCTATGCGTGGCTCGGCGCGAAAAGCCAGGGGATCGTCGCCGACCGCCGCTGGGCCGGCGCCGCCGGCCGCGCCGCCGGGGTGGTGCTGATTGCCGCAGGCGTGTTGACGGCGTTTGCGAAGGCTTGAGGCAGTTCGAGCGCCCGGTATCGATCGCAAGGCGCCCCCGGTCTTTCGCTTGACCCTGGTCAAGCAGCATCAGGCCGTGCTTTCGCTTGCCCATCACAGGGGTGCGAGAGGCCGCCGGCACTGGGAGGCGGCCATTGAACGCCGTTGTCCGGTGTTCGGCCGAGCCCCCCGAATTTCTCCAAGCCCGATCAGGCAAGCGCCGCGCCATCACGGCATTCGCGAATTCACCCGTCAACGGCGTGCCATCGCCATTCTCCGCAATTGCCGAGCTCATTTCCCCCCAAGTCTCCCGAGGCTTTGCGTCGTGGGCGCGGCAGAATAAGCCAGCGCTCTTAACGGGCCCCGATTTCAGCCCGATCACGTTCTCGCCCAGCGGGCCCTCCCCTTCCATCAACGGATTCAACGCCGCCAATGCACTGATTCAGGTCCCGGCGACGCCAGTACGCACTGGCATTGTGCGCGCCGGGTCAAGGCGGTGCGCGCACGCGCCGCTCGACGTCGCCGCGGCCTCGAGCCGGCGTGCGAATCAGTAGTAATCGGGATATTGGCACATGTCTTGCTCTGTTAGATTAAAGCTGCTTGAACGCAGATCAACCAACTTGAACTCAATGAAAGGGGAACATCCGTGAGCATTAAGAAGCTTTCGAAAGTTATGGGACTCGCAGCGCTCAGTTGGTCATTGCTGAGTGGTTCAGCGTTCGCGAAGGATGTCGTCAAGATCGCGTTCATTGGACCGCTGACCGGCGGTGTGTCGTCGATTGGCCTGGGCGGGCGCAATTCCGCAGACCTCGCCATACGCCTGCGCAATGCGGATCCGAAATCGAAATATCAGTATCAGCTGGTGGCGTTCGACAGCGAATGCAAGCCGAACGTGGGCGTGCAGGTCGCCACCCAGGCCGCCTCGGACGACAGCATCATCGCCGGCGTGACGAATTTCTGCTCTGCCGTCGCGGTAGCCAGCGTGGATGTGTACCACCGTTTCCACCTGCCGGTCATGGTGTGGGGGGCCGTGCTGCCCGATATCACCTATGCCCATAACTACAAGGAAGTCCATCGCATCAACGGCACCATGATCAATCAGAACGATGTTGCCGCGAAGTTCATGACGGGCCTCGGCTACAAGAAGTTCGTGATCATTCACGATACGACCGACTATGGCAACGGCCATGACAAGTATTTCAGTGCGGCGCTGACCAAGGACGGCGGCAAGATTCTCGCCGACATCGGGGTGTCGGCCGACCAGCAGGACTTCACGACCGAGCTGACCAAGATTCGCGAACTGAAACCGCAAGTCGTGTATTTCGGCGGACTCACGCCGGTCGGCGTGCGTATCCGCACGCAGATGGAAAAGCTCGGCATCAAGGCCCAGTTCGAAGGCACCTCGGGCATCAAGTCGGACGCCTACATCAGCGGCGTGGGTCCGGCCGTGGCCGAAGGCTCGCTGTCGTTCCTCGAGGGCGCGCCGACCGATAAGCTGCCTGGCGGCGCCTATTTCCTGGCCAAGTACAACGCCCAGAAATACGCCGAACCGCCGGAAGCCTACGGCGCATTTGCCTTCGCGGCTACCAACCTGATCATCGATGCGATCGAGAAGGACGGTCCCAACCGCGCCAAGGTTCGCAGCACCCTGAACCAGATCAAGGACGCCAATACGATCATCGGCAAGGTCACGTTCGACGATCATCGCCAAAACATCGTGCCGCTGATCACCAAGTATGTCGTGCAGGACGGCAAGTGGGTGGTCTGGGAAGACAGTCTGTATGCGAAGGGGCAACGCAAGCTCAAGGGGCTGTAATCCCTTTGGCGGCGCGGCGCAACCCTTGCGCCGCGCCCTAGAATGACCCCCGCTCGACGAGGCAACGATGGATGCGTTAGGGCAGTATGTCGTCAACGGGCTTATGCTCGGCATGATTTATGCAATGGTCGCGGTCGGCTTCACGCTGTTTTTTGGCGTGCTCGACGTGATCCAGTTTTCCCACGGCGACGTGCTGATGGTCGGCGCATTTGCCGGCCTCACCGCGACGCTCGGCGTGTCGGCGCTCGGCATCACATCGCCATGGCTGCAACTGGTGGCCGTGGTGGTGTGCGCGACGCTTTTTACAGGCTTGCTGGGTGCGGCGATCGCTCATTTCATGATTCTGCCGCTGCATCGGGCGCCGCCGCTCAATACATTGCTTGCAACGTTGATGCTCGGCTCGGTGCTGCGCGAATGCGTGCGCCTGTTCTATCCGGACGGCGCCAATCCGAACACATTTCCGGCGCTGCTGCCAAGCTCCTCAGTGAAACTCGGCAGCTTCGCGCTGCGCGTGGACAACATCATCCTGCTGCTCGCGGGGCTTGCCGTGATCGTCGGCCTGCATCTATTGATTACGCGGACCCGACTTGGTCTGTCGATTCGAGCTGTCGCGCAGGACGGCGAAACCGCGCGACTGATGGGCGTCAACTTCAGCGCGGTGGTGCTGCTGACGTTCGGCTTGGGGTCGGCGATCGCCGCGCTGGCCGGCGTGATGAACGGTCTCTACTACAACGAGATCAATTTCAACGAAGGGTTGCTGCTAGGGGTGATCGGCTTTTCGGCGGCCATCCTGGGTGGGCTTGGCAACGTCTATGGCGCGATTCTTGGCGGCTTTCTGTTCGCCGCGCTCGAGGTGATCGGCAGCGCGGCGCTGCCGGTGCTGGTGCCCGACATTCCCAGCGCCTACAAGGATGTGTTCGCGTTTGCCGTTGTCATCATCCTGATGACATGGAAGCCGACCGGACTGATTGCCGAACAAATGAGCGAACGCGTATGAGCACCAGACCCCCTTCTACCGCAGGCGGCCGCAGCGGCGTTATCCTCCAGGTCGCGCTGACCGCTGCCCTGGCGGTTTATCTGTGGCTGTTCCTGCAGGCCAAGTCGCAAATCGAGGTATGCGTGCTGCTGGCACTCGCAGCCGCCGCGGTATTTGCCGCGAGCCGCTCAGGCCTGACCCGCCGCATCGAGGCGGCGTCGCTCGCGAACCCGCGGGTCGGACCGTGGTGCGCGCTGCTCGCCACACTCGCACTGATCGCCGCATTCTACGATGTGCACTATGTGCTGCTGCTGATCTGCACCGTGCTGCTCTTCTCGACCGCCTGTCTCGGCCTGACGGTGCAGTTCGGCTATGTAGGCATCGCGAATTTCGCCGGCGCCGCCTTTTTCGGGATCGGCAGCTATACGATCGCCGTGCTGGCGGCCCGAACCGGCATCTCGCACCTGTTGCTGATCGTGCTAAGCGGTGTGGTATCAGCCGCGATCGGCTCGATCCTGATTCTGCCGGTGCTGCGCACGCGCGGCCACTATGCGGCGCTGGTGACGATCGCATTCGGGGTGCTGTTTCATACCTTCATCGAAGTCAACAACATGCTTGGCGGCCCGCAAGGACTGCACCTGCCCGGCATCTCCACATTCGGTTATGCGTTCAACGACGGTTTCGAGCTGCTCGATCAGGACGTTTCGTTCTACGTCCCGTATGCGCTGCTCAGTCTCGTGATCTTCGGCGCCGCGTATATCACAATCAAGCGGCTCGAGCGATCCTGGATCGGCTTGAGCATGGATGTCGTGCGAACCGACGAGACCGCCGCGGCGGCCTTCGGGATTCACATTGCCCGCTGGAAGGTGGTCGCTTTCATGCTCGGCAATTTCCTGGCCGGCATAGCCGGCAGCGTGTACGGAATGATGATCGGCTTCGTGTCGCCCGACAATTTCACCTTCAGCGACTCACTTCTGCTCGTATCGATCGCGGTACTCGGCGGCCTGGGCAATCCGCTCGGCCTGGTGCCTGCGGCCTTCATCGTCCTGGTATTGCCGCAGAAGCTGCAGTTTATCCAGGAGTACCGCGTCCTGTTCTACGCGGTGGTCGTGATCGCGATTCTGCTGTTCCGCAACGACGGGCTGTTGCCGCGCCGGACCCGCCGGTTCCTCAATAACGAGGCGTCGCAATGAGTGCACAACCTCCCCTGGTGAGAGCCCAGGACGTGACCATGCGTTTTGGCGGGTTGACCGCGCTGGATAATCTTTCGCTCGAGATTCGCGCAGGCGAAGTGCTTGGTCTGCTCGGACCGAACGGTTCCGGCAAGACCACCTTCTTCAATGTGCTCACCGGCATCTACAAGGCAAGCTCAGGTACGATCCGCTTCGAGGACAAGCTGCTGACCGGCCTGAGTCCGCAGGAAATCTACCGCGCGGGCATCTCCCGCACGTTTCAGCGCTCGCGCCTGTCGTTGCCGCTGACGGTATTCGACAATATCGTCATCGGCGACTACCAGCATCTGCGGCGCGATTTGGTCTTCAACCTGTTCCGCCGCGCCGCTTTTCGGGTCGAATACGAGCAGGCCGTCGAACGGGTGCGCCAGCTGCTGGCGATTTTCAGTCCGCCGCTGCTCAAGCGACTATTCGAGCCGGTCGGCACATTCTCGATGATCGACCGGCGCCGCATCGAGGTCTGCCGCGCGCTGATGAGCAGTCCGCGGCTATTGCTGCTCGACGAACCGTCAGCTGGCATGACTCACGATGAAACCCATACGCTGATGGACGATATCCTCGAAGTGCGCGGCAAGCTGCGCAACCTGACGGTCGTGCTGATCGAGCACGAAATGAACGTCATTGAGCGCGTCACCGAGCGCTGCATCGTATTCAGTTACGGCAAGAAGATTGCCGACGGCAGCTTCGAGCAGATCACGGCAGATCCGGTGGTGCAAACTGCCTATCTGGGGGAGGCCGAATGAGTTATCTGCAAATTCGCAATCTGCGCACGGGCTACGATAAGGTGGACGTGCTGCACGATATTTCGATCGACGTCACGCCGGGCAAGATCACTTGCATCCTGGGCGCAAACGGCGCGGGCAAGAGCACGCTGATCCGCGCGATTCTGGGCCTGACGCCGCCGCGTGGCGGGCAAGTGCTATGGGACGGCACCGATCTCTGCGGCGAAAAAACCCATCGCATCATCGCAAAGGGCATCTCCTGTATTCCGGAGGGCCGCAGGGTGTTTCCGCGCATGAGCGTCGAAGAGAACCTGATGCTCGGCGCCTACCTCGAGAAAGGCGGCGCCCGGGTGCGCGAGCGCATCGAGCGCGTATACGAGATTTTTCCGCGCCTGCGCGAACGGGCGCGTCAGCTCGCCGGCACGATGTCGGGCGGCGAGCAGGCAATGGTATCGATCGGCCGTGGTCTGATGGCCGCGCCCCGGCTGCTGTTGATCGACGAACCATCGCTTGGGCTCTCGCCGCTGTTCGTCAAGGAGAACTTCAAGGTCATCAAGCAGATCAACGACCACGGTACTACGGTGCTGCTGGTTGAACAGAACGCTCACCAGACGCTGGCGATTTCGCACCATGGCTATGTGTTGTCGCAGGGACGCGTGGTGGCCTCCGGCACCGCGCAGCAGTTGAGCGAAAACAACGAAGTGCGTGCAGCCTACTTCGCGTAGGCGCCGGCACACAGGAGATTCGATATGAGCGACATGCTGGCCTTGAGCGTGCGAGAAATCGCGCGGCGGGTGGCGCAACGCGCCTTGAGCGCCGAGGCGATCGCGCGGACCTATATCCAACGGATCGAAGCGCAGGAGCCGGTGCTGCGCGCCTGGCAATATTTCGACGCGGCGCAGGCGCTCGCGCAGGCACGTCGCATCGACGAGGCAGGCGCCGCCGGACTGCTGGCTGGCGTGCCGGTGGCCGTAAAGGACATGATGGACACCGCCGACATGCCAAGCGGCTATGGCTCGCCAATCTACGCGACGCATCGTCCTGCAACCGACGCGGCGGCGGTAGCCGCAGTTCGCGCGGCCGGTGGAATCGTACTGGGCAAAACCGTGACTACCGAATTCGCGACCTTCCAGCCGGGGCCGACCGCCAATCCGCGCTCGCCCGACCTGAGTGCTCCGCACACGCCCGGCGGTTCGTCGAGTGGTTCGGCCGCCGCAGTATCCGCCGGCATGGCGCCGATCGCGTTCGGCACGCAGACGGCAGCCTCGATCGTGCGGCCTGCCTCTTTCTGCGGCATCGTCGGCTACAAACCCACCTTCGGCACGCTGCCGACGGCTGGCGTCAAACCGCTGGCGCCGAGTCTCGACACGCTCGGTGTGCTGAGCCGGAACGTCGACGACGCGGCGTTCTTCGTGGGAGTCCTTGCGCAGCGCGAGTTCGTCATCGAAAAGACCGGTGCGCTGCGCGTCGGCATCTGCTCCACGCCCCACTGGGATGCCGCGACGCCGGCCAGTCGCCAGGCGCTGAGCGACGCGGCGGGTTTGCTCGCGACAGCCGGCGCCGTGGTTTCCCAAGCGGCGCTGCCGCGTGCATGCAGCAATCTCGCCGAGGTGCAAAGTGCCATCATGAGCTATGAAGCATGGCTGGCATATGCGCCCGAGTACTACACGCGCGCCAACGATCTGAGTCAGCCGTTTCGCGACGTGCTGGCTGCGGGCGCCGCGCTGGGTGGCGCTCGCTATGCGGCACTGCAGAATGAGGCCGAGCAGGGCCGCTATGCACTCGCGACGCTATTCGACCGGTTCGATGTGCTGCTCGCGCCGAGCGCGCCCGGCGAGGCACCCGCGGGGCTGGCTTCCACCGGCGATCCGCTGTTCAGTCGCATGTGGACCCTGCTGGGCAATCCTTGCGTGAACGTGCCGATCGGTCTTGGCCCGGCCGGATTGCCGATCGGCGTGACCGTGATCGGACCGCGCTGGCGCGACGAAGTAGCGCTGTCGGCCGCCGCTCGGCTCGAACAGGCCGCGGGCGCGCGCTGATGTGCGACGCCTCGGCTCTCCGCATTCAATCGACGCACTCTCAGGCAATCACAAGATGACCAGTTCAAACGTCAGTTACAGCGCTGCCGATGCAGCGGCGCGCACACAGGACGCAGTCGACAGCCGTCGGCTCGACGAAGCCATCGACGCGTTGGCCGCGTTCGGCGGACGCACTGATGGCGGCGTCGCCCGTGAAACATTGACCCCGGTGGATCTGCAGGCACGACGCCATTTGATCGAGCGCGCCCGCGCACTGGGCTGCGACGTCAGTGTCGACGCGTGCGGCAATCTGTTTTTCCGGCGCGCGGGGCAGCAGGCTGATTTGCCGCCGGTGCTCACCGGCAGCCATGTCGACACCCAACCGGTAGGTGGCAAGCTCGATGGCGCCTATGGCGTGATCGCGGGACTCGAGGTCATCCAGGCGCTGAACGATGCTTCGATCGCGACGCGGCGCCCGGTTGAAGTGGTCATATGGACCAATGAAGAGGGGGCGCGCTTCGGACCGGGAGCCATGGGCTCGAGCGCATTCGCCAAGCCCGAGCGCCTGACGGGTTATCGCACCTCGCGGGATGGCACCGGCGTCACCTTCGGCGATGCGCTCGACGCGGCACTGGCACAGGTCGTCGATGTCACCAGTTGCCCGCTCGGCCACCCCGTCCACGCATGCGTCGAACTGCATATCGAGCAGGGGCCGGTGCTCGAGGCGGCCAATGTTCCGCTGGGAGTCGTGACCGGCATCCAGGGCGTGCGCTGGTTCAGCGTCAAGATCTCGGGGGCGGCCGCCCATGCTGGCACTACGCCGATGGAGGTACGGCGCGACGCGATGCGCGCGGCAATGGAGCTGGCCAATCGCTTGTACGCATGCGCCGATGCGGTGCGCGCTCAAGGGTTGCGCATGACACTCGGCCGGTGGCGCGTCGACCCGAATTCAATCAATACGATTGCCGGCGAAGTGGAATTCACGGTCGACGCGCGCTGCGTCGACGAAGCGGTGCTGGCCGGCTTCGAAGCGTCGCTACGGGATGCCGCGACCAATCTCGATGCGGCCGACGGCTATGCCGCCCAGGTGCAGAGCCTGTTTACGCGCGGCATGACGCGCTTCGCACCGGAGATGGTCGAGCTCATCGAGCGCGGCTGTGCCCGCGCGGCCGCCAATGCGGGCGAGCAAGCGCCGATACGGCTCACATCCGGCGCCTTCCATGATGCGATGTACGTCGCCGACCTGTGTCCGACCGCGATGATTTTTGTACCGAGCCGCGCGGGCATCAGCCATAACGCCGCCGAGTATACTGAGCCCCGTCAGCTTTATCTGGGCGCCCAGGCGCTCGCCTACGTCGTGGCCGAACTGGCCTGCCGGTAACCTGTCGAGTTCGTACTATCTTGAAAACGTCACACAGCGGCGCCCAGGCGCAACCTGCGCTGGACGACACTGTCGCCCCCCAGGCATTGCTCGGTGGCCGCTTGCGCCACGCCCGTCGCATGGCGGGACTGACGCTGCTGCAGTTGGCGCGCAAGGCCAATTGCTCGGAAAGCCTGATCTCAAAGATCGAGAAAGGTAGTGTCACGCCTTCGCTGGCCACGCTGCATCGGCTGGCGGTCGCGCTGCAAACCAATATCGCTGCGCTGACCTCGCCCGCCGAGCCTGCCGGTGGCCCGGTAATGCGGCAAGGCGAGCGACCGGTGATACGCGGCGGCGGCATTGCGCTCGAGCGCGTCGTGCTGCCGAACCGCAACGGCCTGCTACAGGCGAACATTCACATTCTCGATCCGGGTGAAGGTAGCGACGGACAGATTGAGCATATTGGCGAGGAAGTTGGTTACGTGCTCGAAGGCACCGTCGAGCTGACCTTGCGCGACGCAAGTTATATCCTGCACGCGGGGGACGCATTCACCTTTACCAGCGAAATACCGCACGGCTACCGCAACGCAGGCGACACCACGGCGCGGATCCTGTGGGTCAATACGCCGGCGACCTATTGAAGACGATGGCGCTCGCCGGCGGCAGCTTGCCCGCCATCATCTTGCGCCGGTCCAGCCTGCGGCCACCGCCTGCAGCACGACGATGTTGTACCTCTCGACGATGTCGATAACCTGGCATTCGATATTGGCCGGACACTCCTTGATCAGCGACGGCTTGACATGCCGGGCCGGCATGGCCGGCGCGGCAGATTCTTCGGCGCGGCGCGTGCTATTGCGGCCACACCATGTCGCCCTTGACCACCTTCGCACCCAGCGCAAGCCAATCGGTTTCGGGCAAGCCGGGATAAGCGGCCTCCATCGCACCGATCAGTGCTTTCGCGTCGGGGGCCTTGGTGAGTTCCTGATCAAAGCGCTGGAGATACTGCTTGGTAAAGACAACCGCGCCGACACCGTCCGGACGTGCGCCGAGATAGTGTCCAGGTATCACTCGCAACGGGTGCAGCGCCAGGATCGAGTCGAGCGTGGCGATCCAGTCGGCGCGCGCCTGAACCGTCTGCGTGTCGGCCACCCAGACATGGGTGCCGCTGAAGACCACGGCGCCGCCGGCTACCGTGCGCAGGCTCGGAATATAGACATAACTGCGCGCCGGCGTGGGGCCGTCCAGCCCTTCGATCAGGATGCGCCGGCCGTCGAGCATCAACCGGTTGCCGTTGAGCGCGGTCGGCACGATGAGCGTTTTGGGCGCGTTCTTTCCAATGATCGGGCTCCAGTAGCGCAATTTGCGGTCTTTCAATATGCGAATCGCGGCGACGGTCTCGGGTGTCGCCAGGATTGGCGCATGCGGAAAGGCCCGGTGCAGAACACTCAGGCCGAAGTAGTAATCCGGATCGCTATGACTGATGTAGATCGCTTGCAGATGCCGGCGCGTGGCGCGGATCATACGCACCAGGCGTCGCGCATCGTTGGTCTGGAACTGCGCGTCGATCAGGATGGCATCGCGCGGTCCGGTGACGATCTCGGACGACACCGGAAAGATCGATTTCGTGCCGGGGTTGTAGACGGTGATCGACAGCGGCGCCTTGGTGGCGGCAGCGCTGGCGGAGCCGGCGATCAGGCCGAATGCGATGGCGGCCAACGCCAATGCACGAGTGATTTTCAGTGGCATTCGGGTGTCTCCAGTGGTTTTTGTCGATCGAGGCGGAACGCCGCCCCACAGACCATACGAGTGACAGGTCAGGTCGACAAGGTCGCGCCTTGCGTTTTAACTGTCCCGGATTTCGATTTCGCGCAGAACGCGTCACGCGAGTGTCGAACGCCTCACGTTGTGGGGTATGTCCCGCGTTGACAGTTTCGCGGGCGCGATGTTAACGTCGACGCCGAAATTCGGCACTCGATCCGGTCAACCCGCGACATAGCCAACAGCGCGCAGTCGCTTCGATCATCCTCGAGCGCCAGTCAATGCCGCAGTGGAGCATCGCTTGGCCTTACCCATTCTTCCTTACGTGCCGCAGTCGGCGTCCGCCGTATCTATCGAGGTGCAACGCCTGGCCCAGGATCACGTCATGCGCACCATGGCGCCGCACGGCCATATGTTTTTCGAGTTGATTGTCGTCATCGCCGGGAACGGCAGGCATATCGTCGACGGCCTCGATCACGAAGCGCTTGCGGGAACGGTTTTCGTGTTGCCGCCCGGGTCGATTCATGATCTGCGCAGTTTTGCCAGCGCGGACGGATGGGCGATCCTGTTCCAGACGGACAGCGTTGATCCAGACAGCCCTCATGGTTTGGCCCCGATCGATAATCTGCCGGTCGGATTGCTGTTCGATCTGTTTCGCCAACCGGTATTGCAGATGCTGCGCCCCATACAACTCGATGCACTCAGCTTGGCGCAGGTCACCGGCCTCATCGGCCGCATGCATGACGAATTGAACGGGCGGCAAGAAGGGTATGTCCACGCCGCGCGCGCTGCGCTGCAACTGCTGCTGGTAACCCTGGCGCGCAACGCGCCATGGCTAGGTGCGGGGGCGCTAAACACCACGCCACAGGCAGATCTGGTTTCGACGGTATTTGCCGACATCGATCGCCACTTTCGCGGTGCCTCCCTGCTGAGTCAGGCATCGTCCCGACTGGGCTTCAGCGGCGGCTACTTGACGACAAAATTACGCCGCCTCACCGGACGCACCTATGGGGAATGGGTTATCGAGCGACGCATGATCGAGGCCCGGCGCCTGCTGGCCACGACGCAAATGAGCGTGGCGGATATCGCCCAGGCACTCGGCTATGCGGAGGTCGAGTCGTTCATCCGACGCTTCCGTCTGCACCATGAATTCACGCCATCGGCCTGGCGGGAACGCTCCCGGACACCGACACCGCGCGAAAGCGAAATTCGGACAGTCAAAACATAACCCTGGACCTGTTGATCTCTTTCCCCGGCGCCTAGTGCATTGAATCATTGAAATTGGATGTTTGATGCCCATATGCTTGGGCATGCAAAGAACGATGCTGACGAGCGAACAACGTACCGATCTTGAGGCCGTCATGCGCAAGCGCTACGGC
>NZ_SCSK01000015.1 GCF_004297875.1 Pandoraea sp. | reverse complement strand
TTCGAGGGTCCACCTTGCGATCGCCGCAAGACAACTCCACAGAACAGCCACGTTCTTCATCTCCGTACTCCAGTCCCAGTTTCAATCCCCGTAGGGAGGGAGGCATCCATTACATCTCCATATAATTATCGGCTCGTTCGGCCTTTGACTGGCTCTATCCGGAGCATGCCGGACCGCCATCCCATCACCTGAATTAGCGTGATGGGCAATACCGACTCGATGCAGTGCGCGGCCGGGCGATCGGACCTCGCCCGCGGGCGGAGTCGCCATGCGCTGCGCCCTGTAGTTCTGGCTGATGGCACCACACGATGCCATATTCCGCCGGACTTCCGTCGCATGCCGCCGACGGAAGCCCCCCGGCGATCAATCCACCAAACCGGCCGAGCGCAGCGCCTGAGCAATCTCCACTTCGGCCCCGGCTTGCAGCGGCAACAGCGGCGAGCGCACCGTCGCGTGCTCCAGAATGCCCCGTGCGACCAGGCCATGCTTGAGCGCCACGGTCCCTTCCATGTGCGACCCGCGGTGATACACGTTGCGGGTCACCGGAAGCAGGCGATCGTGAATGGCGCGAGCGGCCTTGTAGTCGCGCGCTTTGCCGGCGGCGATCAGCTCGATCAGCGGCTCGGGCGTCAAGCCGCCGTAACCCACCAGCGCGCCATCGACGTCGAACATTGTATGCAGCAGATACTCGTCGTGACACGTCAAAATCTGCAGATCCGGACGCTCGCGGCGCAGCACGGGGATTTCGGTATCCCAGCGCCGCATATTGCGGACCCCGTTCTTCATGGCGAACACGCCCGGCTGCGCGGCGATCTCGAGCTGGGTTTCGAGGTTATAGGTCGCTTTGGTCACGTCCGGATATTGGAACAAAATGAGCGGCAAACCGCTTTCTTCGTGAATCGCGCGGTAACGGTCCTGCGGCGCGCCCTTCTGGTACCCGAAACGCAGCCAGCCGTGAGACGGATATACCAGGCCCGCCGACGCGCCGGCCTTGACCGCGCGCTTTGCCTCGAGCGCGGCGACCTGGGTACCTTCGAGTGTGATGCCCGCGATGACCGGAATCTTTCCGTCAACCGACTTCACGAAACTCTCGATCACGGCCAGTTGCTCGTCCTGCGTCAAAAACGTGCCTTCGCCAGCGTGGCCGAGCACGGTGAGCCCTTTCACGCCCTCGAAACTCCCAAGCCACGAGCCCAGCCGCTGGATTGCTGCGTGATCGACTGCGCCGTCGCGGGTAAAAGGCGTCACGGGAGCGGGAACGAGACCTCGTAGATCAATGCTTTTCATCATGTCTCCAACTGATACAGGAAGTAGAAAAATTGAAAGCGCCCGTCAAAAACGAACTGCTTTTCCGGTAACCCACTCGTCGCCTGCTTCGGCCCAGGTTCCGGGCAACGGACAACGGGTATGAAAAACAGTGTAGGTGTCTCGGCGACATGCGTGAAGAGGCAAGACAAGCATTTCAGATATGCTTTACGAGGCATGGCACGGCAAGTCACGGCGCGGCATGCCGCGACTCGCCTCGTTCCATTTCTGCGAGGGGCTGCCGGTGTTTGCCGGCCGGCGCGGGAGGATAGGGTTCGCGAGCGGCTGTAGGTCGTGCGATTCAGCCCGCGCTTGCGCCGCACCGCCCATGCCGAACAGCCACAGGCGGTGCGGCGCCGTCGAACAGGCGCAGGGAGCGTCTCAGAAACGGGTCCGAATGCCGACACCCAAGGTGTTGCCGCTCGACAGACTCGCGACATGATCGTACATGTAGCCGGCATAGACGTCGGTACGGAGGGAGCACGGATAATCGTAGCTGAGCGCTGCCGTCTGGCGCGTTTTGTTCAAGTTCCCATCGTCGCGCGAGTACGCGTACGAGGCCAGCACACGGCCCACGCCCACCGGCACCACCAGCCCGGCCTGCAGCATATTGACGTGGAAGCTGCCGCCCGCCAGTCGGTTGCCGGTATACGTGTATTCCCCGAACAATTTCACGGCGCGAATGCGATACGACACGCCCAGTTGCGCCGCCGTCTGGCTTTGCAGGCCATGCAGCAGGTTGCCGAGATCCCCCGGCGTGGTGCTGAAGTTCAGATATTGGTAGGTCGCCCCGATCGCGAATGCTCCCTGCGAGAACGTTGCCTGGGTGGCAAACTTCTTGGCGCTGTCGTTGCCCGCCTGGTTGCCAGGCGCATATGCGACGCGGGCGCTCAAGCCACCGGCCTGCGGCGTGGCATATTGAATCGCGTTACTCCATGAGGTGCCGCCCAGAATGCCCTGATCGGTAGCGTAGCCCGGATAGGTGCCCAATCCGGCATATAACTGATTGATGGTTGGAGAAAAAGTGAACGAAGCGTAAAAAGGGTTGAACTGCGCGGACTGCAAATAAAGCAGGCTGCCCTGCCGCCCAAGCGTCAGCGTTCCGCCCGGCGACGCGATGCCCACATAGGCATTGCGGGAGAAGAACGAGTCACCGTTGAACGATCCGTACTGGCCATTTTGCGGCCGAAAAAATCCCTCGATGGCGAAGGTCGTTTTGTAGCCGCCGCCCAGATCTTCCTGGCCACCGAACCCCCAGAACGAGGTCGACATGCCGCCGCCGCCCACTTGCGCGGCACCGCGATTGCCGGGTATGCGCTGATAACCGGTCCATGCGTCGACGATGCCGTACAGCCGCACGCTCGACTGCGCACTGGCATGAAGGCTTACCACCACAAGGGCCAGGGCCACGCCGGTGCGGCAGATTTTTTCCAGCGTGCGAGGGAAAGTCCATTCCTTGAACATAGTGTTTTCTCTTTCAAAATGACGAGCGAGAGCCGACGTCACACGCGCGTGACGTCTCGCAGGAAAAAGGCAAATGGGCTAGTTCGGCCGGTGTTCCAGCGCGCGCCGTTGATGCGACGCCCTGGCAGCCTTGGCTTTCTTGAACAGAAAGAAATAGAGCTTGATGTACTGCCCCACCAGAATGGCGTTCATGAAAGTGCCTTCGCGGATGAACTTGGGGGCCCCCAGGAACGCGAAACCAATCGCCGCGCTGACCAGCAGCAACGTGCAGTCAAAGGCCGTCTTGATGTTTCCCCATTTCCATCCGGTGCGCCTGAAAATCGCGTTGACGAACATGTCGATCGGCATGAGCACGAGATTCGCTCGAATCATCAGGAACAGCCCGAACGCGGTCAGGGCGTCCGCGAGCGCGAGTAAAGACAACTTCAGGAAATAGTCCTGGAACCCGATCGAGCGGGTCAGCATCAGGTTCAGATTCAGGCACGACGCGAGCACGAACGCCGGAATCAACGAAGCGAAGTCCTTGGCTTTGAAGTCCTTGCGCAACACCAGATAGGTCAGGAACAGCATGAACAACTCGAGCATAAAGTTGTAGGTTCCCTGACTCAGCGACGTGTACACCAGGGTCATGGTGCGGGTCAGGCTGCTCTGCGGCGAAATGCCAATGCCGGCCCTGATCGCCAGACTGATCCCCAGTGTCAGTATGTAAATTCCGACGGTGTATGTGATCCAGCGCCGCGTCAGGCTGCCGGTATCGATGATTTCCGCTTCTCGTTCATGGTGCGCCATGATTGTCTCTCGGTTGTCTTCCTTGTTTTTGCGAATCCGGTCGCCCCTGCCTGTCATGAGGCGCCGCGCTATTATCGGGAGTCAGGGTACGCGCCGGCGCATCCTCGACTCCCACGGCCGGCGGGTCGTTATCGCACCTGCCGGCCCCTCCTTCTATCGGTTTGGCCTCACACCATGAACCCAAAGCGGTCCAGCGAGATGAACAACGTCAGGAGCTTGTTCACCACCGGTTCGCCCTCATTGCGATTGCCCATCGCCTCCAACGCAGCGTCGATGGCGCGCGTCGCGGCAACCAGATCGGACAGGCTCATATTGGCCATCACGCCGTAAATATCGAGCGGCAGCGACGCCTTGACCACCTTGTTTTCGGTGACGACGCAGCCTCCCACCTGTGCATCGACCTGCCTCAGACAGTGACACATTTCCGCGCTGTCCTGCCCTACGGCGACGAAATAAGCCTTGGGCGCCGGCCAGAACGTCGCCACCGCACCGCGCTCGATGCATACGCCCTTGAACAGTCCATTGACCACATGGCGCTTGCCGTTGGCGTAGCGCTGCACCACGGCAATGCGATTGAGCTTGACGCCGCCCACTTCAGGGACGATTTTTCCGTCCCGCACCGGCACCCATACCTCCTGATAAAACTTTTCGTGTCCCCGGCCGTAGACGTCGAACAGATACACCTTGGCCTGCTTGCCGTCGGCTGAAATCTCCAGCGGCGCCAGCTCGAGCTCTTCCGGGCTCAGGTTGCCAAGTCCCGGCACCGGCTCCTTCACCATGCCGGAATAGTCGATATCGGCGTGCTTGAGCATCTTGCGGTCTTTGGCCACCAGCTCGCCATCCTTGAAAACAAAGCGCGGGTTGATTTTCGACAGGCTGTCGGTCAGTACGATATCGGCGAAACGGCCCGGCGTGAGCGAACCGAACTTGTTGTCCATCCGGAATGCCCTGGCCGTATAGAGCGTGGCCATTTTGATTGCCTGGATCGGGTCGATGCCCATTTCGGCACACAGCGACACGACCCAATCCATATGGCCCTTGGTCAGCAAGCGATCGACCGAAATATTGTCCGCGCACAGCTGGAAATTCTCGGCGGGCCATTTGCGCTTGACGATCGCGCGCAGCATGATCTTGATCACCTCGGCGCTGCCGACGCCGAACTTGATTTGCGTCTGCAGGCCGTAGCGCACGCTTTTCTCGATGTCGTCCTCTTTCCAGACATCGTGATTGGCAAACGCGCCGATCGCCGGCATGTAGTTCAGCATCATGTCAGAGAGCGTGGTCACTCCCCAGTGCGTGTTCATGAAGCCGCCCTTGGCGCGTCCCAACGCCGACTTTCGGAAATCGTCGTCGTTGCCGACGCTGTAGGTCAGATGCGCGAGCTCGCCCAAGCCGATCACCGGCTCCATCTTCAACAGCGCATCGGTGACCTCCACCGAGGTCTTCTTGCCGGGCGCAAACGCATACACGCGATATGGCAGGCGCTCGTGGTGGCGGAACAGTTGCGCGGTCGCCTCCACCGCCTCGGCCCCGGCCGCGCTCACGAAATCGAGACACTCGGAGAAGATGGTGGTCGTGCCGCACGGCACGATCGCCTCGGCAAATGCCGCGGGATGCGCCAGTTGCGCGTCGAAGTGAACGTGCGCATCGATCAGCCCCGGAATCGCGTACAGTCCCTCGCCATCGAATACCTGACGCACCTTGATGGCCGTCTCATCAGGATTCAGCGCCACGATGCGCTTGTCGTAGACAAGAATCGAGCCCTGGTAGACGGTCTCGCTATGCACGTCCAGGATGTTCAGATTCCTCAGCAGCAGGTCGGCTTCCTTTTTTCCGTTCAGGATGTCGAAAATCGCCCTCACCTGATCGTAGTGGGCGGCAACCTGATCGCGTTGCCCGGATGCCGGGGCATTTCTCGCGGTGACTTCTTGGTACATGGCTTGTCTCTCTTTCATCAATTGGCTCGAGCCTGTTTGCCGCGGCTCGATAGCGAACCGATCCGTCAAACCGAGGCCCAGCCCCGCGTGCGGCAAAGCGGGACGAGCGCGGGTTCGGCTCTGTCAGATCCAATCGCCTGCAAGGGGCGACTGGTGTAATGAAAACCGAATTAACCGTTTCTGAAAAGCGACGTTTTCAGCACATACTGTGCGTTTTTCGAGTACGATACGCTCGAACTCAGGACCGACCGCCATGCTCCATTCACGCCTGTTGCGCTACATCGACGAAGTCGCGCGCTGCGGTTCCATCCGCGCCGCCGGCGAAAAACTGCACGTTGCCCCATCTGCCATCAGCAAGCACGTGCTGCTGCTCGAAGAGGCCATCGGCGAACCCCTGTTCGAGCGCCTGCCGCGTGGGCTACGGCCAACGCCGGCCGGGGAAATACTCCTGGCCCATGTGCGCAGCACCCTGTCGGAATACCGCCAGGTCGAAGCCGAGATACGAGACCTCAAAACGCTGGAAAAGGGTGAAGTCATCATTGCGACCATGACCGGCCTGGCCAGCGGCATCGCCTCGACCGCAGCGACGCATTTCTGCGCCAGCCATCCCCATATCAAAATTTCGATTCGGGTCATGTCAGTGCTGGAAATCCAGGATGCGATCGCCAGCGGCGAGGCCGATCTCGGCCTGGGTTTCAATCTGCCGCCCTCGCCACAACTCGAAACCCTTTGGGAAATGGACACGCGCCTGGGCGCGGTTATCTCTCCGAGCCATCCGCTGGCGCGCATGGAGTCCATTCCGCTCGCCTATTGCGCGTCTTACCCGCTCATCTTCCCGGATCGCTCCATGCTGATCCATGGCATCGTCGCCGACACTTTCGCCGAGGCCGGCCTCAGCGTCGAGCCGGCCTTTCGCACCAATTCGATCGAAACCATGAAGCGTCTGGCGGCCGCGGGCGAAAGCATCGCCTTTCTCAGCAAGTTCGATATCGTCGAGGAGTACCGTCAGGATGTCCTTACCTACCGGCAGATCCGCGATCGCGTCTTCAGCAAGAACATGCTCTCGCTGGTCCGCCGCGCAAAGCTCGGGCGAGGCCTTGCGAGCGTGATGCTCGCTGAAGAGATCATCGGCGTGCTGGGCGAGATGAGCGGATAGGTCGCATTGGCTTTTGCGCAGTCATGGGGCACCCCGAGCGGGGCTGCCGCAGCCGATCGGCATCGGCAAGGCTCGGTAGCCGCCTGCTATCCGGAAACCAATGTGCTGGTACCGCTCGATTACTTCGACAAGGAAAGCGGCACGCCTTCATACAAGTCCGGGCCGGTGCGGGTCACGCGTTCGGCGTGATGGTTGGCGGGTTTCATGAGGTTGCCAAACAGGTTGCTTGTCGGCACCACTCCGCTTCGTCTTCGCCAGAGACCTTTTTTCGTGCTTGGCGCCATACGAATCAGCCGCGATGGCGAATTGCAAGGCGCACGCCCAGACTGGGGGTTGGTCACACCTCCGTGTTCCGCACGAAATTTTCTGGTACGGGCGGTCCCCACAGATAGAGCGAATCTTCCGGTAGAAAATCTCCGGCTGGCCACTCTCGCCCAGCGGATATGAAGTCAATGTCGGCCGAATACTCGCAAAACGAGCCCCACGGGTCTTCGACGTAGTGAAAATAGTTAGCGCCGAGCACATGCCTTCCGGTTCCCCACCCCCTCGCGTAGCCGGCAGCGGCCATTTGTGCCGCACCCTGGCCGACCATGTCCACACTCGCGACGTCCCATGACGAATGGTGCCAGCCGCGCGCACTGCTCTTGGCAAAAGCAACCAAATGATGGTCGCAACCATGGGGCGCATGGGTAAAGGCAATCAAATCGCCCGACTTATCGGACAGCCTCAGCCCCAGTGCGCGCTCGTAGAAAGCTACCGCACGCAATACGTCTGTCGTGAAAAGCAGTACATGCGATAGTCGCCTGGGCCGCACGCGGGGGGCCTCAGCGCGGGTGCAGGCACCGCGCGTATCGGCTGCGGCACCTGCGCTGACATGAGGCACTTTACAGTCCGGGCTGGTTTTTTTTCCGGCGCGGACCTGAATGAGATTGCCGTCAGGATCGTGGAACCAAAATCCCGCACCTGCATCACCGAGCGCCGGAGAAATATTCGTACCCCCCGCCGCAATCACCTGCGTCCGAAGCACCGGAAGATCGGCCGCATAAGCGTTAAAGCACAAGTAAGCCAGTGACTTATCTGACGCGGCCAACAGGCGTGCCCAGCGATGGCCATCCGCAGCGCGCAATTCCAGCCCGGCGATCTGTCCCGACGCCGGCTCGACATCCAGGCCAAAGGACTCGAAGAACCGGAGAGCGTCGGCCAGGGACGGGACGTTCAATGCAAAATGGTCAATGGAATGTACCGCCGCGGCCGCTTGAAAGCGTGATTCTTGTCGCATGGCAACTCCTCGAATCAGCGTTTGATCTCGTCGGCAATTGGATTGCGCAGCGTTCCAATACCTTCGACGCTCACCTCGCACACATCGCCATGCCGCATCAATAGCTTCGGTGTACGCGCCCAGCCAATGCCTGATGGCGTGCCGGTTACAATCACGTCTCCCGCCTCCAGCGTCATCGCCTGACTCACGATGCTGATCAGGCTCGCCACGTCGAATAGCATGTCATCGGTGCTTGCCGATTGCACTACTTTGCCGTTCAAGCGAGTCTCCAGACGTAACCCCTTCACCCCGGGCGGCAGCTCATCGGCAGTGACCAGATCAGGGCCGAACCCTCCGGTGCGGTCAAAATTCTTGCCAACTGTCCATTGCGGCGACTTGAATTGGTATTCACGCACGGAGGCGTCATTGAATACCGCGTAACCGGCAACGTAAGCAAGCGCGTCTTCCGGGCGGATGTGGCGCCCCCCTTTGCCGAGAATAGCGGCGATCTCCCCCTCGAAGTCAAGGCCCTCGCTGTCTGGTACCGCCGGACGTACCAGAGGTTGCCCATGCGCTACCAGACTGGTCGCCACACGGAAAAAGATGGTCGGGTAGTCTGGTTGCTCATATTTGCTCTCCTTGGTGTGGTCGGCATAGTTCAGACCTGCGCAGATAATCTTCGGTGGGCGCGTCAGCGGCGGCAGGAACGTGAGACCTTCCGCAGTTATGGAGGCTTGACCTGACCGCGCCCGCCCGTGCACAGTCAGATCGACTCCGCGAGCGAGCAGCAACTCGAGCGCCTCCTCGCCAACGATCCGGATCGCATCGCCCTCGCGAACGCCCAAGGTGGGCTTGTCATTATGGAGAAATGAAACGTAACGCATAACCACTCCTGAAAACAGTAAGTACGATCGGCTCTGTCATGCCACTGTCAGGTGGCCGGCAAGGCATGACGATCTATCCAGGCTGCGAAGGCGTGGCAGATCGCATCGCTGGCTCGGCGCGCCGATGCCGATGCCTCGAACAAGCCGAAGAAGGTATGAAACATGTCCTCGAAGAGACAAAGTTCAACCGGCACACCGTCGGACTCCAAACGCTTGGCGTAAGCGATTCCCTCATCGCGCAACGGATCATGACCGGCAACGGCAACGAGCGCCGGTGGCATACCGGCGAGGTCAGCCGCCCGCAGCGGCGACGGTGGACATTCGGTGGCGCGTGCTTTTGCCGCACCCATGTAAAGTCTCGCGATCTCGCGTAAATCGTTCGTGGACAACATTGGAAAGTCGGTGCGCGTCGCCTCGATACGAGCCACGTCTCTTGCCATATCCACGCCGGGCACGACCAGCAACTGCGCGGCCAGGCGCCGATCTGCGCCGCGCAGCTCCCACGCCGTTGAAGTAGCCAGGTTGGCGCCCGCGCTTTCGCCAGCGACAGCGATGCGCGACGCGTCCCCGCCAAGGTGGTCCACGTGACGAATTGCCCAGCGCACCGCGGCCAGCGCATCGTCATGAGCGGCCGGGAATGGATGCTCCGGCGCCAGCCGGTAGTCCACGGACACAACCACGGTGTGAGTGTCCCGGCAGAGCTTGCGTGCAATGTCGTCCATAAGCTCAACGCTGCCCAACACGAATCCGCCGCCATGAAAAAACACTGTCGTTGGCAAAGGCATCGGCGTGTCCTGCGGCCGGTAAATGCGCACAGGAACATGCCTCGTAGCGCCTCGCACAATGTCAACCGCGACCGCATCCTCCACGGCGCCAACGACCGGCATGGCGACCCGTTGGCGCGCGGTCATGACGGCAAGCCGCATGCGTTCGCGCGCCTGCTCCGGTGTGCCGGAGAATGGCGGCGGACTGTTCGATGCGGCACGCGCCGTCACGATGGCGGACAGTTCGGCATCGAGTGCCTGCGCTGGATGGGTGTCGTTCATCGCAGCCCCAGAACGTACCGTTGGGAAGCCCGCGCCCGTTGACGCAGACGTTCAAGGTCGATACCGACCATTCGGCCATGACGCTTGACTGCACGACCCGCCACAAAGACAGAATCCACATTGCCCGGATGCGCCGCCAGCACGACCGCACCGATGGCGTCGGAAACCGGTGCGAGATTAAGGTCGTCACCGCGGATCATGACGATGTCTGCCTGCTTGCCTGGTGTCAGCGAGCCGACCTTATGGTGAAGACCGTTTGCCCGCGCGCCCGCGACAGTGGCGAACTCGAGCACTTCGCGCAGCGTTAGCGTAGCTGGAGCGTTGGGCACCCGGGAATGCCCGCCTCCCATCCACGACCGGTAATATGCGAACGTGTGTCGCATCTGCGTAAACATGTCGCCCGAGCACTTCGTCTCAGTGTCTCCGCTCAGACTCGGGCGGACACCTGCGGCGAGCAAGCGGTCGAGCGGGATGTCGCCAATGCCCTGCGCATTCAACTCGCAATGCACTCCAAGCGACGCGCTGACGCCGGCATCGGCCATCATCGCGATTTCGTCCGCTCCGGAAAAGCAGCAATGCACGAATGTCAGATCCTCGCCGAGCATGCTGGCCGCATGCATCTGGGCGATCGCACGCACCGGCGCATTACGCGCATAGGCGCCCATGTGAATGCTGGAGCGAATGGCAAGTTCACGGGCCAGCCGTAAATCGGCAAGCCAAACGTCGCGCTGGGCCATCTCTGGCCCCCGCGCCGCCATCGCGAGGGTGAGCAATTGATCGTCGGATGAAAAGAAGCGCTCGCGCAAGCGCCGAATGTCGGGCGGATGCCCGCGCCTGCTGTCGAACATCCAGGACCCACCATCGACCAGCGGCCAGCCGTGCGCAAAAACACCACGAATGTTTGCGTCGCGCAGCGCCAGGATCGCGGCGTCCGCGTGCTCTGGCGAGTTCTGCACGTGCGACCAATCGAGCATGGTGGTGATCCCGCCTTCGAGAGCGGAAACCGCGCCGAGCAGCGTACCCGTGTAGACGTCCTCGGGCCGGAATGCCGCTCCTTTGGCGCCCAGCATCTCGGCAAAATAGATCTGGGGATCGATGTCTGCATACCGATGCCGAACGCAACTTTGCCACGTGTGGCGATGCGTATCGACGAAGCCTGGCAGGACAATCATTCCGCGTGCGTCGACGCGCTCGGCATCTGCCGCATCAATGCGCGGCGCGACCGCGACGATGCGCTCGCCCTCGACCAGGAGGTCGCCTTCGTGCAGATCGCCGATAGCCTCGTCCATGCTCACGATCCAGCCGCCGCTCAGAAGCATGCGTTGTTCGTTCATCTGCTCACCTCCTTAGCCACTTACCGAGCTGCTCCACGACTTCGCCAGCTTTCACCGTGTTGTCGCTAGCCCACGCCACATAGCCGTCGGGGCGCACCAACAACCCCTTCACACCCTCGAGTGCCGCCGGAATGCGCGCCACGCGCGCTTGCAGCACGGTCACCGGCAACCCCCGAACGTCGAGCGTTTCAAATTGACGGCCAAAGCCTTCCAGGTCAAGTAGGATGAAGTGACGCTGGCGCAGGGTCTGGGTCAGCGCCACTGACTTGCCGTCGAGCAGCATCAAGTCGACGTCGGGACAGCAATGCCCGACCAGCGGATGGCTGCCCGCGTCGCTGGGATAGGGGATCTCGAGTCCGCACAGTTCGAGCACCAGCTTGCGCTGAACGTCGGTCAGCGGAATAAATTCAGCCTGCATTCGCCGCTTGAGTGCCACCGCCTCGGGCGAAAAATTGAATTGCAGCGCGCATTGCGCCCGCACGCTGTCGAGCAAGCGACGCATGACCGGCATACGCTCGGCATCATAGGTGTCGAGCGTCGCTTCGTCGGCCACGCCTTTCACCACATTGGCCAGCTTCCAGCCCAGATTGAACGCGTCCTGGAGACAGAAATTCATACCCACACCGCTGGACGGATAATGGATGCGTGCGGACTCGCCGACCAGAAACACGCGTCCTCGGCGCAACGTCGGCACGGCCCGCATCTGGTCGTCGAAGCGCGAGGCCCAACGGTAGGACTTAATGCCGTAGTCGGTGCCGTGCACGTCGCGAATGCACTGCAGCACCTCGTCCAGCGTGACCGGTTCGTCCCTCGGCGCATGACGCCGCTCGCGATGCACGATATTGAAGCGCGTTACACCCTTGCCGAACGTATAACCGCGAACCCAGCCCATTTCGTTGTCGACGTTGATGCGCCCGCTCGGCCATGGGGCCTCCAAAAACGCATCGACAACGATGCCGCGAAACGTGCCCGCATGCCCGTCGAACGGCAGGTCGATCCTTTTTCGCACTGCGCTGCGCCCGCCATCCGCGCCGACCAGATAGCGTGCGCGGCGTGTGCCTATCGTGCCGTCGCCGAACATCACGTCGATTTCAAGGCCGTCGGCGTCCTCACGGATATCACGGAACTCGGCGCCGCGCTCAATGACCGCGCCGCACTCCGTAGCCCATTCCCACAGAATTTCCTCCGTCAAGTTCTGTGGCAGGCCAAGCGTGAAGCCAAAACGCGTTTCGAGATGTTTCCACTCGATCGGATGAAAACCTGCCCATATATGGGTCGGCCGAAAGGGATAAGGAGCGATTTCACGCGTCTTCTCGATAAATCGATCGGCGATGCCACGCGCATCGAACAATTCAAGTACACGCGGCAAAAGCGTGCCGGCGCGCGATTGCACGCCGGCGGTCCGACGCTCCAGCACCAGCGTTCTGGCGCCGGCCCCGGCCAACTCGGCCGCGACCGTCAAGCCCGACGGCCCGCCGCCAATCACGATGACATCCCACTGCATTACGTTGTCTCCATCAACTGACGAACCTTGCGATATCGGCCGAGCCTCGCCGGCCGTCAAAAGAAATGCGTGATGCCAGCCTCGATCTCCACCTGATGCGGGCCAGCTGCCGGAGCCTGATTGCGCATCACCGCCCGCTGACCAGCACCGGCAAGCTGGAGCACGCCAAGCACATACAGGCTCGTGCGTTTGGAAAGCGCGTAGTCGGCATGCGCATGAAACTGATTCCACTTATATGATTCGAGCTTGGTGTACGAATAGCCGCCACCGAGTCGCAGTCGCTGCGTCACGTACTTATAGGCCCCCACATCGACCGTCTGCGCGGTAGCGGAATCACCCAGCGCCGATAAGCGCGTGTAGCTGTAGTTACCCATCACACGCCAGCCGTCGTTGGCATATGCCATGCCGAGCGTGCCAGTGTTCTGCCGCTGATAGATCAACGTGTTCGGTGCCGCCGAAAAATTGACCCCATACAGAGATGACACACCGAGCCTAGTGCCAGGGGTGTACGGCACGCCGTTGACCGACTCCCAAACCGCGATGGATTGCCAGGGTCCTGCCGTGAAATTGAGTTCCGCGCCGACCACCCGCCCGGTGTTGGTCGTCGACGAAGATTGCCCGAAGCCGTACATTGCGCCAAACTGAAAGCCGCCGTAAATCGGCGATTTGTACTTGATGGAATTGTTCAGCGCATTGCCGACCGTTCTGTCGAGATTGCCCGGGTGGGTTGCGAGAAGCGATGTAAATCGCTCTGAAGTGAACGGCACGAGGTCTGCCAGCAAGTCATACATCGAACCAATCGTCAGCGTGCCCCTGCTCGCCGAGCTCAAGCCAACGTAACTCTCATACGGCAGATCCATGCCGTTGTTGAGGAACACATAGCGGCTTAAGCGGAAAATGGCAGAAGTGTCGCTATCGATGACCTCCTTTCCTGCCATCGCAATGAATGGCACCGCGTGTGTGTTCGTCGCTTGATACTGCGCACCACCACCGGCTCCGGCATTGCTGGTGTATGACACTCCCATGCCGAGCAGTCCGGAGAGCGTGACGCTCGATTGCGCACTGGCCGTTCCAATCGCCGCCATACATATTGCACTACTAATCATTAGATTGCGATGTCGCACTTTCATCTATCCGTCTCCTTGACATAGTTTTTATGTTGGCCGCGCCGAAACTCGCTGCGCGTTCTTCAACCGCGCTTGCCGGCGATTGCGGCAATCACTTTCACCGGTGTTACCTGCTTTGCTCGTTGGTCACGGCCGATCTCAAGCAAAGGTTCGGGCCGACACGGGCAATCGCGCGTCGCGCGCCAGATTGCGCCGCATCAGTGTCGCGGCCGCAAACGCCAACAGCCCGGTCGCGGCAAATACGACAGCCATGGCGTGCGGCAAGGCTTGCGGCAGGTCGCCGAAGACGTGACGCTCCACCAGGGCAATCACCGTAGGGGATAGTCCTTGACCGACCAAACCGTTGAGAACCAATACGATCGCCATCACCAATCCAACCGACTGGGACGGCACCGTCCGCGCGACGATCACCGAGGCCACCGACATGAACGTCCATGAGCACAGGACCACCAATGCGTCGAATGCCCAAAAGGTCGATAGTGAACCGGCCAGCACCAATGACACAGTGAGCGCTGTGACGGCCGCGCTCGCCACGATGCCGACGCTCGCCACCCGTGTGAGCGACGCCGCGATTTGCCGGCGTTGCATGCACGTGCCCGCCAGCCAAAGCCCGACCGGGCCGGCAGTCAACATCAGCGCTCCCTGCGCCAGGCCGAACTCCCTGATACCGAGCGAAAAGCGCCTGACCACCATGGTCGGGACCCAAGCGGCAAGACCATATGTAATCATCGCGTTGCCGATCACGAACAGCAGCAACGGCCCGAATACGCCACGCTGCGCCCACAACATCTGAAGCACGGCGCCCAAACGCGCATCTTGCGCAACGGTCGACGCCTCGACTCCATGCCGGCCGGGATCTCGATTCAGGAAGATCGTGAGCCCGATTGGCAAGCCGACCACGCCGATCAGGAAGAGCGCCATCTGCCATGCGGCGACATCACCGACAAACGGCAGCGCATGCCATCCGGACACTTGAAGCGCCCCGATCAACGGGCCGCCGAGCACCAGCGACAGGCCGGTCCCCAACATCAGCGCCATGGTGTAGACCGACAGCGCGCGAGCGCGCCGTGTTTCGTCGACGCCGTCGCGAATCAGAGAGTAGGAAGCGGGGGGAATCATCGCCTCGGCACCGCCAACAACGACGCGTGCGAGCACCAACGCGGCGAACGACGCGGCAACCGCGTTGGCCGCAACCGCAAGCGACCATACCACCACACCGCACGCAATGATCGCGCGCCGGTCGAAGCGGTCCGCCAGCCATCCGGCAGGCAATCCAACGACAATATTCGCCACGGCAAACGCGGCGCCAATCAGAAAGCTGATCTGGACGTCGTTCACGCCGAACGCATGCCGGATCGGCCCAACCATCAAAACCAGAATGTTCTTGTCGATCTGGGCCAGCATCGTCATCGCTGTCAGCGTGACGACCAGCCCCCACTGGGCGAGAACCGGGTTCGCCTTGCGAATCTCACGCATGCTAGTTGTCTCCTCGATTTGTCTGCCATGTTCGGCTTATCTCGCCGTCTGAACGGATTATAGATTTCACGTGACATTTATAAAATTTATTGTTTAAATTTGAGACATCCATTCTGTAAATGTCAATCCATGCGCTTCAATAAGCTCGACCTCAATCAACTCGTGGTGCTCGACGCACTGCTATCGACGCGCAGCGTTGGCAAGGCCGCCGAGCAGTTGTTCTTGAGCCAGCCGGCCACAAGTTGTTCTCTGGCGCGGCTACGCGAGTATTTCGGCGACGAATTGTTGATGCCTGTGGGTAAGACCCAGGTGTTGACACCGCTCGCAGCCGAGTTGATTAAGCCCGTGCGGGACGTACTGCTCCAAATTCAAACCATCACGCGGTCGCGTCCTTCATTCGATCCGACCACATCGACGCGCCGTTTTACTATCGAATCGTCGGACTACGTCATCAGCGTGTTTCTTTCAGCAGTAGTTCGGCGCGCAGCGGAATTGGCCCCGTTGATGGAGTTTGACCTGCGAGCCATCAGTCCGCAGACGCCGGAGCATTTGGAGAGCGGCGAAGCGGAACTACTCATCGCTCCCGAGTTTGCCAAGGTCCCCGGCCATCCGAGCGAGCCCCTGTTTGAAGACACATTTTCCTGCCTCGTGTGCGCCGGCAATCCAGCCTACGGCGACGCGATGACGCAAGATCAATACTTCGATGCGACCCATGTCGGGGTCGAATGGGGTGGCGGGCGGCGCGTCACGTTCGATGCGCGTCTGATCTCGACCGGCAAGCGGGCACGGCGCCAAAGCGTGATCGCTCCTTCTTTCACACTGATTCCCGAATTGCTGAGTGGCACGGCGCGCATTGCCACGCTACCGTCACGCCTCGCATATCAGATGGCCGCGCGGCTTCCGCTGCGAGTGATCGCGTGCCCGGTTGCGATACCCGCATTCGCCGAGCATTTGCAATGGCATAAATATCAGGAACGTGATCCGGCGATCGCGTGGCTACGATCGTTGCTGACGGAAACCGCAGCGGGTCTGAAAGCCCCCACGGACCGTGGATCGGCTGCGGACGGAGCGACAAACAAGACTGCCCGCGCCGGCAAGCCGCGATCGCGGGCGATTGACTGAGGTCTTGCCGGCACGCAGATACGTGGCCTCAAGGTTGAACAGGAATGTGACGTGCCAAATGCCATTCGTCCAGACTCCGGGCCTCGGATCAAACCTTAGCGGCTTCAATGAATGGCCCCGGCAGGCCGGCTCGGTTTGTTACGAATCAGGCAACGCGCCGCGATCAAACAGCGCGGCAAGATACCCAAGGTGGTACTGTTTCGTCGTCCCTCGTGGATGCGTTTCACCGGCCTCACCCCGCCAAGGAAGCCAAACCCTACCAGGTGCGCGATGCGCGCCAATTTCTTGAAAATGCAGGAGTCAAGCCATGAAGGCCATGAATTACAAGGACTACGCGGCCCGCATTGAATACAGCGATGAAGATGAATGTTTCGTGGGTCACATTGCCGGCATACATGACGTCGTCGGGTTTCACGGCGATTCGGTGACGCAGTTGCGCGCGGCCTTCATCGAAGCGGTCGACGACTATCTGGCCACTTGCGAGAAGCTCGGGCGCCCGCCGCAAAAGTCGTATTCGGGAAAATTCGTGCTGCGCGTACCGGCCGAAATGCATTCGCGCATGGCGATGCAGGCCGAGGCGGCGGGAAAAAGCCCGAATCAGTGGGCGACTGACGTATTGGAAGAAGCCATTCACGCTTGAATTCACCGATGAAATGCATGCTCCGGTGTCTTCGCGTATCACCGTTGCAAGTCAGTTAACTCTGCGCCAGCCGGCACCGCCCTGCCCCGGCCAGCTGCAGATCACCCGCGACTTCGCCGGCAGTCTTTTCATCGCTGTCGGCAATCAGCTTCGCAGAAACGTCGCGGCCTGAGCGCCAGGGTGAATAAATCACATGCGCACGAGTTACACCCGCATGCGCTTGAGCGGCTTTATCTTCGGCTTTGGCTGCTGCTCCGCCTGCCACAGATCCCACTGATTTTGCATCCCCAGCCACAACTCAGGCGATGTGCCCAGCCATGCCGAAAGGCGCAACGCCATGCCCGCAGTCACGCCTGCCTTGCCGTTCAACACCTTGGAAAGCGTAATGCGGGAGACCTGTAACGCCTGGGCCGCTTCCGTGACCGTCATGTCCTGCGGCAACCATTGCCGCAACACTTCGCCGGGGTGAGCGGGGTTGTGCATCTTGCTCATGTCGTTTCTCTAGTGGTAATCCTGATAATCGACCAGTTCGGCATCTGCGCCGTTGAAGCGGAACGTCACGCGCCAATTGCCGTTCACCCAGATCGACCAGTGACCAGCCAAATCACCAGTCAACGAGTGCAGGCGCCACGCCGGCGCATTCATGTCCTGTGGACCAGCGGCACTGTCCAGAGCGGTCAGCAACAAGCGCAACTTTCCGGCATGGCGTGGCTGGATGCCCCCTTTGTTACCTGTGCGATAAAAAGCTTCTAACCCCTTATGGCGAAAGGTCTTTATCATGAATTATTGCATACTGTTAATTAACACTTATCAACACCAGGCGCTCATCCCTGAATCAAATCGCGGCAACCGCGATGAATGATGCCGCACAAGCCGGCTCAGTTTGTTCTGAAAGAAGCGCCCAGCCTCACCTCCCCATCAGTCAACCGATCCGTCAACCGGCACCGCTCCGCCCCGTCCGGCTGCGGGATGCCCCGCACCGTCGCCAGCAAGCGATGCGACAACTCGGGCGCCAGAGTCACGATGCAACACTTGTCATGTCGAGTGAGGGAAATAGTGCGAGATGAGTGTGCTGAGATCGGTGCGTGGCGCGTCCTCCGTTGGAGCAGAAACGTTCGTCCATATTTCGCCACGATTGCAACGAAAGCCAAAGCGCTTACCATCTGCATAACGCAGCGACATTCCAAAAGGAAATCCAATGCAGGGTAAGCCAGCCGGCAACGGCCCGACAATGCACGCGGTCGTCACCACTGGCACCGGGGGGTACGACAAACCGGAATCGGCCCGATGGCGGCTGGAATGCCACGACGCCCTTTCCGTTCATTCAGGGAACGGACTGCTGCGGCGAAGTGGTCGGTCTCCGCCCCGGCGGCGGGAAAAAGCCTGAATCAGTGGGCGACTGACGTATCGGGAAAAAGCCATTCACGCTTGAATGTCGCGACGACGCCCATGCCCCGGCGTCTTCACGTTTCACCTACTCACGCCGTTTGCTGCGCTTCCAACCGATCCGCCACGCGGCACAACTGAGCCCCGGCCAGCTGCGAGATCACCCGCACCGCTGTCAGCAGGCTGTGCGACAGCTCGGGCGCCAAGGGCGCGCCGCCTTCACCGGCAGCCTTTTCGTCGCCGTCGGCGATCAGCATCGACGAAATGCCATGAATCGCCAGCAGCGCGTCGAACGCGGTGTTCAGACTGCCGCGCACGTCCTCCGGCACGGCGTCTGTCGGGCCGAAGCGCGCGGCATTGCGGTTGAGCGGCTGCGCGTCGCAAAATTCGTCCGTCGCCTGCGCGAACGGCACTGCAGAGAGTTTGCCGTTAGCCATGCCGCACCTCCGCAGGCGACAGCGCAAGCGGATGCGATGCTTGAGTGGCGATGTAAAGAATGAGAGACGGCCCGCTCGGGGCGTGTTGAGATTGGCGCATGGTGCGGCCTCCTACGTTTGCGGTTGCAATCCCGCTCCCGCTGCTAAACGGGGTGGGCGGGCACAAGGCAGGGTTAGCAGACCGGCACGTAGGAACCGGCGAGCCCGAAGGCTCCCCCACCCAGGCCCGCCCATTGAAGATGGCGCGCAAGGGCATGACGGACAAAAAAACCGCTTGGTAGCGGTTGTCCGCCTACGTGCTCTGGCTGCTAAACCAGTCCCCCGCTGTTTCGGGGACGGTCGCAGAATAGGACGGAAGCGAATGGGCGTCAAGGTCACGGCTTAAAGCAGCGAGACCCCGACCGGCTTCTGTCGGATGTAAATGCCGGATTACAGTACAGTGAGCACTTTCGATGCTCCGCCACGCGAACAAATGAAGCTTTTAGCCATCTCCGGCAGTGCCCGCCGCGAGTCCGTCAACACGGCACTGCTGCTGGCACTGAAAGACGCCGCACCCGCTGGCGTTGAGCTATCGGTATTTCATCGCCTCGACACCTTGCCAGTCTTCTCGCCCGATCTGGAAGGGGAACGGACGCCGGCCGAAGTGCTGGAATTTCTGCAGCGCGTATCCGCATGCGAAGGGATCATCATTGCCAGCCCCGAATACGTTCGAGCCATTCCGGGCGGACTCAAGAATGCGATCGACTGGATGGTTTCGCGCTTCGAGGTGATCGGAAAGCCCATCGCGTTGGCTCATGCCTCTCATCGCGGCGATGACATGCTCGCATCTCTACGCCTGGTGCTGTCCACCGTCAGCGACAGATTTCGCGACGATCTCTTTTTGCGTATCCCGCTGATCGGCAAAACGCCGCGAGAAATTGCATCCATCGTGATGTTGCCCGAGCGGCAATCCGAAATATGTGACTTCCTATCGGCGTTTGTGAGTGCAGTGCGGTCTCGGTAGAGAGTCTTGACTAACGGTGGAGACGGTCTTTTGGGGGATTGATGCCGCTGCCAGGACATTGCGGAAATCGTGTGCGAGCCGATGGCTTATCGTAACAGGCATGCGCGATGGTCGATGACCTGCGGATCGCCGCTCCCGCCGCGATTGTCACGGGTCTACCCGCGGGTTTCGAACGACCGGTGTGGCTGCTACGGAGAGCTGTGTATCGCTGGCGGTATGGCCCTCCTCCTTCCGCCTGCGGACAGCCCAACGCCGACTTTTATCTCTGCGGCGCGCTGTCAGTCATATCGAAGCGACGCTGTTCGAATGCGGCTCCTTGCCAATTCGAGGAGAAACAACGCACTATATCCAGCCTGTTTTCATCTGAGAGCAACAAATGTCCACGTCTGTTCAGGACCTCGACGATTATGACGACCTTGCCGCACGACATGTCTCCATGCGGCGCGTGCTGGCGTTGTTCGCATCCTACCGCGGGCGGATCGCCGCAGTCATGCTGCTTATGCTGGTCGCTTCGGCGACCGGCCTGGCAGGCCCTTTCCTGCTGCGCGCGATCATCGATCAAGCCCTGCCACGGAACGATGTCACGCTACTCGTCTGGCTAGTTGCGGGCATGGTTCTGGTCGCCTTTCTGTCAGCTGCGATCGGCGCTGGCCAGGTCACCCTCAGCTCACGCATAGGACAGGCAGTCCTGCATGATCTGCGGGTAAGGCTATACGCCCATCTCCAAAGCCTCTCGCTGCGGTTCTTCACCGGAACCCGTGTGGGCGAGGTGCAATCGCGCATCGCCAGCGACATCGACGGGCTGCAATCGCTGGTGACCGACACCGCGAACGAACTCGGCCGCTCGCTCAGCGCGGTTGTCATGACCGCAATCGCCATTCTGATCCTCGACTGGCGGCTGGCACTCTTCGTTCTGTTCATCGTGCCGGGGACGGTACTGATCAGCAATCGCGTGGCCCGGATACGCGAGGCGCTGACCTACCAGCAACAGGCTCGCGCCGCCGATATGTCGGTCGCCGTGCAAGAGACGCTCTCGGCCTCGGGGATCATTCTCGCACGCACCATGGGACGGGGGCCGCACCTGACGCAACGTTTCGCCCGCATCTCGGGCGACCTGGCCAAACTTGAAGTTAAATCGCGTACCGCGGGTGAATGGCAATGGTCGCTGATCGGCTTTGCGCTGGCGGTCCTGCCAGCGATGACCTTGCTGGCAGGCGGACTCCTGATGCGAACCGGCAATCCCGCCACCATCGGCACTTTGGTGGCAATGATCGCGCTGCAGGAGCAACTGTTGTGGCCCTTCGAGCAGTTGCTGGAAATCGGTCGCGATACACGGAAAACGCGTGCGTTGTTCGCCCGGATTTTCGAGTATCTGGACAAGCCGGTCGAGATCACCGAGCGGCCTGATCCCGTTACGATTCGACGCGCCGACATGCGCGGCGAAGTGCACCTGGACCATGTCAGCTTCGCCTACCACGAGGAAGGCCGCCGCGCCGTGAATGACATCAGCCTGAGCATTCCTGCCGGCGGCAACGTCGCGATCGTCGGTCCGACCGGATCGGGCAAGACGACGTTGGGATATCTGCTGGCGCGGCTTTACGATGTGAGCAGCGGCGCGATCCGCTTCGACGGGGTCGATCTGCGCGACCTTAGTTTCCAATCGCTATCGGAAATGCTGGGTGTCGTTTCGCAGGAGCCCTATTTGTTGCATGCGTCGGTGGCGGAGAACCTGCGCTTTGCCAAGCCGGATGCGACCGATGCCGAGTTATTCGCGGCCGCAAGGATCGCCCAGATCCACGACCATATCGCGTCGCTGCCCGAAGGCTACGGCACGCTGGTGGGCGAGGATGGCTACCGCTTCTCCGGAGGCGAAAAGCAGCGCCTGGTGCTGGCCCGCACCATCCTGCGCGACCCGCCGGTGCTGCTGCTGGACGAGGCAACCAGCGCGCTCGATAGCCGTACCGAGCGCGCCATGTCGTTGGCGCTGGCCCGCATGTCAAAGGGCCGCACAACGATCACCATTGCCCATCGGCTGTCGACGATCCGCCATGCGGATCTGATCGTGGTCATGCAGGCAGGGCGCATCGTCGAACATGGCACCCATGACCAATTGGTGGCGCTCGACGGCGTTTACGCGGGCTTGTTGCAGGGTGGGTGATCTTGCAACCGATCATCGCTTTGACGCCACTCCTTTCTCAGGATGGCGTACTGCATGGTGTTCTCGAAGATTGGCTCCCCGTTGTCGTCCTTTATGAACGATACATATTCGAGAAACAGGCCTTCCTGCCGCATCCCGAGTCGCTCGCACAGACGCCGGGAGGCGCGGTTGTGGTCCTCGACATAGGCATAAAGCCGGCGGGCTCCCTTGACGCTGAACAGGTAGGCGAACAAAGCCCGAGCCGCTTCGGAAGCAAAACCACAGCCACTGAAATCTCCGTTGAAATTCCACCCGACCGCGAACGTGTCCCCTTCAGGAACGGCAAACAGATCCCCAATCAGCTCGCCCGAATCCTTCAGGCAGACAGCGATGCAGTCATCGCTTCGTCTTCGGTTTTCCGCCTCCGCTTCAGCTGCATCCATATCGTCGAGTTTCATGGAAAGAAAGCAACTCGCTCCGGGTTCCTTTAGGTAGGCATAAAGCCCGGGCGCATCTGCGCTCCGGAAATTCCTGAGGACAAGCCGATTCGTTTCAATAGGGTCCATGCAACCTCTCTTGTGACGCCTCATCCTGCATAAACAACTCAGAGTAAATGCGCCATGGCTGGTGATTCTGTTTTTCTGCATTTATTTGTTGCCTTACGAAATTCACTTTTTCGGCACGTCAATTCCATTTCCGGAGTGGATCAAAGGCATTGTTGGTCTTTCGTTTCCGGTGACGGTTAACGTCTCGGAGGTCGTGCGAGGCGGAATTCAATCGCTGCCTACCGGCCAGTGGGAAGCGGCGGATTCTCTCGGGCTCACACGTGGGCAATCGTTAAAGCTTTGCATCATTCCGCAAGCCGTCAAACGCATGACCGCACCGTGGATGAATACATATCCGCGCTTCTCACGGTGCCGGCGCGGAGCCAAGCACGAGATGCTCAATTGGCTGCGCTTCTACAATGGCCATCGGCTACACTCGATGCAGGTTTTCAAAAGCGCCACCGACATGAACCAAACCGTCCCATATGCTTCAATCCTGCCCATTCTATTGATTGCACTATCGAGCAATCTCGACAATATCGGCGTGGGCGTGTCTTACGGCGTCAGGAAGATCAACATACCCTTCGCGTCCAATTTCCTGATCGCGGTAGTCACTGCCACTGGTACCTTTCTGTCTATTTTTCTCGGGCAAAGTGTCTACCTTTTCATAAGTAAAGGAATGGATGGCTTGCTGGGGGAAGGCATCATTATCGTGGCGGGGCTCTGGGTAGTCTTCCAAGATAAGTGCATGCACCGCGTCCTGGAGCCTCGGGAAGCAGAACTAACCGGGCCTTCCAGATACGGGTTGCGCCATATCGCTCAGATTCTCGACAATCCGATTCTTGCCGACTGGGACTTCTCTGGTCATATCGACATGAAAGAGGCCCTAGCGTTAGCCTTCGGCCTGACCATCAATAATATTCCCAACGGCGTCGGCGCCGGGATATTGGGCCTCAATATCTTCGCAATGACCGCAATAGTTTTTGTCGCCAGCATCGTCACGATCTGGCTCGGCATCTACCTGGGTAAATTGGGTGTGCGCTGGGTGGGAAGATACGCCAGTGTGCTCGCCGGCGTTCTCCTGATTATCGTCGGCTTGTATGAGATCTTCTTTTGAGGAAGATGCGACCTGACCCGACAGAGCGACCACCCTTGGCCGCCGCACTCTCGGAGGCCCGGCCGTTCACGCTAGCGGTGGCCGCAACAGCCTGCCGCTTTGAGAGCAAACTGACGACCGCTTTCCGCTATGAACCTGCCATTTTCATAACCATACCGAGTGGCAGAAACTGGCCGGCCTCTACCCCATGCGGTCGGCTTGCGATGACTTTCAGGCGTTGATCCAAACCCGCGCCTGGTCCAGTTCGTTGACGTGGAACGCCTTGATTTCAGCCTTGGTAAAGAATCGCGCCAAATGCATCGAGGCGCGAATCCAGCCCGCGTCGGCCACCACCGCGGCGCGCTTGACCTTCCGGGCGACGGCGACGCCTAGCGTCATGTCGGTCCACAGTGCCTTCGGCTCGATACCGCTGAATTGCGCAATGCGTTCGAGCACACGGGTCTTCCCGTTCAGTTCAAGATCACCACGCATGCGCTCGATGGCTTCACGCAGTTCGTGGTCGGTGATTTTGCCTTCGACGGATATTTCGATGACCGGCGAATCGGGAGTAGTGCGATACAGGATCATGGCGGGACCCCGAGCTAGGGAGACATCACACGATCAGGCACGGATGAGCCTGGCGTTCGACTGCTTCCCATGGTACCCCTTTCCACACGCTCGGTTAGCTTACGAGCATTGGGTTTCGTTCTGATGCCTGTCGGGGCTTGTGCGTTGCGAACGACCTTTTCCCATAAGTCTGCGGAAGGTTCGGTTCCACACGTCGAGCATCGCGTCATGGCCCCTAACGCCCGCCGCCGGAGCGCGGCGATCGCCTCCGGCGTGCCATCTCATGCAAAAGGCGTAACCTGACCCTCAGCGGCCATTCGATTCAGCCGATACCGGCCGTTCGGCTGCGAATGCTGCGTAGGAAAGCCGTGTTGGAACCGACGACTGTCGGGCAGAACCTGACTTCGGAGATTACAGATCGCCGCGATCACTCGGCCTCGAGCAGTTCCTTCAGTCTGTCGGATATAGGGGGACACCCTGGACATTGCTGCTCACTAATTGTGGACCATTCAAGATTGCAAGTCGAGTGGCCGCTCCTGGCCGAGGCTGCGTGAAAACGCTCGCCGAACGCTCCATTCTAAAAAGTTGACCCATCAGATCGCGCTGTGTTGGCCTAGTGGCGACTCGGGCGGGGCAAAGCGACACCCGCAAACCGCGGAGTTTCGCGTTTTCACACAGCCTCGGCCGAACTGAGCCGTTACCGGCCCGCCAATCGCCCCGTCCAAGGGGCAGCTCGTAAGTCGCTGCATCGAAGGCGCTCGGCTTGAACGCGTGCTCAGCCGAAAAATCCGTCGTGACGCACGCAACGGGCTAGGCCATACCAAAACGTATTGAACATCAGCCGCTCCTGCGAGACTCGCTTCGAGTTCGCTCAACGCCCCTCCGTGCCTTTGTCCCAAGAGCTGCGCACCTCCGGCAGTAAACAGGCTCGATAACGAAGTCGACGGCACATCGCTCATCATCGGCGGAACCTTGATGACGTCGATTCCCCGAGTCGGCCTATGGCCGGGCTAAGTCAGCCCGGTCAGACTCGTGCCAAACCTACTCACCCGGCACAAGACCATGAACAAATTGCCCTTGAGCAGTCCCGCAGGCTGGCTCAATAAAGTCCCGGAAGTCGCGCTGTCGTTCTGGATCATCAAAATCATGTGTACCACCGTAGGCGAGACGGGAGCTGACTTCCTCGCGGTCAACGCGGGGCTCGGGCAAGGTGCAACTAGCGCGGTGATGGCCGCTTTGCTGGCAGCAGCCTTGTTCGCCCAGTTGCGCGCCCCCCGCTACATCCCTTCGATTTACTGGCTGACAGTCTTGCTGGTCAGCGTGGTCGGCACCCAGGTCACCGACCTGCTGACCGATGGCTTGGGCGTCAGCCTGTACATCAGCACGTCCGTGTTCGCCGTCGCGCTCGCCGCAATCTTCTTCGTCTGGCATCACGTCGAACGCAGTTTATCTATCCACGACATCGTGACACGCAACCGCGAGTTGTTTTATTGGGCCGCCATCTTCTGCACGTTTGCGCTCGGCACGGCTGCCGGCGACCTGGCCACCGAGACATTGGGCCTGGGCTTTACGTGGGGTGCGGTCGCATTCGGCGCGCTGATCTGCCTCACCTATATCACCTGGCGTGCGGGCGGCAACGCAATACTGACCTTCTGGATCGGCTACATCCTGACACGCCCCTTTGGGGCCGCGCTCGGCGACCTGCTTACCCAGGCCAAGACCTACGGCGGCCTCGGCATTGGCCCCATGTGGACCAGCGCCTTGTTCCTCTCGGTGATCGTCACATTGGTGGCCGTCGCGCAGATCGGCATGAATGAGCGCCGCTCTGCCCAGCTCGCCGAATGACCGTCTTCCCTCATACAAGGAGTAAAGCATGCCCATTCAATACTTGATCGCTCGCCCTACTGCCGCCGTGTCGGTAGGCGTCCTGTTGGCTTTGGCGTCCGGTTGTTCCAAATCGGCCGACCAGACCGGCATGAGCGCCGCACCGGCCGCACCGGCTGAGACCGCCGCGCGAGCGCCGGGAAAAACGGCCTCCAAACTCGGCGACCTATCGGCGTTCCGCAGTATCGCCGCGGATGTCTCCGCGACCGTTGACAAGGGCGATCTAGCCGCCGCCAAAACCCGCATCAAGGATTTGGAAATCTCTTGGGATTCGGCCGAGGCTGGTTTAAAGCCACGGGCAGCAAATGACTGGCATGTGCTCGACAAGGCCATCGACAAAGCCCTGGCCGTGCTGCGCGCCGATCCCCCAAGCCAAGTCGATGCTAAGGCGGCGATGAGCGCCCTGCTAAAAACCTTCGACACTCTCGAAGGCAATTCCTAACCGGTGAGCATGCCCCATGAAAACATCGGCTGAACACGCTCTAACGAAAGTGCCCGAGGTCACGCTCGGTTTCTGGCTCATCAAGATTGCCGCTACTACCCTCGGCGAAACCGGGGGCGATGCCGTATCGATGTCCATGAACCTGGGCTACCTCGTCGGCACCGGCATTTTCGCGGCGATCTTCCTGGCCGCTGTCGTTGCGCAAGTCAGGGCCAGGGGCTTCCATCCATTCTTGTACTGGACCACTATTATCGCCACCACCACGGTCGGCACCACGCTCGCCGATTTTGCGGACCGTTCGCTCGGAATCGGATACGCTGGCGGTTCGAGCCTGCTGCTGGTCTTGTTGCTGGGCTCGCTGTTCGTCTGGCATCGCGCCCTCGGCTCCGTGTCGGTGAGTACCGTCAGCTCGCCCAAGGCAGAAGCCTTCTATTGGCTGACGATCATGTTCTCGCAAACGCTGGGGACGGCGCTTGGCGACTGGACGGCGGATACGGCGGGCCTCGGCTATACGGGCGCGGCGGTCGTGTTCGGCGG
>NZ_SCSK01000014.1 GCF_004297875.1 Pandoraea sp. | reverse complement strand
ATTGCGATAACCGGCCGCATGCCTGATGCCCTGCGGCCCCATGGCGGCCGGCGCGCCCGGCGCGCGCACGAACACTTGCGGATCGAGCGGCTTCGGTTGGTGCGTCTCGCGCGAAAAAAACGCCGCATGCGCCTCGAACGGCAGTGTGGTGACGGGCTGGGCGAGACTGGTGCCGGCGCATGCGGCGCTGGCGGCCAATAGGACGACTGCTGGCGCGATCAATGATTTGGTCATATTGGCAAACGGATTCACCATGGTCATGCTCCGCAAAAGTGAAATGAAAAAGGGTAGCGTGGGTTTAGCGCGCCATGGTTAGACGAACGGACCGTGAAAATATTACGCGTGCTCGCATCTTGTGCGACGCTCGAGGAATTTACGCTACGCGGGCAACGCACGCTCGTCTCGCTGTCTCCGGACCTGGCATCCCGTGGCAGCAAGAAACGCCCGGTGCATGTAATGTTCGGAGCCGGTCGACGACTAATGAAACGAGGCCCGCGAGCTGCGCGGCCTCCTCCCGACAGACCCAGGCTCCTGACCATGACCGACGCCGCCCTCCGTCTCTCACTGTTTCTGTCGCTACTGGCGCTGTTGGCCATGGCAGAACGCCTCTGGCCTCGGCATGCCGCGGCACCGATGCGCCGGCGGCGCTGGCCGGTCAATTTCGGCCTGGGAGCAATCAACGTGCTGTGCCTGCGCCTGCTGCTACCCTGGCTGGCGATCGATGCCGCGCTTTGGGCACAACGGAAAGATTTCGGCTTGCTACATCAGCTTGCCGTCGCCCGTTGGCCGGCCGCGGTGATCGCATTCGTCGCATTGGACCTGACGATCTATACGCAGCACCGCCTGATGCACCGGATCGGCATTCTTTGGCGCCTGCACCGCGTGCACCATACCGATATCGCGCTCGACGTCAGTTCGGGCGTCCGGTTTCATCCGCTGGAAATCCTCTTGTCGATGGGCATCAAGATCGCGGCGGTGCTGGCGCTCGGTGCCAGCCCGGCCGTGGTGGCAACGTTCGAGATCGTGCTGAGCAGCTTTTCTTTATTGACGCATGCGAACCTGGGCTTGCCGTCCCGGCTCGACACCTGGCTCAGATGGGTGTTAGTGACCCCGGACATGCATCGCATCCATCATTCGGTGCGGCGCGAGGAGCACGACACCAATTATGGCTTTCATCTCTCCTGGTGGGATCGCCTGTTCGGCAGCTATCTGGCGCAGCCCCATCATGCGCAGCCAACGATGTTGCTGGGATTGACGGCATTTCGCGAGAATCAGGCTCAAGGCCTGCTGCAATTGCTGATCCAGCCAGCTGAATAAAACCGTCGATTTCGGCATGGCGCGCTCCCACACGGCGCATGGCCCATGACCTGGATCAATCGACCTGGATTGGAAGCAGGCAGTATGCTAGCTTAAGCACGGTTATCGACCCCTTTCACGGAGAACGATCATGGGCGCCCCGAGTCAGGCAGGCAATGCGGCAATTCCCTTCAACCGGGTGGTGATCGGCGTCGATGCGTCATTGGCGTCGCTGCATGCGGTCAATTACGCTCAGCACCTGCTCCCGGCAGGAGCCGGGATCCGGCTGGTGAGCGTCGCGCAAAATCCCCGCGTGCTGCTGCCGATCACGCCACTGGTCGGTGACGAGCTGAGCGCGGCGCGTGCCGAACTGCTGCGCGACGCCGGCGATGCGCTCAATCAGGCCAAGGACGTGCTCTCGCAGCAGGGCCGCGCCGTCGACACCGAGCTGGTCGACCTGTCCAAGCAGGGAGGCGACGTCGTGCATGCGCTGACGAAAGCCGCCAGCGCTTGGCACGCCGACTTGCTGGTGGTCGGCGCTCGCCAGCATCATGGCCTGTTACGTTGGGTCGAGGGCACGGTCTCGGAGCCTCTGGCACATTTGGCGGGCTGTGCCATTCTTGTCGTGCCGGCCCAGTACGAAGCGTCGCCTCTGGCGGCACCCCGCCGTATCCTGTGCGCGATCGACGGCAGCAAGGGCGCCACCCAGGCATTGCGTCAGGCGGCCCGACTCACTAGCAATCAGACTGATTTACGCACCATTTACGTGGTCGATCGTGCCGTGCGGCTGACCGACTTCGTGCCGATCCACATGCTGGAGGAGGCGTTTGTCGACGACGGCAAGCTGGCGCTGGAAAACGCCCGGCAGTTGCTGGCCGGCACGCCAGGCGGCATCGACACGGCGATGATCAGCACCGAGACCGTGAACGACGATATTGCTCATGCCATCGTGCGCGATGCGCAACAATGGCACGCCGACTTGATGGTGCTCGGCATGCACGGCCGGCGCGGCATCGCGCGCTGGCTGCTGGGCAGCGTGGCCAGCCGCGTCGCACATTTGACGCCGGTGCCGCTGCTGCTGGTGCCTGTCAAGGACTGATGCAGACGAGCCCTCATGGCGCCAGAGCCGCGACCAGTTTGAAGAGCCCGGCCACCGTGGGGCTGAGCAGCAACACCAGCATGGTCAGCGCCACGGCACTCGTTACACCCCACAAGGCGAAATTGAAGCCGCGCGCACCCGCCGGATGACGCGCCGGCGACGTGCCGCGCGCCCAGAAAATCAGCGCGACGTTGCCGCCGACGAGCGCGACGAACGCCCAGGTGCGCGCCAGCGCGGGCGCAATGCCCTGACTCAGCAGGCCGGCGTAGAGACCCAATACGATCAACGTTGCCAGGGCGCCCGCCAGTACGCCTTGCGCCAGTGCGCGATTGGACAGCAGGCGCGCCCCCTGGCGGCGCGGCGCCTGACGCATCGCATCGGCCCGCTCGGGCTCGTTCTCGAAGACGATCGAGCAGACCGGGTCGATGATCAACTGAAGCAGGACCACATGGACCGGCGCGAGCAGCGGCGGCCACCCGGCCAGCACCGGCAGTACGGTGGCGCCGATCATCGGAATGTGGACGGCCACCGTATAGCCGATGGCACGCATAAGATTGGCGTGGATGCGCCGCCCCAGCCGGATGGCCGAGACGATTGGCGTGAACTCGTCGCGCAGCAGTACCAGCGCCGCCGCCTCGCGCGCCACCTCGGCGCCACGCTGCCCCATGGCAATGCCGATATGCGCCGCCTTGAGCGCCGGCGCATCGTTGACGCCGTCGCCGGTCATGGCAACCACCTCGCCGCGCCGCCGAAACGCTTCGACCAGCCGCAGCTTCTGCATCGGTTGGATTCGGGCAAAAACTTCAACCTGATCGATGATCCGGCCCAACTGCGCATCGTCCATCTCTGCCAACGCGGCGCCGCTGACCACGCGCTTCGCATCCAGACCGACTTCGGCCGCGATCGCTTGCGCCGTGCTCGGATAGTCGCCGGTGATCATCACCACCCGTATGCCCGCCGCATGGCATGCCGCAATCGCCTCGGCGGCCTCGGGGCGCACCGGATCGAGCAACCCTACCAGCCCGACGAATGAAAATTCGAAATCATGCTGTTTGGCCGGCCACTCGTTGCCTGGATGAAGCGCTCTTGCCACCCCCAGGACACGCAATCCTCGGCTAGCCATTTGCGCCGAGCGCTCCAGCAGCGCGGCCGTTTGCGCCTCGGTCAGGTGGCACAAATCGCAAATGGCTTCTGGCGCGCCTTTGCAAGCCACCGGATAACGCCCGAGCTCTGGTGCATGCCAGCCGTGCGACATCGCCGGCAGTGCGGGGCTCAGACCATATTCCTGAACCAACGCCCATTTGCCATGCAAATGCTCGGTACCGCTGAGGTATCGTTGCCCGATCCGTTGAAACGCCCGCTCCATCGGATCGAACGGTTCGATCTCGCTGGCGAGCACTAGATACTCGAGCAATTCGTGATAGACCTCGCCGATCTCAGGCAACAAGTCGTCAACCACTTGCTCCTGATCTTGCGCGAACAACACTCGCACGGCCATACGGTTTTGCGTAAGCGTGCCCGTCTTGTCGACGCACAGCACCGACACCTCGCCAAGGGTCTCGATCGCATTCAGGCGGCGCGTGAGCACGCCCTCAGCGGCAATCCGGCGCGCGCCCAGCGCCATGAACACCGTCATGATCACGGGAATTTCTTCGGGAAGGATGCCCATGGCAAGCGTGATGCCGGCCAGCAAACCCGGCACCCACTCGCCGGTGCGCCAGCGATAGGCCACGGCCAGCAGCGCGCACAGGCAGAGCGCGACGAGCGCAAAACGATTGACGAATGCGCGCGCCTGCAACTGCAGCGGCGAGTGCGCCTGGGCAATGCCGCTGAGCGACTTGCCGATGCGCCCGAGTGCGGTGGCAGTCCCGATTGCGCTCACGATCATGCGCCCCTGACCCTGCACGACCATCGAGCCAAAGAACAGTTGCCGGGCTGCGGCAAGCGCCGGTTCGGGCAACGCGGCATCGCACGACTTGGCGATCGGCACCGACTCGCCGCTCAAGAGCGACTCGTCGACACTGAGATCATGCGCCTCGAACAACAGGCCGTCGGCCGGCACACGCGCGCCCTCGCCGACCAGCACGACGTCGCCGGGCACCAGTTCGGTAGCCGAGATGGCTTGCAGCGCGCCATCTCGCAGTACCTGCGCACGCGGTGCGGAAAGTGCGCGCAATGCGTCGAGCACCTGGCGAGTCCGGTGACTCTGAAATGCCGTCAGCGCGACCACGAGCATTACGAAGGCGAGCAGTGTCAATGCCTCGAGCCGATCGCCCAGTCCCATATAAATCGCACTGGCGCCCAGCAGCAGTAAAAACATCGGTTCACGCAGGACTTCGCGCAGCGTATCCAACCACCCCGCCCGCGTGACCGCGGCGATCTCGTTGCGTCCCCAGTGCGCCTGCAGGGCGGCGGCCTGCTCGCTCGACAGGCCTCGCGGCGCTTCGACACTCGCCGTCGCTTCGGACTCGGAAGATGTCGTGTCGGCCGGGCGCGAAGACGGTTGCATCTGATCGGGACCTTGGCTGGGCGCCATCGGCGCATTGGGGAAGCGTGCATAAAGGGCCTGTCGGCCAGGCAACCGGGCGCCGGACGAATGGCCCGCACAGCTGGCTCAGTCTGATCCGGGCGGCGCCAAACGGGGTTGACAAAAGTCAAGCAGGCCGCGCGCGACGGGTTCACGGCCGCGTCTCATGAAGCCCGCCTATAGCCATTCGTCGGCAAATCGCTCGGCGAGAAAATCGATGAATTGTCTCGTGCGCGCCGGCAGCCGGGGCGCGCGCACCCACAAGGCGTTGAGCGGCACCGGGGTCGGCTCGAAGGCGCTCAATAGTCGCTCGACCTTGCCGGCTTCGAGCAGCGGGCGGATCTGCCACAGCGTGGCGATGCCGATACCCATGCCGCACGCCACGGCGCGATTGACCGCATCGGCATGATTGGCCTCGACGCGCCCTTTAACGGCCACCGCGATCTCGCCCTGCCCGGGCGACTGGAAGCGCCACAGGCGCGGATGCGCGGCGTTGGAGCGGATCACGCAATCGTGCCCGGCAAGATCGGCCGGCACAAGCGGGCGGCCGCGCCGCTCGAGGTAGTCGGGCGCGGCGAACACGACGCGGCGCACCGAAGCCAGACGTCGCGCGACGAGCTGCGAGTCCGGCGTGTCGCCGATGCGGATCGTCACATCCACTCCACTTTTGACCGGATCGCGATATTCGTCGTCGAAATCGAGCGCGGCGCCAAGACCGGGATGTCGCGTGAGAAATTCGCTGACCAGCGGCACGACATAGGCCGGACCAAACTGGGTGGCGGCGCTCACGCGCAACGTGCCGCGCAGATGATGCGTTTCTTCGGCCACTTCGGCGCGAGCCGTCTCCAGTTCCGCAAACACGTCCTGCAGCCGCTCGCGAAAGCGCTGCCCGGCCGGCGTCAGGCGCAAGGTGCGGGTGGTGCGGGCAATCAGCGTCGCGCCGACTTCGGCTTCAAGCGACTGCAACGAGCGGCTCACTGCCTGCAGTGAGCGCCCCAGCCGCTGGGCGGCCGCGGTCAGACTGCCTGCCTCGGCAATGGCGACGAATACTTCGAGATCACGCAGCGACAGCATTTATTCTCCATAAAAAATGGATTATCAATATCATTTTATGCCAATTATTAATTATTAAATTGACAGTAGGATGGCCTCGTTAATCACACATCGAGAGGCCTCATGGATCCCCACTGCCCCAATGCGTCGACGTTGTCGACGTCGAGCTTCAGTCCGGCATCTTGCGAAACATTTTCGTTGGGTGCGACGCTGATTTTTGCGATGCTGGTCGGCACGGCGGTGCTGCCGCTCTACGCGTCGCAAGCCCTTATCAACGGGCTCGATGCGTCGTTGCATCTGGGCGCGTGGACTTCGCTGGTCACGGGGCTCACGCTGCTCGGCTACGCGGCGGGCTTGTTCGCACTGGTGCCGCTGGTCGACCGCCTGCCGTTGCGTCCGTTGATCGGCGCGACACTGGGCACACAGGCCGTGGCATTGGTGTTTGCTGCGTGGACACCGTCCGCCCCGGATTTTCTTGGCGCTTCGTTTGTCATCGGTGTTTCAGCCAGCGCGATCCAGATGCTGATTCCGGCCGCCGCCACACTGGCTGGACCGGCCGCGCGCGGCAAGGTGATCGGCAATGTGATGAGTGGGCTGATGCTGGGCATCCTGCTGTCGCGCCCGCTGGCGGGGCTGGCCGACGGCACGCTCGGCTGGCGCAGCTTTTTCGTCGGCGATGCAGCGGTGCTCATACTCACGCTGGTGCTGGCGTTGCCGCGCGTCCCCGCGCTGCGGCCCGCGGCGCGCCCCAGCTATCGATCGCTGGTGGCTTCGCTGGGCAAGCTTGTCGCCGATGAGCCGGTGCTGCGCCATCACGCGCTGTGCCAGGGCCTGCTGATGGCCGGCTTCAACGCTTTCTGGACCAGCGTGGCGATCGTGCTCGCGCGTGCGCCGCTGAATCTCGGTCCGCTGCAGATTGCGCTGTTCACTCTCGCGGGCGCGGCCAGCGTGGCCGTGGCGCCGCTGGCTGGGCGAGCCGGCGACCGAGGCCACGCTGGGCCGGCCGCGCGGATCGCGCATCGCATCGCCATAGGCGGCACGCTGCTCGCCGCGCTGGCCGTGAGCCCGCACCTGCCGACGCCAGTCTCGGTGCTGCTGCTGGCTGTCGCCGCCTGCCTGATCGACGCCTCGGTCATCGCCGACCAGACGCTTGGCCGGCGCGCCATCAACTTGCTTGCCCCCGAGGTGCGCGGCCGCCTCAATGGCCTCTACACCGGACTGTTCTTTTTAGGCAGCGCCATCGGTGCGGCCTTCGCCGGCCCGGTTTTCGCACGCGCCGGATGGATCGGCGTGTGCGCGCTGTCGGCGGTTTTCTTCGTCGGCGCGGCGCTGGTGCATCGCATCTTTCTGTTCTCGCCGCACCCGGCCTGAACACGCCGCTCATTGATTCATTTTCCACCAGAGGTTCATCATGCCTTCGACGCGCACCACCGTTACCTACCACACCGCATCAATCGACGGTCTGGACATCTTCTATCGGGAAGCCGGACATCCCGATACGCCCACTGTCGTGCTGTTGCATGGCTTCCCCTCGTCATCGCGCATGTACGAGACGTTGATCCCGCTGTTGGCCGCCCGCTTTCATGTGCTTGCCCCTGACTACCCCGGTTTTGGCCATAGCAGCGCCCCGTCGCCGCAAGACTTCGATTACACGTTCGACAATCTGGCGCATTTCGTCGGCCGCTGGCTCGACACCCTTGAGGTTCGACGTTACGCGCTATTCGTGCAGGATTACGGCGGTCCGATCGGATTCCGCCTGGCCGAGGCGCGCAGCGCGTCCGTTACCGCGTTCATCGTGCAAAACGCGGTCGCCCACGAAGCTGGTTTGGGGCCGCTGTGGGAGACCCGCAAGGCCTTTTGGCGCGACCGCGCCAGGCACGAGTCGGCACTGCGCCAGAATCTGATTTCTTTCGAGGCAACGCGCCTGCGCCACGTCGGCCACAGCCCGAACCCGCAGCGCTACGATCCCGATGCCTGGTGCGATGAGTTCGCTTTCCTGTCGCGCCCCGGACAGATCGACATCCAGACCGAGCTGTTCCATGACTACCGCAACAATGTCGCGGCTTACCCGCGCTGGCAAGCGTGGCTGCGCGAACATCGCCCACCGATGCTGGTGGTGTGGGGCCGGCACGACCCGTCGTTTGCCGTGCAAGGCGCGCTGGCCTATCAGCAGGATGTGCCCGAGGCTGAAGTGCACCTGCTCGAGGCCGGTCACTTCGCGCTCGACGAGGCGGTGGACGAGGTGGCGCATTTAATGCAGGAATTCCTGGGGCGAGTGCACCAGACGCGGGTGGACTAGTTGATTGATACAATCGGGCGGGCGCCTCGGCGCCCCGGTTTATCGGTTCGCCATCCAACCTGTTTTCGCAAGGAATTGCCATGTCCGCCCCCATTCCGGCCTCGCTCTCGATGCACTCTCTGTTGATCGGCACGTTCGCGCCGATGCTAAGTAATTTGTCCGGTTTGCTCGACAAGGGAACGCAGCTGGCGCAGGGCAAAGGTTTCGATTCGACCGTGCTGGCGGGCGCGCGCCTCGCACCCGACATGTACCCGCTGGCGCGGCAGGTGCAGGTGGCCTGCGAGCTCGCCCGCAATTCGGTCGCGCGCCTGACTGGCCAGGCACCGGCGCCGGCCCAGGAGCCGGGCCAAACGATTGAGGCGCTCAAAGGCACGCTCGCCGCGACAATTGACTATTTGCATGGTATTCCCGTCACGGCGTTCGATGGCGCGGAAACCCGCGATATCGAAATTCCGTTGCCCAATGACCTTGTGGTCGGGATGAATGGCGCACGCTACCTGCGCGACTGGGCCTTGCCACATTTTTATTTCCATCTCGTGACCGCTTACGACATCCTGCGCCATAACGGGGTCGAGATCGGCAAGCCGGACTATGTCGCGCATGTCGGCGACGCGATCCACCCGCGCCGCCAATAGACCGCGTGCCGGCCTAGCCGACGGCCAACGGCGGCGGGCGCCGCGCGATCGGCTGAGCCTTGACGATCGCCGTATTGGTTTCCGCCTTGTCCGCGATCCGGTCGAGGATCGCATCGAGCTGTTCGATCGAGCGCACGAACAGGCGGGCGACGAAGCAATCTTCCCCCGTCACCTTGTCGCATTCAGCGCATTCGGGAATCTCCTCGATCAGCTTTTGTACGCTGGGCAACTGGCCCGGCAACGGCCGGATGCGCACAACCGCCTGCAGCGAATAACCGAGCGCCCGAGGATCGACTTCGACCGTGTAGCGCCGAATCACGCCCCGCTCCTCGAGCCGGCGCAGGCGCTCGGATACGCTGGGCGACGACAGGCCGACCTGTTCCGCCAGCTCTTTGAGCGACATGCGCCCGTCGTCGAGCAGCGCCTCAAGGATGCGCCGATCCAGATTGTTGAGCATTTTAATTTCCCCAGGAAAAATTAAAATATCCTTTATTTTATTAAAAAAATTTATCTTTTTTGCTTATTTAAATTATGGAATGGTGCCGCGCAATATGCGATTCTTAGTTCACTGAACGTTGCGGGGAAATTCTGATGGACACCAAGATTCGCGGCACGCTCGAAATGACGGCGGCAATGAGCATTTCAGGCACCATCGGCTGGTTCGTCATTGCCTCGCGGCAGCCAGTCATCGATGTCGTATTCTGGCGCTGCGTATTCGGTGCGCTCACGCTGCTGGGCGTCTGCGCCGCCCTGGGCGTGTTGCGCGGCCTGCGCTCGGTCCGCCTGATGGGTATCGCCGCGCTGGGCGGCGTGGCCATCGTCGCCAACTGGCTGCTGCTGTTTGCCGCATACTCGCGCGCGTCGATCTCGGTGGCCACGGCCGTCTACAACACCCAGCCATTCATGCTGGTTGGCCTGGGAGCACTGTTTTTCGGCGAGCGCTTTACGCTGACGAAACTGACCTGGCTGGGCCTGGCTTTCGCCGGAGTGGTGTTGATCGTGCAAGCCAAGCCGGACGGCGGCAGCGACGCGGCGGTAATCGGCGCACACTATTTCAGTGGTATCGCCCTCGCGTTCGGCGCGGCGTTCTGTTACGCAGTTGCCGCGGCGATCACTAAGAAGCTGGCCGGCACGCCGCCTCATCTGATTGCCCTGGTCCAGGTATGCGTAGGCATCGTGATGCTCGCGCCGTTCGCTCATCTCATGCATTTGCCAGCGCCTGCCAGCGCTGCCGGACTGCGCACCTGGATGATTCTCGTGGTGGCCGGCGTGGTACATACCGGCCTGGTATACATCCTGCTGTATGGCGCCATCCAGAAGCTGCCAACGCACTTGAGCGGCTCACTTTCGTTCATTTACCCGGTGGTGGCAATCATGGTAGACCTTCTGGCCTTCGGCCATCGGCTGCACCCGGTTCAGTTTGCTGGCGTGGCGGCGATCCTGCTCGCGGCCGCCGGCATGAATTTGGGCTGGTCGCCCTGGAAAACACAAGGACGGGCGCGAGGAGCCCGCGCCGTTCGGTAACCGCCTGGGCGATTGCCTCACCACGAAAGGAGAATGTGTGATCGAAGTGTGGTTCGGCATGTCGTTGCCGCTGCTGGCGCTAAGCGCGCTGGTGATGCTCGGCGCGGGCGTGGTGCGGGGATACACGGGCTTCGGGTCGTCGGCGGTCGCGGTCGGCTCGCTGGCCATCGTGATGTCGCCCGCGCGCATCGTGCCGGTCATGTATTTGATGGAGATTGCTGCCAGCGTGACGCTGATTCCTGCCATCCGTCAGCATATCGACTGGCATTGGCTGCGTCCGCTGGCAATCGCCAATCTCATTGCTACGCCCATCGGCGTATGGATTCTGGCGCGCTTCGATGCAACCGCGCTGCGCCTGGTGGTGGCGCTGTCGCTGCTGGCGCTCAGCGCGGTGCTGCTCAGCGGCTGGTCCAGGGCGCCCACCGGTCGCTCCGCCGGAGCGCCATTGCGTTGGGCCACCGGCGGCGTGTCGGGCATCATGAGCGGCATTGCCGCGATCGGCGGGCTCTCGGTGGCAGCGATCTTTCTGCTCACCGGCGTGGCCGCCTCGCAATTGCGCGCCACCATGGTCGCTCTGTTGTTCATCATGGATGTCTGGGCGTTTGCGCTGTCCTATGCCAGCGGCATCGTCCACTGGCATACGCTGGCACTTTTCGTACTGATGGCGCCGGCCATGATGGCCGGTATCCGCCTGGGCCATCGGCTTTTCAAGCGCGACGCGGCGCGCCATGGCAGTGACGGTAAATTCCGCCGGCGCGTATCGTGGCTGCTGTTTGCGATCGCCATGGCCGGCCTGTTGCGCATGGCGGCGTAGGTATCGCGGCCGCGCTGACTACGACCGGACAGCGATGTGCGGCCACCCTTGCACGAATCGCTCGCGGGTTTGCGCCGCGCTCAGCGCCTCGCCGAAGTAATAACCCTGGCCAAATTCGCAGGCCTTGGCGCGCAGATAGGCCAGGGTCTTGGTATCTTCGATCCCTTCGGCCACCGTGGCCATGCCCAGGCTCCTGGCCAGGCCGAGGATGGCGTCGATGATTTTCTCGCTTTCATTGCTGCGCTGCATGGTCTGGACAAACGATTTGTCGATCTTGACCTTGTCGAACTTGAGTTCGCGCAGATGATACAGACTCGAGTAGCCGGTGCCGAAGTCGTCGAGCGAGATCCTGATGCCGGCATCCTGAAACAATCCCAGGATCGATTTGGCACTCTGGATATCGCCCACCAGCGCATTCTCGGTGATCTCGATTTCGAGCCGCGAGGACGGGAACCCCTCCTCGCTGAGAATCGGCAGCAATTGCGCTGGCAGGTAGAGATCCTTGAGCTGGACCGGCGAGATATTGAGCGAGAGGTGGATGTCGTCGCCCCACTGGCGAGCATCACGGCAGGCCTCGCGCAATATCGAGGTGGTCAGGTCGGGCATCAGCCCAAGTTGCTCGGCCAGCGGGATGAAAATGTCGGGCGGCACCGCGCCGCGTTGCGGGTGATGCCAGCGAGCAAGTATTTCGAAGCCGCACACGCGCTGATCGCGCATTTCGATAATCGGCTGGTAATACGGGCGGATCACGCCGGCTTGCACGGCCTCGCGCAGGTCGGCCTCCAGCGCCGCCTGAGCACGCATGTCCTTGTCCATGCTCAGCTCGAAGAACCGATAGCTGCCGCGCTCCTCCTGCTTGGCGCGGCTCATCGCGATGTCGGCCGCGCGCAGCAGGCTCTCCGGGTCGAGGCCATCGGCCGGACACGACGCAATGCCGATGCTCGCAGTCACCTCGATCTTCTGCTGTCCCACCAGGATCGGGATCTGAATCGCGTCGAGCAACCGCGTCGCAAGCAATATGGCGCCATCCCTGTAGCCGGGATCGGCCTTGGCAATCACGCAGAATTCGTCGCCGCCCAGGCGCGCCACCGTGTCGCGCTTGCGCACCGCCCGACGCAGGCGCCGGGCCACCTCATTCAGCACGAAATCCCCCACCGGGCGCCCCTGAAGATCGTTGACCGGCTTGAAGCGGTCGAGGTCAATCACCAGCACCATATACACCGCGGCATCGTGCTGCGCATGAAATGCCGCGGCCTGCAACTCGGACGCCAGGCCGCGGCGGTTGGGCAGTCCGGTGAGCAGGTCGTGTTGCGCCAGCAGCTGCGCTGCTTCCTGCGCCGCACGCGTGGCCTCATAGGCATCCTCGAGGGTCTGCGTATGCTGCCGGAACACGCTCACGGCCCGGGCCATCTCGCCGATCTCGTCGTCCCGATTCAATTCGAGAACCTCGACGTTGCGATGCCCGGCTGCCAAATCCTTGAGTGAGGCCGCGACACTGCTCAGCGGCTGGGCGATATCGCGCCGCACCCGAACCAACAGCCACAGGCCCAGCAACACAGCCAGTACGGACGTCGACAGTACCAGCAAGTTGCTTTGCCGAGTCAGTTGACTGGCCGCTCTGGCGGCCGTCTGTGCGCCGTCGAGGTTCGCTTCAACCAGGTGTTCGATGGCGGCTTCGGCGACCTCGAAACGGGTATGCAGGACTCGGCGCAGTTGTGCAGAATTACTCGTCACGCCTGACGTAGCCGCACCAATCCACGCGTCATGCGCGGCGAAATACGCGCTCTGGGCGACGTTGAACCTGGCCAGGTCGGGGCGCATGTTGGCCGGCGCCAGGCTCGCGTATTGATTCTGCAAATCATCGATGGCCCGTCGATCCCGGCTCGCCTGCACCTGCGCGGCACGAACCGCGCTCGCGTCGGACGCCAGCGACAGGTCGGCCTCGGCGCCCCGGAAACCCGACATGTGATCGCGCAGTTGGCCCAGGATCTGCGCGCGAACCAGCCATTGCTGCTCGACCGCGGCCGTGCGTTGGTTGACCGCGAAAAGGCTAAGCATGGCGACCGTGGCAAGCACCACCAGGATCGCGATGAACGCGGCGATGATCAGTGCCAGCTTCCTGCGGATGGAGAGCTTGTGAAATGTCATGAACGTATCGATGCGAGCGACGTGTCGAGCCTTAGCACGCCACCCCTGAGATGTGTTGCGCGGCGTGGCAACGCACGCAATATCGGATAACGGATCGCACGGGCGCGGCGCGAGATGCGCTGATGCGGATCTCGAGACATCGCTGACTTTCTCTGATATTCGACGATGCCGGCTTCGGCATGCCCCCAGGTGAATCCATTATGCGGCCCCATTTTTTTGTTGTTTTTTTATGAAACGCCAATGTCTCATAAATTAACATTCCTAACAAGCCAGCTGCGACGGTCGGCGACGCTGGCCGCAGCCGGCGTCGACTCGCCTCATTTCCTATATTGTAGGACTCGATAAGTGTACCGTATGTCCGGCACGATCGCGTCTCGGGCGCAGGGGCGGCGGCTCGCCGGTCGTCGCGCCGCAGACCGAACCGGCGCCCGACTCGACAAATTCGGCATTCAGGATGCGATCGGCTTGAGCAACACCTGCGCCGGCGGCACAGGCACGTCCGGATGCCTCAGACAATAGGCCACCCCGTTGTGCAGCATTTCGCGCAAACGTCGGTAATGCCGCTCGCTCACGCCGATCTTGCGCGCAGCGATCGCCGTGCTTACGTAGGCGACATATTCGGCCACTGCCACGGCGCGCACTTGCTGCGGCAGCTTGGCGATGGCCGCGTCGGTTTCGGCGCACTCGACCTCGGACACCGGCACGAAGCGCGGCAACGCTTGGCGCACGCGGTTCGGGTCAAGCGTCAGGCTGCTGGGCAAATGACCGCCCTGTCGACTCAACTCGATCCAGCGGCCCCAACTCTCGAGACGGCGCTTGACCCGGGCATGCGGATCGGCCTTGGCCCGGGCGCCGGGCTCGCTCACGAAGCGCCGGCGGTGCATGAGGCGCTCCAGAATGCAAATCGGGGTAATGTCGTGCCGCCGCTCATCGTACGTGCTCGCGCAAATCCGCCGTGACATCCTCGAGTCTGGCACGCTGATCGTAGACGCCCACCAGATGCTGCTGGACACTCGCACGCTTGAGCTCGGACTCGAAGCGAGTGGTGGCTGTCTTGATCAACAAAATATCATTACGGAGTACAAATAGACCGAACGGCTCTCGCGCCCGGGTCAAACGGTCGGCAATACGCTTGAGAGCGTAAGGCAGGCATCGCGGCGATAGCGTGTTTCTGAGCATCGTGGGCTCCCTGGATGCGGTGCACGGCCGGCTGGTCAAGCCAGCGTCCGGTGCACTGGTTTTGAAAATTTCCGACAGTCCGGGTGCATGACGCCGGATCGGATAATGAATTTCATTCTATACAGATTCGTATAATTTAAAACACCGGTTTCGTATAGAATCAGACAGCGACTTTCTGCGACGGCTACTTCTAGAGCGTTGCAAAATTCCGCAAAATCAGGGCCGTAACATTGAAGCGCTCGGCCCGAGCATGCGGCTGCACCGGCACGGTGTTGTTTCCCCCTGATCGCAAGCTGCTTCCGGACCTCGAAATGAAACAAGGTGAATCGCTGATTGCCCGCAATCTGGCCTGGTTTATCAAGCGCCACGCCACCAACCCCCATGCGCTGGCCGAGGCGATTGCCGCCAGCACCATCTGGCGCGATGTCCGGCCGGTCACTCAAGCCACGTTGTTCCGAATTCTCTCGGGTCAGAGCAAAGATCCCCGCACCTCCACACTGCAGCCCCTGGCCGACTATTTCGGCGTCAGCGTGTCCGCATTGCGCGAATACGATTTTCAGAGTTTGGGCTTCGCTAATTACGGCAACTCTGTACCGCTGCCGACTGCTGCACCAGCCGGCGGATCCTATCCGCTGCTGGCATGGGAGCAGGCTGCCAGAGGCAACGATTTGAGCGCCTCACAGCATACCCGGGCGCACTTTCCGGTGGACCTGGGCCCGCACGGCTTTTGCTTGCGCGTCAAAGGCGCCTCGATGATTGCGGAGCCCGGCGGGTGGCCGTCGTTTCCGGAAGGCATCATTTTGTATGTCAATCCCGACCTGAGCGCAGCGACCGGCCACTTCGTCATCGTCCAGCGCCCCGGCCAGCGCGACGCCCTGTTCCGCCGTCTGGTCGAGGGTGATGGCGGCAACCGCTATCTCGAGGCCCTGAACCCGGCATGGCCGGAGCGCTATATCCCGTTAACCCCCGCCGATCGGCTGCGCGGCGTGGTGGTCCACGCCGACATGATGCTGGTCTGAGACCCTGCCCGCGGCCCCCAGCCGTTAGCGCAGGAGACCGTAACGCCAAGGCAACAAGTCACGAATTGCCGCACGCCCATCGCATGGTTATTCGGCTAAGATGACACCCATGAAGAAATTACCGTTCCGTGCCGATAGCCTGCTCATCCGCTTGATTTTTTTTGGGGTGTTGCTGGTGATATTGGGCGCGGTACTGCGATACTTTTTTTTCACCGCACTGCTGCGGAACAATCTCATCCAGGTCTTCTCGGCACAACAGAGCTCACTGGCACAAGTTGTCGCCGGTGAGGTCAACGACAAAATCGGTGAACGGCGTCATCTGCTGGAGCGTCTGGCACATGCCATGTCGCCAGAACTGCTCACCGACCCGGCGCGGTTAAACATTTGGCTCAATGGCCGACAGTTAGTGGAGCCCCTGTTTTCGCTGGGGCTGCTGGTGGCTGACCGCCAGGGAAGGATTGTCGCTGATGCACCGACCATTCCTGGCCGCGTCGGCATGCAAGTGATCGAAATGTCGTCATTTCACGACGCGCTGACCGGCCACTTTGTCATCGGACACCCGCTGGTGGGCCCAGCCACCAAGCAGCCCCTGCTATCGATGATGGCCCCGGTACGCGACGCAACCGGCCGGGTACGCGCCGTTCTGATCGGCCTGACCTCGCTGAGCGCGGCGGGATTCCTGGATCTGCAGCAGCGAAAATCGGCGCTGCACGCCGAAGGTTTCCTGCTGGTATCTCCACAAGATAAATTGTTTGTCGCATCAAGCGATCCCAGCATGATTTTCACGCCGACTCCGGCGCCTGGCGTCAATCCGCTGCACGATCGAGCCATGCAAGGATTTCGCGGCAGCGGGGTCACTGTCAATGCCAAGGGGGTCGAGGAAATTTCCGGCATAGCCTCGGTGCCCAGCACCGGCTGGTTCGTGGTCGCGCATTTGCCCACCTCGGTCGCGCTGGCGTCGATCCAGCCCATTCGGCGAGTCATCGTGTGGAGCGGATTTGCCGCTATCGCCCTGGTCATCCTGAGCGTCGGCCTGTCCGTGACCTGGTTGCTCAGGCCTTTGCACCGCGCCGCCGAGCAGGCCCGGCGCATGACCCGCGGCGAATTGCCGTTGAAGCCGCTTCCGGTGGTGCGCGACGACGAGGTTGGTCAGATGACCCAGGCGTTCAATCGACTGCTGGCCAAACTCGAAACCAGCCAGGCCGAACTCAAGCGCCTGGCGCACCTTGACATGCTCACCGGCTTGCCCAACCGCAGCCTGCTGGCCGAACGTCTGCCGCGGGCCTTGGCACGCGCGGCACGCACCCGTACGCTGGTCGCCCTGTTGTTTCTCGATCTGGACGGTTTCAAACCGATCAACGACACGCTCGGTCACGACGCCGGCGACGATGCGCTCAAGGAAATCGCCCGGCGCCTGACGGCGGTTGTGCGCCAAAACGACACGCTGGCGCGTGTGGGCGGCGATGAATTTGTGCTGGTGGCCGGGGACTTCGCCGCCCCGGCCGAAGACGCCGCGCAGCAATTGGCGCAGAAATGCATTGACGCGGTCGCCCAGCCCTTGCTTCTTAAGGGACGGGAGTGCTCGCTGAGCGTGTCTGTCGGGATCGCCCTGTGCGACGGCAATTTCGATGCCGACCGCCTGCTGGCGGCCGCTGACAATATGATGTACCAAGCCAAGCGGCTTGGGCGCGGCAGCTATATGCTCGAACCGAACACTGTGCGCCACGCGCCGGCGGCGGCAACCACCTCTTAGGATTCCGTCGGCTTTGCTCGTGCCGGCTACGGAAATTTGTATTACGAAAATACGTAAGCCGGCAGCGGACCGCCCACTTGAATTTTTCTTCTACATAAACCGGTTCAACCAGAACCGCTGCCCCGCCCCGTTCCGCCCGGTTGCACCGAAAACGTGCTGAATCAAGCCCCGGCACGTTATGCGGGCAGTTCGAATCCCGATCTTGCGGGCGCCGTGCGCGGCCGCTTGCGACGAAATTTCCCGTTTCGTCAAGTGCTATATCGGCCTACTAATAAACCGCTGTGTGAAACAGGCACATGATCGCTTTAAGATTTTTCGTAAGCCTCTATTCATCATCCCGAATTTACGATAGGCTTCGCACTCGCAAGTGCTGTTGAAAAACACAGTAGTGTCCACATTCCATGCGATAAAGTCATAAGCCGGTCGGATGCAATGTGCGGCGCTTGTCATGCGACGAGGGCATGACGATTGCGTTCATACAAGGAACCGGTTGTGATCAGGAGCAAGCGGATGGGTGATGGACTGGAACGTGCCAGCGGCCGGCAGCGCCGGCTTGGCGCGAACAAGACAATAAGAGCGATGACGGTCATCGCCCTGGGCGCGTCGCTCGCAGCGTGCGCGGTCGGGCCCGATTACCGCACGCCGGCACCGCCGCCGGGCAAGCAGTACACGGCGACCCCGCTGCCGGCGCAAACGGTGGCGACCCAAGGTCTGGCGGGCGACGCCGGCCAGGCGCAGCACTTCGTCGCCGCGCAAGACATTCCGGGGCAGTGGTGGACGCTATTTCATTGCGCCCCGCTCGACGCGCTGATTCGCCAGGCCCTGGATAACAGCCCGACGCTGGCCGCCGCGCAGGCGGCCTTGCGGTAATCCCAGGAAAACCTCAATGCCGAAGTCGGCAGTGCGCTGTTCCCGGCGTTCGACGCCAAGCTCGGCGCCTCGCGGCAGAAAACCTCGGGACTGACGATCGGCCAACCCGGCAGAGATTCGATTTTCAATTTGTACAACGCTTCGGTCAGCGTGTCGTATTCGCTCGATCTGTTCGGCGGCGCGCGCCGCCAGCTCGAGGCCCTGGGCGCACAGGTCGACTACCAGCGTTACCAATGGCAGGCCGCCTACCTGGCGCTCACGGCCAATCTCGTGACGGCCAGCATCAAGGAAGCCTCCTTGCGTGCCCAAATCGAAGCCACCGAGCGCATCGCCGGCGACCAGCGTCACCAGCTCGATCTCCTCAACCAGCAATTCGAGCTCGGCGGCGTGAATCAGGCCGCCGTGCTGGCGCAGCGCACCACATTGGCGCAAACGCTCGCCGCGCTGCCTCCGCTGCGGCAAGCGCTCGACGTCACCCGGCATCAGATCGCCGTGCTGGCGGGCCAGCCGCCGTCGGATGGTTCGTTGCCCGAGTTCCGCCTATCCGACTTTTCGCTGCCCAAGGACCTGCCGGTGAGCCTGCCTTCGGCACTGGTGCGTCAGCGGCCGGACATCCTGGCGGCCGATGCAACACTGCACGCGGCCAGCGCCAAGGTGGGCGTGGCAACCGCCCTGATGTATCCGCAATTGAATATCACCGGCAGTTATGGCACGGACGCGCTGACTCCGGCCGGCGCGTTCCGTGCCGGCAATGCGATCTGGAGTCTGGGCGCCGGATTGTTGCAGCCGCTGTTCCACGGCGGGCAACTGCTGTCGCAAAAGCGCGCAGCCGAGGCCGCCTACGACCAGGCCGCCGCGCAATACCGGCAGACCGTCCTGCAGGCATTCCAGAACGTGGCCGACTCGCTGCGCGCGCTGGATAACGATGCGCACGCGCTGAATGCACAGGCCGACGCCGAGCGCGCCGCGCGGGCCTCGCTCGATCTGAGCCAGCAGCAGTATCGGCTGGGCGCGGTGAGCTATCTGTCGCTGCTCGACTCGCAGCGTCAATACCAGCAAGCCGTCGTCAATCTGGTGCAGGCCCAGGCCGCACGCTACGCCGATACGGCCGCCCTGTTCCAGGCGGTCGGCGGCGGCTGGTGGCATGACCAATCGAAACAAACGCAGCAAGCAGACGCGGCCAAAGCGTCCATGGAGAAGAATCGATGAAGAAGCGCATGGCAATCATGCTGATTTGCGTCCTGGTGTTGCTCGGGGCGCTGGTCGGCTTCAATCTTTTCAAAGCGGCCATGATCAAGAAGTTCATGGCGGCCAACTCGGCGCCGCCGGTCACGGTTTCGTCCATCAAGGCGAGTTACCAGACATGGCAGCCGCAACTGTCCGCCGTTGGCAGCCTGCGCGCGGTGCGCGGCGTCAATGTGACCACCGAGATCGCCGGACTGGTGCGCGAGGTGCACATCAAGTCGGGCAGCCACGTCAAGGCCGGCCAGGTGCTGGTGCAGCTCAATGCCGATTCCGACATCGCCCAGCTGCACGCACTGCAGGCCCAGGCGGACCTCGCGCAAACGGTATACAACCGCGACAAGAAGCAATATGAATTGAAGGTCATCGCCAAGGCCACGCTCGACGCCGACGAAGCAAACCTGCGCAGCACGCGCGCACAGGCCGCCCAGCAAGCGGCGATCGTCGAGAAAAAGACGATTCGCGCGCCCTTCTCCGGCCGGCTGGGCATTACCACCGTCAACCCTGGCCAGTACCTGAATCCGGGCGACATGATCGTCACATTGCAAGACACCGACACGCTTTACGCCGACTTCACTTTGCCGCAGCAGGATTTCAGCAAGCTGGCGATCGGCCAGACCGTGGCGCTGCAAAACAACACCTACGCGGGCAAAACGTTCACCGGCAAGATCACCTCGATCAACCCGCTGGTCGATACGGCTACACGCAACGTCCAGGTCGAGGCGGAAATCGATAATCGCGCCGGCAAGCTGCTGCCGGGCATGTACGCCACCGTCAAGGTCGATGTCGGAACGCCGCAGCGCTACCTCACGCTGCCGCAAACCGCCATCACCTACAACCCGTATGGCGCGACGGTGTTCATTGCCAAGCCGGGTGCAAAACCGAACGCACAGGGCAAAACCATGCCGACCGCGCAGCAGGTGTTCGTCACGACGGGCGCCACACGCGGCGATCAGGTGGCCATCGAGAAAGGCGTGACCGAGGGCGAGGAAGTGATCACCAGCGGTCAGCTCAAGCTCAAGAACGGCACGCCGCTGATCATCAACAACTCGGTGCTGCCGGCGGATTCGCCGAACCCAACGCCGCAGGAACAGTGAGAACCCCGCGATGAATTTCACGGACATCTTCATCAAGCGGCCGGTCCTGGCGGCGGTGGTCAGCCTGCTGATCCTCGTGCTGGGGATCCGGTCGCTCTCGAGCCTGACCGTCAGCGAGTATCCACGCACGGAAAACGCGGTGGTGACCATCACCACCACCTACTACGGTGCGGATGCCAACACCGTCGCCGGCTTTATCACGCAGCCTCTGGAGGCCTCGATCGCGCAGGCTCAGGGCATCGACTACCTGTCGTCGAGCAGCACCAGCGGTACCTCGACGATCACCGCCACGCTGCGCCTGAATTACGATGCCAACCGCGCGCTGACCGAGATCACCACGCAGGTCAACGCCGTGCGCAATCAGTTGCCGGCACAGGCCCAGCAGCCGGTCATCACGGTCCAGACCGGACAGACGACCGACACGATGTACATGGGCTTCTACAGCGATGTGCTGCCCGGCAACAACGTGACGGACTACCTGCTGCGCGTGGTCAAGCCCAAGCTGGATTCGATCCAGGGCGTGCAAACCGCGGAAATCCTCGGCGGGCGGCAATTCGCCCTGCGCGCCTGGCTCGACCCGCAGCGCATGGCCGCGCACGGCGTGACCGCAGCCGATGTGTATACGGCGCTGGCCAATAACAACTACCTGGCGGCCCTGGGCACCACCAAGGGGCAAATGGTAAGCGTCGAGATGACGGCCGACACCGACCTGCATTCGGTCGACGAGTTCAAGCACCTGGTCGTCAAGTCGAAAAATGGCGCGCTCGTGCGCCTGCAGGATGTGGCCAACGTTACGCTGGGCGCCGACAACTATGACTTCAGCGTCGCCTTCAGTGGCAAGCGCTCGGTCTTCATCGGGATCAAAACAGCGCCGGACGCCAACGTACTCGACGTCGCCAAGCGTGTGCGCGACGCGTTCCCGGCGCTTCAGGCGCAGTTGCCGACCGGGCTGACCGGCAAGATCGTGTACGACGCGACCGACTTCGTGAACACGTCCATCAAGGAAGTGGTCAAGACGCTGATCGAGGCATTGCTGATTGTCACGGTCGTCATCTTCCTGTTCCTCGGCAGCCTGCGGGCGGTGATCATCCCGGTCGTGGCAATGCCGCTGTCGCTGATCGGCACCTTTTTCGTCATGCTGGTGCTTGGCTATTCGGTCAACCTGCTCACGTTGCTGGCTTTGGTGCTGGCAATCGGGCTGGTCGTCGACGACGCCATTATCGTGGTCGAAAACGTCGACCGGCACATGAAGGAAGAAGGCAAGAAGCCGCTCGAAGCGGCGCTGCTGGCCGCACGTGAGCTGGGCGGCCCGATTCTGGCGATGACCGTGGTGCTGGTGGCCGTGTACGTGCCGATCGGCTTCCAGGGCGGCCTGACCGGCGCGCTGTTCACCGAGTTTGCATTCACGCTGGCCGGCGCCGTCGCGATGTCGGGCGTGATCGCCCTGACGCTCTCGCCGATGATGTGCTCGCGTTTCTTCAGCGCGCAACAGGAATCCGGGCGTTTCGTGCAATTCATCGATCGCCAGTTCGACCGGGTGCACCATGGCTACCAGCGCATGCTGCGCAGCCTGCTCGATACCTGGGTCGTGCTGGTGGTCATGGGCGCCCTGCTGCTGGCCGGTACCGTATATCTGTTCATGACTTCGAAGTCCGAACTGGCGCCGCAGGAAGACCAGGGCATCGTGCTCGCACACATGCAAGGGCCGCCCAACGCGACGATCCAGCAAATGGATACCTACGCCGACCAGGTCTTCGACGCGGCCAAAAGCATTCCTGAATACGCGCAAATGTTCCAGTTGACCGGCGTGCCGACCATTAACCAGGGCATCGGCGGCGTATTGCTCAAGCCGTGGGATCAACGTAAAAAGAGCGCGATGCAATTGCAGCAGGAACTGCAGGAGAAATGGAGCCACATCGCCGGCGCCCAGGTCGCCGCGTTCCAGTTCCCGCCGCTGCCTGGTTCGCAAGGCTTGCCGGTGCAATTCGTCATCACCACCACCGAGCCGTTCCAGAACCTGAACGACGTTTCGCAGCAGGTGCTCGCCAAGGCACGGGCCTCGGGCATGTTCTTCTTCGTCGACAGCGACCTCAAGATCGACAAGCCGCAGAGCACGCTGGAAGTCGACCGCGACAAGGTGGCCTCGCTCGGCCTGACCGATGCGGATGTCGGCAATACGCTGTCGGCCGCGCTCGGTGGCGGGTATGTCAACTACTTCTCGATTGCCGGGCGCTCGTACAAGGTGATCCCGCAGGTGCTGCAGGTCGACCGGCTCAATCCGTCGCAGATCCTGAATTACTATCTGCATACGCCAAATGGCGCGGTGATTCCTGCCTCGACGGTAGCGAGTCTGAAAACCAGCGTGGTGCCCGAGTCGATCAACCACTTCCAGCAGCTGAACTCGGCCACCATCTCAGGCGTCGCGGTCCCTGGCGCATCGCAAGCGGAGGTGTTGAACTACCTCACCAAGATCACCAAGGAGGTCGCGCCCAGTGGCTACTCGGTCGATTTCTCGGGAGCATCGCGCCAGTTCGAGCAGGAATCGGGAGGGTTCGTCTATACGCTTCTGTTCGCAACCATCATCGTATTTCTGGTGCTGGCGGCCCAGTTCGAAAGCTTCCGCGATCCGATCGTGATCCTGGTCTCGGTGCCGATGGCCCTGTTCGGTGCGCTGCTGTTCATCAACATCGGCTTCGCCTCGCTCAATATTTATACGCAGGTCGGGCTGGTGACCCTGATGGGGCTGATCAGTAAGCACGGGATCCTGATCGTGCAATTCGCCAATGAATTGCAGCGGGCCGGACGCAGCAAGCGCGAGGCCCTGGAGCAAGCTGCCGCGGTACGGCTGCGCCCGATCCTGATGACCACCGCGGCAATGGTGCTGGGCGTCGCGCCGCTGGTGTTCGCCTCCGGCGCCGGCGCGGCGGGCCGGCACGCCATGGGGCTGGTGATCTTCACCGGCTTGTCGATAGGCACGCTGTTCACGCTGTTCGTGGTGCCTGCCATGTATATGTTCCTGGCGGCCGATCACCACCACGAAGCGCGCAAGGCTGGCGCCATCGGTGAGGATGCGGCCGGCCACGGCGAGCCGGCCGTCGGCGGCACCGACTGATACGCCAGCAATACGCGCATGTCATCGCGCGAGCATGAAAAAAAGCCGGTTTCGACCGGCTTTTTCTTTTGGTGGGTGGCAGCATCCTATCGGCGCTTGCGCTCCCAATCGGCGCTCACCAGCACGCTCATCGACAAAGCCTCGCGGCGATAGACATAGCGAAGCAACGCCAGCCGCCGGCTTGCAAAGGTGCGCAGACGCGCCCGCAAATCATGAAACGCCACCGGCCCGCTCGCGAGCGGCTCCCTTGCGGCGGGCCTCACGTAGGTCACTACCGGACTCTTGTCTTCTGCCGCGACAACATGCCACCGAATGCGCTTGCTCATGCAACTCTCCCTTGTACCGTGCTACCGGAAAAGGCCGATACGGCTTGCCGATCGGTCCATACTTGCCCCCGAGTGGATTGAAAGGTAATCTCAATTGCCTCGCTCGCCTGTCAGACGAATCCGAAAATGGAAATCCGATGACCGTAAAATTCCATAATCCGGCGAGCAAGCCAGAGCGTCAGGACGCTGCGGAAAACCGGCCTCGACGTCACTCAGGCTGGGTCTGCATGAACACCGGCTGCCGTTCGGCAAACGCCGCGAACAACCGCAGCGCCGGGTAATCCGTCTCGGCCACGACATCGGGCAGCATCATCTGCGTAAAGCGCCACGCCACGGCAATCGAAACGCTGGCCTGGCTGAACCGGCTCGGATCGGTGGGCAACGGCCGCGAGGTGATGTCTTTCTCGAGCACCGCATACGCGGCATGCAACTGCTCGCTAACACGCGCGGCCCAGGGCTCGTATTGCTTATCGGCGGGCCGTTGCTTTTGCTCGTAGACGAGCTGCACGGACTTCTCGCTTGCCGCGAGAGCCAGCCCGATCAATTTGAGCTCGTGCAGTCGCGCCGCGGGGTCACGTGGCATCAGCGTCTTGCGCGGATTGGCAAGCGTCTCGGCGTAGTCGAGAATCAGCGTCGAATCCATCAGACACTGGCCATCGTCGAGCAACAGTGTCGGCGCCTTGACCACCGGATTGATGCGACGAAATTCGTCATATGTCCTGAACACCGAGAGCGACTGATGCTCGAACTCGAGACCGAGCAATTTCATGCATATGGCGGTGCGGCGGACAAAGGGTGAATCGAGCATGCCAATCAGTTTCATGGTTTTCCCGTCAGAAAAGCCCACAATCATCGTCACGGCCGGTGTTCGGCCACCTGTAGCGCTCCGGCCAATACGACAATACCCGGTACTGCGCGAATCAACAGTTTAGGTGGCCGACAGGCCGCTGAAAAGCATTATCAAAGCGATGGCCGCGCTTTTTTCCCGGCCCGGATCAAGCCCCCTTGCCCGCCGCGTCGTCGCGTGCACGCTCACTTCCCTCAAGACGAGCGCACCTAGGGTTAACACCGGCGAATCTGCGTCGCGGCTGACAGCTATCTGACAGCTAGCCCTCCCTACCATGAGCACACCGTATACCCAGCCCTGTCCGGGCGGTACGGGACGAAAACAATCATATGCAGGAGACAACTGGATGAAAAAACGCAAGGGATTCTCAGGCTGTTCACTTCGCTCGATCACGCCGCAGTCGTTCAAAGCCCGGGTGATGTGCACTGCGATTGCGGGCCTGGTCGCCATGCCGTTGGCGCACGCCGACGAGCTCAGCAGGCTGCAGGCGGAAATCAACAACCTGTCGACGCAGTTGAACCAGCTCAAGCAAGCACAGCAAAAGCACTGGCACGCCCAGCAATCTCCAGCCGGCACCGTGCAAACGGCCCAGGCCGCTGCGGCCCCGGGCCCGGCTCTACCCGATAGCGTACCGCCGACCAAAGCCGAGGCACTGGGCATGGCGGACCCGGGTTATGTGATGCGTGGTGCCATGCCAGGATCCTTCAAATTGCCTGGCACCGATACCTCGATGCGCATCGGCGGATTCGTCAACTTCCAGGGCATCTACGACCCCACGCAAAATCTCGGGCCCAAATTCGCCATTGGCAATTTGCTGCCAAGCGGTCCGGCGCGGGCGCAATCGGGACGCACTTTCCACTTCCAGGACAAAGTCTCAAGGCTGATCGTGCAGACCAGCACCCCGAGTCCATACGGGGACATCAACACCAATATCTCGCTGGACTTCTACGGTTACACCGCGGGAGGCGACAACAATCAGGCACTGCAAAACAATAACTGGGGTGCCCGCATCGTCTATGCCTACGGCACCATCGGCCACTGGCTGTTCGGGCAGGCGAATTCGAACTTCATCGACGACCCCGACCAGGAGGAAACCTTCGACAACGCCGGCCCAGCCGGCGTGCCGGGCGCCCACACGCCGCAGATCCGCTATACCCTACCGCTGCATGCGGGCGGCGCGCTGTCATTCTCGATAGAAAACCCACAAACAGGCTACCAGGACACACAGGGCAATATCGAGGTAGCGACCCAAACAAATCCGCTACCGGACTTCACCGCGAAATACGAGCGCAGCGGCGACTGGGGTCACTATCAAGTGTCGGCCGTCGCCCGCGAATTGGGATTTACCGACCAGAACGGTGTGCGGACCACCAAATTCGCCGCTGCGGCAATCGTCGGCGCCACGTGGAATATCCTGCATACCAGCTTTGGACTCGGTCGCGACAACGTGGGCTTCCAGGCCTGGTACGGCGCGATGGCCCGCTACATTCCTGATGACTTCGGCGCGAACACCGCTTCAACGCTCGCGATCAACAACGGCACAGCGGCCGACCCGACCGGCGCGACCGCCGTCCAGGTGCAGCCCGATGTCGGCGGCACCGTGTACTTCCAGCACTGGTGGACCTCCAAGCTGCGGACCAACATCGGCTTCGGCTTCAACCACCAGCGCCTGGCGGGGTTCCTGCCGGCCGACGCGCAAAACGCCGTCACGACCAAGACGGTCCACGTCAACCTGATCCTGCAACCGACCAAGACGGTCGACGTAGGGATCGAGGCCATGTGGGGCCAGAAAACCTACCAGGCATCGACCGGCATCTCGCCGCAAACAGCCAAGCGCATCGAAGTCGGTGGCATTTGGCATTTCTAACGAGTGTTGGCTCCGGCTATCGCAGTTGCGATTGAGCTGCGATGAGCTGGCGGCCGGCCCAAGGGGGTGATGAAACCCAGGAATTTCGCTGCGGCGACAACCGCGATTTGGAAGGAGCTCGACTAGCGAGCGGCACCGGCGGCGCCATTCCTGTGCGGCATGGCGGCCAATGCCGCGAATTCGAGTGCGCTTGAAAAAAGTTCTTTTTGCTTAATCGGTACAGTTAATGAGGTTTGTTTGCTATGGCAGAGACGTTGACAAGGCAAGGCGGTATTGAGTTTTCGGGGGTGACAAAAAGTTTCGTCACCCGGGAAGGCACGGAAAAAACCGCCCTGCGCGATGTGAACTTGGTGGTCGAGCCCGGGGTATTTTGTGCGGTAGTGGGTCCCACCGGGTGCGGCAAGTCCACCACACTGACCCTGGCTGCCGGGCTCTATCGCCCGAGCGCGGGCACGGTACGCGTGTCCGGCCAACAGGTCAACGGCATTACCAAGGGGGCGAGCTTCGTATTTCAGAACGACGCGCTGCTTCCATGGAAGTCAATCCTGGCCAACGTGGCGTTGGGGCCGACTTTTCGAGGCGTACCCAAAAACGAAGCGCGCGAATCGGCCCGCGAGTGGCTGCGTCTCGTGGGTCTGGCCGGCTTCGAGAATTACTATCCATATCAGCTCTCGGGCGGCATGCGCAAGCGTGTGAGCCTGGCCGCCGCGCTGATCAACGAGCCGTCCATGCTGTTGATGGACGAGCCATTCTCGGCGCTGGACGTTCAAACGCGCGCCATCATGTCCAACGAGCTGCTGACGCTTTGGGAAAAGACCCGACCCTCAGTGCTATTCGTCACGCACGACCTGGAGGAGGCCATCGCACTGGCCGATCGAGTGGTCGTCATGACCGCCGGTCCGGCCACTGTCAAGGCTGTCTTCGAAATCGACCTGCCTCGCCCGCGCGGCGCGGTGCAGGAGATCCGATTCAATCATCGATTTCTGGATTTGTATCAGCAGATATGGGAATCGCTGCGCGAGGAAGTGGAGCAAGCCTACTCGCGCACGACCGACATATCGAAAGTCAAAGGAGTAGCAGCATGACCAGCGGTAAAACCTTGGTAACCACCGCAGACTCCCCGGCCGACTTCAGGCCGGCGGGTTCCGACGCTGTCTCGATCGCCGCCGCCGCGCGTCGCCGCACACAGCGCCGCAAGAGACTCGTACTGCTCGGACGGACCAGCTTGCTCGCGCTGATTATTGGCGGCTGGCAGCTCCTGAGTGCCTGGAACATTATCGATCCGTTCTTCTTCGGCTCGCCCAGCGGCATCGCTATCCGGCTGTGGGAGTGGGTCCAACGAGGCACGCCCTACGGTTCGATCTGGCTGCAAATCTGGATCACCCTGGAAGAGTCGCTGCTGGGGTTTGCCGCCGGGGTGACGAGCGGCGTCGTGCTGGGCGTCCTGCTTGGCGAAATTCCCTATCTAGCCGACGTGATAGGCCCGCTAATCAAAGTCATCAATGCGCTGCCGCGCATCGTGCTTGGCTCGGTGTTTGTCATGTGGCTCGGCCTGGGCATGTCGTCCAAGGTGCTGTTGGCTGCCGTACTGGTGTTCTTCGTGGTGTTCTTCAACGCGTTCCAGGGGGTGCGGAGCGTCGATCGCAATTTCGTCGCCAACACCCGCATTCTCGGTGCTTCACGCCTGCAGGTAATCCGTCACGTGGTGTTCCCATCGGCGATGACCTGGATCATCGCCAGCCTGCACGTGGCTCTTGGCTTCTCGATCATCGGCGCCATCGTCGGCGAATTTCTTGGCGCTCAGCAAGGCCTGGGCCTGGTCATCGCGACGGCACAGAACACCTTTGACGCCAACGGCGTGTTCGGCGCGATGTTGATTATCGGCGTACTGGCATTGAGCGCCGAGGCGCTGATGTCGATGCTGGAAAAGCGGCTACTGTCCTGGCAACCGCCCTCGGCCAGCGAGACCAGTATGCCGGGCATCTGAACAAGCGCTTATGACCGGCGCACCCCAGGCCGTTCGATTCATCGCGGGTCGACAGCCAGATAAGAGACCCATGTCGGGATCTCGCACAACCAAGGAGATATACGCTATGAAGGGAAGCAAGCTGATTTCGCATCTGGTGCTGGGCATGATGTGCCTGGCCGGACTTGCGAGCACACAAAGTTATGCGGCGAAATTGCCGACCGTGACAATGATGGTGGGCGGCATCGACAAACAGATTTACCTGCCCTACCAACTCGCGCAGAATCTCGGTTTTTTCAAGAAGTACGGCGTCAATATGGTGCTGAGCACCGAACAGGCCGGCGGCGTGGGAGCCGAAGACGCGATGGTCTCGGGTCAGGTGGATCTGGCCGGCGCGTGGTATGTACACACCATCGATTTCCAGCAGCATGGCAAAAAGGTGATCGATATTGTTCAGCTAAGCGGCGCCCCCGGCGAGCGCGAGATGTGCGCCAAGGGCTCGGGCGTCAAGTCACCGGAAGACTGGAAGGGCAAGGTCGTCGGCGTGACCGACCTGGGCTCGGGTACCGACGATCTCACGCTCTATCTGGCGGCCCGCTACCATCTCACGCCCAAGCAGTTCACTCGTGTCGGCGTGGGTGCCGGCCAGACGCTGATTGGGTCGCTCGAGCATGGCCGCATCGTGTGTGGCATGACGACCCAGCCGACCGTCAACGCGATCGAAAAAATGGGCATTGGCTACTCGGCGATGGACCTGGCCACCGGCGACGGCGTCAAGATGTGGCTCGGCGGTTTCTGGCCGACGGCCAGCGTGCTGGCCCGCGCCGATTGGGTGCAGGCACACCCGGACCTGACGCAAAAGGTGGTTGACGCGATGGTGGCGACGATGCACTGGATTCACACTCACAGCGCCGCCGATATCGCCGATCACTTGCCGCCCGACTTCGTCAGCAACCAGCTCTCCAGCAAGCAGGAGTACATCAAGGCGCTCGCGCAAGACAAAGGGCAGTTCCTCCCCGACGGCATGATGCCCGAGGGCGGCCCGCAGACGGTGCTGTCTGTCGAGAAGCTTGCAGGCAAAATCCACCAGCCGATCGACCTGGCCGCGACCTATACCAACCAATACGTCGTCAAGGCTAACGCGTTGTTGGCTAGTGCGCCGAACGCAGGGAAATAACCGATTGTGGCGATGCACGGGGCTAACTTACAGTACGTGCAAGTTGGCCCCGGGTCGCAAAGACGCGGGGCCGGGCCATGCCCGTGCCCCGTGCAATCCGGTGCTTCCAAGCTATGAAATTGTTGCTCGTAGAAGACAATCTTGAATTGGCCCTATGGCTGAGCAAAGCCTTGCACGCCGAACGCTTTTCCGTGGATTGCGTGCACGACGGCGCCGATGCCATCTGGCACCTCGACCAATCGCAATACGACCTGCTGCTGCTTGACCTGCGGCTACCCACGATGGATGGCCGCAGCGTGCTGCGCCGCATGCGACGGCGGCGCAACGACATGCCAGTGCTCGTGCTCACCGCCAACGCCGCGCTCGATATCAAGGTCGATTGCCTCGACCTGGGCGCAGACGATTACGTCGTCAAACCGTTCGAAATGCCGGAACTGGTCGCCCGCATTCGCGCACTCATCCGCCGCAACAGCAGGAGTGGCCAGTCGCTGGTGCAATGCGCCGACCTCCAGTTCGACCTGAATACGCATGAATTTCACGCCGCCGGCCAACCGCTGGAGCTCACGCCGCGCGAGCAACGCGTGCTCGAGGCGCTGATCCTGCGTCAAGGCCAGACTGTCACAAAAGCCCAGTTGATGCTCAGCGTCTTCGAACTGGGCGCCGACGCCGGCGAAAACGCGATCGAGACCTACGTCCACCGCCTGCGCCGCAAACTCTCGGCCTCGCGCGTGCGCATCCTCACCCTGCGCGGCCTGGGCTACCTGCTGCGCGACGCCGGCACCGGCTCGCTCACATGAATAACCTGCGTGTGCGCCTGCTGCTGTGGGTGCTGATTCCGATGCTCGCAGCGCTCGCCTTGACCGCCGCGCTGTCCTGGCGCAACGCTCGGCAAATGGCGTTGCTGGTGCAGGACCGTCAGTTGCTCGCCTCGGCCGAAATGATGGCGGGGCAAGTCGGCTGGCGGCAAGACGCCCTGCGGGCCGAGACCCCGCCCGCGGCCCTGCAGATGTTCGCCTCGCAGGAGCGCGACCGCGTCTACTTTCAAGTGCTGACCGCGTCCGGCGAATTGCTCGCCGGCTGGCCCGATCTGACGAGCGGTGTACCGCCACCGAATGGCATTCCACGGTACCGCAGCATCGACTACCACGGCAAGACGCTGCGCCTGGTGACCCTCATGCGCCGCCTCTACCGCCATGGTCACTCGATCGCCGTTCTGGTAAGCGTGGCCGAGAGCCGCCACGCCTTCAAGCACCGCATCCTGAGCCTATGGTGGCCTGCCCTGCTGCACGAATCCGCCCTGCTGGTGTTGGCGCTGGTGCTCATGCTGGTCGGCCTCACGCTCGAGCTGCGGCCGCTGCTGCAGTTGCGGCGCGACCTGCAGGCACGCGAGATGGACGATCTCACGCCGCTGCGCACGACCGAGCTGCAGCGCGAGCTGCAACCGATCGTCGAGACGATCAATCAGTACGCCACGCGACTGACCAGACAGGTCAACCTGCAAAAGCGCTTCATCGCCGATGCCGCGCACCAATTACGCACGCCGGTTGCGCTGATGAGTACGCAACTCGACTACGCCAGCCATCTCGAGGCCAGCCCGGAATTGAGCGAGACGCTACAGGCACTGCGTGCTTGCTCGCGTCGTCTGAAGGACCTGATTAACCAGTTGCTGAGCCTCTCGCATGCTGAAGCCAGCCGTGGCACCAACTTGCCGCGTCAATCGGTGAATCTGCTGGAGCTGGCACAACAAGTGCAAGCCGAACTATCTGTTCTGGCCGACGACAAGGGTATCGATCTCGGGCTCGATCCGGCCAGCGCCAATGTGAATGTGATGACTCATCCGACACTGTTGCACGCGCTGCTCTTCAATCTGGTCGACAATGCCGTGCGCTACACACCGCGCGGCGGCAATGTCACACTTCTGGTCACCCATGCCGGCACGCAAGCGAGCGTGCGGGTCGATGATACCGGCCCTGGCATTCCCGCCGAAGTGCGACCGCACGTCTTCGAGCGATTTAGCCGCGGCAACACGTCTGACAACTGTGGGTTCGGTCTGGGCCTGGCGATCGTCAGCGAGGCGGCCAAGGCGTGCGGTGCCAAAGTAGAACTGCTCGGCCGGCCTGACCAGACCGGATTGAGCGCGCTGGTGCAATTGCCGACCGGCGCGGCATGACGCAAAACACAGGCGTGGCGGCACGGCGGCGCCGCAGACGCAGCAAGAGCCAGCGGTATGGCCTCCGCCGAGGCAACGCAAGCATTCCTATAAATTCATAAATGAGACAACGAATGAACCATTTGACCCGCATCGTCGGTGCTACCGCTGTCGCAATTGCCCTGGGCGGCCTTGCCGGTACGGTGGGGGCCGCCGAAAAGATCACCATCATGGTCGGCGGCATCAACAAGCTCATTTACCTGCCGGCGATCCTCACTGAACGTTTGGGCTATTTCAAGCAGGAGGGGCTGGATGTCGACGTCGTGACCGAGCCGGCTGGCGTGAACGCCGAAGACGAAATGATCGCCGGCGCGGTGCAGGGCGTAGTCGGCTTCTATGACCACACCATCGACTTGCAGAGCAAAGGCACCGAAGTCGTGTCACTGGTGCAACTGACCAGGACGCCGGGTGAAGTCGAGCTGGTGTCGACACGAGACGCGGCGCGCATCAGAACGCCGGCCGACCTCAAGGGCAGAGTGCTCGGCGTGACCGATCTGGGCTCCTCGACCGATTTTCTCACGCAGTACCTCATGACCGGGGCCGGCCTGAGCCGCCACGATTACACGATGGTGGCCGTGAGCGCCGGCACGACCTTTATCGACGCGATGCGCAACCACCGCATCGCCGCCGGCATGACTACCGACCCGACGGCCGCCGTGTTGCTCGCCGGCGGCGAGGCCAAGATACTGGTCGACCTGCGCACCGAGGCCGGCACTCGGGCTGCACTCGGTGGCGACTACCCGGCAGGTTGCCTCTACATGCCATCGGCCTGGGTCGAGAGCCATCGCGGCGACGCCGGCAAGCTGGTGCGCGCTTTCGTCAAGACGCTGCACTACATACACAGCCATAGCGCCTCGCAGATCGTCGCGTTGCTGCCGCCCTCGTATTACGGCCGCCACAGGGCGCTCTACACGACGGCCCTCGAAGCGTTCCTGCCGATGTTCTCGAGCGACGGCCGCATGCCCGCCGACGGACCAGCCAACGTACTGCGCCTGCTTTCGACCATCGAGCCGTCGGTCAAGTCTGGCTATGTCGATTTATCCAAGACCTATACATCGGACTTCGTCGACGCGGCCGCGCACTGACATCGCCTGCGCCGACGGCCGGGCCGATGAGCAGGTGCGGCGCATTATCGGACGGCGGCGCCCAGCGTCTGCGCAAAGAGCGTGAACAGGGCCGTCCAATGCCGCTCGGCGGCCTGTTCGTTGTAGACGGTATGATCCGGTACGGCGAAGCCGTGCAGCGCGCCCGGATAGGTTTCCACCACGTGCGGCACTTTGGCTTCGGTCAACGCCTGCTCCAGCCGCTGTTTCTGCTCGTCGGGGAACGATCCGTCCTCGACCGCACCGGCCACGTACACGCGGCCGGTGATCTTGCCGACGAAATGATGTGGACTGTCCGGATTATTGGCGGCCAGCCCGCCGCCGTGGAACGACGCAGCCGCGGCGAAGCGCTCGGGGAAGGCGCCGATGGCCGTGAGCGACACGTTGCCGCCCATGCAATAGCCGGTCGCGCCAAACCGCGACCCCTTCACATCATTGCGCGAACCCAGGTACTCGATAAACGCCCCCGCATCGGCCACCTTGCGGTCACGGTCGAGGCTTCTCACCTTGGCCATCATCGCGTCCTTCAGCGCCGGGTCGGCCGCCGCCGCCTTCGGCACCATCTGCTCATACGGCCCATCGCGGTAATACAGATCGGGCAACAGCACCAGATAACCGCCATCGGCAAGACGTTGCGCCATTTCCCACAAAGCAGGGCGAATGCCGTAACCATCCATGAAAAAAATCACCGCCGGCCAGGGTCCGGCCACGGCGGCGGGAGTAAACACTGAGGCGGGACAAACGCCATCGCGAGTCTTGATGCTGACATCGACACGGGGCATGGGATGCTCTCCTGAGATTGATGATTATTTAGCCAATTAGCATAGCACCGGGAAGATAGGTTTGCTGAGCGTATCGCGCAACCCAAAGGCCTTGGCCGGCTTTCCTGCCACACGTGAATGGCATACACTTGGCGCCGGATCGCATGTTAAAACCCGGGCATGGGTTCTTCGATATGACCGACATCAGATCAGCCGTCTTCCCCGAGCATCTCGACGCAGTGCAAGCCATCTTTCGCGAGTATGCCGACAGCTTGGACATCGACCTGTGCTTCCAGAATTTCGAGGAGGAGCTCGCGGGCCTGCCCGGCAAATACGCCGAACCGCAAGGCCGTGTCCTGCTTGCCTGGCAAGACCGGCAAGTCATCGGCTGCGTGGCAATGCGCCCGCTCGATGCGACGACCTGCGAGATGAAGCGCCT
>NZ_SCSK01000013.1 GCF_004297875.1 Pandoraea sp. | reverse complement strand
TCTGAAGGGCATTCCCTTCGAGGACGGAACGCCGGTGATTGAAAGCACACCGGCTCCTCAAGCGCTGGCCGCCTGATCATGTCGACCGACCCGCATACACCACTCTTGACGATTGCTCCTGATGGCGATCTTTTCCTTCTATGGCGTCGAGATCGTGGCGGTTACCTCGGGCGAGGCAAAGGATCCCTCGCGTGCCATTCCTCACGCGCTGCGCTCGATGGTGTTGCGCCTGACGCTGTTCTACCTGCTGGCGCTGGGCATCATGGTGGCGTACCTGCCCTGGACCGAGGCCGGCGCCAAGGTCGTCCAGCAGAGCCCGTTCGTGAAGCTGTTCGCGCACGCCGGGATCGCCCATGCCGCCGGCATCATGAATTTCGTGGTGATCACCGCGGCGCTGTCGAGCATGAATACCAACCTGTACCTTTCATCGCGCACGCTGTTCTCGCTGGCACGCGGCGGCTATGCGCCAGGCTGGCTCGGACGCCTGTCGAACAACGGCACGCCACTGGTGGCCACGCTGATTTCCGGCGTCGGGATTCTGATCGCCGCATCGATTTCGTTCTTCAGTCCGTTGGCCTACAACTATCTGTTCGGCATCGCGCTGTTTGGCGGCATCTTCGTGTGGATCATGATTCTCGTCACACACCTGCGCTTTCGCCAAGCATGGCAGGGCCGCAAGCTACCGGTGCGCATGCCGTTCTTTCCAGTCGCGCAGATCACCGGTATCGCGCTGCTGGCGGCAATCCTGATCACCATGGGGCTCGACACCGAGTTCTGGGACATCTCGTGGATCGTCGGCGTGCCCTGGCTGCTGGCAGTCTCGGCCGTCTATTTCCTGTATCGCAAACGCCTGTCGCAAGCGGCAATTGGCAGTGCATCGGCATAATGCACGACGGGCGGCCATGATGGCCGCCCGAGCCCATTTTTGCCCGGCTTGACGAAGCCGGGCCCGCCTCTTAGCATGAATTCAGAATACACATTCCCACGGACCACACGTCATGGCTAGCGCCGAATCCAAAGTCGTCAAGCTCCCGCGCCGCACCGCGCTCAAACAGACCACGCTGACCGAGACGATCTTCGTCGAGATTCGCGCGCGCCTGCAGCGCGGCGAAGTCGGCCCGAAAGACCGCCTGCTCGACTATGAGATCGCCGACGAATTCAACTGCACGCGCATGCCCGTGCGTCAGGCACTGCTGCGCCTGGTCAATGAAGGCTATCTGGTCGGCACCACGCGCGGCTTTGTCATGCCCACGCTGACCACCGAGGATGTGCATGAAATCTTCGAAGTCCGGCGTCTGCTCGAACCAAGCGCGGCAGCCGGCGCCGCCGCCGCCTTGACCGACAAACAGGAAGCTGCTCTCAAGCGCGCCTATCAAAAGGCGCGCAAGGCTTATGACAAGGGGGACAGCGCGCTGATGATCGAGGCGAATATCGAATTTCGCGACGTCTGGCTCGGCGCGGTGCAGAACGCACGGCTGAAGGCAACCATTCAGCGCTTTGCCGACCACGCGCAGCAGGTTCGGCTGGGCACGCTGAGCAACCCGGCCACACAGAAAATCGTCGTCGATGGCATGCGCGCATTGCTCGAGGGTTTCATCGAACGCGACGCGAAACAGATCAAAAGCGCCATGCTCGAGTTCATCCTGAGCGCCGAGCAGCGCTATTTCGCGCTGCTCAACGGACAGGACTAGCGCGATGCCGCGCGGTGTGACATCAGGCAGCGTTATTCGGCGTGTCGCCGGTCGAATTCCCAAACCGCTTCAAAGCCCAGCAATTGGCACATCTTCGCAAATGAGTACAGTGGCTGTTGCGAATCGCGCGTGCCCTTGCGTGCCTTGATGTCGCCGTATACTTTTTCCAGTGCCTGAGCCACAGCCAGGAATCCCGAGGCCGGGTAAATCGCAATGGAGAAGCCCAGTTGCTGCAATTCGGCCGGCGTCAATTGCGGCGTGCGTCCGCCCTCCACGATATTGACCAGCAGCGGGATATCGAAGGTCTTGCCGATGATCTCCAGTTCCTTCTCGCTTTCCGGCGATTCGACGAACAATACGTCCGCGCCTGCCTTGGCATATTGCTCGGCGCGGCGCAATGCCTCGTCAAGACCCAGGCTGGTGCGCGCATCGGTGCGCGCTACGATCAGGAAATCATTGCTCGCGCGCGCCTCCTTGGCGACCTTGATCTTGTTCAGCATATCTTGCACGGCGATCACGCGGCGGCCCGGTGTATGGCCGCATTTCTTCGGGAATTCCTGGTCCTCGAGCTGAATTCCGGCGGCGCCGGCGCGCTCGTAGCCTCTGACCGTATGAGCGACGTTGAGCAACCCCCCGTAGCCAGTATCGCCATCGCAAATCATCGGCGTGCGGCTGCCGCCGCAAAACGCGCTGACACGATTGAGCATGTCAGTGTAGGTCGCCAGCCCGGCATCGGGCTCGCCCAGGTAGGAGGCGACCGTACCGAAGCCGGTCATGTACAGGCAATCGAAGTCCATCTGGTCGGCCAGGCGCACCGAGATCATGTCGAACACGCCCGGGGCGACCAGAATCCTGTCGCCCGCGAGCTTTTGTTTGAGCGTCAACGCATTAGTTTGGGTCATGGTATTGAAGGTTCTTGTTGGAGTTGCTGAGTTGATTGTCCTGGACGGCGATCTCTTCGAGCGATAGCTGATTGGTTTCGACGCCGAACAGGGTCAAGACCACCACCATCACCAGCAGCGCGCCAGCGATGACCGCGAGGACGTCGCCAACGCCGCCCATCGCGTACATGACCACGACAATCTGCGGAGCCAGAATGCCGGCGATACGTCCGGCCGCCCCTGCAATGCCGTTGCCGCGCATGCGATTCTCGGTCGGGAAAAGCTCAGGCAAATAGGTTGCAATGCCCAGCGCGACCATCAGGTACGTCAACGTAAACAGCAGGAAACCCAGCAGCGTCGCGACGCCCACCGATGACGAGTGGCCATACAGCCAGCCCACCACGGCGGCGATCAGCGCCACCACGATGAGACCGTTCTTGCGCCCTATCCGGTCGGCCAGCAGCACGCCGAGAAACGCGCCGGCCGGGCCGCCGAACGACATGAGCGTGGCATAGCCCAGCGACGACGATACGCTCAGTCCCTGTTTGACGAGGAACGTCGGCACCCAGACGATGAAACCGTAAATCACGACATTGATCACGACCTGCACGCAGATCGCTATCAAGGTCTTGCGCAGCAACGGCGGCTTGAACAAGGAAAGCACCGTGGTGCGGCGCTGGTCGACGACCAATTGGGACACCAGCGGCGGCAAGGCGCGGCCTGCAGCTGTTTCCGCTTCGATGCCGGCCAAGATCTGCTCCGCTTCGTCAAAGCGCCCTTTGGACTCGAGCCAGCGCGGCGACTCCGGCATCTTTTTGCGCACTACCCAAATCACCAGCGCGCCAACGCCCACGATCGCGAACATCGCGCGCCAGCCAACGGTCGGAATGATCAGGTAACCGAGCAGGGTCGAGAAAAAAAGCGCCGAATTGGTAATCAGCGACAAATAGGCCGACCAGCGGCCACGCACCCGTGGTGGAATGAATTCGCCGATCGAACCGTAACCGACGACGATTTCCGCTCCCAGCCCCAATCCCATGAAGAAACGACACACGATCAGCCAGGTCATGCTCGGCGCGGCCGCGCCCGCGAGTGAGGCAAGGCCGAAGATCGCCAGGTTGAATTGATAGGTAAACTTGCGGCCCTTCATGTCGCCCAGCGTGCCGGCCACCAGTGCGCCGATGAGCATGCCGATAAAGGTCGATGACAGGAACGCCGCGTTCAGCTGCATGCTCGACCAACCGCTGCGCGCCAGCGCGCCAAGCACGCCGCCGGCCAGATAAATGTCGAACGAATCGAGAAACATGCCGCCGCCGATCAGCCACAGAATCCGGCGATGGAATGCGGACGTCGGTAGCCGATCCAGCCGGGCACCCGCGTTCACGGTATTAAGCATAGGGTTGTCTCCTCTTGTCCGTCTTCGGTTTGTTTTCCACTGGCACGGCGCCTTGATTGGCCTTCAATTTCTGCAGCACCGATTGGCGCGCCGCAAGAATGTGGGATTTCATGGTGGACTCGGCCCACTCGCGATCGCCGCTCCTGATCGCTTCGACGATTTCGCTGTGCTGCTGCACGCTGCGCTCGCGATCTTCTTCCGTGTAATTCCGGAACGTCCATTTGATGAGCGGAATTTCTTTCATCGAATTCAACGTTTGATTGAGCCGGGTATTGCCCGATGCCGAAGTCAGGATTTCGTGAAAGGCTCGATTCGCGACAAACCATTTTTCCAGCGCGCCGCTCTCGTCAATCGCATGGGCGATGGCGCGCATCTCCGTGGCCAGGCGATGCAACACCTCGACGTCTTCCGCGCTGATGCGAGCGACCGCGCACCCCACCAGATAAGGCTCGATTAGCGCACGCGCTTCGAAAATTTCCTCGACGTCGCGCACCGACCAGACCCTGACCCGCGCGCCCTGGTTGGGCCGTATTTCAAGCCATCCTTCCGCGCCCAGTCGGCGGAATGCCTCGCGTACCGGCGTCCGGCTCACCCCCAGGCTGCGCGCCAGCTCCTCTTCCCGCATGCTCTCGCCGGGCAGGTAGCGCATATCGACGATCGCGCGCTTGATCTCGGCATAGGCGTGATCGGCGGACTTCGGTGCGGCGCTGGGTGTTTTATCCGAGATTGCTTCTTGCATACAATTTAAAAAATTCCCGCTATTTTTTTGCGGCATTTTCAAAAAAACATCGTTATTGTATGCAATATGCTTTTTTACGTGACCAGGGGTTTCCCCTGACGCGCCAGGCATGCCGATCGGGAGCGATCGCCGGATTTGGGTGGATTCGATGAAAAATTGCGCCAGCCGGGCACCGGGCCGGTCAGCGCAAAAAGGAGAACTGGATGTCGCCCACCGCCAGGTGGCCCCGCCCTCAGGCAGAAGATCCGTGAAGTGATGGCGCAGGGCGTGACCGGGATTGCCTGCCCGGCCACACAGAAGCTGCGGTGGCGAGTCGGCTTACCCCTCGACCAATGCCAGCACGCGGCAAGGGCTGCCCGAACCGCGTTTGATTTTCAGCGGGGGCGTGACCAGCAGCGCACCGGTCGGCGGCAGCTTATCGAGGTTGACCAGGCTGGCCAAGCCAAACTTATTGTTGCCGTGCATGTTGGAATGACAAGGAAACGGCTGCGCAAACGCATAGGCCTGGCCCGCGTCGGTACCCACCCCTTCGGTGCCCCAGCCGATCACGTTGCGCTCCCTGGCCAGAAAATTCGGCAGATCGGGATGGCCGCCCGGGGTATGGCCGCCGTCTTCCCTGATGTTGAGGAATGCGTCGGGATCGGTACGCAGCGACCAGTCAGTGCGCATCAGCACCCAGGCGCCGGCGGGAATGCGACCGTGTTGCGCCTCCCACTGTTCGACACGCTCGACGGTGAGCAGGTAGTCGGGGTTCTCGCGGGTCTCCGCCGACACGTCGATGACACAGGCCGGCGCGATGAATTTCTGTACGTCGATCGTATCGGTCGCGTTGTTCGGATAATCCTTGCCGGTGATCCAATGAATCGGCGCATCGAAGTGCGTACCGGTGTGCTCGCCGCATGAAATGTTGTTCCAGTACCAGGCCGGGCCACGCTCGTCGAAATTCGATATCTCCTCCAGACGAAACGGCGCACTTTGACCGTATTGCGGCGGCAACGGAATGATCGGGGTCCGCTGGTGCAGCGTCTGACTCAGATCGACGATGCGAACAGCCTGGCTTTGCAGCGCTTGCGCCAACTCTTGCAGTATCTTGCTCATCTCTCGCTATCTCCTCTTCCCAAAGTTTCGGGCCTGGCGGCCGGTGCCGCCAGGCCATACCTGCGTATTACTCGATGGCCGGCAACTGCCATTGCCCCAATAGATCGGCCAGGCGCTTGCCGCTGTCGTCGGCCAGCGCCGCCTCGCGCAGCGCGCGCACGCGCTGCGCCGCTTCTCCATGACGGCGCAAGGCCGGCAAGGCCGCTTCGATCGCGGTAAAGCTGCGCATGCCGCGGGCATGCGTATCGCCATAGCCTTTCACCAGACGCTGGCATTGCGCCACCTCGACGGCCAGCGCGTAATCCTGCCCGGCCAGTTCGGTGATCGACGCCAGCCACCGATCGCACGCCGCCATTTCACGCGCATACCGCAACGAACGGCGGCGCAGGCAACGCATCGACGCCACCAGGTACAGCTGCAGAAAACCCCACAGGGATGACGTGCGCACCACGCGTCCTTCGCGCGTCATGCGCTCCACCAGCCGACGTGCCCAGCCGGGCTGCATCAGCCAGCGGCCCAGGCCGGCAGGTAGCGTATCGGCGATTTCGTCCACGCGCGGGTGCAGAAATTCATTGATATGCAGCAATTGGGCGCGACTCGCCTTGACCTCCTCGCGCACGCGCTGAAACCGGCCGCTGCGAATCTTCAGATCGGCCACGCGCACGGTATCTTCATACGACATCCACAAAGCGAGGTGACGCGCCGTCTCATTCAGCAGCGACTTGGCTGGCGCACTATCGCAGTCGCGAATCGCCGCGAGGCGATCGAGATATTCGCCGCCGTAGGCAACGTCCTGGTAATCGACCAGCCGCCGCACCCCCAGGTAAAGCGTTTGGTGAACTTCGGCGGGAAACTCGGCACGAATACGCGCCTCGAGCGCCATCAAGCGCGCATCGGGCGGCAGCGCCGCGGTCGCGGCGGCGGGCGCCGTCGGCGTGGCATCGGCCGCCGCCGCGGCAAAGCCGGCCTCGAACGCCTTGAGGCTACTCTCCACCCCGACTCCGCCGCGTTCGATCGCCGCTTCGAAATCGGCGCGCTTGAATGGGAGCACGCCGGCACCCGCCAACGCGCCGAACAGCACCGCGCTGATCACGCTGCCGCTGCGCTCGGCAAGCACCGCGAAATCGCTGGCGATGAACCGCCGCGCGGCTTGCTTGCCGGCTTCGATGAAACGCTGCGAATCGACCCGGCCATCGCCCATCGCGGTCTTTTCGGCCATCGAATAGACCCGATGCGTCGACGCGATGAGCGTAGTCCGATCGGCGCTCACCAGGCCGCGCTGTACGGCGCGGCCGGCTTCCATCAATTCGGAAGCGAGCACGACATCCACATCGCCCGCCACGGGCACCAGCGCCAGCACCGGTTCAGGATCGTTCGGCCCGGTCGCCACCGGATGGAATTCGACGTAATAAATCGTCGCGCCGGTACGCTGCGCCACGCCCGGCACCGAGGTCGACTGCGCCATAAAGCCAGCGTGCTCGGCCAGATCGACGATCCAATCTGCCAGCACACCGCCGCCCTCGCCGCCCATGGCCAGAATCGCAATCCCGATCGGCCTGACTGTTCGCTCATGCGACATAGCGCACCTCCCGGGATTTGATGCGCCGCTGCAGGACCTCGATCAGCCGGTCCGCCAAACGCTTCGATAAGCGCTCCCACCACCCGGGATTGCTCACCAGCTCGGCGCGGTAAAACGAGGGGCACAGGACGGCCGCGTGCGAGACTTCACCGCACAGGCCGCAGCCAACGCAGCTATCGAGCACGCTGGCTACCGGGTCCTGGCGCAGCGGATCGGGATTTTCCTTGATCGACAGCGATGGGCACCCCGACAGGCGAATGCACGAGTGATCGCCCGTGCAGGTATCGGCGTCGACGCCGAAGCGCTCGCGCACCACGCGTTTGCCTTCCTTGAGCCGGCGCTTCATCAGCGGCTTGATGCGACGCTGTTTGTTGAGCATGCATTCGGACTGCGCCACGATGACTTTCGGTCCGCGCTCCCTGGTCGTCAGCGCCTCGCGCAGCGTGTCGCGCATCTGCGCCACGCTGTAGGTGCGGGTAATGGTCTTGACCCACTTCACGCCCACGCCGCGCACCGCGGTCTCGATCGGATTCTTGGTCGAGCGAATCGCATTGTCCGCCTTGGACGACAAAATATCCTGCCCGCCCGTGGCGGCCGAGTAACCGTTATCGACGATCACCAGCACATTGTCGTTGCGATTGAATACGGCATTGCCCACGCCGCTGGTCAGGCCGTTATGCCAGAAGCCGCCGTCGCCCATCATGCTGATCGTGCGGCGCTCGGTCTCCTTGGTGTTGAAGGCGGCCGAACCCGCCCAGCCCAATCCGTAGCCCATTGTCGTCGCGCCGATATTGAACGGCGGCAAGATCGAGAACAGGTGACAGCCGATATCGCAACTGACGTGATGCGGCCCGAGTTCGCGCTCGACCAGTTTCATCGCGGTAAAGATCGGCCGCTCGGGGCAGCCGGTGCAGAACGAAGGCGGTCGCGGATGCACTTCGGGCTCGGGCGGCGTGAGCGGCTCGACGGGCACGGTATCGGCGGCGGGCGCCGCAGCGGCCACCACCGGCACGGCAACCGGGCGCCGCGTGCCGACTGTCGCCCGCACGCCGGCCGGCAGCCGATCCTCATCGGCCAGGCCCGGCTCATAGCGATGCAGGAATTTCAGCAAGCCCTTGAGCATCACCGTGGGCGTATATTCGCCGGCTTTGGGCAGCATGTCCTTGCCGTGCACGCGAGCCTGGAGATCGCTCTGCCGCAAAATGGTGTTGAGCGCCTGCTCGATGAATTCGGGCTGCCCTTCCTCGATCATCAGCACGGCACGCTTGCCGGCGCAGAATTGCCGCACTTCGTCGTCAATCACCGGATAGGCGACATTCATCACGTAGATCGGCAAATCGGTATGGCCATGCACATCGGCCAAGTCGAGCAGTGTCAGCGCGCGCATCAGCGTGTTGTACATGCCGCCTTGCACGATGATGCCGATGTCGCGCGTTTCATCGCCCAGGAACTCGTTGAGTTTTTCGCGCTTGATGAAATCGATCGCCGCGGGCCAGCGCTTTTCGACTTTCTCCTGCTCGTGCGCGAAGCTGGCCGGCGGCAAAACGATGCGCCCGACATCGCGCACGGGGTGCTCTATCGCGTCTTTAAGCGTGAAGCCGGGCCGCACGTTGTCTTTGGTCATGAAACGGCCATGCACGTGGCAGGCGCGAATCCGCAATTGCAGCATGACCGGCGTATTGCTCGCCTCGGACAGTTCGAACCCCTTCTCGACCGCGTTGACGATCGACGGCAAATTCGGGCGCGGATCGAGCAGCCACATTTGGGATTTCATCGCGAACGCGTGCGAGCGCTCCTGCATGATGCTCGAGCCTTCGCCATAGTCTTCGCCCACGATGATCAGCGCGCCTCCGGTGACACCGCCCGACGCCAGGTTGGCCAACGCGTCGGAGGCCACGTTGGTACCCACCGTGGCCTTGAACGTCACCGCGCCACGCAACGGATAATTCACCGAGGCGGCCAGCGTCGCCGCCGCCGTCGCCTCGCTGGCGCTGCTCTCGAAATGCACGCCGAGCTCTTCGAGAATATCGTTGGCGTCCGACAGCACATCCATCAGATGCGAAATCGGCGCGCCCTGGTAGCCGGCCACGTAAGACACGCCGGACTGCAGCAGCGCTTTGGTCACCGCCAGAATCCCTTCGCCGCGAAACTCCTCGCCCGCGCCCATGCGCAGTTTCTGCACTTCTTTTTTGAATGATTTTTCCGCCACCCTCAACCTCCTTGACTTGAATGCATTACCTACCTGCGCGCGGGGTGCGCGAGCACGCGCATCGCATCATCGAGCGTGAGCGTGACGACCTCGCCCGGTGGAAGCGCCTGGTCGAGCCGGGCCACCACCATCGGCCCGGCAGACGTTCTGACACTTGCCAGGTGCGCGTCGCCCGCGCCCGGCACCCCCACCCGGTGACGCACCACCGTCGCTTGCTCGATCGTGCCGAGTCCGGCCGGGACTTCCGCCCATTGGTCCGCGCCACATTGCGGACACAGGTACCGCGACGGGAACAGCGTTGTGCCGCATTGCCTGCAGCGAAAAACCATCAGTTCCATGACTCACTCACCCTCTGATTCAAGCACCACCGCGTTTGCACACATACCATGGCGGTATTCGACCATTCCGTATCCGCTGACCACGGCCATACGGGCGCCGGCGACCTGGCGCGCGCCCGCTTCGCCGCGCAATTGCGTGATCGCCTCGACCAGTCCATGCATGCCGCCGGCAGCCCCCGCCTGCCCGGCCGAGAGCTGACCGCCCGAGGTGTTGACCGCCAGCGTACGCGCGGCGATACGCCCGAGCAGGCCGCGCAGGTCCCCATCGGGAGCAAAGCCAAGATCGGCCAGTTGCACCAGCGCCATGACCGGATAATCGTCATAGACGGACACCACATCCATCGCCTGCGGCCCGGCGCCGGCTTGCTGCCACAGCGTATCGGCCACCGCGGCCAGTCCGGTCTGCAATCCATCGCCGGCCTGATGATCGGTGTTGTAGCGGCATTGCAGCGCGCGCACGTGCACCGCCGGCCCGCGCACCCGCTCGGCGCGCGCCACGACCACCGCATTTGCGCCGCACACGACCGGCACGCAATCGAAGCGGCCCAATGGATCGGCCACCATCGGGGCGGCCAGGTAGTCGTCCAGTGTCATCGGCGTGCGATACACGGCGCCGGGGTTATCCGCCGCCCAGGCGCGTTGCGCCACGCAGAGTGCGCCGTAGTCGCGACGCGTCAGGCCATGCTTGAGCGCATGGCGCTGCGTGAGCATCGCGAACAGGCTGTTCGGTCCGCCATTTTCCAGCGGGCGCAAATAGGTGCGCGTGGTGAGGTTGTAATGCTCGACGAGCCGTTTGAAATCAGCCGGCTCGAAGCGGTCGCCGCTGACCAGCACGATGACCGACGCATCGCCATGCTGCACGGCACGGATCGCATGCTGCAGCATGTTGATCGCACTGGCGCCGCCGTGGCAATCGTCCATGCACCAGCGCGGACTGATGCCGAGCCGCCAGGCGAGGTCGATCGCATGATCGGGCGCCAGCGTGAACGAGGCCACGCCGAGTCCGTCGACATCGCGCGGCACCAAGCCCGCCTGCGCGAGCGCGCGCTGGAATGCCTGCGCCAGCAAATCGCCGGTGCTGTCCTGCGGCGCCTGGCGCCGGTAAGGCACCTCGACGCCCGCGGCCAGCACCGCCCCTGCGAGATGGTTCGACATCACGGTCTTTCCTCGTTCGAGTTACGGCGCGCGCCGACGCGCCGTTTCATGCGTGAACAGCAGCGAGATCACGGTGATCATTCCCAGCGCCATAAGCAGCAGCGCCACTGGCCAGGCCGCGCGATAGTGTTCGAGCAGTGCGGTAGCAATCAGCGGCGAGAGGCCGCCGGCGAATACCGAGGCAATTTCGTGTCCCAGCGCCATGCCCGAATAGCGCACTTCGGTGCTGAACAGTTCGCCCATCAGGCTGGGTTGCGTCCCGATCATCGCCCCATGGCACACCGGGTTTGCAAACAGCAGCGCCAGCCAGATCAGCACCGGCGCCTTGGTATCGAGCAGCCAGAAGAAAGGAAACGCAATGACCACCAGGCCCAGCGCGCCGATCATATACACCGGCTTGCGGCCGATGCGGTCGGACAGCCGTCCCCACAGCAGCATCGTGCACAGCTCGACACACATTGATCCCATCACGCCAGCGAGCATGATCTGGCTGGGAATGCCGATGAATTTTCCGTAGACCAGCGAGAATGCCAGGAAGATATACGAGCCGCCGTTCTCCGCGACGCGCAGCCCCATGGCCATGAGGATTTCCTTCGGATGACGGCGGATCACTTCAAGCACCGGCATGTGCGCGCGGCGCCCGGCCGCAGCAGCCTTGGCAAACTCCTGGCTCTCGGGCAGCGTCGAACGGATGTAGACTCCCACACCGAAAATCAGCACACTGGCAAGAAACGGAATGCGCCAGCCCCAAGACATGAATTCCGCCCTGGGCAGCGCTTGCACCGCGAAGAACACCGCCGCCGACAGCACAAAGCCGGCGCCCACGCCGATCTGGCTCCATGACGCATAGAAGCCTCGTTTTTGCGGCGGCGCACTCTCGCTGATCATCAGTACGCCGCCGCCCCATTCGCCGCCCGAGGCGACGCCCTGCAGCAAGCGCAGCACCACCATCAGCGTCGGCGCCCACAGGCCGATTTGCGCGTAGGTCGGCAGCAGCCCGATCAGGAAGGTGGCTGCCCCCATGATCGACAGGGTCCAGACCAGCGCGCCCCGGCGACCGTAGCGATCGCCGATGTGCCCGAACAGAATGCCGCCGAACGGACGAGCGGCGAACCCAATCGCAAACCCGGCGAAGGCAACCATGGTGCCGATCAGCGGATCGGTGCCTTTCGGGAAGAAGAGCTCGCCGAACACCAGCGCGGCCGCTGTCCCGTATAAGAAGAAGTCATACCATTCGAGCGCGTTGCCCGCGACCGAGGCGATGACGATACGGCGCATTGCCTTGTGGTCGAACGCAGTTGCCGAATCGGCGGTACCGTTGGGCACGGCATGATGCGTTGCGGGGATGTCTGCCATACAAGTCTCCTTGGTTATGTCGCCGACGCCGCGCATGCCGCGGTCCGGCCCGCCCAACCTGCGCCGCGTTGTCGCGGCGGTGTCGCTGTCGATTGTCGCGATTGTTGTCGTTATGGTTCGCGCTTAGCGCTTGAGCCGGTAACCCGAGGCGTCCAGGTCCCAGGTCTGGTCAGTCACGCCGCGCTCACGCAGTTTGTATTTCTGAATCTTTCCGTTTTCGGTCTTCGGCAGATCGTCGACAATATCCAGGTAGCGCGGAATCGCGAAGTACGGCAGGCGAGGCTCGCAATACAAAATCAGCTCGAGCGGTTCGAGCACCGCGCCCGCGCACGGCACGACGGCCGCCATCACCTCGTCCTCGGCCAGCGACGAACTCACCGCGAATACCGCGACGGTCTCGACCGCCGGATGACTCAGAATCGCCTGCTCGACTTCATACGACGAGATGTTTTCGCCGCGCCGGCGGATGGCATCCTTGAGCCGGTCGATGAAGCGGTAATAGCCGTCGGCATCGCGCACCACGCGGTCGCCGGTGTGAAACCAGAGATTGCGCCACGCTTCGACGGTCTTGTCGGGCATGCCGAAATAGCCGCTGGCGAATGCAAATGGCTGGTCCGCGCGCAGGATCAGTTCGCCCGCTTCGCCGTCCGGCACCTCCCGGTCATCCGGGTCGACCACGCGCGCCTCGAAGCCGGCCGCCAATTGCCCCATGTAGCCGGGGCGCTGCGCTTCGATACCGCCGCCAATCGCGAAGTTGGTCTCGGTCGAGCCGTAGCCATCGAGCAGGTGAATACCGCAGCGCGCCGTGAACTCCTGCTGGAATTGCCCCGGCACGCCGGGCGCCAGCGCGATGCGCACGCGGTGCGCGCGCTCGGCCGGCTCAACTGGACGGCCAAGCAGGATCGGCACCATCGCGCCCAGTACGTAGGTAACCGTGGCCCCTGTCTCGACCAGCGCCTTGAAGAACCCGCTGGCGGAAAAGCGCCTGTCGGCCACCAGTTCGGCATCGAAAATCAGCGCCTGGAAAAAGCTATTGAGCGCATTGGTGTGAAACAGCGGCAGGCAAGTGTAGAGGACGTCGCCCGGGACCACGCCGAGGTTGCCGGCCGTGTAATGCCCCCACCAATAGAACTGCGCGTGCGGGCAGATCACCCCTTTCGACAGGCCCGAGGTGCCGGACGTATAGAGAATCGCCAGCGGATCGCCGTCGGCGAGTTCGGCGGCCTCCAACGCTTCGCCCAGCGGCGGCATCGGCACCATGTCTCCCGCCGGCATGGCCGATGGCCCGCCGTCGGGCAGCTCGCCGATCACCCAGGTATTCTCGAGCGACAGATCCGCGCCCTCGAGAGCGGCCACTGCCTCGAGCAGATGCGTTTCGGCAACCAGCAGTCGCGCGCCCGAGTTGCGCAGGATATGCGACAACTGCATGCCGCGCGAGGCCGTGTTGATCGGCACCACGACTGCGCCAAGCCAGCCGCAGCCAAGCACGATTTCCATGAATTCGGCGCGGTTTGAGCACAGCAGCGCCACGCGGTCGCCCCGCCCGACCCCATGCGCCGCCAGCGCACCGGCACGGCGCCGGGCGATGTCCAGCGCCGTCTGGCTGCTCCAGCGTATCGTGCGATCGGAGAATAGCGGCGCTGTGCCGCTGCGGGCTGCCCGCTGCACCAGCAGCGCGGGCATGGTCAGGCTCGCCGCGCGAGGGCGCTGCGGTTGATCGCGAGATTCGACAACGGTTTCCATGCGCCCCATATCCTCCTATCGATGGGACCGAGTCTAGGTTAGCGTAATATATATGTCAAATTCATGGACTTTATCTTCATCATAAATATGGCTGATTTCAATAAAATCGATCTGAATCTGCTGCGCGTGTTCCAGGCGATCCTCGAGGAGCGCAGCCTGACGCATGCGGGCTACCGTCTTGGGCTGTCCCAGCCGGCCATCAGTTATGCGCTGGGACGCCTGCGGACGCTGTTCGACGATCCGCTATTCGTCAGGATACCGAACGGCATGACGCCGACACCGACGGCGGAACAGCTCGCCCAGCCGGTAGGACGCGCCCTGGCCGCGGTGCGCGAGGCATTAAGCCACGCCGAGCATTTCGATGCGGGGAGCAGCACGCGCACTTTTCGCCTGTCGATGTCCGACATCGGCGAGCAGGTTTTTTTGCCGCCGCTGTGCGAGAAGCTGCAGCAGGTCGCGCCGCTATTGCGGCTCGAGGCCGAACAGACCCCGGTGGCGAAGGTCGAGGAAGCGCTCAGATTGGGGCAGCTCGATTTCGCCGTGGGCAACCTGCCGGCGCTCAAATCCGTTACCCGCTATGCCCTGCTGTTTCACGAGGACTATGTGTGCATGACGCGCAAGCGCGCCGGCTTGCCCCAACGCAGCCTGTCGTCCCAACGCTTTCTCGAGCTCTCGCACATCGCGGTCAGCTCGAGCGAGAGCAGCCACCGCACGATCGACGATTCGTTGCGCGCGGCCGGACTGCATCGCCGGATCGCCCTGCGCGTGCCGCATTTCACTGTGATTCCGCAGATTCTGCAACGCACGGACTGGATGGTCATCCTGCCCCGACGCGTGGCGCGCCATTTCAACGAGCACCGGCAATTTGCGGTCTATCCGCTGCCGGTGGCGATTCCCGAGGTCGAAGTCACCGTGCATTGGCACGAGAGCTTCGACAACGACGAAGGCAATCGCTGGCTGCGCGAGCAGATCATCGAAACACTGCGGGAGACGTGAGGCTCACGGGCAAAAGAAAACCCGCCCGGAGACCGGAGCGCGGGTTCACTCAACCAGCGTCCGGCCCGCGGGCGGGCCATGGGTGCGTCGCCGACGGCGCCGGCGTCTACATCACCATCATGTTGTGGTTCAGGTAGTACATGATCCAGAGCGATCCGCCCACCACGATGAACAGGATCACCAGGGTAAAGAGGAACGCCATCAGGTTCCAGCGCTGTGCGGAGGAGCCGTCGAGGTGGAGGAAGTACACCAGGTGCACGACGATCTGCACCACCGCGCAGCCGAGGATCGTCGCCAGCAGCGTGGGCGCCGCGGCGGAGCCATTCATCACCATGACGAACGGGACGACCGTCAGCACGACGGCCAGCACGAAGCCGATCAGGTACGATTTGACGCTGCCGTGGCTCGCCCCGGCGTGACCCGCCGCGGTGTCGTCGAGATGCCCGTGGCCACGACTCGTATTGACGTTTTCCATTTACATGACTCCCATCAGATAGACGACGGTGAACACGCCGATCCAGACGATATCCAGGAAGTGCCAGAAAAGGCTCAGGCACATCAGGCGCCGGCTGTTGGTTGCCGTCAAGCCCTTCTTGCCGATCTGCAGCATCAGCACCACCATCCACAGCAGGCCGCTGCTCACGTGCAGGCCGTGGGTGCCGACCAGCGTAAAGAACGACGACAGGAACGCGCTGCGCCCCGGGCCGGCGCCTTCGAGAATCATGTGCCGGAATTCATGCATTTCCATGCCGACGAAAGTCAGGCCGAGCAGGAAGGTGATGCCCAGCCACAGTTGCACCTGAGCCTTGTCGGCGCGATTGAGCGCCAGCATGGCCATGCCGTAGGTCAAGCTGCTGATCAGCAGGCAAAAGGTTTCGATCAGCACATAGTGCAGGTCGAACAGTTCCTTGCCGGTGGGGCCGCCCGCCGTGGCGTTGCTCAGCACCGCATAGGTCGCAAAAATGCACGCGAACAGAATGCAGTCGCTCATCAGGTAAACCCAGAAACCGAAGACGGTCTTGTCGGCGGTATCGTGGTGCGCGTGTTCATGCGCATGCGCGTCGGCATGCGCATGAACGGGGTATTGCTCTAGAACATTGGTCGACATGGTGTTAAGCCTGCGGCGCTATGCGTTGAAAAGATTGAGCTTCGGTCTGTTCGACTTGCTTGGCCGGTACGTAGTAATCGATCTCGTCGTCATTGCTGCGGAAAATGACCGCCGCGATCATGCCGACGAATCCGACGATCGCCAGCCACCAGATGTGCCAGATCAACGCGAAGCCGAACGCCACGCTCAGGCCGCCGATGATGACGCCGGCCGAAGTGTTCCTGGGCATGTGAATCTGCTGGTAGCCGCCGGGCGCTTCGTCGCGCACGGGCAAGCCGTGCTCCTTGCGATAGGCCAGCTCGTCGCGGGCGTGGATCACCGGCGTGTGAGCGAAGTTGTAGAACGGCGGCGGCGAAGCGGTGGTCCATTCCAGCGTGCGGCCACCCCACGGATCGCCGGTCACATCGACGTTCTGCTTGCGATCGCGGAAGCTGACATACAACTGCGCGAGCTGGAAGAAGATGCCCAGCATGATGACCCCGGCGCCGACCACGGCGACGTGCAGGTACGGCGTCCACAGCGGGTTGTCGGTATGGTTCAGCCGGCGCGTCATGCCCATCAGACCCAGCACGTACAGCGGCATGAAGGCCAGATAGAAACCGATGATCCAGCACCAGAAGGCGCGCTTGCCCAGTTTTTCGTTGAGCTTGAAGCCGAACGCTTTCGGGAACCAGTAGGTCATGCCCGCCAGGTATCCGAACAACACGCCGCCGATGATGACGTTGTGGAAGTGGGCAATCAGGAACAGGCTGTTATGCAGCACGAAGTCGGCCGCCGGCACCGCCATCAGCACGCCGGTCATGCCGCCGATCACGAACGTCACCATGAAGCCGAGCGTCCACATCACCGGCGTGGTCATTTCCACGCGACCGCGATACATCGTGAACAGCCAGTTGAAAATCTTCACCCCGGTCGGGATCGAGATAATCATGGTGGCGATGCCGAAGAAGGCATTGACGTCGGCGCCCGAACCCATCGTGAAGAAGTGGTGCAGCCACACAATGAACGACAGGATGGTAATGCAGCAGGTCGCGTACACCATCGAGGTGTAGCCGAACAGCGGCTTCTTCGAGAAAGTCGAGATGACTTCGGAGAAAATCCCGAACGCCGGAAGAATCAGGATGTACACCTCGGGGTGACCCCAGGTCCAGATCAGGTTGATGTACATCATCGGGTTGCCACCAAACGAATTGGTGAAGAAATGCATCCCGAGGTAGCGGTCGAGCGACAACAGGGCCAACGAGACGGTCAGCACCGGGAACGCGGCGACGATCAGGATATTGGCGCACAGCGCGGTCCAGGTAAACACCGGCATGCGCATGAGCTTCATGCCCGGAGCGCGCATCTTCAGGATCGTGGCCACGAAATTGACCCCGGAGAGCAATGTCCCCAGCCCCGATATCTGCAGCGCCCAAATGTAGTAATCGACGCCGACCCCCGGACTGTAATGGAGCTCCGACAGCGGCGGATAAGCCAGCCAGCCAGTGCGCGCGAAATTACCCACGGCCAGCGACAGATTGACCAGCACCGCGCCGGCCACGAACAGCCAGAAGCTCAGCGAATTCAGGAACGGGAATGCCACGTCGCGTGCGCCGATCTGCAGCGGCACGACCACGTTCATCAAACCCACCATGAACGGCATGGCCATGAAGAAAATCATGATGACGCCGTGCGCGGTGAAGATTTGGTCGTAATGCTCAGGCGGCAGGTAGCCGAGCGATCCGCCCGTGGCCACGGCCAGCTGGGTACGCATCAGAATCGCATCGGAGAAGCCGCGCAGCAACATGACCAGCGCCACGAGGATGTACATGACGCCGATTCTTTTGTGGTCGACAGTGGTCAGCCACTCGGTCCACAACATCTTCCATTTGCCGAAATAGGTGACGGTGCCGAGCAACGTCAGGCCGGCCAATACCATGAAGCCCACCGCCCCCATGACGATCGGCACATTGTACGGGATAGCCGCAAGACTCAATTTACCTAACATGGTTTACTCCTTGGTACTGGAATGCATGGCCACGTTCATGTTCATGTTCATGTCCATGTGCGCACCCGACTGCGCTTGCTTTTCTGTGTCCGGGGCCGTCATCGTCATCGCCTTGCCGGCGTCCGCGCCGCCATCTCGGTATTGCGCGAGGATGTCGTGATAGAGCTGCGGATTGACCGACGAGTAGAAGGTCACCGGGTTATTCTGGCTGGGCTTGGCCAACGCTTTGTAGGCGTTGGTGTCGAGCTGCGTGGGCGATGCCTTGACCTGCTTGACCCAGGCTTCGAAATCGCTGTCGGACTTCGCCAGGGTGGTGAACTTCATGTCGGAGAAACCGTCTCCGCTGAAGTTCGCGGAGATCCCGTCATAGGTGCCGACGTGATTCGCAATCAAGTGCAGCTTGGTTTCCATCCCGGCCATCGCATAGACCTGGCTGCCGAGTTGCGGAATGAAGAACGAATTCATCACCGAATCCGAGGTGATCTGAAAGTTGATCGGCGTGTTGACCGGAACCGCGATCTGATTGACGGTGGCAATGTGCAGATCCGGATAGATGAACAGCCATTTCCAGTCCATCGCGACGGCCTCGATGCGTACCGGCTTGACGTCGGAATCCAGCGGGCGATACGGATCCAGCGTGTGAGACGTGTTCCAGGTGATGACGGCCAGGACGGCAATGATCGCGCACGGCACTAGCCACACGACCATTTCGATCTTGGTCGAATGCGACCATTTGGGATCGAATTTGGCCTGTTTGTTCGAGGCACGATATTTCCATGCAAATGCAAACGTCATGATGATCACCGGCACCACCACGAGCAGCATCAGCACAGTGGCGGTGATGATGATCGACTTCTCATCAGCGCCGATCTGTCCTTTCGGGTTGAGCAGGGTCAAGTTGTCGCACCCGCCGAGCAACAACGCGGCGCATGCGGACAGTGCCGTCAAAAACTTCCTGGTTATATCGTTTTTCATCTCACGACTTCTAAAGTGTGGGCAATTGCAAAATCCGTACAGAACTCCGGGCAACCGCAATCAACCCGCCCGGGTAGACCCGCCTGAACAACTTCTGCAAAAGGGCAAAACGCTGATTGGCCAAGTGCAACATTGCCGCATCGCGATCGCCCTTTCGGGTGCGATCCAACCGGGCTCGACGAGGCGCGAGCGGTCTCCCGGAGGCCGCACTTTCAGGGTGCAACCCGTCGGGTGTCACGAACCAGCCGGTGTCGGATTGAGCCGGTAGCACCAATTTGTCACGACACGCCGAGCCGCCGGCGCCTGCGACGTGGGACCGTGGAGAAAACCGTCCTTGGTTGTTTGCACGTTCGAGATCAGGCCGCGCCAGACCGATATCTGGCAACACTACGACTTAGCACCTATTCGAGCCTCATTTTCCGGACTATCCCGTATCGGAAAATTGATTCACTGCGCAATTATGCCGAAAACTCTTATGTAAGAGTGGCCAGCAGGAGACCCATTCAGGTAGCGCGCAACCAGAGAGAACCGCAGGGCAAAGCGGATTTATCTGAATATATTGAAAATTAACGCACAATACCTGCGTTTTAAACACATGACCGCATCGTCATGGGTGCGACAATTGGCCGCACACTTTTGTGTCGCAGTGCGGCGTAACAGGCCATTCATACAGACGCTTGCCACACTCCCACTCTTCCGGATGACGGATTTTCGTAGTTGTTGCAGGCCTCACCCCACCTTGGCCTGCTCAATATCGACGCGGGTTGCTCCCCGCCGGCGCCGTAGCGGCATCGCCCCGCTCCGCTTAAGGCGCCGTTAAGCTTGGCGCCTTAAGCTGCCAGGCAGTTTGCGTCTCCTGATGGAAATATGATGCGAGTGCTCACTTTCAACTCATTTTCCCCGACTGCCCCACGGCAGCCCAGCCGATAAGCCAAACGCCCCGGCACCTGCCCATCAACGACTGCAACTGGTTAAAGCGAGATTCAAGATGAAGAAATTTTTGACCCATCATGAATTAGCCACCTTGCTTCTGGTCTTGTTGGCGCCCACGCAAATTTCGCTCACAGACCCTGACCTCAACGCGCTGCAGCAAGACAGCCTGGTGGAAATCACATCGGTTGCACCCGACGCGCCCGACGTGCTTTTGCCGCGTTTGACCGCGCAAGGCGAGGCGATCCTGAGAAAACTGAACCCGGCTTGAGCCGTCTTCGGCGCAACCCGCGCGCCCTGGCGCACGGGGTTCAATCGCCCTGCCGATGCCAAGGCGCTATTGGCCGGTACCGCTTCTGCTATATGATGCTCGGATAAGAAGTTTCCGGGGGCCGACACATGCCGCCGCAGGCAAAAAATAACCAGTGAAATTTGGGTGCGTCATGCAGAAAAGCGTCTACACGGGGCGTATGCGGCAAGAGGAAGCAGCGGTGATGAGCGACGAAGCGGAGATGTTTGCGCTGGCGCCGGTTTCGCTGTGGCTGGAGGATTTCAGCGAGGTCCGCGCACTCTTCGAGCAATGGCGGGCGGATGGAGTCACCGATGTGCGCGCGCACTTCAAGGAGGACCCGACGCGCGTCGCGGCGTGCTCGTCGCGCATTCGCGTGCTGGCGGTCAATCGCAAGACCCTGACGATGTTCGAGGCGGCAACGCTGGAAGAACTGACGTCCAATCTGGACAGTGTCTTTCGCGACGACATGCTCGCCACCCATATCGAAGAACTGTCGCAGCTCTGGGCTGGCCAGACGGAGTTTCTTAGCCGAACGGTCAATTACACGCTGGGCGGACGCCGCCTCGATGTGCTGCTCAAGGGCACCGTGCTGCCGGGTCACGAGCAAATCTGGGATCGCGTACTGGTGTCGGTCGAGGACATCACCGAACTGGAGGGCGCGCGGCGGCGCCTGGCGCTGAGCGAAGCCTATGCGCGCGGCATTTTCGAGCACTCACCGGTTTCGCTATGGGTCGAGGACTTCAGCGCCATCAAGCGGCTGCTCGACGATCTGCGTGCCCGCGGTATTGTCGATTTTCGCGTATTCACCGACGTCCATCCCGAATTCGTCGAGCGTTGCATGCGCGAAATCCATGTGCTCGACGTGAACCAGAAAACCCTGGAAATGTTCGGCGCACCCGACAAAAGAACACTCTTGAGCCGTCTGCCGGAAGTGTTTCGCGACGATATGCGCGCCCATTTTCGCGAACAGCTGATCGATCTGTGGGACAACAAGTTTTACCAACAGCGCGAGGTACTGAATTACTCGCTCGAAGAGCAGGAAATCAATATTCACCTCCAGTTCTCGATATTTCCCGGTCACGAAAAAAATTGGGACTTGGTGCTGGTTGCCCTGACCGATATTACCGCCCGAAAAAAAGCGGAAGCCTATCTGGAATTCCTGGGCAAGCATGACGAACTGACCAAGCTGCACAACCGTTCGTTCTACGTCGACGAACTCAACCGGCTCGAACGCAAGGGACCGTTTCCGGTCACCGTCATCATGGCCGACCTGAACGGACTCAAGAGCACCAACGATCAACTGGGCCATGCGGCGGGCGACGCGCTGCTGCGGCGCGCCGGCGAGGTCCTGGCCAAGGCGGCCGATGCGTCGTTTCACGCGGCGCGCATCGGCGGCGATGAATTCGCGCTGTTGCTGCCCTCGACAGACGAGCGCGGGGGTGTCGCCGTCATCGAGAGCATACGCCAGCTGATCGACATCAATAACCAGTTCTACCCGGGTGCTCCGCTAAGCCTGTCGGTGGGCGCGGCCACATGCCGGGCCGGCGAGCGGCTTGAAGCTGCCGTGCAAAGGGCGGATCAGGCGATGTACGAGGAAAAGCGCGCGTACTATGCTTCGCCGGAAGCCGATCGGCGCCCGCGTCCCGATTCCGTCTGAACCGGCCGGTCGACCCTGAGCGGCTTGACATTGACCCTCTCAAACGCCCCCACCGTCGTGGCGAATCGCGCTGGGTTTCCCGCAAAGCCATTTGCGTCGTCCTCCATGCGATCTCCGATGCGCCATAAACGCGGCATAATGAGCGCCGCCCGGCCGCGGCCATGCCGCCCGGGCGGGCGCTATCGACGCATGCGTCGAGTCCCGCCCGGAAGGCTCGGCCCGAGGGGTCATCGCACTATTTCCTGCTTCAGCCTGTTAGGCTCTACCCAATCCAATCCACAATCGAGCACTGGAAAGGTCAATGAACCTCATCAATCATCCCGCGTGTCGTCCGTTTGTCGAGGCGGGCGAACTTTCCCAACTATCGGCGTATTACGAGGAAGGGCGCAACATCATGTGGATGATGCTGCGCTCCCAACCGCGCCCGTGCTTCAATCAGGCGCTGGTCAGCGACATCATTCATTTGGCGCGGGTTGCACGCGAATCGGGATTGCCGTTCGATTTTTGGGTCACGGGCTCGCTGGTGCCGGAAATTTTCAATGTCGGGGGTGATCTCGATTTTTTCGTCGAAACCATTCGCGCCGGGCAGCGCGATCCGTTAATGGCTTACGCCCGCTCGTGCATCGACGGCGTGTACGAAATCTTCACCGGCTTCGGGACGGGGGCCGTTTCGATCGCGATGATCGAGGGCAGCGCGCTGGGCGGGGGCTTCGAGGCCGCGCTTGCGCATCATTATGTGCTGGCACAAAAAGATGTGAAGCTGGGTTTTCCGGAGATCGCATTCAACCTTTTTCCGGGCATGGGCGGGTATTCGCTGGTGGCACGCAAGGCGCACATGCGGCTGGCGGAGGAGTTGATCAGCTCCGGTGAATCCCATACCGCGGAGTGGTACGCCGAGAAGGGACTGGTCGATCAGACTTTCGAGCCCGGCGAAGCCTTCCTGGCGACCCGCACGTTCATCGATGTGATGCGCCCCAAGCTCAATGGCATTCGCGCGATGATCCGCGCGCGGCAGCGCGTGCTGCCGCTCTCGCGCGCCGAATTGATGGATATTACCGAGGACTGGGTCAGGGCCGCCTTCACGATCGAGGAGAAGGATCTGGCCTTCATGGAACGGCTGGTGATGCTGCAGAACCGGCGCGTGTCCAAGCTCAGCCAGCAGCGCCGGTAGGCGCCGCAAACCCGCGCAGCAATGCGTCTGCGTTCAGGCGATCAACCGGAGCCGTCGTTGCTCCGACAGCCATACTTCGAACTCCTCGGCCGTCATCGGTTTTCCGTATAGGAAACCCTGCGCATAATCGACCCCGACCTGCTTGAGAAAATCGGCTTCGGCGCGAGTCTCGACCCCCTCTGCAATCACGGCGAAACGCAACTCCTGGGCAATTGCCGCCATCGAGCGCACCAGCGCCTGGGACTTGGTATTGGTGTCGATCCCGGCAACGAAACTGCGATCGAGCTTGATAACGTCCAGCGGGATGCGCGCCAGTTGCGAGAGCGACGAGTAGCCGGTGCCGAAGTCGTCCAGATGCACTTTGGCGCCGAGTTGGCGGAATCGCTTGATCAGTCCGATCGCGGTGGCTTCGTCTTCGATGAAGCAGCTCTCGGTCAATTCGAGATCGAGCAGACAGGGCTGCAAGCCGGCGACATCGAGTGCGTGACTGAAGTGATTCACGATATCGGTATCGCATAGCTGGCGTGCGGACACGTTGATCGAAATCCGGATATTGAGCCCCTTGGCCTTCCAGCGCGCGGCCTGGTTCGCGGCCGCTTGCATCACCCAGCGGCCAAGCGGTCCGATCAGGCCGGATTCCTCCGCGTAGCGGATGAATTCGGTCGGCGGAATCAGACCGCGCTCGGGCGATTTCCAGCGGATCAGGGCCTCGACGCCATGCACGATGCCGGTGGCCAGCGATACCGCGGGCTGGTAATACAGCACCAGTTGCTGCTCGTCGAGCGCCTTGCGCAGGTTGGTGTCGAGCCACATGTACTCGGCCACCTTTTTGTTCATATCGGGCGAGAACACCCGATAGGTACGCTTGCCGGCGTCCTTGGCAACATACATCGCTGTATCGGCGCTGCGGATCAGGCTTTCCAGGCCATCGCCATGGTCCGGGTACAGCGCGATGCCAATCGAACAGCCGGTGTAGATTTCCATCAATCCGAGGTGGAATGGCGTGCGCAGGCGTTCCAGAATGCGTTGAGCCGTCGCCTCGAGCAGTTCGATGGTCGATTTTTCGATCACCACCACAAATTCGTCACCGCCCAGGCGCGCAAGCGTATCGCCCTCGCCGAGGCAACTCTGGATCAGGCTGGCCACATCGCGGATCAAACGATCGCCGACGACGTGACCATAGTGATCGTTGACCTTCTTGAAGTTGTCCAGATCGAGGAACAGAATGCCGACACGATTGCTCCCGCCCGCCTTGGCCGCGATCGCGGTCTTGATTTTTTCGTGGATGGCGTTGCGGTTCGGCAAACCCGTCAAGCCATCGGTGTTGGCCAGTTCCGACAAGCGCTTCTGTGCGTTGCGCTCCTCGGTGATATCGGTACCCGAGCAAATCAGGAACTGTTCGTCGGCGCCGCTGCCGCTCTGGACGAACTTGTTGCGGAACAAAAAGAGCCTTGGGCCATTGACGGTGTTGATGTACCGCTCGACTTCGTATGGCTCGCCGGAGTTGTAAAAAGTGGAGATATTGCGACTCGACGCCTGACCCTGTTCGGCCGACATGAACAGCTCGAAGGCGCTCTTGCCGATCACGTCTTCCTCGCGCATGCCTGTGACTTCCTCGCACAAGCGGTTAAAGCGCTGCACTCGGCCATGCCGATCGAGAATCACCACCAGGGAGTTGACTTCCGAGACAACCTGCTCGGCAAACGAGAGCCCATGGACCAGATCGCGCGCCACCGAGACGGTGTCGGCATAAGCCGACGCGGTGCCCGCCCATTGGGTGGGATTGACCTTCCTGCCGACCAGGTGAAGCCGTAGCGGTTCGCCGACGATGACTACATCCAGCACTCGATGAGATGTCACGCCGGTCATGCCCCGAACCTCTGCCGCTTGCTCCGCGCTCAGCGCGATGCCCAGATTGGTCGAGCCCCGCTGCGCTTCGAGCGACAGCGCGTTGCTATCGCTCGCAAGGCGCCAATAGGGGCTGCTGGTGCCGAAATATTCGTACAGTATTGAGTAATCTAGATCGTTATCCATGGATGAGCCCCGCGCAGGATTTCCTGCCTCGCCGGTTACGCTGGTTTGTAAGTTCGTGGACAACTACTATTCTCGTTAAGCGCAGCAATTCAAATAATGACCGAAAGACAGCGATGCAATCCGTGGCGGCGCACCCTTTTCAACGACGGTCGAAGACTCGCCGTTCATGTCCTGCTGTCAAGGAAAATGCCAATAATTCCTAAGCTTAGCAGGGAATTGTAAAAATCGGTGACAACCTCGCTTTTTGCCGCTGATGTTAGCAAATTTGCGCGGCCGGAATATCGCTGTTATGTTCGGATTACGGGACGTCAAGCCGCGGATTGGCCGGCCTGAAGGCGAAGCCGGCGGAACCCGCAGCGGGCGGATTGGCCGCGGCAAATCCGCCTCAAAGGCTTGTCATGTGCGGCTCTTCGCGATGTTGCCTTGAAAATGCATTATGCTCACGCGATCGATAGGCTTATGATGCAAGGCTTGGCGCTTGATCGGCGCACGGAAGCATTGCCGCCGTTGCAGGTACGCAATAGTTATCAATAGCAAGGTTTTTCCTAATAGACAGATGCAACGTTTTAGCTCTTCGGGACGCCCCAAGGCGACTGCCGCCAACGCCGCGACCACACCCGACGACGACGCCGGCGCCGCCGAAGAACAGGTCTACCTCGGGCGCCAGCCCATCCTGGACGGCCGCGGCGCGCTGATCGCGTTCGAGCTGCTGTTTCGTTCCAGCCTGGCCAACTTCGCCGTCGTCACGAACGACGCCGAGGCCACGGCGCACGTGATTTCACGCATCTTCGGCGACGTCGGCATCCACGCGGCGCTAGGCGGACACACCGGCTACGTGAATGTCGACCGGACGATGCTGATGTCCGACATTATCGAACTGCTGCCGCCCGAGCGCTTCGTGCTGGAAATTCTCGAAACGGTGGAATTCGATCAGGCGCTGCTCGATCGTTGCCAGGCGTTGCGCAGCCTGGGTTTTCGTTGCGCTCTGGACGACGTCTCGCGCCTGTCGCCCCGCTTCGAGGAAATTCTCCCGTATATCGACATCGTCAAAATCGACTTCCTGCAGTGCCCCCGCGACGAGATCGAGGCGCTCGTCAAGGTGGTCAAGCAGCACGGCAAAGCCCTGCTGGCGGAAAAAATCGAAACCCTGGAAGACCATGAAATTGCGATGCGCATGGGTTTCGAGATGTTCCAGGGCTATTACTTCGCCAAGCCTCAAGTACTCTCCTCGCGCAAAACCAACGCCTCGCGCACCGCCCTGTTGCGACTGCTGGTGCTGCTCAGCGGCGAGCCGAGCATCGCCGAAATCGAAGCCGAGCTCAAGGCGCATCCGGATCTGGTCGTCAAGCTGCTGCGCCTGCTCAACTCCAGCGCCGTCGGCCTGACGCGAACGATTTCATCCCTGCATACCGCGATTCTCGTCATTGGCACGCGCCAGGTCGCGCGCTGGGCGCAAATGCTGCTGTTCGTCGACGGCAACCAACTCAATCTGCGCGCCGATCCGTTGGCCGAGCTGTGCGGCACACGGGCGCGGTTCATGGAACTGACCGCCAACCGCATTCGACCGAACGACGGACGCTTTAGTGACACCGCCTTCATCACCGGCGTGCTCTCGCTGATCTACGTCCTCTATGGTGAGGCAACCAGCGATGTCGTGCAGCGTCTGCCGATCGACGCCAACATCCGGCGCGCCGTGCTCAACCGCGAGGGGGAACTCGGCCTATTGCTCAACGCTGCCGAGGCGACCGAATCCGGCGATTACGACGCCATGTCCGCCGCTTGCGAGCCGCTGCCCGCGCTCAAGGCCGACGACCTCGCCGCGATCGGCCTGGCGGCCGGGGCCTGGTACAACTACTCGGTTTCGCCACCCCGCAAGGACGGTGAAACCACCAGCGCCTGACTCTTTTCTCGCGTCATTATTGCCAAAAATGAAATGACCCATTGAGCTGGCGGCCGTTTTTCTTCAACCAGCGGCGCAATAGACTGATCCTGTCGACGATGAAAACACATCGCCCCCTTTTGAATAGACAGGAGAATGATCATGAAACGCAATCTTTTGGCCGCCGCCTTGCTGTCCGCTTTGCTCGCCGGTGCCGCCGGCTCCGCAATGGCCAGCGATGCTTACCCCGATGGTTCGCAACTGGCCGGCATCCCCGCGGCCTCGGTACTCAGCCGCGCGCAGGTCAAGGCTGAACTGACGCAGGCACAGGCCCAAGGTCTGCTGGTATCGAGCGACGCCGTCTACCCGCACTCGACCGACCAAGGCCCTGGCAAACCCCGTGCAGCCGTCAAGGTCGAACTCGCTCAGGCGCGCGCGGCCGGCGTGCTGGAACAAAACGACGTCGTGTATCCACGCGCCATGGCGGTAGCGCAACCCGCTGCGCTTGCACAGAACGGCGCGCTGACGGTCGCCAGCATCGATCACGGCAGCATCTCGCCGCAACCCTGATGCAGCGCCGTCGCGGCTTTCGCGACACCCCGACAGGCCAGCGCCTGTGCTCACGCGGGGTCTCCCCCCGCATGAGACCACCCCCACCCGCCAGCGGTGGGGGTTTTTGTTAGGCATTCCGTCGATCCAATACGCATCACCGGTAAAGCCTGATTGCGCAGTGAGGTATTCCGTGGTGATATATCACTTCCGGCAGAATTGCCGCGGCATGCGGCCCCTACCCCCGTGAATATCGCAATCGAAGACGCCGTTGCCTTGCTGCATGAAACTCCCGACGGTACCCTGGCCACCCACTCAGCCACGTTACCTGGCTATCCGTATGCCACCGGCGTACCGTATGTCACCGATGCGCACCATCGCCCGGTGCTGTGCATCAGCAGACTGGCCGAACATACCAAGAACTTGCTGGCCGATCCGCGCGCCAGTCTATTCGTCGCGCACCCCGGCGCAGCCGACGTGCAAGCGGCCCCGCGACTGACGCTCACGGGTGAAGTGGAACCCTTCGAACCGCCGCTCGATTTTCTGGAACGCTATCTGCGCTATCAGCCGGGTGCGCGAGAACTGCTCGCGCTGGATTTCATTTTCGTGCGGCTCAATCCACTCCAGACGAGAGTCATCGAAGGCGTCGGCCGCATGGGCTGGCTATCACGCGACGACTGGGCCGCATTGCCGGTAGTGACTCACAGCGAAGAAGCGGCACTGGTGAATCTCGCGAAGCCACACATGCCGCCCGACGTGCGGTTGCTTGGCATCGACTGCTACGGCATTGACCTGATCATTCAGGGACAACGAACCCGCCACCGTTTTGCCGGCGGAGCGCGGCATGCCGATGCGCTTGCCGAAGCCATCGAACAGGTCGCCCCGACACTCGGCGCCTGATGCGCCGGCGCCGGTTCGACACAGTGCCCGCAACCAAGGCCCGCCTGGCGAGTCCAACCGTCGAACTGGAGAGCAATCATGATCAAACTGCTGACGGCTATGACGTTGACGGCTTTACTGGCCGGTTGCGTGGTCGCACCGCCTTACGGATACTATGCCCCGGCCCCCGCCTACGGGTATGGCTATAATTATTACGATAATTACTATTACGGTCCGCCGACCGTGACCTTCGGCGTCGGTTTCGGTGGCGGTTGGCACCATCGGGGCGATTGGCACCATTGATGACAGGTGCCAACAGGCAGGCCACGCGCCATCGCGTGGCCGCTCGCCGGTCTCAGTCGCGCCCCGGGAGCAAGGAGAGAAACTCCCGGCGCAGCGCCTGATCGCGCTGGAACGCGCCGCGCATCACACTATTGACCATCTTGGCATTGTCGTCCTTGACGCCGCGCCAGTGCATGCAGAAATGGTCTGCCTCGAGCACTATTGCCAGTCCGTCGGGTGCCAGGCGCGCCTCGAGCAAGTCGGCCAATTGCGTAATCGCCTCTTCCTGAATCTGCGGACGCGCCATGACCCAATTGACCAGCCGCGCGTATTTCGACAGACCGATCAGATTCGAGTTTTCGTCCGGCATCACGCCGACCCACACACGCCCCATGATCGGGCACAGGTGATGCGAACAGGCGCTGCGCACACTGATCGGGCCGATGATCATCAGCTCGCTCAAACGCTCGACATTGGGAAACTCAGTCACGGCGGGCGCCGTTTCATAGCGGCCGGCAAACACCTCCCGCACGAACATCTTGGCTACCCGGCGCGCGGTATCACGCGAGTTATGGTCGTTCTCGACATCGATGACCAGTGAGCGCAGCACGCCTTGCAGCTTGTCCGCAACCTCCTGTTGCAACGCGTCGAGTTCACCTTCGCGAAGATAGGCCGAGATATTGTCGTTGGCGTGAAAGCGCGTTCCCGCGCTCATCAGCCGTTGACGTATGCGCTGCGACAGGGGGATGCCGTCGCAGACTTCGCCGGCGACGGAGGGAGGTTGCACCATGAGATCCATAACCAGGCTCCTGGGTGAGTTGAGCACGGCGCGCAAACCGCGCGTCGCGCTGATTCATGCGCCGCCAGGCGCGGGATTGCCATGTCCGGCGGCGATTTGTTCCAAGGCACTCTCAAACGCGTGCCGCGCGTGATTCGCTATATCGCCCAGCAGTCGATGCAAAACCCGATCGACAGGGGAGTCGTTTGCACAATTATCGCTGTATGTCTCGAACGCATCGAGCTGCATGATCAGATCGACGATATGGCGCGGGCACTCGCACGCGATCGACGCGGCGCCACCGGACAGCATCGCAAGGTGGCGATCGTCAAAACGGCGACGCAAGCGCTCGCTGCCCAGCGACACGGCCCGATCGCGCTCGCACTCGCGACGCATATCGCTCAACAACTGCCGCAATTCGGTCCGATTACCGGGGCGACGGTAGACGCGCACGCCGGCAAGCTGCAGCGAAGCGGCCGCGCCGTTCGAGCCAAATGGGTAAATCACCGCTGCAGCGCGAAATCCGCCGCCGTGCGTCATCCGCAGGACCTGCTCGGCCGTCTCGTCCCACAGCCCCGGCACTTCGACCAGCAAAACCTGGGCATTGACGCTCGCGCCTCGGGCGCGCGCCGCCTCGAAGTCCCCGATGGACGGGTAGGTGGCTCGCACCTGCAACCCATGCAGGCCAAGTTCGCCGGCATACTCTTCCAGCCTTTCGGGCAGTACGTCACCGATCACCGCGAGACCAAGTACCACCGACTCATCGTCCGCGCGGGCGCGAATGGCGCGCTGGCTGTTGGATGCCTCGAGCTCCGCGAGCTGTTGCTCGTCGAGCTTGGCTATCGACCCGATCGCGTAACCGCGATCGACCAGCGCCTTGATTCGCACCAGGCGCCGAACATCGTCTTCCGAATAGAGGCGCTGGCCGGACGCCGTGGTCGGTGGCGCAACGATACCGTACCGGCGCTCCCAGATGCGCAGGGTCGTCACCGGCATGCCGGCCAGGCGCGCAGCCTTGCCACTTCGATAACCGCGCGTCCTTTCAGTGACCGCCGTTTTGGTTCGTTCCATCGCGATTGCTAACTTTGTGAGCCCTCTAGTGCCCGCAGACTATCAATTTCGTTTCATCGTGTCAACGATAATTCGATACAAAATGTGGACATATGAATTGTTCGCCTCCCGTCTCCGAGCGATTAAAACAGGCTATCTTCAAGATAAATATAATCAATTTCAAATTCGCAAATAACTTACGTTATCTGACTCTCACCAATCTTATGTGTTGACTCATATTTTATGGAGTCATGAATTCAATTTCATCAATTTGCGATACACTTGCATCGCATTACCCGCGGCCATCCGGCTCGCGTCCCTCATTGACCCAGTCCACCTCGTTTTATGCCTTCGACACCCGTTTTTGCCGTGATCGGCGCCGGCATGGCCGGCATGAGTTGCGCCACTGAACTGCAAGCGGCAGGCGTTGGCGTATGTGTTTTCGACAAAAGCCGCGGCGTGGGCGGGCGCATGAGCGCACGGCGCGAGGGCACCGGCCAGTGGGATCATGGCGCCCAGTATTTCACGGCGAGCACCCCCGAATTCACGCAACAGGTCGAGCGCTGGCTTGCCGCTGGCGTGTTGGCGCAATGGCAACCGCAACTGGCGATCATCCCGGCGCGAACCGACGCATCGTCGCCACACCCGCGGCGCTATGTCGGCGTACCCGCCATGAACGCGCCGGCGCGACACCTGGCGACACGGTTGCCGATCGAGTGCCTGCGCACCGTCGATGCGATACGGCGCGATGCACAAGTGTGGCAAATTCACAGCGCGGAACGGGGCTGGCACGAGCAGGGATTCGCCGGCGTGGTACTTGCCATGCCCGCGCCGCAAGCCGCCGACCTGCTGCGACCCGCGGCGCCCGAGCTTGCCGCAAAGGCCGGCGCCGTCGTCATGACACCCTGCTGGGCCGCCATGCTGCAGTATGAAAACGCGCTGTCTTTGCCATTCGATGCGGCTTTCGTCAATCAGGGCCCGCTGCGCTGGGTGGCGCGCAATGCCAGCAAGCCGGGCCGCAACGCCAATCACTGCTGGGTTTTGCATGCGTCGGCCGAATGGAGCACCGCGCACGAGGACGACTCGCCAGACACTGTACTGCGCGCGTTACTGCAGGCCTTCAGCGAACTGGGCGCACCGCCGCCGATCGTTGCGCGCATTCACCGCTGGCGCTATGCCAACCTGCCCACCGCCGAAACTGCCGTCGCGCCGGGCATGCAGTGGCACGCCGACCTGGGTCTCGGCATGTGCGGGGACTGGTTGCACGGCGGCAAGGTAGAAGGCGCCTGGCTAAGCGGCCGCGCGCTGGGCCGCGCCATCGCGGCGTCGCCTCGCGCGACACATCATGCGGCGACCGCAAGCGGGTCTTGAGCCGGGCTTGGCCACACCGAAAGAGCAGGTCGGCTTGGGAACCAGGCTGCCCCCCCCAGGCGGCCCGGTTCAGTCCTCGTCGCCCTGCTGCCGGACATGCCCGCGCACGAAGTCGATATGCGCCTGCATCGCCGTTCTGGCCTCTTCCGGACGCCGCTCGCAGATCTCCTCGCAAATGGTGCGATGCTGTTGCAGCAGGAGATCCGACGCGCCCACGTCTTCCTCTCGCACGCCCATGCCGTTGGTCGTGATGTGCTCGCGCAACAGGCCAATGACGCTGGTGTGCAGATGCAGGAACATCGCATTGTGGGACGCAAGCGCGATCGCGTCGTGAAATCTGGCGTCCGCCTTCGCTTCCGCCGTCATGTCGCCCAAGGCGCGCGCCGACTCGAGCACGCGCATTTGCTTCAGAATTCGCTCGCGATCATCGGCATCGGCCCGCAACGCCGCGAAATAAGCGGTCGCCCCCTCGAGCACGCGGCGGAACTCGAGAATGTCGCCGCATAGCACGGGATGATCGGCGACCAGTTGCCCCCACGGCGACGCAATGCCGGTGCGCAAGCGATCCGATACGAACACCCCCGCGCCCCGCCGGCTGTGCAGCAGGCCGCGGGCGGCGAGCCGCTGGATCGCCTCGCGAATCGTGTTGCGCGCGACCCCGTATTGCTGCGCCAGTTCGCGCTCGGCCGGCAAGCGCGCGCCGGCCGGCCATGATCCGTCGAGCAGCGCCGTCTCGATCTGGCGCATCACGGACTCGGTCCGGTTGACGTGTCTCGTGATAGCCATCGCCACTGCCTCCCCTAATGCACCTTGAGTCAATTGGTCCAACCAATTTCCCTTACCCAGTGATATTTCGCAGTATATCGCTCACCGCAAGTCGTGGGTGTGCCTCATATTTTCCATTGCAATCAGCGTATCGCGCAGTAGCCGGCATTGACAGCCTGAGCGAAATACAAGTCCGTTCGACGTTGGTCCAACCAAATTGAAATCGCTAACCAACGCGACAATCATAGGTCGACATGCCGGCTCGCACGCCAGGCGTGCGTCAGTTCATGGAGGAGCCAGACATGCCGGAAAGAACCTACCCGAAGGCCGCGCCATCACACGTCTACTTGTTCGCGACTTGCCTGGTCGACCTGTTTGTCCCCGCGGCAGGCATGGACGCTGTGCGGTTGCTGGAGCGCGAGCATTTGACGGTGCACTACCCGCGCGGCCAAAGCTGCTGCGGGCAGCCCGCGTACAGCAGCGGCAATCCGGACGAGGCGCGGCGCGTGGCCGCCGCCCAGCTCGACCTGTTTGCCGAATCCTGGCCGGTGATCGTGCCGTCGGGCTCCTGCGCCGGCATGATGCGCCACCACTGGCCGGCCTTGTTCGCCGATGATCCAGTCAATGGTCCAAAGGCGCGCGAAATCGCATCACGCGTGTATGAACTCGCCGAGTTTCTCGTCAACATCCTGCACATTCGGTTCGATACCCTGCCGCACGATGCCGCCTCGCCGGACGAGCGCGTGGTGCTGCACACCTCGTGCGCGGCGCGCCGCGAAATGGGCACGCGCGGACATGGCGTGGCGCTGGTCGATGCGCTGCCCGGCGTGACTCGTATCGAACACGAGCGCGAATCGGAATGCTGCGGTTTCGGCGGCACGTTCTCATTGAAGCATCCCGATATTTCGGGCGCGATGGTGCGCGACAAGGTCGCGTCGGCTTGCGCCACGGGCTGCGACCGGCTCGTGTCGGCCGATTGCGGTTGCCTGCTGAACATCGGGCATGCGGCGGCCAAACAGGGCGCGCCGCTGCACGTCGAGCATCTCGCGACATTCCTCTGGCGCCGCACGGCTGATGCGACCGCGCCGCTGGGGACGCCGCAATGAGCGCGCGCGACGCCATCCTGGCGCGGCTGCGCGCCGCTGCGCCGCGCGCTGTTGCGACCGACGCCCGAGCGCTGGACGAGGCGATCGACCGGCATTACGACGCCCGACGCGCGGCGCCGGCCGCCGACTCGCTCACCGCCGCACAGACCATGCTGGGCGCGCTGACCGCATTGCACGCCGACGCATGGTGCGCCGATGCCGCGACATGGCCCGCGCAATTGGCGCAGCGCCTGGCCGCAGCCGGCGTGCGCCGTTTGCTGCTCGACCCGGCCCGCCCGGAGGCAGCGGCGCTGATCGGCGCCCTGCCGCCTGCCATCGAGGCAGTCGATTTCGCTCAGCCAATCGAAGCATGGAAGCGCGATCTATTCGACACTTTCGACGCCGGGTTCACGGTCGCCCGCGCCGGCATCGCGGCAACCGGCACGCTCGTCATCGCGCCCGACGGCGGCACGCCGCGCACCGTATCGCTGGTGCCGCCGCTGCACGTTGCCGTCGTGCATGCGCATACGCTGCACGCCGACCTGCACGAGCTTGTGCGCGCCGAACAATGGCAGACCGGCATGCCGAGCAATCTCGCGCTGGTCTCCGGCCCCTCGAAGACATCCGACATCCAGCAAACGACCGCCTATGGCGCGCACGGACCGCGCCGCCTGTGGGTCGTCATCATCACCGACACGCAAGGAACGACGTCATGAGCGCACAGCCGATGCATTTCGTCGCGCCAGGCGACTTCAAACAACGCGCGCGCGCCGCGCTCAATGACCCGAAGCTGCGCGCGAGCTTTCGCGGCGCCATGGATTTCCTGCAAGGCAAGCGAGCCAGCCAATTTCCCGACAGCGAAGAGCTGGAGCGACTGCGCGATCTCGGCGAGGCGGTTCGCCAGCACGCGCTGGCGCGACTGCCCGAGCTGCTCGAGCAGCTCGAGGCAAATCTCAGCGCCGCTGGCGTGCACGTGCACTGGGCCGCCACGGCCGCCGAAGCCAACGAGATCGTGCTGGGTATCGCGCAGGCGGCCGGCGCGCGGCGCGTGATCAAAGGCAAGTCGATGGCCAGCGAGGAAATCGAACTCAATCATTACCTCGCCGAACGCGGCATCGATTGCGTCGAGTCCGACATGGGCGAATACATCGTCCAGTTGGCCGGCGAGAAGCCCTCGCATATCGTGATGCCCGCGATCCACAAGACACGCAGCGACATCGCCGCGCTGTTCGAGCAGCGCATTCCCGAGACGCGCTACACGGAAGACGTCGATGAACTGATCCAGACCGGCCGGCGCGCGCTGCGCAACGCGTTTATCGAGGCCGATATCGGCCTATCGGGCGTGAACTTCGCGGCGGCCGATACCGGCACGCTGTGGCTGGTCGAGAACGAAGGCAACGGACGCCTTTCGACCACGGTGCCCGACACTCATATCGCCATCATGGGCATCGAGAAGGTCGTCGCGAAGCTCGAGCATATCGTGCCGCTGTCGAGCCTGTTGACGCGCTCGGCCACCGGACAGGCCATCACCACTTACTTCAACCTGATCAGCGGCCCGCGGCGCGCCGGGGAGCGCGATGGCCCACGCAACGTGCACCTCGTGCTGCTCGATAACGGCCGCACGCAGGCCTACGCCGACGAACAGTTGCGCGCGACCCTGCAGTGCATTCGCTGCGGCGCGTGCATGAACCACTGCCCGGTCTACACGCGCATCGGCGGCCACGCGTATGGCACGACCTATCCGGGGCCGATCGGCAAGATCATCTCGCCGCACCTGCTCGGACTCGAAGCGACCGCCGACCTGCCAACTGCCTCCACGCTGTGCGGTGCCTGCGGCGAAGTCTGTCCGGTGCGAATTCCAATACCGCAATTGCTGATCCGACTGCGCACCGAAGCCAACCGCAACCCCGACGAACACGTCGCGCACCCGCTGCGCGGCCAGGGTGCGAATTACCGGGTCACGGAAGATCTCGTGTGGCGCTTCTGGAGCGGCGCGTTCGCGCATCCGCGCGCCTACCGCGCATTCCGCTGGCTGGCCACGCGCATGCGCGCGCTCACACCCGCCCGGCAAATGGGTTGGACCGCCAATCGCACACCGCTCAAGCCGGCCGAGCGAAGCCTGGCGGATCTGTTGCGCGAGCGAGGGCAGCCGCAATAGGTTGTGCCTGGTGGGTAGTGCCGGAAAAAGGCGTGCTGAGACGGGGCCGGTGACGCCGGTACGTGTTCATCCTCGCGCCGGCCCGCTGCCTAAGCGGGCCCGAAGCGCCAAGCCGTGGCCCTTTGATGCAGCAAGAAGTCAAACCAGCAGGATGTCCGTCGAACACGACCCGGCGAGTCTGGACGGAAAGCGGCGAGAACGCTTGAGAAATTTACTTGGCGGAGAGAGGGGGATTCGAACCCCCGATAGGCTATTAACCTATACACGCTTTCCAGGCGTGCGACTTAAACCGCTCATCCATCTCTCCTGAAGGGAGCGCATTATACCAAACTCATTAGCCGTCGGCGGATTTTATGCGGCCATATTCATGGCTCGCGCAAATAGTTCACGAGTTGGCGGGTGCGTTGGTCGGGACGCGGGCTCAGCAGGCTCACCAGAATCGCCGCGGCAAAGCCTGCCGGTATGCCGAAGGTGCCCGCGCTGATCGGGTCGACGCCGAACCAGCGGGCGCCGGTGAACCCCGTCAAGCGGGTAAAGAACGGATAGGTGGCAACGATGTAATACACGCAAACGCCGAGCCCGGCGAGCATGCCGGCGATGGCGCCGGCGCGCGTGACGCGGCGCCAGAAGACACCGAGCACCAGCACCGGAAAGAGGCTGGAGGCGGCCAGCGAGAACGCTGCGCCGACGAGAAACAGGATATTGCCGAGTTGGAGCGAAGTCACATACGCGGCGAACAGGGCCACGCACAGCACGAGCAGCTTTGAGGCGGTAACGCGCTTTTGCGCGCTCGCATGACGATCGAGCATATGGAAGTAGACGTCGTGCGAGAGCGCGTTGGCGATGGTCAGCAGCAGACCATCGGCGGTCGAGAGCACGGCTGCCAGCGCGCCGGCGGCAATCAGGCCGGAGATCACATACGGCAAGCCGGCGATCTCGGGCGCGGCCAGCACGAGCATGTCGGGATGCATCCAGATCTCGCCCCATTGGACTACACCGTCGCGATAGACATCGCTGATTTCGAGTTGCGCCGGCACGACTTTTTGCCATTGCGACACCCATGCCGGGAGGTTGTCGTAGCGCTGCCCGACGAGGTGCGTGAGCACGTCGTACTTGAGCAGGACGGCCAGGACCGGAGCGCTGATATAGAGCAGGACGACGAAGAACAGCGTCCAGCCGACCGAGCTGCGTGCCGCCGCGACGCCGGTGGTGGTGTTGTAGCGCGTGAGGATATGCGGCAGGCTGGCCGTGCCGACCATCAGGCACAGCATCAACAGCAGGAAGTTCAAGCGCTTGGCCTCTCGCGCGGCCGCCTCCGTCGCGGCGAATGGCACGGTCATCGATTGCGGCACCTGGGAGCGGGCCTGATAGTCGTTGCGCCTGGCCGTCCACAGGTCGCGTGCCTCATGCACGTTGCGCGGATAGGTCTGCAGCTTGTCCTCGACCGCCTTGACCTCGCGCAGCGCGGCGTTGCGTTGCCGCAATGCGCGCAACTGCTGGCGCAGTGCGGTCTTGCCTTGCGTGTAGCTGTCCGGCAGGCCATCGAGTTGCCGCTGCATTTGAATGGCCAATTGCCGGTAGTGATCGCGCACGGCCTGCTCCGGCGCCTGCGCGTCGAGCGTGTGCTCGATTTGCTCGACGCGCGCGAGCACTTTGCCGTAGCTCAGTTGCGGCAGCCAGCCGGTGCCGGTCTGGTGGCCAACCAGCGCGGTGGTCACCAGAAAGGCAACGATCATGATGATGTATTGCGCCACCTGCGTCCACGTCACCGCTCGCATGCCGCCGAGAAAGGAACACACCAGGATGCCCGCCAGCCCGAAGAAGATGCCGATCGAGAAATCGACGCCGATAAAGCGGGCGGCAATCAGTCCGACGCCCTGGATCTGTGCCACCAGGTAGACGAACGAGCACAGGATGGTGGAGAAAACGCCGAGGCCGCGCACGACGTTGCTGTCATAGCGCGTGCCGAGAAAGTCCGGCAGCGTGTAGCGGCCGAGCTTGCGCAGATAGGGCGCCAGCAGAAACGCGACCAGGCAGTAGCCGCCGGTCCACCCCATCACGTAGGCCAGCCCATCGAAACCCGAGACATAGAGCGAGCCGGCCAGCCCCATGAAGGATGCCGCGCTCATCCAGTCCGCGGCACACGCCATGCCGTTGAACACCGGTGGCACGCGCCGGCCCGCGACGTAGTACTCGACCGGATCGGAGGTGCGGGCCACCAGCCCGATGATCGCGTAAATGGCGATGGTGACGAACAGGAACACATAGCCGACCCACACGCCCGCCCCGTAGGTCTGCTCGAGCAGCCCCACCATGACGACAAAGGCAACGAAGCCCGCCGTGTAATAGAGGTAATAGCGTGTCAGGCGGCGCGTCAGGCTCATCGCGCCTCACGCCCGTCGGTGATTGCCGCGCCGTTGCGCGCGCACGCCTCCAGCGCAGCCAAGGCACGCTTGAAGTGCGCATCGTTGTGGCGCTGGCCAATCGCATAACAGACGATCAGCAGCAGATAGACCAGCATCGCGCCCTGCGCACCCATGTAAAACGGTAGCGGCCAGCCGAAGCAACGCAGGCTGGACAATTCGGGCGCCCAGTACACCGGCACGAAGGTCGCCGCGAATCCGACCAGCATCAGCACCGCGATCAGCGCGAGATTGCGCCGCCAATAGGCCGCCGCCAGCCGTGCCCGGCGCTCGGCCACAGCAGCCAGATCAGCGGGCATGGCGGTCGGATTCATGCATCAAGACAAGGAAATCGGCCCCGCAAGCGGGGCCGTGACGTGAGAATGCTCAAACGCCGCGCCAACTCATTGCGACTGCTTGAGTTGCTCGAGGATGGCCGGATTTTCCAGGGTGGAAGTGTCCTGGGTGATCTCCTCGCCCTTGGCGATCACGCGCAGCAGGCGCCGCATGATCTTGCCCGAGCGGGTCTTCGGCAAGTTCTCGCCAAAACGGATGTCGCGCGGCTTGGCGATCGGCCCGATCTCCTTGGCCACCCAGTTGCGCAGATCGGTGGCGATCTGCCTGGCCTCCTCGCCGGTCGGACGCGTGCGCTTGAGCACCACGAACGCGACCACCGCCTCGCCCGTCGTGTCGTCCGGGCGCCCCACCACGGCCGCCTCGGCCACCAGCGGATTGGCCACCAGCGCCGACTCGATCTCCATCGTGCCCAGCCGGTGCCCCGAGACATTGAGCACGTCGTCGATACGGCCCATGATGGTGAAGTAGCCGGTCTGGCGATCACGAATCGCGCCATCGCCGGCCAGATAGATCTTGCCCCCCAGCTCCGCCGGGAAGTAGCTGTTCTTGAAGCGCTCCGGATCGCCCCAGATGGTGCGCAACAGCCCCGGCCACGGCCGCTTGATCACTAGCATGCCGCCCTGCCCGTTCGGTACGTCCTGCCCCGTCTCGTCGACGATCGCCGCGGCCACCCCGGGCAACGGTAAAGTGCACGAGCCCGGCACCTGCGGCGTGACCCCCGGCAGCGGCGCGATCACATGCCCGCCGGTCTCCGTCTGCCACCATGTATCGACGATCGGGCAACGCTCGCCGCCGACATTCTTGTAGTACCACATCCACGCTTCCGGATTGATCGGCTCGCCCACCGAACCCAGAATGCGCAGCGACGACAGGTCGTACTGGGTCGGGTAGATGCTCTTGTCCGACTCCGCCGCCTTGATCAGCGAGCGGATCGCCGTGGGCGCGGTGTAGAAGATCGACACCTTGTGG
>NZ_SCSK01000002.1 GCF_004297875.1 Pandoraea sp. | reverse complement strand
GCCATGACGTTTGCGCATCACGGCCTCCAGTTCAGTACGTTGTTCGCTCGTCAGCATCGTTCTCGGCATGCCCAAGCATATGGGATCGATGCATCCAATTTCAATGATTCAATGGACTAGGTTGGCAATGCCACGCGCGTCATTTTGGTCAGTCTTGTTCAACTGAACCGTTAGCGCGGCATGGACATGGCGGGCATGGATGCAGTCAACATCCAAGTTACATTGCCGTAGAGAATGATAAAGCCACACCGCCAGTGGGCGCGTCTCCATGCCGACCTTGGCGTTGCCGTAGCCTTTGGCTTCCAGGAAGTCCTTAATCATTTTAGGCCGACTCTCGACCGTGCCATGACAGACCATCTTTCCCTCACTGTCGACGACACAGACCGCTGTTTTCTTCTGTGCAACATCAAGGCCAACGTACGTGTTCATGATCTTCCCCAAAGAGTGGCAAGAGCACATAAATTACCGCATGTGGTTCCAGCCGAATCCCTTCACGTTACGCAGGTAGAAGTAGCACAGCACAAAGCCCCAGTTGCGATGGCTGCCCGTGTCGCGTAACAGCCAGTCGGCAATCTCTTCGTTCTCCGTGTTCAGCTTTGCCTCGTATCGATAGCATGATTCGCTGATGCCAAACCCGGCACAGGCCGCACGTATCGTTAGTCCTCGCTCCTGAACAGCACGCTTGGCCATCTCGCGTCGGCGAGATGGCTTTACCACTTTTTTGCCAAGGCCTCCGCGACCACTTCAGCCTTGAGCTTTTCCTCGATGTACATCTTGCGCAGCCGGGCATTCTCCGCTTCAAGCTCTTTCATGCGCGACATCATCGAAGCATCCATCCCACCGAATTTCGAGCGCCATTTGTAGAACGTTGCCGAACTGATACCCAGTTCCCAACATACCTCCGGCACCGCCACGCCGGCTTCCGCACGTTTGAGCGCTTCCATGATCTGGCTATCCGTGAATCTCGACTTCTTCATCTGCAGAACTCCCTCTTAACGAGAAAATTCTACTTCTCCCAGCGGTGGATTTCAGGGGGCATTACCATACCACCGAGATTCGATTTACCACCCGTCGAGTACTGCTTGGGAACAAGGCCGAGCCAGGCGGACATATCACGAGCTCGCTTGAATGCGGTGCCGTTGCCGACCGCAGCAATAAGCGCAGTCGAAACAACTGGGCCAACGCCAGGCACCGTGCTGACGCGACGACAGAGTTCCGATTCACGGGCGATCTGGGTTATTTCGGCTGAAGCTGTATCGATTTCGTCGTCCAAGACCAACCACCACTGACGTAACCGTGCAATAAGTTAGCACAGTCGTGGCGACAAGCCGCTCTCAGCGTCGGTCAATACCGCCGGCAGGCGTCGCGCGAAGAGTGCTCGCCCTACCGGTATGACGATGCCATGCTCGAGAAGCAACGCTCTCATCTGGTTGACGACGGCCGTTCGCTCGACAATGAACCGCTGACGCACTCGATGCAATGCTTGCAACTCGATTTGATCCGTCGTCTTCAATGGAACGCAGCGCATGCTTCCACGGCTTGGTGTGCGAACATGCGCGCCAAATGAGCTGCCCGGGATTTCGCTCTTGCCTGGCGCCCCCCGTATATCTATCCGCCCGGCGAATGCCGCTGTAGCGCAAGATGCGTGCAAAGGACCGATCGCCGACATCGCCAGTCACACCCGGTGGATTTGCGGCCTTACTGTTGATTTGCACCGGCACCTGACCCAAGGGGGTAGAGTACGTCGAGAGAATCAAGCTTAAGATGTTGTTCAAGCATGTCGGAAAGGCGGTCAATATGCTTTTCCCGCTCGGCACGGTAATCGTGCGATATCGTCTTCTCCAGACCCGCCCAACAAAGCAGCGCCTGACAGCTTTGCGGGTGATCGAACAGACCGTGCAGATAGCTGCCAAACACTTGACTGTCGGCCGACATCGCGCCATCGGTCCCTTCAGGCAAGACAATCGCCGGAATCGCCAATGCCGGGCCGCTCGACATGCCCATGTGTATCTCGTAGCCGCTTACCGCTGCATTCGCAAATGCCAGGCACCCCTCGACCAGAGTCAGCCGCTTGTGTGCGGTCAATGTGGTTTCCATATCAAGCAGGCCAAGACCGACCGAGCTACCTGCAGCACCTTCCAGTCCAAGCGGATCGTGTAGTTGCCTGCCCAGCATCTGGAAACC
>NZ_SCSK01000012.1 GCF_004297875.1 Pandoraea sp. | reverse complement strand
GGCGTTCGTGCTCTCGGCCACGCTCGCGGCGCTGGCCGGGGCCACCAACACGCTGGTGCTGGGCTTCGAGACGCTCACCGACGTGCACTGGACGCTCTCGGGCATGGTGATCCTGATGACGCTCGTCGGCGGGCTGGGCACGCTGTTCGGCCCGGTGCTGGGGGCGCTGATCATCGTGCTGCTGCAAAACAAGCTCGGCGACATCGGCATGTGGCTGGCCAACCTCACCGGCATCGCCTGGTTCCAGTCCCTGGGCGAGTCCGTGACCATCGTCATCGGCCTGATCTTCATCGTCTGCGTGCTCGCCTTCCGCCGCGGCATCGTCGGCGAACTGGTGGCGCGCACCCGGCTGTTGCGCGCACCGTGACGGTGAGCGTGGCCGCCGGCGCCCGGATTATTGTCAGGATTGAGGCCAGCGGTGATTTTTTCACCAGATTCGAACAAAAATAGGGGTAAATGCTAACTTGTGGTGCGTTATGCACCAGACTAAGATTGTCCCCAGTTCGCGACACAGCATTTAGAGGGGCCGGGAACGAGGAGACAATAAGCACGTAACGTGCAGATATAGAGCGCTGTTGGAGTGATCTCCAACAGCGCTTTTATTTTGTCCGTTCGGCTTGGCATCACCCGCGCTGCTTCCCTGTCTGCGCCGCCCGGCAACGACCGCCAGGCCGCCGCGCGCTAGGGGAAATGATGGACTTGCCCGCGGCTCGCCTTCGCACTAAGATGGACGCCAATTTGCCGACTCGTCGGTCGGCTAATGACAACGATTAATCCATGCTTTTGCGAGGAGACTTTATGAACAAGAAGTTGTTGGGGGCAGTGTCGGCCGTGGCGTTGCTGGCCGGTATCTACGGCGGCGTGGCGCAGGCGCAGGTGAAGATCGGTGTGACGTTGTCCACCACCGGCCCGGCGGCCTCGCTGGGGATTCCCGAAAAGAACACGATTGCGCTGCTGCCGCGAGAAATCGGCGGCAAGTCGGTGCAGTACATCGTGCTCGACGATGCGACCGATACCACCACGGCCGTCAAGAATATGCGCAAGCTGACGTCGGAGGACCACGTGGACGCCGTGATCGGCTCGACGGTGACGCCGAATGCGCTGGCCATGATCGACGTGGCGGCAGAAACCCATACGCCGGTGATTTCGCTGGCCGCGGGCGCGGCGATCGTCGAACCGGTGGACGCCAAGCGGCGCTGGGTGTTCAAGGCGCCCCAAAACGACATCCTGATGGCCACCGCGATTGCCCAGCACATGGAAGATCACGGCGTGAAGACGGTCGGTTTCATCGGCTTCTCGGACGCCTACGGTCAAGGCTGGTACCGTGAGTTCACCAAGGCGGCCGAATTGCACAAGCTGAAGATCGTCGCCAACGAGCAATACAGCCGCAACGATACGTCGGTGATCGGTCAGGTGCTCAAGCTCATGAGCGCGCATCCGGACGCCATCCTGATCGCCGGTTCGGGCACGCCCGCGGCGTTGCCGCAACGCACGCTCAAGGAGCGCGGCTACAAGGGCGTGATCTATCAAACGCACGGTGTTGCCAACAACGACTTCCTGCGCGTGTGCGGCGCCGATTGCAATGGCACTTTCCTGCCGGCCAGCCCGTTGCTGGTGGCAGACCAGTTGCCGGCCAGCAATCCGGTGAAGAAGTCGGCTGAAGTCTACAAGAAAGCCTACGAGAAGATGTACGGCGCGGGTAGCGTCTCGACCTTCGGCGGTCATGCATGGGATGCCGGCCATATGCTGCGCGAGGCAATTCCGGTGGCGCTGAAAAAGGCCCAACCGGGTACCGAGGCGTTCCGGGCGGCATTGCGCGACGCGCTGGAGAACATCAAGAACATGGACGGCACCGCGGGCGTTTTCAATATGAGCGCGACCGATCACAACGGCCTGGATCAGCGCGGCCGCGTGATGGTGGAGATCGTCAACGGCAAGTGGAAGCTGGTGAACTGAGCACCATGGGCGGCCGCCGCGCCCGACGGCTGGCGGCTGCCCTCGCGTGCTGAACAAACGGGCCTCGCGCCCGTTTTTTTGTGCCGCCGGCATGGCGACGCGTGCCGCGGGATTGTCTGACGGCCAATTTTGTGAGACACAGTGACGGGTGGCTTCATTTGCCGCAATCATTTGTTATCACTTGCCGAGGAATCCATGTCAGGCGAATTCGAGCATCGCAATCTGGGAATGTTGCTGCTGCAGGCCCGCGAGTCCGTGATGGGGCTATTTCGGCCGGTGCTCAAGCAGTTCTCGCTCACGGAGCAGCAATGGCGCATTATTCGCGAGCTCAACGAGAGCGAGCAGGGCGAGATGGAGATCGGCCAGATTGCACGCGAGTGCTGCATTCTCAGCCCGAGCTTGTCGGGCATGCTCGAACGCATGGAGCAAGGCGGCCTGATCCAGCGACATCGCGACGCACTGGATCAGCGCAAGGTGCGGGTGTCGCTGACGCCGGCCAGCCGCCAGCTGGTCAAGCAGATCAGCCCGCTGGTGGATGCACGCTATCGGGAGATCGAGGCGCGCATCGGCAAGCAGGCGCTCGCGCAGGTGTACGAAATGCTCGATGGCATTACCGCCAGCCTGCCGCGCCCCGAACCCGAAGCGCCGGCCCCCAGGGGCCGCGCCGCGCGCTCGGGGCGTTCGGCCGGCGAGACCGCGCAGCCGAAGTCGTCAGATTAGTGATAGCCCGAATTTGCTCTATTCATAATTATTTTTACAATCCGTAATTCTTTGCCGCCAAGCGGTGCGGGCCGGCCAGTTGCGGTGTGGCGTTGAGTGCTGTTCTAAAAAGGGTGTGAGAGAAGCATGGATCTATCGATTGCAGCCATTCTTGCGCAAGATGGCATCACCACCGGTGCCATTTACGCGCTGTTGGCGTTGGCGCTGGTGCTGGTTTTTTCCGTCACGCGCGTCATTTTCATTCCGCAGGGCGAGTTCGTCTCGTATGGCGCACTGACGCTGGCTGCCCTGCAAAGCCAGAAATTCCCGCTGACGAGCTGGATGTTGCTGGCGCTCGGCGTGGCCACGCTGATCGTCGAGGTTGGCGCGGCGCTGCGCCATCCGGAGCAGCGCAAGCGGCTCGGACGGCTGCTGCCGGTGCTGGTGGCGAAATATCTGATCTTTCCGCTGGCGGTGTTTGCGGTGACGCGCGCGCTGGCCGGGCGCGACCTGCCGATGCTGGTGCAGATTGCGCTGACGCTGCTGATCGTCGTGCCGATGGGGCCGATGCTGTATCGCCTGGCCTTTCAGCCGGTGGCCGAGGCCAGCACGCTGCTGCTGCTGATCGTGGCGATGGCAATGCACTTCGCCATGACCGGCCTGGGGCTGGTGATGTTCGGCGCCGAAGGCTCGCGCACCCACGCGTTCTCGGACGCCAACTTCAATTTCGGTTCGTTGATGATTTCCGGCCAGAGCCTGTGGGTGCTGGCGGTGAGCGCGGTGATGATCGTCGCGCTGTATTTCTACTTCGACCGGTCGATCTCGGGCAAGGCACTGCGGGCCACCGCGGTCAATCGGCTGGGCGCGCGCCTGGTGGGCATCGGCACGGTGCAAGCCGGGCGCCTGGCCTTTACGCTGGCCGCGGCCCTGGGGGTGCTGTGCGGCATACTGATTGCGCCGATCACGACCATCTACTACGAATCGGGCTTCCTGATCGGTCTCAAGGGCTTTGTCGGCGCCATCATCGGCGGATTGCTGAGCTACCCGATGGCCGCGGCCGGCGCGGTGCTGATCGGCTTGCTGGAGTCTTTCTCGTCTTTCTGGGCCAGTTCTTACAAGGAGGTCATTGTCTTTACCCTGATCATTCCGGTCTTGCTGTGGTTGTCTTTGACCCGGCCGCATGCGGAAGAGGAAGAGGAATAAGACCAGGGAGACCATGACAATGAAAAACAAGTTCTTTTGGATATTTTTGGTGGTGATGGCGTTGCTGCCGGTGATGCCGGCGCCGGTGCGCGTGCCGGAATACTGGGTGACGCTGCTCAATTACATTGGGCTGTACAGCATCGTGTCGATCGGCCTGGTGCTGCTCACCGGCGTGGCCGGCATGACCTCGTTCGGCCAGGCGGCGTTCGTCGGGCTGGGGGCCTATGCCACCGCCTACCTGAGCTCGACCTACGGCACCTCGCCGTGGCTCGGGCTGGCCGCGGGGATCCTGATTACGGTGATTGCCGCGTTGGCCATCGGCGCGGTGACGATGCGCCTGTCCGGGCACTTCCTGCCGCTGGGCACGATTGCCTGGGGGCTGGCGCTGTTCTACCTGTTCGGCAACCTGGATTTCCTGGGCAAGTATGACGGCCTGAACAATATCCCGGTGCTCAAGCTTTTCGGCTTTTCGCTGCAGTCCGGCCGGCAGATGTATTACCCGATCTGGGTGATGGTCTTGCTGGCCGTGGTATCGGTGCAAAACCTGCTCAACTCGCGGCCGGGCCGGGCGATCCGCGCGCTCAAGGGCGGCGGCGTGATGGCCGAGGCGATGGGCATTCACACCGGCTGGATGAGGGTGGTGGTGTTTGTCTATGCCGCCATTCTCGCGGCCATTTCGGGTTGGCTGTATGCGTATTTGCAGCAGGCGGTGAATCCGACGCCGTTCAATCTGGATCACGGCATCGAGTATCTGTTCATGGCCGTGGTGGGGGGTGTTTCGCACGTTTGGGGCGCGGTGCTCGGCGCTGCGATCCTGACAATTCTGAAGGACTACTTACAAAATGCGCTGCCGCAGCTGCTCGGTACCAGCGGGAATTTCGAGAATATTGTTTTCGGAATCCTGATGGTTTTGCTGTTGCAGTATGCGCGTGATGGCGTGTGGCCGTTCTTCCGCAAGTTTTTCCCGGCACGACAGCTGGCGCGCGCGCCGCAACAGGCCGAGGCGCTGGGGCGGCGCGACAAGCCGGCGCCGGGCGAGGTGATTCTGGACGTGCGCGCCGCGCGCAAGGAGTTCGGCGGGCTGGTGGCGGTCAATGACGTGAGCTTTCAGGTCAAGGCCGGGGAGATCGTCGGGTTGATCGGCCCGAACGGTGCCGGCAAATCGACGACCTTCAATCTCGTGACCGGGGTGCTGCAGGCCACCAGCGGCGAAATCACTTTCCATGGCGAGCGCATCGACAGGCTGGCTTCGCGCGAGATCGTCAAGCGCGGCATCGGCCGGACCTTCCAGCATGTGCGCCTGTTGCCTACCATGAGCGTGCTGGAGAACGTTGCCATCGGCGCGCACCTGCGCGACAGGCACGGCTTGCGGCGAAGCCCGCAGGGCGGCGTCTGGTCGAGTGTGTTGCGACTGGACCGAGCGGAGGAGGCGATGCTGATGCATGAGGCGGCCAAGCAGATCGAGCGGGTCGGGCTGGGCGAGCACATGTACGAGGAGGCGGGTAGTCTGGCGCTCGGCCAGCAGCGTATTCTCGAGATCGCCCGGGCGCTGGCGTGCGATCCGACCTTGCTGTTGCTCGACGAGCCTGCGGCCGGTTTGCGCTACAAGGAAAAGCAGGCGCTGGCGGAATTGCTGCGCAAGCTCAGCGACGAGGGCATGAGTGTGCTGCTGGTCGAACACGACATGGACTTTGTGATGAATCTGACCGATCACCTGGTGGTCATGGAATTCGGCACCAAGATTGCCGAGGGCTTGCCGGAGGAAGTGCAGAAGGATCCGGCAGTGCTGGAGGCTTATCTCGGAGGGGTGGAGTAATGGCGGACGCGATTCTGGAGGTCAGGGGCCTGTCGGTCTCGTACGGCAAGGTCGAGGCGTTGCACGATGCGCATTTGCGGGTCGAGGCGGGGCAGATCGTGACGGTCATCGGGCCGAATGGGGCGGGCAAGTCCACCATGCTCAATGCGATCATGGGGGCATTGCCGCGTAATGGCTCGAGCCGCGGCGAAGTTCTGTACCTGGGCGCCGATGTGTCGGCCGCCGGCATCGAGACGCGTGTGGCGCAGGGGATGTGCCTGGTTCCGGAAAAGCGCGAGTTGTTCGGGACGATGAGCGTCGAGGACAATCTGCTGCTGGGTGCCTATCGGCGCAAGCGCGCCGGAGAGAGGAATTTTCTCGACCAGATGGAGGTGGTGTACGGATTGTTCCCCCGCCTGGAGGAGCGGCGGCAGCAGCAGGCGGGCACCCTGTCGGGCGGTGAGCGCCAGATGCTGGCGGTTGGCCGCGCGCTGATGGCCAAGCCGAAGCTGTTGATGCTCGATGAGCCCAGTCTGGGCCTGGCGCCGCTGATCGTGAAGGAAATCTTTCATATCATCAGCGATCTGCGCCAAACGGGCGTGGCAACGCTGCTCATCGAGCAGAACGCCCGCGCGGCACTACAGGTCGCCGATTATGGCTACGTGATCGAGACCGGCGAATTGGCGCTGGAGGGGCCGGCCAAGGAGCTGGCCGTTAATCCAAAAGTGATCGAAACGTATCTGGGGCTGGCCAAGAAAGCCGCCTGACCGGTGTTGCTCCCCGCGGCCCTGGCGGCGGGGAGAGCAGCAGCGCGGTATCAGGCCGGGCTGGGCCGGTAGCCTGTGAGCAGATAGGCGATGAGCTCGCGAACGCCGACAATGGCGCGGCCGAACGGCAGCGACTCGGAGCCCCGGAAGAACAGTCCGCGATTGACTTCGCCACGCAAGGCGGCGGCAAGATGGCGGTCGATGCAGAATTGGCCGAATTTTGCGAGGCCATCGCGCAGACCGCAGGCCGACAGGCAGTTCAATCCGCTCGAGCAGCGATCGACGCCAGCTTTCGCTTTTTCTTTGAGACGCGTCTCTTTATTCAAGTAGCTCGCCAGCCAGGGCGTTTTGACCGCCCGCGCGGGCAAGCCGGCGACACTGGTCAGCGTCACGATATCCTCGGGTTTGGCTTCGGCGAGCACCGTCTTGAAATTCGGATGGGCATCGCATTCCTGCGTCACCGCAAATGCGGTACCCAGTTGAACGCCCGCCGCGCCCATGGCCAGGCTGGCAAGCACCTTCTCATGACTGTGGATGCCACCGGCGACGATCAGCGGAATTTTGTCGCGCGCCAGCCCCAACGAGTCGAACAGGGCGAATGTCGATTCAATCACGCTGGAAAATTCGAAGCGCGCATCGTTGAGGTCGTCGAGATGGGCCGCGCCGAGGTGGCCGCCGGCGTGCCCCGGATGTTCGATGACGATTGCATCGGGCAGTCGGCCCTTTTTCATCCATTTTTTCAGGACGATCGCGATACCCCGGCTGTCCGACAGAATGGGGATCAGCGCGACGTCATATCCATGCGTGAGTTCGGGCAGGTCGAGCGGCAGGCCGGCGCCCATCACGATCGCGTCGGCACCGCTTTCGCAGGCCTGGCGCACATAGTCGGCGTGCGCGGTCACCGCTTTCATCACATTGACAGCGATCATGCCTTCGCCTTGCGCGAGCCGGCGGGCAACTTGAATTTCGCGATCCAGCGCTATCAGGTTGGCGTGTTCCAGTTTGGCTTGATCGCGGGTGCGCCCCAGTTCGGCGAGCAGGTCGGGGTGATGGTGTCGCAGATCCACGCTGGCAATGGTGCCCATCGCTCCCAGGCTGGCGACCGTGCCGGCCAGGCGGTGGGCGGAAATGCCGACGCCCATGCCGCCCTGCACGATCGGAAGAAGTTCCCGACCCCGAATTTTGAGCGGGGCGAGTGAGTGAGGAAAGTCCATAACACCTCTGCAATTGGAAAACCGATTGAACCGGCAGTCTGGCACGGGGCGAGATGCGACGAATTGAGCTAGGTTAAACATTGTGTGTTTCACGTGAAACATGTGGCGCGTCGGTCTGCAGCGGATGAATGCGCGAGACATTAGCGGCTATAATTCGTCCATCGTGCTATTTGAAGGTTTGCTGCGCTGCGGCAGGACACTATGTTTTATCCGACGGAATTCGATGTGATCGTTGTGGGCGGTGGCCATGCAGGCACCGAGGCGGCGCTCGCCTCGGCGCGCATGGGCTGCAAAACCCTGTTGCTGACACACAATATCGAGACGCTGGGGCAGATGAGCTGCAACCCTTCGATTGGCGGCATCGGCAAGGGACACCTGGTGAAGGAGGTCGATGCGCTGGGTGGTGCAATGGCCGCGGCTACCGACGAGGGCGGCATACAGTTTCGGATCCTGAATTCGTCGAAAGGTCCAGCGGTTCGCGCCACGCGCGCTCAGGCCGATCGCGTCTTATACAAGCAGGCAATTCGTCGTCGCCTGGAAAATCAGCCCAATCTTTGGCTGTTTCAGCAATCGGTAGACGATTTGATCGTGGAGGGCGAGCGCGTCGTGGGTGCCGTCACCCAGGTCGGGATTCGGTTTCGCGGTCGCGCCGTGGTGCTGACGGCGGGAACATTTCTCGATGGCAAAATCCACGTCGGCCTGGATAACTACACTGGCGGGCGTGCGGGCGATCCGGCTGCCGTCTCGTTGTCGGCCCGGCTGAAGGAGCTTAATTTGCCTCAGGGGCGGCTCAAGACGGGTACGCCGCCGCGCCTCGATGGGCGAACCATCGATTTTTCCGATCTGGAAGTGCAGCCGGGCGACGCTGACCCCGTACCGGTTTTCTCGTTTCTTGGCCGCGCAGACCAACATCCCCGGCAAATGCCTTGCTGGGTCACGCATACGAACGAACGCACGCATGACATCATTCGGGGCGGCTTGAGTCGATCGCCGATGTATACGGGCGTCATCGAGGGGGTGGGGCCGCGCTATTGCCCTTCGATCGAGGATAAGATTCACCGATTCGCCGAGAAGAATGCGCACCAGATCTTCCTGGAGCCGGAGGGGCTGTCGACCCACGAGTTCTATCCGAATGGCATTTCCACCAGCTTGCCGTTCGACGTGCAACTGGCGCTGGTGCATTCGATGAAGGGGTTGGAGAATGCGCATATCCTTCGGCCCGGGTATGCAATCGAATACGATTACTTTGATCCGCGGGGCTTGCGCCAGTCGCTTGAAACGAAAGTGATTGGCGGCCTGTTTTTCGCCGGGCAGATCAACGGTACGACCGGCTACGAAGAGGCGGCGGCGCAAGGGTTGCTGGCCGGCATCAATGCGGCGCTGCAGGTGCGGGGGCGCGAGGCATGGTGTCCGCGTCGCGACCAGGCTTATCTTGGCGTGCTGGTCGATGATTTGATTGCGCGCGGCGTATCGGAACCCTATCGGATGTTCACCAGCCGCGCGGAGTATCGGCTCTCGCTGCGTGAAGATAATGCCGATATGCGCTTGACGGAAATCGGGCGCGAGCTTGGCGTGGTCGACGATGCCCGCTGGGACGCGTTTTGTCGCAAGCGCGACGCTGTTTCACGTGAAACAGAGCGGCTGAAGTCGACGTGGGTCAATCCGAAGCAGCTGCCGGCCGAGGACGCAGTGCCATTGCTGGGCAAGGCAATCGATCACGAATATACGCTCGCGGATCTGTTGCGTCGTCCGGAAGTGAGTTACGACGCGTTGATGGCCCTGCAAAATGGCCGATTCGCTGCGCCGGAGCCGCTCGCCGGCGACCCGGTCCTGGCGGGGCAGGTGCGAGAGCAGATCGAGATCGGCATCAAGTATCAAGGTTACATCGACCGTCAGGCTGACGAGATCGAGCGCAAGGAAGCCAACGAGCATACGCGGCTGCCCGAAGGAATCGATTACAACGAAGTGCGCGGCCTGTCATTCGAGGTGCGCCAAAAGCTGATCCAGCATCGCCCGGAAACCCTGGGGCAAGCCTCACGTATTTCGGGCGTGACGCCGGCGGCTATTTCCCTGTTGCTGGTTCATCTCAAGAAGGGTTTGGGGCGCCGTTCGGGAGCGTCCAGTGGTCAACAGGCTGCCTGAGGCATTGCGTGACGGTACAAGCGAAATCCGGTTCGATGACTGAGGCTGCCCCGCGGGACGCGCTGGCAATTTTGCTGCGAGATGGTGCGGCCGCGCTCGGCGTGACACTCAGCGAGGTGCAGCAAGCCAGTCTGCTCGATTATCTAGCGTTGCTCTCGAAGTGGAATGGCGTTTATAACCTGACGGCCATTCGCGAGCCGCGCCAAATGCTGATTCAACACGTGCTGGACTCGCTGGCGATCGTGCCGCATTTGGCGAAGACGCCGATTCGGCACGTGCTCGACGTGGGCTCGGGCGGCGGGCTGCCGGGGGTAGTGCTGGCGATCGCCCGTCCTGACTGGCAAGTGACGTTGAACGATATCGTTCATAAGAAGAGCGCGTTTCAGGTTCAAGCCAAGGTGGCGCTGCGGCTGGGCAATCTGTCGGTCGTCACGGGGCGGGTGCAGACGCTGCGACCGGGCGTTGAAGTGGCAGGACTGTTCGATGCAATCGTGTCTCGCGCCTTTGCCGAGTTGTCCGATTTTGTTTCTCTGGCTGGGCCCCTATTGGCGCCGGACGGCGTGCTCTGGGCGATGAAGGGTGTGTTGCCGGCTCAGGAAATTGCCGCGCTGCCCGACGGATGGCGAGTCGAGGAGGTAGTGCGGTTGAGCGTGCCGCAGCTGGACGCGGAGCGCCATTTGATTGCAGTAAGGAGGGCCGCGTGAGCGCGATGTGGCGAGGCATGGTGGTGTGCGCATTGGCGCTGTGGTCGGCGCTGGCCTTGTCGGCGCCAGCCGGGCCCGCATCCGCCCCGGCGGCGGCGGTGATGTCGGTGCACCCGGTGGACGCCGTCGACATGGCACGCCTTCAGGGCAAGTGGTATGAGATCGCGCGTTATCCGAATTTCTTCGAGCGACGGTGCGCACGGTCGATCACCGATGATTTGAAGCTGTTGCCCAGTGGGCAAATGCATATCATCAGTCTCTGCAAGAAAAGCGATGGCAGCAGCGATAGCACCTCGGGCGTGGCGCGCCCGGCCGCCGCGACGCCGAACGTTGCTCGCTTCGAGGCGAGCTTTGCGCCGCCGTGGCTGAATTGGGTTCCCTGGCTTTGGAATGACTTTTGGGTGGTGGCGCTCGATTCCGATTACCACTATGTAGCAATTGCCGATCCGTCCCGGGATCATTTGTGGATTCTGTCGCGTACGGCGCAGCTGGACGACGATTCGTACCATCAGGTTGTCGCGCAATTGCGCGCGCAGAATTTTGATATCGACAAACTGGTATTGACCCCGCAACCCTAGCGGACTGGTGTTGGCGACATGGCAGGGGTTCCGGCATCCGCCGGCCCGATCAGCGGACGAGAGGACGAAGGCGCAATGGCGAAGATTTTCTGCGTGGCCAATCAGAAGGGCGGAGTTGGAAAGACCACCACCACGGTGAATCTGGCGGCGGGCTTGGCGACGCACGGCCAGCGTGTCCTGCTGGTGGATCTGGATCCGCAGGGCAATGCCACGATGGGTAGCGGCATCGACAAGCGTTCGTTGGAGAAAAGCGTCTATGAAGTGCTGATCGGACTGGCGGACGTCGCCGAAGGGCGTCAACGTTCTGAGTCGGGCAAGTACGACGTGCTGCCTGCCAATCGGGAGTTGGCCGGAGCCGATATCGATCTGGTGAACCTCGAACATCGCGATATGCGGCTCAAGCGCGCGCTGGCTGCCGTGAACGACGCCTACGATTTCATCCTGATCGATTGTCCGCCGACGTTGTCGCTGCTCACCCTCAACGGCCTGTGCGCGGCGCACGGGGTGATCATTCCGATGCAATGCGAATATTTCGCGCTCGAGGGCTTGTCCGATCTCGTCAACACCATCAAGCAGGTGCACGCGAATCTGAACCGGGATCTGAAAGTGATCGGCCTGCTGCGGGTGATGTTCGATCCGCGCATTACGCTGCAGCAGCAGGTCTCCGACCAGCTCAAGGCGCATTTTGGCGACAAGGTTTTCAATGCGATCATTCCGCGCAACGTGCGGTTGGCCGAGGCACCCAGTTACGGCATGCCCGGCGTGGTGTTCGATCCGTCCTCGCGCGGCGCGCAGGCCTATCTCAAGTTCGGCGCGGAAATGATCGAACGTATCGAATCTATGTAAGCGCTGGCGGCGCGTGAATGGAATAACTATGGCAACGAAAAGCAACGCACTCAAGAAGAAGGGCCTGGGACGCGGTCTCGAGGTTCTGCTCGGTGGCGGCAATGACGATGCGGCCGATGGCGCGGCGCTCGATGGCGCGCCCCACATGCTTGCGCTCGATCAGCTCCAGCCCGGCAAGTATCAGCCGCGCACCCGCATGGACGAGGGTGCCCTGCAGGAGCTGGCGGCCAGTATTCGTGCGCAGGGGTTAATGCAGCCGCTGCTCGTCAGGAAAGTGAGCGCTGACAAATATGAGATTATCGCTGGCGAGCGGCGCTTTCGCGCCGCACACATTGCCGGCTTGACGGATGTGCCGGTACTGGTGCGCGACGTGCCCGACGAAGCCGCCGCGGCGATGGCGCTGATCGAGAACATTCAGCGCGAAGACCTCAATCCGTTGGAAGAGGCCCAGGGGATCCAGCGCCTGCTCGACGAGTTCGGCTTCACGCACGAGCAGGCCGCCGAGGCGGTCGGACGCTCGCGCAGCGCCGTCTCCAATTTGCTGCGTCTGCTTAACCTGGCACAACCGGTGCAGACGATGCTGCTCGCTGGCGATCTCGATATGGGGCATGCGCGTGCCTTGCTGGCGGTGGATGCGGCTACGCAGATCACGCTGGCGAACCAGGTCGTCAACAAGCGCCTGTCGGTGCGCGATGCCGAGCGCATCGTCAATGCGTCGCTCAAGCCGGCGCCGCAGCGCTCGGCACGGCGTCCGGCCGAGGAAGGCGGGCGTGACGTCACCCGGCTCGAGGAAGAGTTGTCGGACATGCTCGCGTCGACCGTCAAGATCAAGGTGGGCCGCAAGGGTCGCGGACAATTGATGATCGAGTTCGGCAGTCTCGATGCGCTCGATGGCATCCTGGCCCGGCTGAGTATCAGTTAAATCGCCATGCCGACTCGAGGTGGGCAATGCGCGGCGGCGCTGTGATGATCTCGTGCCGCGCGGTTGCGGCGATGTTCAGGCGCCCCTGGGCGGCGCTGCGGCGCGACCCGGTGCTGACGGTGCTTTTGCTCGCGCTGGTGGTGCTGCAGACCGGATGGCCCAGGCCCTGGGCGTCGCTGCCAGGCCTGGTCGACTGGCAAACGATCCTTACCCTCACGGGGCTGCTGTGGCTGACCAAGGCGGTGGAGCTCTCGGGCTTTCTGGACTGGCTGGCTCAGCGGCTGGTAAGCCGTTTGCGAAACGAGCGCATGCTGGCGCTTCTGATGGTGGGGTTCGCTGCGGGGCTGGCCACCGTCCTGACCAACGACGTGGCGCTGTTCGTGGTCGTGCCGCTGGCACTTTCGCTGGCCCGTATCGCGCCACTGCGCGTCGAGCGCCTGATTGTGTTTCTCGCGCTGGCGGTCAACGCCGGCTCGACGCTCACGCCCCTGGGCAATCCGCAGAATCTCTTCCTGTGGCAGGCCAGCGGCACCAGCTTCGCCCTTTTCGTCGCATGGATGGCGCCGCTGGCGGCCGGCCTGATGCTGCTGCTGCTGGCGCTGACCGCCGTGGCGTTCGACGCCCGGCCGCTTCACCTGAGCGAACGCGGTGCTCGCCATGGTGTCGCGTGGCGGCACTTTGCCTTGCTGGCGGCGCTGTTCGCCGCGTTCATCGTGCTGACCGACCACCACCAGGTGGTATGGGCTTGTGCGTTAGCCGCGGCGGGGTGTCTGGCGCTGCAGCGTCGCGCACTGCGCGCGATCGACTGGCTCCTGCTGCTGATCTTTGTCCTGATGTTCGTGGTGTTGCGCCTGCTGGCAGGGCTGCCAGAGGTGCACGCGCAGCTCGCGCGCATCGACCTGTCTGTCGTGTCGCATGTCTATTGGAGCGCGGCATTGGTCTCGCAGGTCATCAGCAATGTTCCGGCGGCGATCCTGCTGGCCGAATACAGCCACCAGTGGCGCGCGCTCGCCTATGGCGTCAGCGTCGGCGGGTTCGGTTTCGCGGTGGGATCGCTGGCGAATCTGATCGCGTTGCGCATGGCGGGGACGACGCGCATATGGTGGAAATTTCATATGGTTTCCATCCCCTTCTTTATTGCGACTACTCTGATCGGCTTGGGCGTGTTGCGGTTCATTGGCTGAAATGACCGCTTTTGTGCTTCGCCGCGCGCCGCGGCCGAGGCGGGCTCTCGCGGCTCGCCTCGCGCAATGGCGCGCCGCAACAGGGTTTTGGGCGTTGCCCGGCATTTGGTGCCAAATCGGTGCGCGCATTGCACAAGTTCGGCGAAAATGTCCAATCGTTTGATTGACTGCAACTAGTAACATCCCGTAAAATCTCGCGGATTTATCTGCTTGTTGAGCCCGATGTTTTGTGAAAGCCGGGCGGGGGAGGGAGCTTAACCATGGCCGATCGTCAGCGGTCTGGTGCGCAGCCGACACCGCGCCAACATGACCCGGTAAGTACGGATATGCGAGACGACGAGCAGGAGCAAAAGATCGTTCCGCTTACGCGAGCAGAGGCCGAGCGCCTCTTCGGCCCCAATGTGAGCCGCCCGTCTCGCGTTACTCCATTCAGGGTGATTACCGCCCAGGTAATTGTGTCGCTGCTGGTGACATTGGTATGGTGGGCGCTGTCGGCATCGCCGCGAAATGCGGCGGTCTCTGCTTGGCTGGGCGGAATGGTTGGCTGGGTGCCGGGGGTGTTTTTCGCCCTGCGGTTGAAGGTATCGCGTGATCGCCTTACCGTATCCTCGCTGGTGGTCGGCGAGGCGATCAAAGTAATGACGACGATTGCGCTGTTTGTGGCGATCGCGACGCTGTACCCAGCGGTTCATTGGGTAGCGTTGCTGACCACATTCGTGCTGGTGCTCAAGGCCCATTGGCTGGCACTGGCCATCAAGTAGCGGCATACCGCTCGTGCAGTTCGTCGCGGGGTCGGATTTTCATAATTGGGTGTTTGAGCGCTATGTCAGTAGAAGCCGGAGTGGAAGGGCCGAATCCGTCGGAATATATCGCGCACCATTTGCAACATTTTGCGAATGCGACGCAGACGAGCATCATCGATTTTCACATCATCAATTGGGACACGCTGTTCTGGTCGGTGACGACCGGTGTCATCGCATGCCTGTTCCTGCTGCTGGCGGCCCGCAAGGCTACCTCCGGCGTGCCGAGCCGATTCCAGGGAGCGGTCGAGATGCTCGTCGAGATGGTCGAAGACCAGTCGAAGAGCATCGTGCATGGCAACCGCACCTTCATCGCGCCGCTGGCCCTGTTGGTATTCGTTTGGGTCTCGCTGATGAACGCGCTCGACCTGCTGCCGGTTGATCTGCCAGGCCGCATCATCCAGTGGGTCGGGCTGGGCAATATCATCACGCATCACCGGATCGTGCCGACGGCCGATCTGAACGGTACGCTCGGCATTTCGTTCGGCGTGCTGATCCTGATGCTCTATTACAGCTTCAAGATCAAAGGTCCCGGCGGGTTCATGAAAGAACTCTTCACGGCGCCGTTCGGCAATCACTTCGCGCTGTGGCTGCCGAACCTGCTGCTCAACGTCATCGAGTTCCTGGCCAAGACCATTTCGCTCGGCATGCGGCTGTTCGGCAACATGTACGCCGGCGAACTGCTGTTCCTGTTGATTGCGCTGCTCGGCGGCCTCTGGACCTTCGGGGCGAACCTGACGTTCCTGGGTTTCGTGGGCAATGTGATCGCGGGTCTGGCGTGGTCGATCTTCCACATCCTGATCGTGTTTTTGCAAGCGTTCATCATGATGATGCTGACGCTCGTATATATCGGCCAGGCGCACGACCATCATTGATGGCAGGGCGGCTGCCGACGATAAATCGTTTGAGTTTTTCGAATCCAGGTTTTTTCAAGTTTCAAGTCTCTAACCAAAAGGAGTAATCATGCAAGCTTTCATCGCCAACATCCAGGGTTTGACCGCCATCGGCATCGGCATCATCATCGGCCTGGGTGCTGTCGGCGCCTGTATCGGTATCGGTTTGATGGGTGGCAAATACATTGAAGCCGCCGCGCGTCAGCCCGAATTGATGAATCCGTTGCAAACCAAGATGTTCTTGTTGGCTGGTCTGATCGATGCGGCCTTCCTGATCGGCGTGGGCGTGGCAATGCTGTTCGCGTTCGCCAACCCGCTGCTCTCGAAGCTCGCTTCCTGAATTTCTTTCGGCTGCCGCGCAAAAATGCGCGGCCACTGGACATGACGGCGCGCCCAAAATTAGATCAGACTAATGCCGGGTGCGCTGTTTCGCCAATCGACAAGCAACACCGAAAGGAAACACCGTGAACATTAACGCAACATTGCTTGCGCAAACCGTCGTGTTTCTGATCCTGGCCTGGTTCACGATGAAATTCATCTGGCCGCCGCTGATCAAGGCTATCGACGAACGCGCGAAGAAAATCGCTGACGGGCTTGCGGCCGCCGAGAAAGGCCAGGCCGACCTCGAGCTCGCCAGCAAACGGGTCGACAAGGCACTCGCGGAAGCTCGCGAGGAAGGCGCCAAGCGCATTTCCGAGGCGGAAAAGCGTGCCCAGGCCGTCGGTGAGGAAATCAAGCAGAACGCCCAGGCCGAGGCTGCCCGGATCATTGCCGCCGCGAAGGCAGAAGCCGAGCAGCAGGCGATCAAGGTTCGCGAGTCGCTGCGGGGTGAAGTCGCCGCGTTGGCGGTCAAGGGAGCCGAGCAGATCCTGCGTCGCGAAATCGATGCCAAGGCACACGCCGAGCTGTTGGACCAACTCAAGGCAGAGCTCTGATCATGGCTGAACTTGCAACCATTGCCCGCCCGTATGCCGAAGCCCTGTTCCGAGTGGCGCAGTCCGGTGACGTGAATGCCTGGTCGGAACTGGTCCGCGAGTTGGCCGCGGTTGCCCAGCATCCCGACATGCAGGCCCTGGCAGACAACCCGAACGTGACGCATGAGCAGGTGGTCGAGGTGATCCTTGCCGCGCTGAAATCGCCGGGCAACGACATGCTGCGCAACTTCATCGTCGCCATGGTCGAAAATGACCGTCTGTCGGTGATGCCGGAAGTGGCGCAACAGTTCGAGGAGCTCAAGAACGCCAGCGCCGGTTCCGCCGATGCGCTCATCACCAGCGCGTTTGCGCTGGACGATGCGCAGCTCCGGGAGCTGGTGGCGGCGCTCGAGCACAAGTTCGGCCGCAAGCTGCATGCCAGCGTGACGGTCGACCCGTCGCTGCTGGGCGGTGTACGAGTGGTGGTGGGCGACGAAGTGCTGGACGCTTCGGTCCGTGCCCGCCTGGCGAATATGCAAACGGCGCTGACGGTGTAGCGAGCTACGCCAAGACGGCAAGAATTGAATATCAGGAGCACATATGCAACTCAATCCCTCTGAAATCAGTGAGCTGATCAAGAGCCGGATTCAAGGTCTCGAGAGCAGTGCCGAGATTCGCAATCAGGGCACCGTCCTTTCCGTGACGGACGGCATTTGCCGTATCCATGGCCTGTCCGACGTGATGCAGGGCGAAATGCTCGAATTCCCGGGCAACACCTTCGGTCTCGCGCTCAACCTCGAGCGCGATTCCGTTGGCGCGGTGATCTTGGGTGAATACGAACACATCTCCGAAGGCGATACGGTCAAGTGTACCGGGCGCATTCTGGAAGTGCCGGTCGGCCCCGAGCTGGTCGGCCGCGTGGTCAACGCGCTGGGCCAGCCGATCGACGGCAAGGGTCCGGTCAACGCGAAGCTGACCGATCCGATCGAAAAGATCGCGCCGGGCGTGATTTGGCGTCAATCGGTGTCGCAGCCGCTGCAAACCGGTCTCAAATCGATCGACGCGATGGTGCCGATCGGTCGCGGCCAGCGCGAGCTGATCATCGGCGACCGCCAAACCGGCAAGACGGCCGTCGCCGTGGATGCGATCATCAACCAGAAGGGCAAGGGCGTCACGTGTATCTACGTGGCAGTCGGCCAGAAGGCCTCGTCGATCACCAACGTGCTGCGCAAGCTCGAAGAGCACGGTGCGATGGAGTACACGATCATCGTGGCCGCCACCGCTTCCGAATCGGCCGCGCTGCAATTCATCGCGCCGTACTCCGGCTGCACGATGGGCGAATACTTCCGCGACCGCGGCCAGGACGCGCTGATCATCTATGACGATTTGACCAAGCAAGCCTGGGCCTACCGCCAGATCTCGCTGCTGCTGCGCCGCCCGCCGGGCCGCGAAGCCTACCCTGGCGACGTGTTCTACCTGCACTCGCGTCTGCTCGAGCGTGCCGCGCGCGTGAACGAGGAATACGTCGAAAAATTCACCAAGGGCGAAGTCAAGGGCAAGACCGGTTCGCTTACCGCACTGCCGATCATCGAGACGCAGGCGGGTGACGTGACGGCGTTCGTGCCGACCAACGTGATTTCGATTACCGACGGGCAGATCTTCCTCGAGACCGATTTGTTCAACGCCGGCATCCGTCCCGCCATCAACGCCGGTATCTCGGTTTCGCGCGTGGGCGGCTCGGCGCAGACCAAGGTCATCAAGAAGCTCTCCGGCGGGATCCGTACCGACCTGGCGCAATACCGCGAACTGGCGGCCTTCGCGCAGTTCGCCTCGGACCTCGACGAAGCCACCCGCCGCCAGCTCGAACGCGGTCGCCGCGTGACCGAGCTGCTCAAGCAGCCGCAGTATCAGCCGCTGCAGGTTTGGGAGCTGGCCGTGTCGCTGTTCGCCGCCAACAACGGTTATCTGGACGATCTCGACATCAAGTCCGTGCTGCCGTTCGAACGCGGCCTGCGTGAAGCCCTCAAGACCAGCCATGGCGCGCTGATCGCCCGCATCGAAGAGACCAAGGATCTCTCGAAGGACGACGAAGCCGCGCTGCACGCTGCAATCAAGGACTTCAAGAAGACGGGCGCTTACTGATTCGGTTGAAGACGATTCATATTCAACGGACCAGCGGGAGAGCGGCGCATCGGCAGCATCGACGGCCGCTCTTCATATAAGGAGTAAGCAATGGCGGGAATGAAGGAAATTCGCGGCAAGATCAAGAGCGTGCAAAACACGCGCAAGATCACCAAGGCCATGGAAATGGTGGCGGCGTCGAAAATGCGCAAGGCGCAGGAACGCATGCGCCATGCTCGGCCCTATGCCGACAAGGTGCGCACTATCGCGGCCCATATGAGCCAGGCGAACCCGGAATACCACCATCCGTTCATGGTGCGTAACTCGGACGCCAAGACCGCGGGCATCATTCTGGTGACCACCGACAAGGGGCTTTGCGGTGGCCTGAACACCAACGTGCTGCGCGCCGTGATTGGCAAGATGAAGGAAATCGAAAGCGCCGGCCTGGCGATCGAAGCCACTGCCATCGGCGGCAAGGGGTTCGGTTTCATGGGCCGGATCGGTGCGAAAGTCGTGTCGCACGTCGTGCAGTTGGGCGACACGCCGCATCTGGAGCGAATGATCGGCGCGGTCAAGGTGCAGCTCGATGCCTACGCTGCGGGCAAGCTGAACGCGGTCTATCTGGCCTATACCCGCTTCATCAACACGATGAAGCAGGAGCCCGTGATCGAGCAGCTGTTGCCGTTGCCGGAGCAGCCTGCGGGCGATGACGACGGCAAGGCGGCCGTCAAGACGTCGCACGCGTGGGACTATATCTACGAGCCCAACGCGAAGACCGTGGTGGACACGCTGCTGGTGCGCTACGTCGAGGCCCTGGTGTATCAGGCGGTGACGGAAAACATGGCGTCCGAGCAATCGGCGCGGATGGTGGCAATGAAGGCGGCCTCCGACAACGCCAAGACCGTCATCAACGAACTGCAATTGATCTACAACAAGGGCCGACAAGCCTCGATCACCAAAGAACTGGCCGAGATTGTGGGCGGCGCGGCGGCAGTCTGACATTGACATGCCTCCGGGCGAAACGAATTCAAGTATCTAAAGGAAAAGCGATGAGTACTGCGATGGTAGAAGGCAAGATCGTACAGTGCATCGGCGCCGTGATCGACGTGGAATTTCCGCGCGGCCACATGCCGAAGATCTACGACGCGCTCATTATGGATGGCTCGGAGTTGACGCTCGAAGTGCAGCAGCAGTTGGGCGACGGCGTTGTGCGGACCATCTGTTTGGGCTCCTCGGAAGGGCTGCGCCGCGGCATGATGGTCAAGAGCACCGGCAAGGGCATCACCGTGCCGGTCGGTCAGGCCACGCTGGGCCGCATCATGGACGTGCTGGGTCGACCGATCGACGAAGCCGGCCCGATTCCCCAGGAAAGCCAGCGTGAAATTCACCAGAATGCACCGGCATTCGACGAGCTCGCGCCGTCGACCGAACTGCTCGAGACCGGCATCAAGGTTATCGATCTGATCTGCCCGTTCGCCAAGGGCGGCAAGGTGGGTCTGTTCGGTGGCGCCGGGGTGGGCAAGACCGTCAACATGATGGAGCTCATCAACAACATCGCCAAGGAGCACGGCGGTTACTCGGTGTTCGCCGGCGTGGGCGAGCGTACCCGTGAAGGGAACGACTTCTACCACGAAATGAAAGACTCCAACGTGCTCGACAAGGTCGCGCTGGTGTACGGGCAGATGAACGAGCCGCCGGGTAACCGTCTGCGCGTGGCGCTGACCGGCCTGACGATGGCCGAGCACTTCCGCGACGAAGGCCGCGACGTGCTGTTCTTCGTCGACAACATCTACCGTTACACGCTGGCCGGCACCGAAGTCTCGGCATTGCTGGGCCGGATGCCTTCGGCCGTGGGTTACCAGCCGACGCTGGCCGAGGAAATGGGCCGTCTGCAAGAGCGCATTACCTCGACCAAGACCGGTTCGATCACGTCGGTGCAAGCCGTCTACGTGCCTGCCGATGACTTGACCGACCCGTCGCCGGCGACCACCTTCGGTCACTTGGACGCCACCGTCGTGCTCTCGCGTGACATCGCTTCGCTGGGTATCTACCCGGCGGTCGATCCGCTCGACTCGACCTCGCGTCAGATCGACCCGAACGTCATTGGCGAAGAGCACTACGGTGTGACGCGCGGCGTGCAGGCTACGCTGCAGCGCTACAAGGAACTGCGCGACATCATCGCGATTCTGGGCATGGACGAGCTGTCGCCGGAAGACAAGCTGGCGGTGGCTCGCGCCCGGAAAATTCAGCGCTTCCTGTCGCAGCCGTTCCACGTGGCCGAAGCGTTCACTGGCGCTCCGGGCAAATACGTCCCGTTGAAGGAAACGATTCGCGGCTTCAAGATGATCGTCGATGGTGAATGCGACCACCTGCCCGAGCAGGCGTTCTACATGGTCGGCACGATCGACGAAGCCTTCGAGAAGGCCAAGAAACTGCAGTAATCGATTGAGTGTCCGGCAAAGCAAAGCGGACAGGTGACTCACGAAGGCGCCAGCGGATGAACAAAACCCGCCGGCGCCGCCTGCACCAAACTCAACGGGAGCAATCATGGCAACCATTCATATAGACGTCGTCAGTGCGGAAGACGAGCTCTTCTCCGGAGAGGCCCGTTTCGTCGCGCTGCCGGGCGAGGCCGGTGAACTGGGCATTCTGCCCGGGCACACGCCGCTGATCACACGAATCAAGCCGGGCGCGGTGCGTATCGAGACTGCCTCGGGCGAGGAAGAATTCGTCTTCGTCGCCGGCGGCATTCTCGAAGTCCAACCCGACAGCGTGACGGTGCTGGCCGATACGGCGATGCGCGGCAACGACCTGGACGAGGCGAAGGCGGCCGAAGCCAAGCGTCGCGCCGAAGAAGCGCTTTCCAACAAGGGCTCGAACATCGAGTACGCGAAAGCCCAGGCGGAGCTGGCCGAGGCGGTTGCGCAACTCGCGACGATTCAGCGGTTCCGCAAGAAAAAAGCCTGACGCGACGAGCATCGCGCAGACGCGCGTCAGCAAAGACAAAAGGCGGCTTCGGCCGCCTTTTGTCTTTCTGGTTGGCGTGATGGTATCGATCAGGCCACGCTCGTGCGTGAACTGTCGGGAACACCATATTGACAATTCGAGACATCGGAAAACTCTGATGCACGTGAATTCCCCTCGCGTCGCAACTCAAGCAATCCAAAGACAAACGGATCGATGCACTCCGATATGTCAATGTTGCTTGGCACCCATGCATAGGACTACGCATTAGGAAATTGCCGTTTAATCGCGTTGGATAAATGGAATCGTCCTAAAGTCAGCGATATGTAATCGTTGCTATCTTCCGCAAGCTAAACCCCCCCAAGAGGCGCGCACGGCGTCTCCTGGAAAAGTTCACGCTTAACGAAGATGGTCGACAGGATGATGTCTTTGCTCGAGAGGCGGTCACGCCTGCTGAAATATTGCGCCCAGTGGTGCGTTGACGCGGTCCGGAGCCATTCAATCCGGAGCCTGATACCAGGCGCTTTGCTCGCCGTCGGGCTGGCCATGGGGTCGCCGTCGGCGTCGGCCGTGAAAGTCGAGCAAATCGGCGATCTGGCGCACTCCACGGCGGCGAATCCCGCCCAGTTCAACATCGGCGACCTGATCCACGTGGCCATGACCTGGCGCCATAACTCGTGGGGCTTCGAATCCTGCTATTTCTCCGTGATCGCGCCCGGCGATGGGGCGTCCTACGGATTCAGCGACATCAACGGCAGTTGCGATCGGCGCGACTATCCCGACGGTCGGGTGCCAAAACGGGGCTACGAGGTGATCGATACGGCGAAACCACTCTATGCGGGCGAGCTGTCCTTGAATTTGGTCCCCGGCCAGACGTATGAGGCGGTAACGGAAATTTATCCGTGGCGCAACACCGAGCCAGGCGTGAGTTCACGATACTTCAAGATCCGTCCGCTCTCCGGTGGCGTGTCTACCGCCACACCGCACAAACACGTCCAGGGGCGCGTCGACATCACCGGCGCGTGGCGGGGTAACGGCGCGACCGGCACCGTCAAGGCCTGGTACAAGAAAGATGGGGTCGGCCCCTACATTCTGGCCGGTCAGGGGTTGGGGTGGTTTTCCCTCTACAACTTGCCCGCCGGACGCCAGACGTTGGAGTTTTACGTCTACTACGAGGGCAAGTTTGAAACCTATGTCGGCAGTAAAACTGTCGACGTCCTCGCTGGGGGTGTCACGGCGCTGCGCCTCGAAGACAAGCGGCTGCGGGTAAATGGCTGGGTTGACGGAGGTGTGAAACAAATAAAAATGGAAACGGTCTGGCCGGAGGCGATCGACCTCGGTACCTGTGCGGTCAGCGATGGTAAATTTTCGTGCCTGTCCGAGAAGGCATTGAGGGCCCGTTGGCACGACATAAGAATCACCGCCAGCCGGGGCAGCACGGACCTCATTCTTCTCAACCGGCAGCACATCGACGTCACCCCCAGCGCGCGCTGGGCTGACGACAATCCCGGCATCAGGCTGCAAGGCCAGCCATTCAGGCTCGCCGTGGACAAGGGCGAGGAGGCAACGCACCTGCAGGCCTATTGGCGACGCGGCGAAAAGGGTCTTTGGCACGTCAGCGGAGACCTCAAGCTTGACAGCGACCGCAGCGTGGTTCTCCCCGATACTGCGGATTGGCTGCCAACCGACCGATCGCAGTACATGGTCATATTCTGGGTCAGGCGGGGTAGCGCAAACTGGTCACCGGATTCGGAGATTCGCAGCTTTCAAGTAAAGCCGTTGCCGCCAGAGTGGAGCAAGCCGCCCGCCGGCTCGGCGCCGGGACGCAAAGTCAGCGTCACGCTCAGGCCACCGCCCGGCGTCGACGTCGTGCAGCCGCAATGGCGCCGTGAGGGCGGTGACTGGACGGACGGCCAAGCGGTTGCGCTGCAAAACACACGAACCCAGGACCATACAATCGCGATCGCCGAATCGGCCGCGTGGTCGAGTGGGCATTACGACATCCGTCTGCGCGTGCGCAAGAACGAGGGCCTCTGGTCGGAGCCGTCCGAGGCAAAATCCGTCGTCATGCGTCCGTCGAGTCCCGCAGGCGTGTTCCGTGACAGCACGCTGACGGTATTCGATCAACACGGCAAGCCGTTGATGGGCGGAGCGAATGTCACGGTTGGCGACCAAATCACTTATCGTCTGAAACTGGCGGCCGCGTCTGCCGCCGAGCAGATCGACCTGTCGCTGAGTCTGGCCGGCGCACCGCAACTGCAAGGCCAGGCGGGTACGCTGCGCTATCGGGCCGCGCTGAGCGAGCAGGGCGACGGCGCGCAGCCGATCGACACCACGCGGCTCAACAAAGGCTGGACCGGCGCGGGAGCGGCGTTCGGGGCGACCACGCGTTTGCTGGTCAGCGGGGAGGACGCGCCGGGCATGCTGGCCGGCAAACACGCGGTGATCGACATCCCCGTGCGGGTCAAGGCCGGTGCGCAGGGCGCAATCCAGGTCAAGGCGGCCGGGCGGGCCAATTTCGTCAGCCAGCAGGACCTGGCCGCGCCGCCGTTGCTGATCGCCCGCATCCCGGTTCAGGATGCGATGACGGTCACCTTTGCGCCGTTTGCCAAGGACGACAGGCAGCCCGGCGAGGCGGTGTTGTACCGCGTGGTGCTCAACGCGGCCAAGGCGCTCAGCGACGTGCAATTGCGATACCGCCTGCCGGCCGGGCTGAAGCAGCACGGCACCCCGTACTTCGATACGCAAAGCGATCTGCAGCAGGGGCTTGAGGCTACCTGGGACGGGTCGCCGCAGCATAGTGCGTTGCTGGCCCCTGGGGCGATGCTCAAGGCGGGACGCCGGGCCATCATCAAAATCCCGCTGCAGGTCGCGCCGGAGGCGGTCGACAGCCGCATCGACAGTCGCGTCGAGGCGGCGGCGGGCAATGTTGCCGGCACGGCCGAGGCGCGTCACACATTGCGCGTGATACCCGACAAGACACCCGACGGCGGCCCGTTGCGGTTGAAGACGCATGTCGACAAAGACAATGCCAGGCCGGGCGGGACGCTTGCGTACACGATCGAATTCATGAATCGCTCGGATCAGCCGCTGCACGAGTTGACGATTCGGGAGCTCGTGCCGGCCCACACCACGCTGGTGCCGCAAAGCGCGCAGTGCAAGCAGATACCCGCGGCGCTGGCGTGCCGGGTGGAGGCGCCCGACGAGGACAACGACATGGTCGGCGGCGCGCAGATACGGTGGACTTTCTCGGGGAGCCTGCCGCCCGGCGAGCGGGGCACGGTTGGCTTCAAGGTGCGTCTCGAGCGCTGAGTGGGCCCGATCCGCGGGCGGCGCCTTCCGGTGCCGCCCCTGGCAAAAGCGGGATCGAAAATCCGGACCTTCCCTGATCCTCGTCAAGCTATTTTTACGTTAACGTAAACGTCAAACAACGCAGGCACGCTATGCTTCAAACAGGCATGGTTGAACCCGGCTGTCCGGCATTCGGGCAAGGCGGGCGCCGCAGAAAAAAATACATCGCATTCGCCTGTGCGCCATCGTGGCGGCCGGCGCCCTGCTGTTACTGGAGGAGACGCAGTATGGATCAAGTAAATGCCGGCTTGGCGCCGCGTGACGGCCTGTCCTACGTCAAAGGCGACACCGCCGTGCCGCTCTCGGAGGCGACCATCCCGCAACTATTGGCGCACAGCGTGCAACGCTATCCCGAGCGCCCGGCGGTGGTGTTTCGCGAACAGCAAATCCGCTGGAACTGGCGCGAGTTCAGCCGGGCGGTCGATGCCCTGGCGCTCGCCCTGCACCGGCTCGGCCTGCGCAAGGGCGATCGCCTCGGCATCTGGTCGCCCAATCGGGTCGAATGGCTGGTCACGCAATTCGCCACCGCGCGCCTGGGCATCATTCTGGTCAACATCAACCCGGCCTATCGGCTCGCCGAGCTTGAGTATGCGCTCAACAAAGTCGGCTGCAAGGCCATCATCGCCGCCGAATCGTTCAAGACTTCGCAATACCTGGCGATGCTGCAGACCCTTGCGCCCGAACTCGCGCAATGCGAAGCCGGGCAACTGCATGCGCAGAAGCTGCCCGACTTGCGTATCGTGATCCGCATGGGGGCGGCCCGCACGCCCGGCATGTTCAACTACGACGACATCGTCGCGGGCACGGCCAACGCGGCGGTCGACGAGCTCGATGCCATCACCGCGACGCTCGACGCGCACGAAGCCGTCAACATCCAGTTCACCAGCGGCACCACCGGCAACCCGAAGGGCGCTACGCTCACGCACCACAATATCGTCAACAACGGCCGCTTCATCGCGATGGCCATGCGTTTCTCCGAGCAGGACAGCCTGTGCATTCCGGTGCCGCTCTATCACTGCTTCGGCATGGTGCTGGCAGTGCTGGCCTGCGTGAGCACGGGCGCCAACATGGTGTTTCCCGGCGAGGCATTCGATCCGGCGGCCACCATGCGCGCCGTGGCGCAGGAACGTTGCAGCGCCCTGCATGGAGTGCCGACCATGTTCATCGCGCAGCTCGATCATCCCGATTTCCCGAAATACGATTTCTCGTCGCTGCGCACCGGCATCATGGCCGGCTCGCCCTGTCCGATCGAGACCATGAAACGGGTGATTTCGCAGATGCACATGAGCGAAGTCACCATTGCCTACGGCATGACCGAAACCAGCCCGGTGTCGTTCCAGAGTTCGACCGACGATCCGCTGGAAAAACGCGTCACCACCGTCGGCCGCGTGCAGCCTCACCTCGAGGTCAAGCTGGTAGACGCCAGCGGCGCGATCGTCCCGGTCGGCGAAAAGGGCGAACTGTGCACGCGCGGCTACTCGGTCATGCTGGGCTACTGGGGCGACGAAGCGAAAACGCGCGAGGCCATCCGCGACGGCTGGATGCACACGGGCGATCTCGCCACCCTCGACGAGGCCGGTTACTGCAACATCGTCGGGCGGGTCAAGGACATGCTGATCCGCGGCGGCGAGAACATCTATCCCCGCGAAATCGAGGAATTCCTGTTCCGTCACCCAAAAATCCAGGCCGTGCAGGTGTTCGGCGTGCCCGATGCGAAATATGGCGAGGAAGTCTGCGCCTGGGTGGTGCTCAAGCCCGGCCAGAGCGCCACCGAAGACGAGATTCGCGCGTTCTGCCAGGATCAGATCGCGCACTACAAGATCCCGCGCTACATCCGCTTCGTCAACGAAATGCCCATGACCGTAACGGGCAAAGTGCAAAAATTCATCATGCGCGCATCGATGGTCGACGAACTCGGCCTGACCGAGAGCAAAACCGCCTAGCGAGGGCCCGTCGGCGGCGCGATCGGTTCAAGGCCCGATATCGCCGGCCGGCCACACCCCGTTCTCACGCACGAACCGCCGCCGCGCCAACTTGTAACCATCTGTAAAGATGCTGTTACTCGTCTGGCGGCGTCGGCATAGTACGCTCCATGTCTTAAAAAATTTTTTCGGTAGCGCCTAAAGTTTTCCCGACGCCGGCCGAAATATAGACATCGCTTCGCGCAGCGCCGGGCGAGACGGCCGGTCGCGCGATCGGCATCCATATTGTGGCGAAGCGGATTTTTTCGCGATGCGCCCGCTCAGGTCCTCCCATCAAGGCTTTCCAGCCGGCAGGGAAAGTTTTCCTATGCCTGTAGGAAAAATACCTACACAAAATTTCCGAAAAACTTATAGTCCGTGCGGATGAATCTCTGATTTTTTTCCGCCGCGGATCGCTGCAAAATTGCAACCGAGATTGGGCCAGTGTCGCCAAAACCACAATCTACGGGGGTTACATGAGTAACAGCGAAACACTCAACGAGATCCGGGAAATTAACCTTTCCTATCTGGTGCTAGCGCAACGTTTGATTCGCGAGGATCGCGCTGCAGCAATGTTCCGTCTGGGTGTCAGCGAAGAGTTGGCCGACGTTCTGAGCCGACTCACGCTAGCGCAACTGGTCAAACTCGCCTCATCCAATCTGTTGTTGTGCCGCTTCCGTTTCGACGATCACGCGATCCTCTCGAATCTGACGCATACGGCCAAGGACATTGCCGTGCAGCAGTCGCACGCATCGATCCTGCTGGCGAGCCAGCCGGTCGAGGCCATTGGCTGACACGGTGGCCGCAGCCGGTCGAAGCCGATCGAGCGCGGCCCGAGGCATGTCTATTCGTTTGTTGCAGGAATGAGCACTATGCGCAGCAAAAGCGTGGTTCACGAAGCCAAGCAGATTCAGCTGGCGATCGAACTGGTCGAGTTGGGAGCCCGCCTCCAGATGCTGGAGGCCGAGACCACGCTGAGCCGCGATCGGCTCATCAAGCTCTACAAAGAACTCAAGGGCGTCTCGCCGCCCAAGGGCATGCTGCCGTTTTCCACCGACTGGTTCGTCACCTGGCTGCCGAACATTCACTCGTCGCTGTTCTACAACATCCATCAATTCCTGACGCAACAGGCCCGTTGCGAAGGCATCGAGGCGATCGTCAAAAGCTACCGCCTGTATCGCGAGCACGTCGACCTGCACGCCTGGGAGCCGGTGCTGAGCTTCACCCGCGCGTGGACGCTCACGCGCTTTTTCGACAGCAAAATGCTGCAAATGACCCCGTGCACGCGTTGCGGCGGCCATTTCGTGGCGCACGCTCACGAACCGCGCAACCACTTCGTCTGTGGCTTGTGCCAGCCGCCGTCGCGCGCCGGCAAGACGCGCAAGAGCAAGACCGCCGCCGAGCAGACAGACGCCCGGCAGGCGTGTCTGGCGCTTTGAGCGTCGCGGCGAATTTCGTTCCCCCGGCTCGACTTCCTCCCTTCAGTTTTTCCCTCGCGCTGCCGTAATACCTCTGAGAGAAAGATATTTTCCGCATGGCTTTAGGCGTGTTTGGCGAGCTATTCCCTGAATGCCCTGAATTTGCGAGAGGAACCCGGAAGTGCTGGTTTTTATTGGATATGCGATCGTTCTGGGCGCGGTGTTCGGGGGGTACGCCTTGGAAGGCGGGCACCTTGGCGCGCTATTTCAGCCCACTGAATTGCTGATGATCGGCGGAGCCGGCATCGGCTCCTTCCTGGTCGGCAACAACGGCAAGGCGATTCGCGCCACGCTGCGCTCGCTGCCGCCGCTTTTGCGCGGCTCCAAATACACCAAGGCGCTGTACATGGAACTCATGGCGCTGCTCTACGTACTGCTGGCCAAGGCGCGCAAGGACGGCATGCTGGCCATCGAGGCCGACGTCGACGATCCCGCGGCCAGCCCGATCTTCAGCCAGTACCCGCTGCTCGCGCGCGACGCCCGCATCATGGAGTTTCTCACCGACTACCTGCGCCTGATGGTCAGCGGCAACATGAATGCGTTCGAAATCGAGAACCTCATGGATCACGAAATCGAAACCTACAAGCATGAAGGCGAAATGCCCGCGCACTGCATCTCGAAAGTGGGTGACGCGATGCCGGCCTTCGGTATCGTGGCCGCCGTGATGGGCGTGGTGCACACCATGGCATCGGCCGACAAGCCGGCCGCCGAACTCGGCGCGCTGATTGCGCAGGCGCTGGTCGGCACCTTTCTCGGCGTGCTGCTCTCATATGGCTTCATCGGCCCGCTGGCCTCGCTCATCGAGCATCGCGTGGCCGAATCGAGCAAAGTATTCCAGTGCATCAAGGTCACGCTGCTGGCCAGCCTCAACGGCTACGCGCCGGCGCTGGCGGTCGAATTCGGCCGGAAGGTGCTGTACTCCAGCGAGCGCCCGTCGTTCGCGGAACTCGAAGACCACGTGCGCCAGGTCAAGGCGCGTTAGGGCGGTGCCAAGGTGAATCATGAGCGACAAGGGCAACCACCCCATCATCATCAAGCGCAGCAACAACGCGCCGGCCGCCCATCACGGCGGCGCCTGGAAACTCGCCTACGCCGATTTCATGACCGCCATGATGGCGTTCTTCCTGTTGATGTGGCTGCTCGGCTCGGCCAATCACAACGAACTGGCAGGCATCGCCCAATATTTCCGCACCCCGCTCAAAGTCGCGATCATGGGCGGTAAGCGGGCCGCCGACAGCGCCGGTGTCATCGACGGCGGCGGGCCGGACATGACGCGCTCCCAGGGCCAGATCGCGCATGGCGCCAATCCTCCGCCGCCCACACGCAGCGCGGCCGCCGGCCAACGCAATGAGGCCGAGCAATTGCGCCGCCTCAAGGCACGCCTGCTGCAGGCCATCGAATCGAACCCGCTGCTGAATCAATTCCGCAAGCAACTGCTCATCGACATCACCAAGGAAGGCTTGCGCATCCAGATCGTCGACACCCAGAACCGGCCGATGTTCGCCAATGGCAGCGCCCGGGTCGAACCCTACATGCGCGACATCCTGCGCGAGATCGGCAAGGCGCTCAACGACGTGCCCAACCGCATCAGTCTGTCCGGGCACACCGATTCGACCCGTTACGCCACCGGCGACAAGGACTACAGCAACTGGGAGCTGTCGGCCGATCGCGCCAACGCTTCGCGGCGCGAATTGATCGCCGGCGGCATGGACGCCGATAAAATCGCGCGCGTGCAGGGCCTGGCCTCGACGTTTAATCTCGACAAGGAAAACCCCGCCGACCCGATCAATCGGCGCATCAGCATCATTGTGTTGAACCATCAGGCGGAAGCCGCCCTGGAGCGCGAGAACGACGCGGCCACGGTCGATGCTCCGGATCAGAAGGGCGCCGCGCAGATCGCGGTACAGGCCGCGGCGCAGGCGGAGCAAGCGCCCGCTGCGGCCAAGCGGTGATAAGGCAAGGAAATGACGCACATGACGCAATCCATTTTGTCGGTCGACGATTCCGCCGCCATGCGGCAGATCATCTCGGCGAGCCTGGGCGAGGCCGGCTACCGGGTGAGCACCGCGAGCGACGGCGCCGCCGCGCTCGAACGTGCACGCGGGGAACACTTCGATCTGGTGCTGACCGACCAGCACATGCCCGGCATGGACGGCCTGGCGCTGATTCGCGCACTGCGTGCGTTGCCCGGCTATGGGAGTGCGCCGATTCTGGTGCTGACCACCGAAGTCGATGCCGCCTACAAGGAGGCAGCGCGCGCGGCCGGCGCCAGCGGCTGGCTGCTCAAGCCGGTCGATCCGGCGATGCTGATCGAAGTGGTGGGTGCGCTGCTGGGTGCTTCGGCAGCTTCGATTCAAGCCAATAACGAACGGGGATAACGGTGGATATAACGCAGTTCTACCAAACCTTTTTCGACGAAGCCGAAGAGCTGCTCGCGGAAATGGAGCATTTGCTGCTCGCGCTCGACGTGAGCGCGCCCGACGCGGAGCAGCTCAATGCGATCTTTCGCGCGGCCCACTCGATCAAGGGCGGCGCGGCCACTTTCGGTTTCACGGCGCTGACCGAAACCACGCATTTATTGGAAAACCTTCTAGATCGGGCGCGGCGCGGCGAATTGGCCTTGCGCACCGAAATGATCGACACTTTCCTGGAAACCAAAGACGTGCTGCACCAACAGTTGAATGCCTATCGCTCCTCGAGCGAACCGGACCCGGAGGCCATGGCGCGCATCTGCGCCGTGCTGCAAGCCCTGGCTCTCGAACAACAGACCGGTGCGCCCGCCGCGGCTGCTGCGCCGGTTGCGCCAGCCGTGCCGTCAACGCCTGTGGCGCCGGCCAGCGCGGCGCCGGCCGCGGCGGGCCTGCCCGAGCCGGCCTGCGACCATCAGCGCCTGCAAGTCACGCTCAGCGGCGTGAGTACGAAAGATCAGGACCTGCTGGCAGACGAACTCGGCAATCTGGGCGAAATCGTCGCGCGCAGCGCCACCGACACCTCGCTCACGCTATGGCTGGATACGACCTGCGACGCCGACGACATCATCGCCGTGTGCTGCTTCGTGATCGAACCGGGGCAGATCGATGTCAAGACTTCCGCGTCGACGCCGGACGGTGCCGACGACCGCCCGGACGCGGGCTCGGCCGCGTGTGATGCCGAGCCCGCCGGCGCCGCCGTCCTGAGTGCAACCGATCACGCTGAACTCGCCAGCGGTGCCGCGCTGCCGGCCGCCGCGGCTGGGGCGCGCGCGGGCGCCGCACCCGCCGCAGCCGCGCCTGGCCACGAAACCAGCTCGATCCGGGTAGGCGTCGAAAAAGTCGATCAACTGATCAACCTGGTCGGAGAGCTGGTGATCACGCAGGCCATGCTCGCGCAAACCGCCAGCTCGCTCGACCCGGTACTGCACGACCGCCTCTTCAACGGCATGGGGCAGCTCGAGCGCAATGCGCGCGACCTGCAGGAAGCGGTCATGTCGATCCGCATGATGCCGATGGACTACGTGTTCAGCCGGTTCCCGCGCGTGGTGCGCGATCTGGCCAACAAGCTCGGCAAGCAGATCGAACTGGTCACCTTCGGGCAGGCCACCGAACTCGACAAGAGCCTGATCGAGCGCATCATCGACCCGCTCACCCACCTGGTGCGCAACAGCCTGGATCACGGCATCGAATTGCCGGCGGTGCGCGTCGCGGCGGGCAAGGACCCGGTGGGCCAGCTGGTGATGTCGGCCGCGCACCAGGGCGGCAACATCGTCATCGAAGTCAGCGACGATGGCGCCGGGCTGCAGCGCGACAAGATCCTCGCCAAGGCGATCCAGCAGGGCTTGCCGGCCAGCGAGTCGATGAGCGACAGCGAAGTCTGGCAACTGATCTTCGCGCCGGGCTTCTCCACGGCCGAGGCCATCACCGACGTGTCGGGCCGAGGCGTCGGCATGGACGTGGTCAAGAACAACATCCAGGATATGGGCGGCCACGTCGAGATCCAGTCCACGCGCGGTCGGGGCACGACCACGCGCATCGTGCTGCCGCTCACGCTGGCGATCCTCGACGGCATGTCGGTCAAGGTCGGCCACGAGATTTTCATCCTGCCGTTGAACTACGTCATGGAGTCGCTGCAGCCGGCGGCGGCCGACATCCGCCCGGTGGCCGGCGAAGGCCAGGTCGTGCTGGTGCGCGGCGAATACCTGCCATTGGTCGAGCTGCATCGCACTTTTCAGGTGCCCGCAGCGCGGGTCAATCCGACCGAGGGCATCGTCGTCATTCTGCAAGCCGAGGGGCGGCGCTTTGCGCTACTGGTCGACGAGCTGGTCGGCCAGCACCAGGTGGTGGTGAAAAACCTCGAGACCAACTATCGACGAGTACACGGCATTTCCGCCGCCACCATTCTCGGCGACGGCAGCGTGGCGCTGATCGTCGACGTGGCGGCCCTGCAACGCAATAACCGCCAGGCGGCGGCGATTTCTTCTTGAACCACGGGAGCATGGCGAATATGGAAAATCTTCAGCACGAAGCGGGAGTCTCCCGCCACCACATGGCGATGCAGAACGACGGCGATGGCCAGGAATTCCTGGTCTTCACGCTGGGCGACGAAGAGTACGGCATCGACATCCTCAAGGTCCAGGAAATCCGCGGCTACGACGCGGTCACGCGTATCGCCAACGCGCCCGAATTCATCAAGGGCGTGATCAATCTGCGCGGCATCATCGTGCCGATCGTCGACATGCGCATCAAATTCAATCTCGGCCGCGTCGAGTACGACACACAGACGGTGGTGATCATCCTGAACGTCGCCAATCGCGTGGTCGGCATGGTCGTCGACGGCGTCTCCGACGTGCTGACGCTGGCGCGTGGCGATATCAAGCCGCCTCCCGAGTTCGGCGCGACCCTGACCACCGAATACCTCACCGGGCTTGGCACCGTCGAGGGGCGCATGCTGATTCTGATGGATATCGAAAAGCTCATGACCAGCAACGACATGGCGCTGATCGATCGCGTCGCGAGCTAAGGCGCCGCGTTACGGTGTTACGGGGACGACACAGGGCGCCGCGTGGGCGACGCGGGCGTCGCGGGTGAAAAGATCAGCCGGAAAGAGAGAGACCGATGAGAAACAACCAGCCGGTGACCGACAACGAATACGTTATCAGCGAGACGGACTATCTGATCTCGCGTACCGACCTCAAGGGGCGCATTACCTACGCCAACCCGTCATTCATCGAGGTCAGCGGATTTTCGAAGGAAGAATTGATCGGTGCGCCGCATAACATCGTGCGCCATCCGGACATGCCGTCCGAGGCATTCGACGACCTCTGGAAATCGCTCAAGGCGGGCCAGACCTGGACCGGCCTGGTGAAAAACCGCCGCAAGAACGGCGACTTCTATTGGGTGCTGGCCACCGTCAATCCGACGCTGGAGAACGGCAAGGTGGTGGGCTATACGTCCCTGCGGCTCAAGCCGCGTGCCGGCGAAGTCGAGGCGGCCACCGCCGCCTATGCCAAATTCCGTGCGGGTCGCGCGCGCGGCCTGCGAATCCGGCAGGGGCAGTTGCAGCGCACGGGCCCGCGCGGCTGGCTCAGGCTGCTCAAATTGACAAGCATCAGCGCGCGCCTCACCGGCATGATCGTCACCGGTGCGCTGCTGCTGCTGGCCGTGGGCGGGCTGGGCCTGTTCGGCATGCAGGCCTCCAACCAAAAGTTGGCCAGCGTCTATCACGGGTCGATGGTGCCGGTCGGGCTGCTCAATACCATCGGCGCCAAGCTCGACCGCAATGCGGTGTTGATGTCCAACGCGATCAGCAATCCCAACTTCAACGTGCAAAAGGACAATGCCGACGAGATTGTGCAGAACAATAGCGACATCGACCAGCTGTGGGCGCAGTTCGCGCCCACCGTGTCGAGCGATCTGAAGCCGGAGGCCGATCGCTTCAACGTGATTCGCAAGCGCTTCAACCGCGACGGCGTGCTCAAGCTGGTGGCGGCACTGCGCTCGGCCTCGCCGCAAAGCGAGCAGTTGTACACGCAGGCCGTGCAGCCGGCCTATGGACCGTTGCGCGACGAGCTCAATTCGCTGGTGCGGCTCGAGCTGACCCAGGCCGACTATCTGGACGGTCAGGCGCAGCGGCAATTCCGCCTCACGCGCGCGATCATGCTCGGCGGCGTGCTGGCCGGCGTGGTGCTGCTGGTCCTGCTTGGCACGATCCTGCGCCGCTCGATCGTCAAGCCGCTGGCCCAGGCGCTCGATGCCAGCAAGCAGATCGCCACCGGTAATTTGCTGGTCTCGATCGCGTCACAGCGACGCGACGAAGTCGGGCGGCTGCTGTTCGGCATGGGGGCCATGAAAAACAGCCTGCTCAATATCGTCAGCGACGTGCGCGGCGGCATCGACGCGATCGACACGGCCGCGCGGGAGATCTCGGCGGGGAACACGGACCTGTCGGCGCGCACGGAGCAGCAGGCGGCGTCGCTGGAGGAGACGGCCTCGAGCATGGAAGAGCTGACGGCGACGGTCAAGCAGAACGCG
>NZ_SCSK01000011.1 GCF_004297875.1 Pandoraea sp. | reverse complement strand
CGTGGCCATTACGGTCAAGTTGATTGCGCCGATCGCGATGGAAGAGGGCCTGCGCTTCGCCATCCGTGAGGGTGGCCGCACCGTCGGCGCCGGCGTCGTCGCTAAAGTGATCGAGTAAAACCAATACTTGATCTACGCTTTTGAGGTCGGCCAATCAAGTGTCATTGGCTGACCTTTCTGCTGTTACAGGGGTATAGCTCAACTGGCAGAGCGTCGGTCTCCAAAACCGAAGGTTGGGGGTTCGATTCCCTCTGCCCCTGCCAATTTAACGCTGGCATCGAAATATGGCGAATTCACCTGTGGAAACTGTTCGGACCACCAGCGATAAGCTGTTGCTATTGCTTGCGGCCGTTCTGGTCGTCTTGGGTGTCGCTGCTTTTTATGTGTTCGCTTTGCAATCCTTCTACGTCCGTTTGGGCGCTTTGATTGCCGGCGTTGCGCTAGGTGCTATCGTTGCTTTGATGTCGCAGTCAGGGAAGCGCTTCTTGGCATTCGCCAAAGATGCATACCGGGAAGTTGGGAAAGTCGTTTGGCCCACTCGCAAGGAAGCCACACAGACGACGGCCATTGTGTTCGCGTTCGTGGTCGTGATGGCCTTGTATCTTTGGCTCACTGATAAGGTCATTGAGTGGTCGGTTTTTTCCTTGATTCTTGGCTGGAAATGATATGACTGACGTTGATGCTGGGTCGGGGAAAAAGCGCTGGTATGTGGTGCATGCATACTCGGGGATGGAAAAGAGCGTCCAGCGTGCCTTGCAAGAACGAATCGAGCGCGCGGGAATGCAGAGTCAGTTTGGCCGCATTCTCGTTCCGACCGAAGAGGTCGTGGAAATCAAAGGTGGCCACAAATCAGTCACCGAGCGTCGATTTTTCCCGGGCTATGTGCTCGTTGAAATGGAAATGACCGACGAGACGTGGCATTTGGTCAAAAACACCAATAAAGTGACCGGATTTGTCGGTGGCGCACGTAATCGCCCCGTCCCGATTTCCGAGAAGGAGGTCGAGAAAATCATGTCGCAGATGCAGGAGGGGGTCGAGAAGCCGCGTCCCAAAACGCTGTTTGAGGTGGGTGAAATGGTTCGCGTCAAGGACGGCCCTTTCACAGATTTCAATGGCAGTGTTGACGAGGTTAACTATGAAAAGTCCCGTTTGAGAGTATCGGTTACGATCTTCGGACGGGCGACCCCAGTTGAACTTGAATTCGGTCAAGTAGAGAAGTTGTAAGCATTTTGTAGTCGAGAAACCGCCGGTGGTTACGGCGTTGAGGAGCGCTAGTAGTTGATCAACGAACGCGCGTTATCACTCGTTTCGGATATGAGCCGCATATCCGGTCAGGAGTTAATATGGCAAAGAAAATAATCGGCTTTATCAAGCTGCAGATTCCTGCGGGTAAAGCGAACCCATCTCCCCCGGTTGGTCCTGCGCTGGGGCAGCGTGGCCTTAATATCATGGAGTTCTGCAAGGCGTTTAACGCGCAAACGCAAGGCATGGAGCCTGGTTTGCCCGTGCCGGTCGTTATCACGGCATATGCTGACAAGAGCTTCACCTTCATTCTCAAGACGCCGCCGGCAACTGTCCTGATTAAAAAGGCGGCAAAAATCGACAAAGGCTCCGCGAAGCCTCACACCGACAAGGTCGGCAAGATCACTCGTGCCCAAGCCGAGGAGATCGCGAAGGCCAAAATGCCCGATCTTACCGCTGCGGATCTTGACGCAGCTGTTCGAACCATCGCCGGCAGTGCTCGGTCGATGGGTATCACGGTAGAGGGGGTATAAATGGCAAAGCTTTCCAAGCGGCAAAAGGCGATCGCCGAAAAGGTTGACCGTAATAAACTGTACGCCATCGAGGATGCTCTTTCCTTGGTCAAGGCGTGTGCTACCGCCAAGTTCGATGAGTCCATCGACGTCGCCGTTCAACTCGGGGTCGACGCCAAGAAATCGGACCAGGTTGTCCGGGGCTCGGTTGTTTTGCCCGCTGGCACTGGCAAGGCTGTCCGCGTCGCCGTTTTTGCTCAAGGCGAGAAGGCCGAGCAGGCCCGCGCTGCTGGCGCTGACGTGGTTGGGATGGAAGACCTGGCTGAGCAGGTGAAAGGCGGCAATATTAATTTTGATATCGTTATTGCCTCGCCGGACACCATGCGCGTCGTCGGGACCCTGGGGCAGATCCTTGGCCCCCGCGGCTTGATGCCGAATCCGAAAGTCGGAACCGTGACGCCGGACGTTGCGACCGCGGTCAAGAATGCCAAAGCAGGGCAGGTGCAGTTTCGTGTGGATAAGGGCGGCATCATTCATGCGACGATCGGCCGTGCGTCGTTCGAACCCACGGCACTCAAGACCAACCTGGTTGCCTTGGTGGATGCACTCAATAAGGCTAAGCCTGCTACGAGCAAAGGCGCCTATCTGCGTAAGATCGCCCTGTCCAGCACGATGGGTGTTGGCGTGCGGGTGGATCAGAGCAGTTTGAGCGCGAATTAATGTTTGCAAGCGAGAGGGCGTTCGCTGTCGCAACGTTCTCCCGCAAATGAGACTTTGGGCGGTAGTGCAGTTGACTACTGGTTATCAAAGACCGCTGGCGGAGTCGGCGTAGTGAGTGACTCCTTAAATCACAAGCCAGCGCAGATGGCGAACCCGAAATAGTTATGTAGTTCGAACTTGCCCTGCGAGAAACGTGGGCGCTGTGCGAATTCCTAACAGATCGGCCGCCGTTGATGGAAAAGGCGTCATGATGGTCATGGCGCTAATTTTGGAGGTTAACCGTGGCACTTAACTTGGATGATAAGAAAGCTGTCGTGGCTGAGGTGGCGGCACAAGTTGCCGGCGCACAGACCGTCGTTCTAGCTGAATATCGCGGTATCACGGTTGGCGATCTGACGCAGTTGCGTGCGAAGGCGCGCCAGCAAGGGGTTTATCTGCGCGTGTTGAAAAACACGTTGGCACGTCGTGCCGTGCAGGACACCTCGTTCGCTGGTTTGGCCGAGCAGATGACGGGCCCGCTGATTTATGGCATGTCCGAAGATGCTGTTGCTGCGGCGAAAGTCCTCAACGACTTTTCGAAGACCAACGAAAAGTTGGTCCTTCGCGCGGGTTCCTACGACGGACAGGTACTGGACAAGGCTGGTGTGCAAGCCTTGGCCAACATCCCGAGCCGCGAGGAACTGCTGGCGAAGCTGCTTGGCGTAATGCAAGCGCCTGTCTCCGGCTTTGCGCGCGCACTGGCTGCCTTGGCAGAAAAAAAGCAAGCGGAAGCTGCTTGATTCTTGTTTAGGCGGAAGTCAAATGATCGCTGACTTCGATCCGAATTAAATTAGGAGTTTTTCAAATGGCAATCACGAAAGAAGACATTCTCGAAGCCGTAGGCTCGATGTCCGTTATGGAACTGAATGACCTGGTGAAGGCATTCGAAGAGAAATTCGGTGTTTCTGCTGCTGCTCTGGCAGTAGCGGGCCCGGCAGGCGGCGGTGCCGCTCCGGCTGCCGAAGAGCAAACTGAGTTCACCGTCATGTTGGCTGAAGTCGGTGGCAACAAGGTCGGTGTCATTAAGGCAGTTCGCGAAATCACTGGCCTGGGTCTGAAGGAAGCCAAAGATCTGGTCGACGGCGCACCGAAGCCCGTTAAGGAAGGTGTTGACAAGGCTGCCGCCGACGAAGCGAAGAAGAAACTGGAAGACGCCGGCGCGAAGGCTGAAATCAAGTAATTCGCTCTTCAAAGGGTGAAGGCTGGCGGTTTTGTGCCGTCAGCCTTTTGTACTTTGTGGGGTGTGTCGCCGAACCTCAAATTAGGGAAGGCGAATCGCGTCGAGCCCACGCGAGACGCGCCTGAGAGGTCAAAGAAAAGGCAGTTAGGCTTTTTCTTTGTCTTCTGAAGCGACTGCAGAAGGCAAGTTTGGTCGGGCGATGGGAAACATAGGCATCCGTCGCCGTCAGCCAGCGGTTGGTAGCGGCCAACCACCAAGCTCGTCAGTCCGCGGCACAGTGCCGCGAGGACGTCTGGTCTCAGTCGATGAACACTCGGGTATTGGTCCGCCGAGCCTTACTCGCCGTGATTCGGAGATCGTAATGCACTATTCCTTCACAGAGAAGAAGCGTATTCGCAAAAGTTTTGCGAAACGTCCCACCGTGCACAAGGTTCCTTTTTTGCTGGCCACCCAGCTTGCCTCGTACACATCTTTCCTGCAGGCCGACGTTGTGCCGGCAGAGCGTAAAAGTGAGGGCTTGCAAGCAGCATTCTCGTCTATCTTCCCGATTTCTTCCCACAATGGTTTTGCGCGACTCGAGTTCGTGAGCTATTCGCTGGGAACGCCGGCATTCGACGTCAAGGAATGTCAGCAGCGTGGTTTGACTTTCTGCTCCGCGCTGCGCGCCCGGGTGCGTCTGGTGATTCTCGACAGAGAGTCGCCGAACAAGCCGGTCGTCAAGGAAGTCAAGGAGCAGGAGGTGTACATGGGTGAAATTCCGCTCATGACGTCCACCGGTTCGTTCGTCATTAACGGCACGGAACGCGTTATCGTTTCGCAGTTGCATCGCTCGCCTGGCGTGTTTTTCGAACATGACAAGGGGAAAACCCACAGCTCCGGGAAGTTGCTGTTTTCTGCCCGGATCATTCCCTATCGCGGGTCGTGGCTCGACTTCGAATTTGATCCGAAGGACATCCTTTACTTCCGCGTTGACCGTCGTCGCAAAATGCCGGTCACGATTTTGTTGAAGGCGATCGGACAAACACCCGAGCAAATTCTGTCGCACTTCTTTGTTTTCGACAACTTCACGTTGATGCCCGAAGGCGCGCAAATGGAGTTCGTGCCGGAACGTCTGCGTGGCGAGGTTGCTCGCTTCGATATCACTGACCGCGACGGCAACGTGATTGTCCAGAAGGACAAGCGGATCAACGCAAAGCACATTCGCGATCTTGAAAACGCGAAAACGAAGTTTATTTCGGTACCCGAAGATTATCTCCTGGGCCGCGTTCTTGCCAAGAACGTAGTCGATGCGGAGACGGGCGAAGTTATCGCCAACGCCAACGAAGAGATCGTGGAAGGCGTGCTGGCGAAGCTGCGCGAAGCCGGCGTGAAGGAAATTCAGACGCTGTACACGAACGACCTGGACCAGGGTCCTTACATCTCCCAGACGCTGCGCGTTGACGAGACCGCGGATCAGACTGCAGCCCGCATCGCGATTTACCGGATGATGCGTCCAGGCGAGCCGCCGACCGAGGACGCGGTCGAGGCCCTGTTCAACCGCCTCTTCTATAGCGAAGACGCGTACGATCTGTCGAAGGTCGGCCGCATGAAATTCAATCGGCGTGTCGGGCGCGACGAAGTGCTCGGGCCGATGACGCTGACCGACGACGACATTCTGGCTACCATCAAGATTTTGGTGGATCTGCGCAACGGCAAAGGCGAGGTCGACGACATCGATCACCTCGGCAATCGCCGGGTGCGGTGCGTGGGCGAACTGGCGGAGAACCAGTTCCGGGCTGGATTGGTGCGCGTGGAGCGGGCTGTCAAAGAGCGGCTGGGTCAGGCGGAAAGCGAGAACCTGATGCCGCATGATCTGATCAACAGCAAGCCGATTTCCTCGGCGATTCGCGAGTTCTTTGGCTCGTCGCAGCTGTCTCAGTTCATGGACCAAACGAACCCGCTTTCGGAAATCACGCACAAACGGCGTGTTTCGGCACTCGGGCCGGGTGGTTTGACGCGTGAACGCGCCGGGTTTGAGGTGCGCGACGTGCATCCGACTCACTACGGCCGCGTCTGTCCGATTGAAACCCCGGAAGGCCCGAACATCGGGCTGATCAACTCTCTTGCTCTGTATGCGCGCCTGAACGAATATGGCTTCCTCGAAACGCCGTATCGCAAGGTCGAGGATGGCAAGGTGACGGACCAGATCGATTACCTGTCGGCAATCGAGGAGGGTCGCTACGTCATCGCGCAGGCCAATGCATCGATGGATGCTCACGGCAAACTGATCGACGAACTCGTGTCGTCGCGCGAAGCCGGTGAAACGCTGATGGTCACGCCTGATCGTGTCCAATACATGGATGTCGCACCGTCGCAGATCGTCTCGGTAGCAGCGTCTCTGATTCCTTTCCTCGAGCATGACGATGCCAACCGAGCGTTGATGGGATCGAACATGCAGCGGCAGGCGGTGCCGTGCCTGCGTCCAGAAAAAGCGCTGGTCGGCACGGGTGTCGAGCGCACGGTTGCAGTCGACTCCGGTACGACTGTTCAAGCGTTCCGCGGTGGAGTGGTCGATTATGTCGACGCAGGGCGTATCGTCATTCGCGTAAATGATGACGAAGCGGTTGCCGGCGAAGTGGGTGTCGACATCTACAACCTCATCAAATACACGCGTTCCAACCAGAACACCAACATCAATCAACGTCCGATCGTCGAGGTGGGCGACAAGGTCGAGCGTGGCGACGTCATCGCTGACGGCGCCTCGACCGACCTGGGCGAGTTGGCGCTGGGCCAGAACATGCTGGTCGCCTTCATGCCTTGGAACGGCTACAACTTCGAGGATTCGATCCTGATTTCGGAGCGGGTCGTCGCGGAAGACCGCTACACCTCGATTCACATCGAGGAGTTGAACGTCGTTGCGCGCGACACCAAGCTGGGACCGGAAGAAATTACGCGGGATATCTCGAACCTCGCCGAAGTGCAATTGGCGCGGCTTGACGAGTCGGGCATCGTCTACATCGGTGCCGAGGTGGAAGCGGGCGACGTCCTGGTCGGCAAGGTGACGCCGAAGGGCGAAACGCGGCTGACTCCGGAAGAGAAGTTGCTGCGTGCTATCTTCGGTGAAAAGGCCTCCGACGTGAAGGATACGTCGTTGCGCGTGCCATCCGGCATGAGCGGTACCGTGATCGACGTGCAGGTCTTTACGCGCGAGGGTATCCAGCGTGACAAGCGCGCTCAGCAGATCATCGATGACGAGCTCAAGCGCTACCGCCTGGATCTGAATGATCAGCTGCGTATCGTCGAGGGCGACGCGTTCCAACGGATCGAGCGGCTGCTGGTCGGCAAGGTCGTCAATGGGGGGCCGAAGAAGCTTGCCAAGGGCGCGAAAATCACCAAGGAATATCTGGCTGACCTGGATCGCTACCACTGGTTCGATATTCGTGTGGCCGATGAAGAGGTCGCTGCGCAGCTCGAAGCCGTGAAGGAATCCATCGAGCAAAAGCGCCATCAGTTCGATCTCGCTTTTGAAGAGAAGCGCAAGAAGCTGACCCAGGGCGACGAACTGCCGCCGGGTGTGCTCAAGATGGTCAAGGTCTACCTGGCAGTCAAACGGCGTTTGCAGCCTGGCGACAAGATGGCCGGCCGTCATGGCAACAAGGGTGTTGTGTCGAAGATCGTGCCGATCGAGGACATGCCCTACATGGCTGATGGCACGCCTGCCGACATCGTGCTCAACCCGCTGGGTGTGCCGTCCCGGATGAATGTGGGCCAGATCCTCGAAACCCATTTGGGCTGGGCGGCCAAGGGGTTGGGGCATCGCGTCGGCGATATGCTGCGCGCTCAGGCCAAAGCGTCCGAACTGCGTAAATTCCTGACGCAGATCTACAACGAAAGCGGTCATCCGGAAGACATCGATGGCCTCTCCGAGGCCGAAGTGCTGGAGTTGGCGAAGAATCTTCAGAAGGGCGTGCCGTTCGCCACACCGGTGTTCGATGGTGCTCACGAAGAAGAGATTCGCCGCGCGCTTGACCTGGGTTATCCCACCGAGATTGCACAGCAACTCGGCATGACGCCCTCGAAGAATCAGGTCACGTTGTTTGACGGGCGCACGGGTGAGGCTTTCGAGCGTCCGGTGACTGTCGGCTACATGCACATGCTGAAGCTGCATCACTTGGTCGATGACAAGATGCACGCGCGCTCGACCGGCCCGTATTCGCTGGTGACGCAGCAACCGTTGGGCGGCAAGGCGCAATTCGGTGGCCAACGCTTCGGCGAAATGGAGGTCTGGGCGCTGGAAGCCTACGGTGCCTCCTACGTGCTGCAGGAAATGCTGACGGTGAAATCCGATGATGTGAACGGTCGGACCAAGGTTTATGAAAACCTGGTCAAGGGCGATCACGTGATCGATGCCGGTATGCCCGAGTCGTTCAACGTGCTGGTCAAGGAAATCCGCTCGCTGGGCATTGACATCGACCTTGAGCGCTTTTAAGCGACGTGATCAGGATATAGGAGAAAGCAATGAAAGCTTTGCTCGATCTATTTAAGCAAGTTCAGCAAGACGAACAGTTCGACGCGATCAAGATCGGTCTGGCTTCGCCTGACAAGATCCGGTCGTGGTCATTCGGCGAAGTGAAGAAGCCGGAAACCATCAACTACCGGACCTTCAAGCCGGAGCGCGACGGTCTGTTCTGTGCCAAGATTTTTGGCCCGATCAAAGACTACGAGTGCCTGTGCGGCAAGTACAAGCGCTTGAAACACCGTGGCGTGATTTGCGAGAAGTGCGGCGTTGAAGTCACGCTGGCGAAGGTTCGCCGCGAACGCATGGGCCACATCGAACTGGCTTCGCCGGTCGCGCACATCTGGTTCCTGAAGTCGTTGCCGTCGCGCCTGGGCATGGTGCTCGACATGACGCTGCGCGACATCGAGCGCGTGTTGTATTTTGAAGCCTATGTTGTACTCGACCCCGGTATGACGCCGCTCAAGCGTTGCCAGATCATGACCGAGGAAGACTATTACAACAAGGTCGAGGAATATGGCGACGAGTTCCGCGCCTCGATGGGCGCGGAGGGCGTGCGGGAGCTGCTGCGTTCGATCGACATCGATGCCCAGGTCGAGCATTTGCGTGCCGAACTGCAAGCGACTGGCTCGGAAGCCAAGATCAAGAAGTATGCAAAGCGCCTGAAGGTGCTCGAGGCATTCCAGCGTTCCGGCATCAAGCCGGAATGGATGGTGCTGGAGGTGCTGCCGGTGCTGCCGCCGGAATTGCGCCCGCTGGTGCCGCTCGATGGCGGCCGTTTCGCGACATCGGACCTGAACGATCTATACCGTCGCGTGATCAACCGGAACAACCGGCTGAAGCGTCTGCTCGAGTTGAAGGCGCCGGATATCATCGTACGCAACGAAAAGCGGATGCTGCAGGAATCGGTCGATTCGCTGCTCGACAACGGCCGTCGCGGTAAAGCGATGACTGGCGCCAACAAGCGACCGCTGAAATCGCTCGCCGACATGATCAAGGGCAAGAGCGGTCGTTTCCGCCAAAACTTGCTGGGTAAGCGCGTCGACTACTCGGGTCGGTCGGTCATTACCGTGGGTCCGACCCTCAAGCTGCATCAATGCGGGTTGCCCAAGTTAATGGCGCTCGAACTGTTCAAGCCCTTCATTTTCCACAAGCTGGAAGTGCTGGGCGTGGCGACCACCATCAAGGCAGCCAAGAAGGAAGTCGAGAATCAAACGCCGATCGTCTGGGACATCCTGGAAGAAGTGATTCGCGAACACCCGATCATGCTCAACCGGGCGCCGACCCTGCACCGCCTGGGCATTCAGGCGTTCGAGCCGGTGTTGATCGAAGGCAAGGCCATTCAGTTGCATCCGCTGGTCTGCGCAGCTTTCAACGCCGACTTCGACGGCGACCAGATGGCCGTGCACGTTCCGCTGTCGCTGGAGGCGCAGCTGGAAGCGCGCACCTTGATGCTGGCCTCGAACAATGTGCTGTTCCCTGCGAATGGCGATCCGTCGATCGTGCCGTCGCAGGATATCGTGCTGGGCCTGTACTACGCGACGCGCGACAAGACCAACGGCAAGGGCGAAGGACTGACCTTTGCCGATGTCAGCGAGGCGCTGCGCGCCTACGACAACAAGGAAGTCGAGCTGACTTCCCGGGTGAATGTGCGAATCGTCGAGTACGACGTCGACGCCGAAACGGGCGAAAAAACCCGCAAGATCACCCTGTATCCGACGACTGTCGGACGCGCCATCCTGTCGGAGATTCTCCCGGCGGGCCTGCCGTTCTCGGTATTGAACAAATCGCTGAAGAAGAAGGAAATTTCACGTCTCATCAATACGGCATTCCGCCGCTGCGGTTTGCGCGAGACGGTGATTTTCGTCGATAAGCTGATGCAATCGGGTTTCCGCCTGGCTACGCGCGCTGGCATCTCCATTTGCGTGGATGACATGCTGGTGCCGACCAAGAAGGAGGAAATCATCTCCGAAGCCGCCAGAAAGGTGAAGGAATACGACCGGCAGTACATGTCCGGTCTGGTGACCGCGCAAGAGCGTTATAACAACGTGGTTGACATCTGGGGCGCGACCGGCGACGTGGTCGGCAAGGCCATGATGGAGCAGTTGTCGTCGGAGGAGGTGATTGATCGCGACGGCAAGAAGGTACGTCAGGAATCCTTCAACTCGATTTACATGATGGCCGACTCGGGTGCGCGCGGTTCCGCGGCGCAGATTCGTCAGCTTGCGGGGATGCGGGGTTTGATGGCCAAGCCGGACGGCTCGATTATCGAGACGCCGATTACCGCGAATTTCCGCGAAGGCCTGAACGTGTTGCAGTACTTCATCTCGACGCACGGCGCGCGTAAGGGGCTGGCTGACACGGCCCTGAAGACTGCGAACTCGGGTTACCTGACCCGTCGCCTGGTCGATGTCACGCAGGATCTGGTCGTGGTCGAGGATGACTGTGGTACGTCCAATGGCGTTGCGATGAAAGCGTTGGTCGAAGGCGGCGAAGTCGTCGAGGCCCTCAAGGATCGTATTCTGGGTCGGGTCGCCGTGGTCGACGTGGTCAACCCGGAAACCCAGGAAACCGTGTTCGAGGCGGGCACCCTGCTCGATGAAGACGCGGTGGAAGAAATCGAACGCCTGGGTATCGACGAAGTGCGCGTGCGCACGCCGTTGACTTGCGACACGCGTTACGGCCTGTGCGCTAAATGCTATGGCCGTGATCTGGGTCGGGGTTCGCTGGTGAACGTCGGCGAGGCGGTCGGTGTCATTGCCGCCCAGTCGATTGGTGAGCCGGGCACGCAGCTGACCATGCGTACGTTCCACATCGGCGGTGCAGCGTCGCGTGCCGCCGTCGCTTCGAATGTCGAGGCAAAGTCCAACGGCATGGTGCGCTTTACGGCAACCATGCGGTATGTGACCAACGGCAAGGGCGAGCAGATCGTGATCTCGCGATCGGGCGAGGTCATGATTACCGATGACCACGGCCGTGAGCGCGAGCGCCATAAGATTCCCTACGGCGCAACACTGCTCCAACTTGACGGTGCGACGGTAAAAGCCGGCACGCAACTGGCGACATGGGACCCGTTGACACGGCCGATCATCACCGAGCATGGCGGGACGGTGAAATTCGAAAACGTCGAGGAAGGGGTCACCGTTGCCAAGCAAATCGATGACGTCACCGGGTTGTCGACCCTGGTCGTGATCGATCCGAAGCGTCGTGGCCCCACCAGCAAGAATGTGCGGCCGCAGGTCAAGTTGCTTGACGAAAAAGGCGAAGAAGTCAAGATTCCCGGCACCGATCACGCGGTGACGATCGGTTTCCAAGTTGGCGCGCTGATCACCGTGAAGGATGGTCAACAAGTCCACATCGGCGAAGTGCTTGCCCGGATCCCGACCGAATCGCAAAAAACGCGCGACATTACCGGCGGTCTGCCGCGTGTGGCCGAGTTGTTCGAAGCGCGTTCGCCGAAGGATGCGGGGATTCTGGCCGAGGTCACGGGGACGGTCTCGTTCGGCAAGGACACCAAGGGCAAGCAACGCCTCGTCATTACCGACCTTGACGGGAATCAGCACGAATTCCTGATCCCGAAGGACAAGCAAGTGCTGGTGCACGATGGCCAGGTGGTCAACAAGGGTGAAATGATCGTGGACGGCCCGGCTGACCCGCATGACATTCTTCGCTTGCAAGGCATCGAGGCACTGGCGCGCTACATCGTCGACGAAGTCCAGGATGTGTATCGTCTGCAAGGTGTGAAGATCAACGACAAGCACATCGAGGTGATCGTTCGCCAGATGCTTCGTCGGGTTCAGATCGTCGATGCGGGCGACACGCGATTCATCCCGGGCGAGCAGGTCGAGCGCTCGGAAATGCTGGATCAGAACGACCTGGTCAATGCGGATGGCAAGCGTCCGGCCGTGTACGACAACGTATTGCTGGGCATCACGAAGGCATCTTTGTCGACCGATTCGTTCATTTCCGCAGCCTCGTTCCAGGAGACCACGCGTGTCCTGACCGAAGCCGCGATCATGGGCAAGAAGGACGATTTGCGTGGCCTGAAGGAAAACGTGATCGTCGGCCGTCTGATCCCTGCCGGCACTGGCCTGGCATTCCACAAGGCTCGCAAGGCCCGGGAATTGTCCGACCGGGAGCGCTTCGATCAAATTGCCGCAGAAGAAGCGTTCGAACCGATGCCGTCCTCGCTTGAGGAGCCGGCTGCAGAGTAATGCTGCTGCTGTAGATATTATTTTGTGTAGTGCGGGAAAGGCGCTCCGCCAAGAGCGTCTTTCCTCCGCAACAATGCCCGTAAAGTCAGGCGCTCGTTGACATAGCGGGCTTCGTTGCATAGAATGCTGGATTCCGGTTTTCTCGGCGGGATGCATTCGCCCCTGCGATTGCAGTCGTTTGCCGGGCGGAATTGTCGTGTCGGCCGCTTGCTAGCGGGTGGTTGACACTGCGGTTTTGACTTATTTGAGAATACACAATGCCAACTATCAACCAATTGGTTCGCAAGCCGCGTACCTCTGCTCAGGTCAAGAGCAAGAGCCCGGCGTTGCAGGACTGCCCGCAGCGTCGCGGTGTGTGCACTCGGGTGTACACGACGACGCCCAAGAAGCCTAACTCCGCTTTGCGTAAGGTTGCCAAGGTGCGCCTGACCAACGGATTCGAGGTGATCTCTTACATCGGCGGCGAGGGCCACAACCTGCAAGAGCACTCGGTTGTGCTGATTCGCGGTGGCCGGGTAAAGGATTTGCCGGGGGTTCGCTATCACATGGTTCGCGGCAGTCTGGATACCCAGGGCGTCAAGGATCGCAAGCAAGCCCGTTCGAAATACGGTGCGAAGCGGCCCAAGAAGGCGTAATGCAATTGTTGGCGGTAGTCGGCGAGTGCCGATCCGCTAAGTAAGTGGTCACTCGGCCGGTAGGCTTGTAGGTGGCCAGGGGATGTTCCCCAACTGAATCGAAAGGAAGAAATCATGCCGCGTCGTCGCGAAGTCCCCAAGCGCGAAGTATTGCCCGATCCCAAATTCGGTAACGTCGATGTTGCCAAATTCATGAACGTTCTCATGCTGGCAGGCAAGAAGCCGGTGGCCGAGCGGATCGTTTATGGCGCCTTTGAGCAAATTCAAAGCAAGGCGGGTAAAGATCCGTTGGAAGTGTTCAACACCGCCCTCGGCAACGTGAAGCCGGTGGTCGAGGTCAAGAGCCGCCGTGTGGGTGGTGCAAATTATCAGGTTCCGGTCGAAGTGCGTCCGTCGCGTCGTATGGCATTGGCGATGCGTTGGTTGCGCGAGGCCGCGAAAAAGCGCAGTGAGAAATCCATGGCGCTGCGCCTTGCTGCCGAGTTGCTCGAAGCGGCCGAAGGCCGCGGCGGCGCGATGAAAAAACGCGATGAAGTCCATCGCATGGCCGAGGCAAACAAGGCTTTCTCGCATTTCCGCTTCTGACGCTGGTAATCAAAACCAAAAGCAGAAATCGGGGCGGGTGCGCAATCATGCGCCTCGCCCGTTTGTGTTAGTGGCCCCGTGATTCGCGGGGCTACATTGAAAGAGGCTAAAAGTGGCTCGCAAGACTCCCATCGAGCGCTACCGAAATATTGGCATCAGCGCTCACATTGATGCAGGCAAGACAACGACGACCGAACGTATTCTGTTTTATACGGGCGTGAACCATAAAATCGGCGAAGTGCACGATGGTGCGGCGACGATGGACTGGATGGAGCAGGAGCAGGAGCGCGGCATCACGATCACCTCGGCTGCCACCACTTGTTTCTGGCGCGGCATGGGCAACAATTACCCTGAGCACCGCATCAATATCATCGACACGCCGGGGCACGTCGACTTTACCATCGAGGTGGAGCGTTCGATGCGCGTGCTCGACGGCGCCTGCATGGTGTATTGTGCCGTCGGCGGCGTACAGCCGCAGTCTGAGACCGTCTGGCGGCAGGCCAATAAGTACAAGGTGCCGCGTTTGGCGTTCGTCAACAAGATGGACCGTACCGGCGCGAATTTCTTCAAGGTTTACGACCAGATGCGGTTGCGCCTGAAAGCCAACCCGGTCCCTGTAGTCGTGCCGATCGGCTCTGAAGAAAGCTTCAAGGGTGTGATCGACCTCATCAAGATGAAAGCCATCCTTTGGGATGAGGCCAGCCAAGGTATGAAGTTCGATTACGTCGACATTCCCGCCGAACTGCTCGACACCGCGCAGGAATGGCGTGAAAAGATGATCGAGGTCGCGGCCGAGGCCAACGAAGACTTGATGAACAAGTATCTTGAATCGGGTGAGTTGTCCGAGCAAGAAATCATCAAGGGGCTGCGTGATCGCACGATCGCCTGCGAGATTCAGCCGATGCTTTGCGGAACCGCCTTCAAGAACAAGGGTGTTCAGCGCATGCTCGACGCCGTGATTGACTTTCTGCCGTCGCCGGTGGATATCCCGCCGGTCACCGGGCACGACGAGGACGACAAGGAAGTGCATCGCAAGGCCGCTGACGACGAGAAGTTTTCCGCGCTGGCCTTCAAGATCATGACCGACCCGTTCGTCGGCCAGTTGATCTTCTTCCGCGTGTACTCCGGCATCGTCAATTCGGGGGATACGCTTTACAACCCGATCAAGGCCAAGAAGGAGCGTCTGGGGCGGATCCTGCAGATGCACGCCAATCAGCGTGAGGAAATCAAGGAAGTGCGTGCCGGCGACATCGCCGCGGCGGTCGGCCTCAAGGAAGCGACGACGGGCGACACGCTGTGCGATCCCGAGCACATCATCGTGCTCGAGCGCATGGTTTTCCCCGAGCCGGTGATCTCCCAGGCCGTCGAGCCCAAGACCAAGGCCGACCAGGAAAAAATGGGCATCGCGCTCAACCGCCTGGCCCAGGAAGACCCGTCGTTCCGCGTCAAGACCGACGAAGAATCGGGCCAAACCATCATCTCGGGCATGGGCGAGCTGCACCTGGAAATCCTGGTCGATCGCATGCGCCGCGAGTTCGGCGTCGAGGCCACCGTGGGCAAGCCGCAGGTCGCTTACCGCGAGACCATCCGCAAGAGCTGCGACGAGGTCGAAGGCAAGTTCGTCAAGCAGTCGGGCGGGCGCGGCCAGTACGGTCACGTGGTGCTCAAGCTCGAGCCGCAGGAACCGGGCAAGGGCTACGAGTTCGTCGACGCGATCAAGGGCGGCGTGGTGCCGCGCGAGTACATCCCGGCGGTCGACAAGGGCATTCGCGAGACGCTCAACGCGGGTGTGCTGGCCGGTTACCCGGTGGTGGACGTGAAGGCCACGCTGTTCTTCGGTTCGTACCACGACGTCGACTCGAACGAAAACGCGTTCAAGATGGCCGGCTCGATGGCCTTCAAGGAAGGCATGCGCCGGGCCAGCCCGGTGCTGCTCGAGCCGATGATGGCCGTGGAAGTGGAAATGCCCGAAGAGTTCATGGGCAACGTGATGGGCGACCTGAGCTCGCGCCGGGGCATCGTGCAGGGCATGGACGACATGGTCGGCGGGGGCAAGATCGTGCGCGCCGAGGTGCCGCTGGCCGAGATGTTCGGCTATTCGACCTCGCTGCGCTCGCTCACCCAGGGACGCGCCACCTACACTATGGAATTCAAGCATTACGCTGAAGCGCCGAAGAATGTCGCCGACGCAATCATCAATGCCAAGACGAAGTGATTTTGATTAGTGTCATCAACAATTTTAGAAATTGAGAAGGACTGAAAATGGCAAAGGAAAAATTTTCGCGGACGAAGCCGCACGTGAACGTAGGGACGATTGGGCACGTTGACCATGGCAAGACGACGCTGACGGCGGCGATTGCGACGGTTCTGTCGTCGAA
>NZ_SCSK01000010.1 GCF_004297875.1 Pandoraea sp. | reverse complement strand
TTCCTGCATCTCATCCATTCCGCGCATCGAATTCACTGCCAAAGATCATGAACATGATATCCATAACGTTCGACCCCAGGATCCCGTTTACGCGGGATCGAATTTCAACAGCCTGCTAGGTGATCTCGCTCGTTTGGAAAATATTAGTGGATAGCCCCACTGCCATACGGCAGCGGGGCCGCCGAAGAGCGCAGCATATAACTTTCACCGCATTGCGGTGAGCGCCGCGCTGACGTCGATCTCGCCAACTGCACGACTCCTTCGCAGGCATCACATCGTGGATTCTCCCCATCGCTGAGATGAAGAACGCTGAACCGTAGCAATACCGATTTCTCATACGCTTCGCCTCGACGAATCCCAAACGCGGACTTGCGGCAACCGCACGACGCGGATGTCCGCTCATCTCGCAAACTCCCTGACACCTCAGGTTTTTCCCGCCGCAACCCGACTTGCATTCGCAAAACTCAATGAGATCCTGAATTTGCCCTGTGGCTTCGATGCCCAGGCAGGTGTGGATCGATCTGTACGTTGTCTCACAGTACGACGCCAAGTCGCCGCTCTCCTGCCTGTCTCTGTCTGAAGCCGCTGGGTTCCGCAATCTCGGGGCATGACCGCCGTCACAGGCGAGCTTGCCTCTGACTTCAGGAGCGCTTTGCGATGAACCCACAACCCCAATGGTGGCAGGCCCTGCTCGACGAGCTCTGGCAGATCCTGCTCGAATTTTTCCGACCCCTGATCACCGCGCTCCAGTGGCTGCGACGCCGCAAGTAGGCCTTGGCCTGATCCCTTGCCCGATTTCTCTCTTCACTGGAGCCCCCATGCGCATCAAGCATTTTATTTTCCGCCCCAACGGCCGCCGTGTCGTTCAACTGACTCAGGACCACACCACCCTCGCGCTCGATGCGGCGATTCCCGTCGCGGCACTCGCCGCCTGGCACCGTCGACTGCGTGCCGATCTGGCCCGGCCTCTGGCTCGCCAACGCCGCCTGCGGCGGCAGGACCAGCGCCGTCGCTTCGAGCCGGTGCGCACCCACCGGCGACGGGTAAGGACGCGCCGACTCGTTGGCGTGCCGCTGCGGCTCGCGCGCCATGTCGTGCGCTAAAGCAGCGCCGATTGGGACTGTTACTGCCACGCCCGAGGCCAACTTGCGTTGGCGCTTTTGGGTTGGACACTGAACCTCAGGAGGCGCCCCCGCCGTCAAGGCTCCGCCTCCGTCGACAACTACAAAGCCGAGGTCATCATGAAACCACGTTACGCTCGCCCCCTGCAGGGCATCCGTCTTCTCGCCATACTGGCCAGCCTGGCGGGCCTCTTCACTCAACTGCCCGGTGTGGCTCACGCCGGCGCGCTCCAGCAAGCTACGCTGCTAGGCTCAACCGTTGCCGCAGCCGCCCTCATCTGGCTGCCGAACCCGCGAGTGCGCGGCTGGACCTGGACGGCCTTCCTGGTGCTGTGGCTGGGCTTATTGCCCCTGGTCTGGGAGCGATCCTTCTTCAGCGTCCCGGCCGCACTCCTCCTGGCCGATGCCAGCCGGCGACTATGGCGCCTGCACCGCAGCGCGGCCGTACCCCGTATCGAGATCGTCGGCACCCAGGTCTGGATTCCGGTGGTCATGAAGATTCGCCCGTCGGTGCCGATGGCTGGCGCTGCCGATGCTTCTGCTCTCTACGCACCGGCCAATCCTGCCGAGCATTCGGCCCCCGCGGAGCGTCCTGAGCCCGTCACCCCCAAGACACCCGTGACGCCGGCGGCGCCCACCGGCCCAGTGCCGCGCCCAGCACCTGCGGCACCTCCTGCGGCCCCACCCGCGAAACCGGTCGCGCCGCCAGCTGCCCAGCCAGTCGCGCAACCCGCCTCCCCCGTCTATGACTTCAGTGACAACGTGAGCCAGGCCCGCTATACGTTTGCAGATGTCGTCGGCATGCGCTCGACCAAGAAGCGCCTATGGGGCGCGGCCCAGGACATCATCGAGGCGCAGGGCAAGCCCCGTAACGGGATCCTGCTCTTCGGGGAGCCGGGCAACGGCAAGACGCTCTTTGCCGAAGCGCTGGCGGGTCAATTGGGCATTCCCTTCCTGTCGATCGCTTATGGCGACGCTGCCTCGAAGTGGATCAACGAAACGCCCCAGAAGGTCAAGGCCGTGTTTGCTGCAGCGCGCAAAATCGGCACCTGCGTGCTCTTCATCGATGAGATCGACTCGTTCATCAAGAGCCGGGGCGATATGACCCACGCCATGGATCGGGATCTGACCAATGTGATGCTCACCGAGATCGTCGCGCTACGCGGCTCCCAGGTCATCCTGGTGGCGGCCACCAATTGGCTCGACGCGCTCGATGCGGCCGGCAAGCGGGACGGACGGTTCGACTTCAAGATCGAGATTCCGGCGCCGGACCTCAAAGCGCGTCTGGCGCTCCTGTACCGGGCGATCGTCGATGAGCTGGGGGTGGAGGCCATCGACCGGTCGGCCCTCCAGGCGCTGGCCGGCCGCTGGGAGGGGTTCAGCGCGGCGCGCCTGTCCGCCCTGGGGGGCCAGTTGCGCGAGATGCGACGCGATGGCCTGTTCGCGGGGCCCGTCACGTTCGACGTCGGTATGCGGGCGATGCGTTTGCTGCAGGGCCGACGGGGTCAGTTGCCGGAGAACGTCAAGGCGATCGAGGAGATCATCCTGCCTGACGCTTCACGGGATCTGCTATGTGATCTGGCCTTCAAGATGGAGCAACTCGAGGATCTGGAGCAGCTCGGCGCGAGCTTGCCGCGGGGGCTGATCTTTACCGGCCCGCCGGGAACGGGCAAGACGCAAGCCGCGATGGCGTTGGCCAAGGCAAGCGGCTGGGCATTTCTGAAGCTCACCGGGGCGCAGATCATTGCCGACCCCAGTGCCTGGGACAAGCTGTACCGGGAGGCGTGCGACATTCGGCCGGCGATTGTCTTCATCGATGAGGCCGATGGCATCCTGCAGGATCGGCGGGTGACGAATTACGGGATGTTGACCGAGAAGATCCTGACCACGATGGACGGTGCGGGCGGACGTATGCGGGATGTGATGTTCATCGCTGCCACCAATTACCACGAGCGCATCGACTCGGCGGCGCTGCGCGGCGGGCGGTTCGAGGAGAAAGTGGTCTTCGACGTGCCGGGGCCCGAGGCGATGGCAGACTATGTCTACACCGCGCTCGACAAGAAGCTGGGGGATCGCTGGCAGGTCTCGTCCGAGGCGGTGAGCCTGCTCACCGAACGGGTGACCGGACGCTCGATTGCGGATGCCGATGCGGTGATCGAAAAGACGCTGGCCGCCGCTGCGCTGCGGCGGATGCGGGATCGGACGACCGATATTCGGATCGCAGACGTCGAGGCTGGGGTGCGGGCTGTTGTGGTCGAGTAGCTGCGTGGGCGGGCGTGGCTTGGCTTTTGTGAAAACGAATGGGCCGTCCTCTCGGACACCCCCCACATTCAAAGATTTTGACCGCCCATCTGACTCACTAGCGGCACATCAGCCGTCGAAACATCCGTTCACAAACTTCTAAGTAAGCGTGCTGGCCTACTTCAGCCGCCTGTGTCGCGAGTCAGTGTAGACCGCTTCGAATCTCATCTTCCGGGTTTCCTGTAAGCAAAGTGCCCGGCTCACGAGTAGCTCCATACGACACCCAAAAACCTGACACATTACGTGCTACAGACCCGGAGCACTTCATGTGCTCGCGACATTGAACAAAACTAGTCCTTGCCACATTTGAATTGGTCTGGTATGATGAAGTACGCCTGGTGACAGGCATGATGAAAATAGCTTATGCTATTAAATTAATTGAGCAGACACGCTGTTCAATCGAATTCTTTGGTGAAATTCTTTTACCAAGGCATTCGGTAGTCTCTTCTTTTTGCGGCCTTACGAGGCAAAATGGGGAGAAATAATGAAAAGCAATCACGCTGTATACGTCAATACCAGAGAGAGCAATCTAGTCGAGAACCAGCGGTTGTATTAGCGTTTTTGGCCATCGCGGTTGCAATCTAAGACGGTCGGCTTGCCAGCATCAGCAAATTCAAAATCTTCACTGAGAACGACACACTCACCTCTACTGATGACTGCTATGGCACGTCGGACTTTAGAGGCTGAGCACAATCAAAGACAGCGAATGGATCGAGCAGTCAGTCGCTCCAACCCATTTTGGAATGGGGCAGCGACTAGTTAGTGCTGCCTTACCGATTATGGTGGAAGAGTTGACGCTCGAAATCGCGGCAGCGGCGCTGCTACGACAAGAAAATGTTGCCCAACTATCAAAATCGTGACAAATCCAAAGCGATTCTCGGCTTGAGTGCGGCGTTATTCGCCCTTGCAAATCATAAAAACAAAATGGGAATGGGATGCTCGCGCATACCCCCCGTTTCTCTGACTTTCAATATTTTCATCAATCAAGAAACACCTGGTGCATTGCGTGGCTTTTTGAGTATTTAACGCCGCGCTTCACTCAGGGGTGGGCAGTCTATCTGCATTTTTTGACGTCGCCCTTTTCAAGCAACCAGATCGATTTTTCCGACAGCAGTCGCTTGGTCAATCGATCGATCCAATCATGCCTCTCCAGGCATTCAAAAGTCCCGCCGAGCGCGCGCTCGTCATTTGCACAGGACTCTTCTGTGCAGATATCACCTTGCGGGAAAACCAATCAAATCGAGTGCAGTTCGAAGCGTTTGCTCCGCGTTTTTTGGATGCAAAACTAAACACGCTTCCATTCTGCCACTCGTAGAAAGCGACCTTTGATGCATCTGGCTCGACCCCCGGCCGGATTGTTAATCAAAGGCGCAATACCAATAGAAATACAGCCAATTGGTGGCTGGAAGGGGGTCTGTTCGAGCTAAGCGCAAGGCCGAACAGAATCTTTTTGCGCTTTCCGGAGGAGCTAGATCATGGCAACGTTTTCGAGTGCGCGTCACGGTGTCCGGCTGAGTAACGAGCGACGTGGTGGGGCTAGCGGGACCAAAAAAAACAGAAGGTCCAATCTCAATGGATTCTTGTCGTTTTGTCGAAATGTGGGAGAGTTGCGACCACGTTTCAGCGAAATCAACCCAGTTGCCGTGCAATTTTATGCATCCTATCTCATGGCTGAGGGTATGCGGACAGCAACTCTACCCAACGTATTCTCATCAATCCGAGTTATCTTTCGCGAAGCCGGGAGAAACATCGATGAAATTTGCTCAAACTCACGGCTTGGCATACCGCGCCGGTCCCGCTCGGGCACTAAACGCGCGCTTACCACCGAAGAAGTTGAAGCGCTTATAGTACGCTGCGAGCAGCGGGGCGAAGTTGGCCTGTCGCTACTGATCAAGCTAAGCAGACACCTCGGTCTCCGAAGGAAAGAGGCATTGATGTGCGCGCGAGATCTACCCATGTGGCGCGCAGCCATCGTCCACGGCGACAATAGTCTACCCACACTACGGGGCACGAAAAACGGTCGCCGTCGTGCAATAGAAATCATGGAGGGCGAGCGAGACCAGACTCTCTCCGCAATTGATGAGGCGCTCGAATATGCGCGGGAAAAAGATTTCAAGTTTATCTCTGGCGGACAAGACAACCTGAAATCGGCAATCGGCCGAATGGCTTACTTGCTCTCATCCATTGGGATGAGAGGCGAAGTGTCGTTCCATGCGTTGCGATATAGCTACGCACAAACGAAGGCGATGGAGATGCTTAATGCCGGGGTATCACCTGATGAGACCTTGGTACGCGTGAGCGAGAGTCTTGGTCACGGACCAAGCCGAATACCTATGATCTTGGCCGTCTACTGCCAACCGCTCAAGCCATATTTCAAGGGAAAGTTGAAGCCAAAAAAAGGCGAAGCTCACAACAGACAGCCGACAAAGAAAATTCCCCGCGCCAGCCTGCGCATTCAGGTCAAAGCCCAACACGCTCAGGCAAGCGGGTTTCCAGTGGGCCGTATCCAACCAGTTCACCTATAGGTGACGGATATAGGAGACATCGACCCGGTGCTCTCCTTTTCACGACGAACATACTTAAAGTAAGGCAGCCAATAGACATAACGGATATTGCGAGTCATTTTTTCAAAAATAACCTTCGAAGTACTTACTTACCGATACGAGGAAAACATGGAAGACATCAAAGTTTCTCAAGAGATCAATAGCATCGTTTCGCAGATTGAATGTGGTAGGAAACTGACGGAAATCATGCACTCGTCATGGCTCACCTTTACGGCATTTTTGCGGGATGCCGGATTCGAGCCCGACAGCGTAAAAAACATCGATAAGACCACGTTCGGACCGTTTGCAAATCACTGCATCGCCAGCATGGAAGGAAAAAACGCGATTATGACGCTAGCGGCCATCCGATTTATCCTAATTCAATCCGGATTTCCGCCCAAGAATCTTGCCGAGTTGACGGTACCGGCCAAGAGCGTGCACGAAACGCACCGGCGCCGCCGCCGCACCCAAAATTCAGCACCAACTAATATTTCGCGGCCGGGCGTCGATGAACGGTTGATGTATCATGGCAAAAAATATTAATTATCATGCATTTAAATTATCGGGGGAGCGCTGAGCCACCAGAGTGATTGGGCTCCGTGCTCTGCATGCTGGTTGGAGCCATTGGAATGGCAAACAATAGTCATGGAAAGCACCATCAGTCGAACCGAACCCAGGAATCGGGTTGCGGGGTTCGTAGTCGTCGTCTTTATATTTGCGTTGACCGCATCGAGCTATATCGTCAAGGATTCACAAGCATCCGCTGATCCGCTGCTGCTGGTATTTTTACTTTCAATCGCCGGCATTCTGAACTTGCTGGCCGCGATATTATTCGGCACACAGTATTTTTATAACGGCAAGCGTTACTTGGCATTGCTTGGCAATGCGTTTTTGTCTCGCTGCCTATTCGAACTCACCCAAGCAATTCTCGGCTCCGGCATGCCAATTGCCAGTGTCTCTGCGCCAATGTGGCAGTCGCAAGGCGCGTGGTTCTGGCTGGCAGGCGAGATTGGCTTTGCGCTGTTCGTCGCTCTTGGTACTCGCTCCTATCTTCGAACCCGCCGTGAGACATCCCATCCGGCCGGCTATCCGGCCACTGCGCAATACGGGCTTGTGGCGGTCGCATCCTGGGCCGCCTTGACGTTGCTGATCACGCGCGAACACGCCGCGTTGGCAACAGCGATGACGACGCGTCTTGGATCACAATGGCCGTTGCTGATCGGCACCGCGCTCGCGATGAGCGATGCGGCGCTGCTGGTTTACGTTTGCCGCAAAACGCGTCTTGACCACAAGGTTTTTCTGCTCGTCTCGGTGATTCTCATCATCATCATCTGCGAGATCACGCTCGTGCTTTCGGCACGGTCGCCATATTCCATCCAGTGGTGTTTCGCCTGTTTGATGATGATCGCGGCTCCAGCCACCGCAGCCATTTCGGTGATTTTGGAAATCACCCGGCAGTATCAGTCGCTCGCCCTGACCAACACCGATTTGGCGGAGCAGGTGTTCGTCGATCCGTTGACGAAAATTCACAATCGTCGCTATTTCGATGTATGGGCACAACAAATTGCCGGCAAGGTTGCAGGCCTCAAAACGCCACTTTCGTTACTGCTTATCGACATCGATTTTTTCAAGCAGGTCAATGATCGGCATGGCCACCCCTTCGGCGATGCCGTGCTCCAACGCGTTGCCGCTACGATTTTGCAGTGCATCCCGCAGCCAAGCCATTTCGCGGTTCGCCTGGGTGGCGAGGAGTTTGCCGTGGTGCTCCCGAACACCGATGAGACGACCGCCTTGATGGTGAGTAACCGCCTACGAGAATCGGTTCGCCAGACCGCCACGGAAATGCTTCCCGCCCACACCGTTGCAACTGGCGATGCGATTACCATCAGCGTCGGGATAGCCACTTGGCTGCCCGGCACCGCGCTGAATGTTGACCGGATGCTGTCCAACGCAGACCGAGCGCTGTACGAAGCCAAGCACAAGGGACGCAACCAGAGCGTGCTCAGCCGTTACCAGGAGGCAGCTTCGACCGTCTAGCCCCAGCCGCGTGCCCTGTCAGACACTGCCCTTGAGCTCCACCGTGTTGCCTTCCGGATCGCGGATATAAAGGGACGGTCCCGCGCCTTCGGCGCCGTAGCGCGTAGCCAGATCGCCCACCTCCACCCCGGCCGATTCCAAATGACTGCGAATCTGCGTCGCCTCGAATGACGCAACGCGCAGGCAGAAGTGGTCCATGTTACGACCGTCGGCTTGGGGGGCTCGGCCGCCTTGCCTGCCGATCTTGCCGGCCACGTCGACCAGATCGATCAATGCATCGCCAGCGCGCAACTGAACCAGATCGAGTTCAGGCTGCTCGCGTTCGAGCACACAACCCAATACGTCGCAATAGAAAGCCCGCATGCGGGCCATGTCGTACACTCTCAGGACGACATGGTCGATGCCCAGAATCTGCAGTCTCATGATCGCTATCTCAAGGCGTCAGGCTGTAGCGGCGACGCGGCCGCTCCACCCTGGTCTCGAACGCCATTTCGCTGCGTCCATCGTCGAACACCGTTTCGAGCCGCACCGTAAAACCCCACAAACGCGCGACATGCTTCATCACGTCTTCGCAGCTTTGATCGAGCGGTCGCCGATCATGTTGAACGTGCCGCAGCGTCAACGACCGGTCACCATGCAGGTCGACCGAGGCCACCTGCACGTTCGGTTCCAGGTTGCTCAGATTGTATTGCTCGGCCAGCATCTCGCGAATGGCGCGATAGCCCGAGTCGTCGTGAATGGCCGTCACGCGCAGCCGGCTGTCGCGATCATCGTCGAGCATCGAAAAAAGCTTCAGATCGCGAATCACCTGCGGCGACAGGAACTGCAGTATGAAACTTTCGTCCTTGAAGTTACGCATGGCGAAGTCGAGCGTCTTATGCCAGTCGCTGCCTGCCACGTCGGGCGCCCAGCGGCGGTCCTCGTCGGTCGGATGCTCGCACATGCGGCGCAGGTCGCGGAAGATGGCGAAGCCGAGCGTGTAAGGGTTAAGCCCGCTGTAGTATGGGCTGTCATACGGCGGCTGATAGATGACGTTGGTGTGCGCATGCAGAAACTCCATCATGGAGCTATCGGTAATCAGCTTTTCCTCGTATAGCTGGTTCATGATGGTGTAATGCCAAAACGAGGCCCAACCCTCGTTCATCACCTTGGTCTGGCGCTGCGGATAGAAATACTGCCCGAGCTTGCGCACGATGCGCACGATCTCGCGCTGCCAGGGAGCCAGCCGAGGTGCGTTCTTCTCGATGAAGTACAGCAGGTTTTCCTGAGGCTCGGGAGGAAATGTCGGTTCCTCGCCTTCTGCGCCTTCGCCGTCGAGTTCATCGTCGTCGTGAATGGCCGTGGGCAAGGTGCGCCACAAATCGTTGATCTGCGTCTGCAGATAATTCTCGCGCTCTTTCTGGCGCGCCTGCTCCTGCGCCAGCGAGAGCCGCTTCGGACGCTTGTAGCGATCGACCCCGTAATTCATCAGGGCATGGCAGGAATCGAGCAGCAACTCGACTTCCTGTTCGCCGTGCCGCTGCTCGCATTCGGCGATGTAATTGCGAGCGAACAGCAGATAGTCGATGATTGCGTCGGCACTGGTCCAGGCGCGGAACAGATAGTTGCCCTTGAAAAAGGAATTATGCCCGTAGCACGCATGCGCAATCGTCAGCGCCTGCATGGTCATGGAGTTCTCCTCCATCAGATAGGCGATGCACGGATTCGAGTTGATGACGATCTCGTAGGCGAGCCCCATTTGGCCGCGCTTGTAGCCCCGTTCCGACGCCAGGAAATGCTTGCCGAACGACCAATGGTGGTAACCGACCGGCAAACCTACCGTGGCGTAGGCGTCGAGCATTTGCTCGGCCGTGATGATCTCGATTTGATTGGGGTAGGTATCCAGCCCGAAATTGGCGGCAATGCGCGCAATTTCGCTTTCATAGCGCTGAATCAGTTCAAAGGTCCATTCCGAACCGGTCGATAGATAGGCCATGATGATGCATCCGTGCGTGAGTCGTCGGCTGCCAGCAAGCGACACAGTTGACTAGGTCGCCTTTTTCCTGAACAGGTCGTGCAATACGGGATAGATTTCGGCAGCTTCCATGATGCGCTGCATTGCGAAATTCGGGTAGGCCTCCTTGACCGCCAGGTATTCGTTCCAAAGGTTCTGCGGCTCGACGCTCGCCACCTCGACGTAGGCGAAATATTGCACCAGCGGCATGATCGAATCGTGCAACAGCTCCCGACAGATCGGCGAGTCGCCGTCCCAGTTGTCGCCGTCCGAGACCTGTGCGCCATAGATATTCCATTCGCTGACGGGATATCGGTCATGGATGACTTCGAGCATCAGCTTCAACGCGCTGGAGACCACCGTGCCACCCGATTCGCGCGCATAGAAGAAATCGTCTTCGTCGACTTCCTTGGCGGTCGTGTGATGCCGAATCAACACCAGGTCGATGCGCTCGTAGTGATGCCGCAGAAACAGGTACAGCAACATGAAGAATCGCTTGGCCAGATCCTTGCGGCTCTGATCCATCGAGCCCGACACGTCCATCAGGCAAAACATCACGGCCTGAGCCTGCGGGCGCGGCTGAAGAATGCGGTTGGCATAGCGCAGGTCGAGCTTCTCGATATAAGGAATGCCCTCCAGGCGCATGCGCAGGCGCGTCATTTCGCGCAACAGGGACTGTGCTTTTTCCGACTCGCCGCCGGCTTCGGCCACGGCGGCAAGATATGCCTCCTCCACTTCGCGCAGGCGCTTGCGATACGGTGCCGACAGGGCAATGCGCCGCCCGATCGAGCTGCGCATGGTGCGGATGACGCTCAGATTGGACGGCGTGCCGTCGATCGAGTAACCGGCACGCACCTTGCGGAATTCCGGAATCTGCGCGAGCCGGCGCTTGACCAGGTCAGGCAGCGCCATGTCCTCGAAGAAAAACTTGAGGAATTCCTCGCGCGAGAGCGTGAAGACGAAGTCGTCCTCACCCTCGCCGGAGTCGCTCGCCCGGCTGCCGTTGCCGCCACCCTGCGGTGGCGGCCGCTCGAAATTGTCGCCGACAACGAATTCCCGGTTGCCTGGGTGCACCATCTCGCGCCGCCCGCCCTGGCCGTGATGGAACATTGGCTCCGAGATGTCCTTCACCGGAATGGAGACCTGCCCGCTGCTGTCGACATCGGTGATCTTGCGCCCGGCCACAGCCTTCGCTACCGCGCGCTTGATTTGCTCGCGGTAGCGTCGGATGAAGCGTTGCTGATTGATGGCACTCTTGTTCTTGCCGTTTTCCCGCCGATCCAGTATTGCGGACATAGTTTCCTCGGCATGGCGCAGTCGTCAGGAGGATTTTCGTACGCGCAGGTACCATTCGACCAACAGGCGAACCTGCTTGGGCGTGTACCCTTTCTCAACCATGCGATTGACAAAGTTGGCGTGCTTTTCCTGATCTTCCTTGGACGACTTCGCATTGAAGGAAATCACCGGCAGCAAATCCTCGGTGGTCGAGAACATGCGCTTTTCGATCACCGCGCGCAGTTTCTCGTAGCTGGTCCACAAGGGATTCTTGCCGGCATTGTTCGCTCGTGCCCGCAGTACGAAGTTGACGATTTCGTTGCGGAAATCCTTTGGGTTGGTGATGCCCGCCGGCTTCTCCACTTTCTCGAGCTCGTCGTTGAGCGCCGTGCGATCGAGAATCTCACCGGTATTCGGATCGCGGTATTCCTGGTCCTGAATCCACAGGTCGGCGAAATTCACGTATCGGTCGAAGATATTCTGGCCATATTCGGAATACGACTCCAGATAGGCGGTCTGAATCTCCTTGCCGATGAATTCGACGAATGGCGCGGTCAGGTACTCCTTGATGTATGCCAGGTAGCGCTTCTCGATCTCGGGCGCATATTGCTCCCGCTCGATCTGCTGCTCGAGCACATAGAGCAGATGCACCGGATTGGCAGCGACCTCGGTGTTGTCGAAATTGAAGACCTTGGACAGGACCTTGAAGGCAAACCGTGTCGACAGTCCGGTCATGCCCTCGTCGACGCCCGCGTAATCGCGATACTCCTGATACGATTTCGCCTTTGGATCGATGTCCTTGAGGTTTTCGCCGTCATACACGCGCATCTTCGAGAACAGGTTCGAATTCTCCGGCTCCTTCAGGCGCGTTAGCACAGCGAACTGAGCCATCATCTTCAGCACATTGGGCGCACGCGGTGCGTTGGCCAGCGAACTGTTCTTAACCAGCTTCTCGTAGATCTTGACTTCATCCGTCACGCGCAGGCAGTACGGCACCTTGACGATGTAGATCCGATCGAGAAACGCCTCGTTGTTGCGGTTGCTCTTGAACGCCTGCCACTCCGCTTCGTTGGAGTGCGCCAGCACGATCCCGTCGAACGGAATCGCACCAAAGCCCTCCGTGCCCTTGTAGTTGCCTTCCTGGGTCGCCGTAAGCAGCGGGTGCAACACCTTGATCGGCGCCTTGAACATTTCGACGAATTCGAGCAAACCGCGATTGGCCAGACACAGGCCGCCGGAATACGAGTAGGCGTCCGGGTCATCCTGCGGGAAGTCCTCGAGCTTGCGAATATCGACCTTGCCGACCAGCGCGGAGATATCCTGGTTGTTCTCGTCGCCGGGTTCGGTCTTGGCGATCGACAGTTGGGCCAGCACCGACGGACGCAGCTTCACGACCCGGAACTGCGTGATGTCGCCATTGAACTCGTGCAACCGCTTGACCGCCCATGGCGACGCGATCGTGTTCAGGTACCGCGACGGAATCCCATAGTCTTCCTCGAGGATCTTGGCATCCTCGGCGGCGGAGAAAAGACCCAGGGGCGACTCATGCACCGGCGAGCCCTTCAGCGCGTAGATGGGGATTTCCTCCATCAGCGCCTTGAGCTTTTCCGCCAGCGAGGACTTGCCACCTCCCGGCGGCCCGAGCAAGTACAGGATCTGCTTGCGCTCCTCGAGCCCCTGCGCGGCGTGCTTGAAGAACGATACGATCTGCTCGATCGTATCCTCCATGCCGTAGAAGTCCCGGAAAGCCGGGTAGATCTTGATGATCTTGTTCGAGAAAATGCGCGACAGGCGGGGATCGTGATGTGTATCCACCAGCTCGGGCTCACCGATCGCCTTGAGCATGCGCTCGGCCGAAGTCGCGTAAGCCGTAGGGTCTTTCTTGCAGATCTCGAGGTATTCCTGGATGGTGAATTCCTCCTCTCTGCGAGCTTCGAAACGCGTCGTGTAATGGCTGAAAATATCCATATACGTCACCCCGCCTCTTTAGTAACCCGCCGCATGCGGCGCGTGTCATGCTAATAGACCCGGAATGCAATACATTGGTTTCGCAAAAGATCGCTAGCCGCAAACGCTTTGCTCGACCTGCACTCCATCACATGAACGACTGAAAACCGCTTTAGGTTGACTTTAAACTTGTGCCGCAAAAAATCAACACTTAACTTCATCATATGCGCAAAAAAAAATCTTGTCTCGCGCATTTTCATCAAATTACAAATGCATGCATGCCCGAGCGCGACACACGTCGAATCCGCTCCGGCGCAAGCGGCTGGGCGCCGGCCGCACGAGTCATTTGGTTAGTTCGCCGGCTTGACATTACAGTGCTACGAAGCACTTAGGAATGCAATATGTTTGTCGGAATTCGACTGCGCCGGATTTTAATCGAAGCACTCGGCGCGATGATCATCGAGTCGAATGAAATCATCATGGCATGGGTAGCGGCCGAGAAAAAACGAGGCCTGATCGCGGGCTGACCGAGTACATCGGATCAGACCGGTGGGACGTCGATTGCTTCGCGAAAAACACCACCTTCAGGACATCGGCAACCTCCTCGTCGGATGGCATGGACCGGCCGGCCCAGCGGCTCCCTATTGCAAACTATGTTACGCCCGCCAGAAAAAATGTGTTGCCGGCGCAACGCTCCAAAACCCTGATATGGACGCGCATGCGCGGACACGGCGGGCGCGGGGCCCGGATGACGGAAATCCGCGCGCAAATGCAACTTTGTTGCATATTAAACATCCCGGTGTGACAGCCCTGCCGCTCTCAAAACCCGCGTGCCGCCCGGAGTAAGGGTAACGCTGGACCCCATCGGATCTGCCAGCCGATCAGCCGCAATCACATACAACGCGTTGCGCTCGGCGCCTATGCCGCTAGGAGTGGCGCCCGGCCACCCAGGGACGAGGTAACGGACGCGTTGATTTGACACATTGATGGCAGCGACAATTTCCGGAGACGACAGCAAGCAGTGTTACTCTGTCATGCTTTGACCAATCGAAGCCCGCTCCGCGGCTGCATGGTCACGCCCCCCGCCCTCCCGTTGCCGACAATGGGCGCCGGCAGGTGCCCCGACGACCCGGGGCCTGGCCGGGCGCCGGCAGGCACACGGGACGGCAGTGCATCAGGATTGACAAGGAGAGCAAGATGCAGCGTTTTCTGAAGCCCTGGCTGGTGGCCTGTCTGGCCATGCTGACCAGCCTCGCCCACGCCCAGGACAGCAAACTCCCGGTGGTGGCGAGCTTCAGCATTCTCGGCGACATCGTGCATAACGTCGGCGGCGATCGCGTCGAGGTGAGCACGCTGGTCGGCCCGGACCGCGACAGCCGCACCTACCAGCCCACGCCTGCCGACGCCGACAAGCTGGACCACGCGCGCCTGCTGCTCGTCAACGGGCTCGGGCTGGAAAACTGGTTGCCGCACCTGCGGGCAATCAGTCACTATCAAGGCCCCATCGCAGTCGTCACCGAAGGCATCAGACCCCGCATGATCCGGGAGCACGGCAAACTGGTGCCCGATCCCAACGTATTCCAGGACCCCGTGCTGGTCAAAACCGTGGTATCGCGCATTCGCGACGCGCTGATCGCCGCCGACCCGGCCGGGCGGGCGTATTACAGCGAGCGGGCGCTCAATTACACATTGGCGCTCGACGATCTGGTCACCTGGGCCCATAAGCAGTTGGCGCCGATCCCGCCGACGCGCCGGGTCATTTTCACCGCCCATGACGACTTCGGATATCTTGGCGAGCGCTTCGACATCCGGTTCATCACGCCGCCCAGCCCGACACGCACCCGCGAACTCAGCGCCTGGGAAATCGGCCGTCTGGCACGTAAGCTTCGCTACCTCGGCACTCAGGCAATCTTTGCGGAAAACACCACCAACCCGCAGGTCGTCGAGCGGGTCGCCCGCGACGCACACCTGAAAGTCAGCGGCAAGCTATACGCGGATGCGCTCTCGCAGACCCAGGAAGCCGTCACCTATCTGCAGTTGTTCCAGCACAATATCCGCGTCGCAGTCAGCGCGATGAAAAGCAACCGCTAGTCCGACCGGCTATAATATCGGGCTTGACGCGCCCCCGATCTCGCTGCCGGCATTTTGCCAGCGCGTGTCGGCGGCTCGCGGCCCGTGTAGTCTGCGGCCATCCCCTGAGTTTTCTCCCAAACGCCCCCAGGTCAACCACTGCGATCGGCGCTCGAAATGGCAAAAAAGAAGCTTTACATCAAGACATTCGGCTGTCAGATGAATGAGTACGATTCCGACAAGATGGTCGACGTACTCGATGCGGCCGAGGGCATCGAAAAAACCGACAATCCCGAGGATGCGGACGTCATTCTTTTCAATACCTGCTCGGTGCGCGAAAAAGCCCAGGAAAAGGTGTTTTCCGATCTCGGCCGGGTACGCGCGCTCAAGGAAGCAAAGCCGGATCTGCTGATCGGCGTCGGCGGCTGCGTTGCCAGCCAGGAGGGTGCCGCCATTGTGCAGCGCGCCCCCTATGTCGATATCGTATTCGGCCCGCAAACGCTGCATCGGCTGCCGGAGATGATGGCCAAACGCCGGGCGCTGGGTCTCGCGCAGGTCGACATTTCCTTCCCGGAAATCGAAAAATTCGACCATTTGCCGCCAGCCAAGGTGGAAGGCGCCACCGCTTTCGTGTCGATTATGGAAGGCTGCAGTAAATATTGCAGCTATTGCGTTGTGCCATATACCCGCGGCGAAGAGGTTTCGCGCCCGTTCGACGACGTCCTGACCGAAGTCGCCGGCCTCGCCGACCAGGGCGTGCGCGAAGTCACGCTGCTCGGCCAGAACGTCAATGCCTATCGCGGCGCGATGGGCCAGCGCGAGATTGCCGATTTCGCGCTGCTCATCGAATACGTGGCGGAGATTCCCGGCATCGAGCGGATTCGCTACACGACCAGCCACCCGAAGGAATTCTTGTCACGACTGATCGAGACCTACGCCAAGGTGCCCAAGCTGGTGAATCATTTGCACCTGCCGGTGCAGCATGGCGCCGATCGCATTCTCTCGGCCATGAAACGCGGCTATACCGTGCTCGAATACAAATCGATCATCCGCCGTCTGCGGCAACTCCGTCCCGCAATGTCGATGTCATCCGACTTTATCGTCGGGTTTCCGGGCGAGACCGAGGCCGATTTCGACAAACTGATGGCGCTGGTCGAAGAGATCGGCTACGACACCAGCTTCTCGTTCATCTACAGCCCGCGGCCGGGCACGCCGGCCGCCAATCTCGAGGACGACACGCCACGCGAGGTCAAACTGCGCCGCTTGCAGACGCTGCAGGCTACCATCGAGGAAAACGTGCAGCGCATCAGCCAGGCGATGGTCGGCAGCACCCAACGCATCCTGGTTGAAGGCGTCTCGCGCAAGGACGCACAGGAAATGCAGGGCCGTACCGAAAACAACCGGGTGGTCAACTTCCCCGCGCCAGCCGACGAGCGTGCGCGGCTGCCGGGCCAGATGATCGATGTCACCATCACCCAGGCGTTTCCGCACTCGTTGCGCGGTGAAATCGCCGCCAGGCCCTGACCCCCTCCCCATCACACCGCTGCCCCCGACAAAAATATCTTGAAAGCGCCCACCCACGAATTTACCGCGCCACGGGACGACAACAAGCGACTGGCCAATCTGTGCGGGCCGCTCGATGAAAATCTGCGCCAGATCGAGCAGGCGCTCGACGTCGCGATCAACCGGCGCGGCCACCGCTTTACGGTGCGCGGCGAGGCGGCCGCGGCAACCGTCCAGGTGCTCGAGGTTTTCTATAACCGCGCGTCGGACCCGCTCACGGTCGACGATATCCAGTTGGGCCTGGTGGAAACCCGCCAGGGAAAACGCCCGGCGATTCGCCTGGGCGCCGACGACAACCCGTTCGTGAGCGGCGATCTCGACGAGGCCGACTCTCCGGTCCTGCACACGCGGCGCGCCGACCTGCACGGGCGCACGCCGACGCAACGCGAGTATCTCAAGCAGATCCTGTCGCACGACGTAACCTTCGGGATTGGCCCGGCCGGCACCGGCAAGACCTATCTGGCGGTCGCCTGTGCGGTCGATGCGCTCGAGCGCGACGCGGTCAAGCGCATCGTCCTGACCCGGCCGGCGGTCGAAGCCGGCGAGCGGTTGGGTTTCCTGCCCGGCGATCTGGCCCAGAAGGTCGACCCCTATCTGCGGCCGCTGTACGATGCCCTGTACGACCTGCTCGGCTTCGACAAGACCCAGAAGATGTTCGAGCGGCAAATGATCGAGATCGCGCCACTGGCCTACATGCGGGGTCGCACCCTGAATCACGCCTTCATTATTTTGGATGAAGCGCAAAATACCACGCCGGAACAGATGAAAATGTTCCTCACACGGATTGGTTTCGGCAGCAAGGCCGTCGTCACCGGAGACACCTCGCAGGTCGATCTGCCGCGCGGCCACAAAAGCGGCCTGATGGAAGCCCAGCACATTCTGAAGAACGTCCGCGGCATTGCGATGACGCGCTTCTCGAGCGTCGACGTCGTGCGCCACCCGCTGGTCGCCCGGATCGTCGAGGCGTATGACGAGCACGCCCGCCACGCCGAAGCCGGTCTCGATGTGCCCGACGGCGTGGGCGACACCAAGCGCAGCCGCTGATGACTCGCGCTCACGCCCTGAAGCTTACCGTGCAGTTCGCCACTGCGGATTGGCCCGCGCACAAGGCGATACTGCCGCGCGCGACGCTGAGCGGCTGGGTCAAGGCCGCCCTGTTTGCCGACGCCGCGCTGACGCTGCGCTTCGTCGACGCCGACGAGGGCCGAACGCTGAACCGAACCTATCGTGGCAAGGACTACGCCACCAATGTCCTGACCTTCGCCTACGCGGAATCCGAGAGCGACCCGGTCAGCGGCGATATCGTGCTGTGCTGCCCGGTGGTCGAGCGCGAAGCCCGGGAACAGGGCAAGGAATTGCGCGCGCACTACGCCCATCTGATCGTCCACGGCGTGCTGCACGCACAGGGCTATGACCACCAAACCGAGGCCGAGGCCGCTGAAATGGAAGGCATCGAAACCGAGCTGCTGACCGGCCTGGGTTTTCCCGCCCCCTACCTCGAACCCGCGCCCGCAGATCCGAAAGGCCCCCCCGCAATACAGTCATGAATCGCCCGGCCTACCCACCCGATCTCGGTATTGCGCGCCACCTGAGCCAGGAAGAAATGGCCGCTTCGCTCGATCAAGCGCTGAGGCATTGGGACGGCAAAGACGATATCTGGTTATTCGCCTACGGCTCGCTGATCTGGAATCCGGGCGTTCCCGTGGTCGAAACCCGCCGCGCCAAAGTCTTCGGCTACCACCGCGGCCTCTACCTGTGGTCGCGGGTCAATCGCGGCACGCCCGAACAGCCTGGCCTGGTGCTCGCGCTCGACCGGGGCGGCTCCTGCAATGGGCTGGCGATGCGCCTGAGCGCCGATCAGGCGCGCAGCCATCTGTCAACGCTGTGGTACCGCGAGATGGCCATGGGGTCGTACAACCCCGCCTGGCTGCGCTGCACGCTCGCCACCGGACACGCCACACGCGCCCTGGCCTTCGTGATGCGGCGCGACGTCAAGACTTACGCCGGCCGGCTCAACGACGACCTGATCCGTCACGTATTCCGCCGCGCGCAAGGGCGCTACGGCACCACCCACGATTACGTCGCCCGTACCGTACAGGCCCTGCGAGAGGCCGACATGCCCGACCGGGCACTCGAAGCCATCCTGCGACGCTGCCGCTAGCGATGCCGTGACATGTGATTAGTGTATCCTTGAGACTCTCTTGTTAACGCCCGCGCCCGGAAGTGATGGACGCACAGTCATGACCGACCCCTACCCCAGTCGCAAACCCGTGGACAAACCGCGCTCCCTGCTGGAGCGCTTGACCGACCTCATTTCTCCCGAACCCGAATCTCGCGCCGAATTGCTGGAAATTCTCCAGGACGCGCACGAGCGCAACCTGGTGGACGCCGACTCCCTGGCCATGATCGAGGGAGTGTTCCAGGTCGCCGAGTTGTGTGCCCGCGACATCATGGTGCCGCGCGCGCAAATGGATGCGGTCAACATCGCCGAGACGCCCGACCAGTTCCTGCCCTTCGTGCTGGAACAGGCGCACTCGCGCTATCCGGTCTACGAGGGCAACCGCGACAACATCATCGGCATCCTGCTGGCCAAGGACCTGCTGCGCTGCTACGTCAACCAGGACTTTGACGTGCGCGACATGCTGCGGCCGGCCGTGTTCATTCCCGAATCGAAACGTCTGAACGTGCTGCTGCACGACTTCCGCGTCAACCGTAACCACATCGCCATCGTGGTCGACGAATACGGCGGCGTGGCCGGATTGATCACCATCGAGGACGTCCTCGAGCAGATCGTCGGCGACATCGAGGACGAATACGATTTCGACGAGGAAGAAGACAACATCATTGCCGCGCCGGACGGCAGCTACCGCATCCGCGCCCTGACCGAAATCGAGCAGTTCAATGAAGCGTTCGGCACCCAGTTGCACGATGACGAAAACGATACGATCGGCGGCCTGGTGACGCACCAGTTCGGTCGGGTACCCCGGCGCGGCGAGCGCATCCGCATCAACAACCTGCTGTTCGAGGTGCTGCGCGCCGACGGCCGGCAAGTTCATGTCCTGCTGATCCGAAAGACCCCGCCGGCCCAACCCGTGACACAGGAATAAAACATGCGCGTGACGACGGCGACACTGCCGCGCACCCGGCAGGGCTGGTCGTATGCCACGATCGGCGCGGCGTGCGGCGTGCTTCACATGCTGGCCTTCGCGCCGCGCGACTGGTGGTGGCTGGAAATCGCCGCCCTGGCCGGCCTCTATGCGCTGATCGAGCGCGGCGCCAGCGTGCGCCAGGCCATCGTCAGCGGCTGGGCCTTCGGCCTGGGCTGGTTCCTGGCCGGCATCTGGTGGTTATACGTCAGCATGCACACGTATGGCGCCATGCCGGCGCCCATCGCCGGCCTGGCGGTGGTGCTGTTCGCAATTTACCTGGCACTCTTCCCCGCGTTGGCCGCTGGCCTGAGCAGAAGCCTTGCGCCGCGTCCGGGCGTGCGCCGCATCCTGTGTTTCGCTGCCGCATGGCTGTTATCGGAGTGGTTGCGCGGCACCCTGTTTACCGGCTTCCCGTGGCTTGCCAGCGGCTACGCGCATACCGACGGCCCGCTCGCCGGCTACGCACCGGTGGTCGGCATGTATGGCGTGAGCGCCGCCGCAGCCGGCAGTGCCGCGCTGCTCGCCACGTTATGCCGCCCCGGCATGCCGCTCGCGCGGCGCCTGATGCCTTTGCTGGCCCTGCTGGCCGTGGGCGGGCTCGGCTCGGGCCTGTCGCATGTTGCCTGGACGCATCCGAGCCACCAGCCGATCTCGGTGCGCCTGCTGCAAGGCGACGTCCCGCAGGAAATGAAATTCGAGCGCAGCGGCGTCGAGCAAGCCATGCGCCTCTACCGCGACATGATCGTGGCCAAGCCGGCCGACCTGATCGTCACCCCGGAAACCGCCTTCCCGGTGCTGCTGCAACAGATTCCCGACGATGTCGCCACGCCGATACGGACGTTTGCCGACGCCACCGGCTCGCACATCCTGCTGGGTGCGGTCGGCGACACGCTCACGCCGCAGGGCCCGACCGACTTCACCAACAGCCTGTTCGGACTCAACCCTGGCAGCCAGACGCTTTACCGCTACGACAAGCATCATCTGGTGCCATTCGGCGAATTCGTGCCCTTCGGCTTTCGCTGGTTCGTCGACCTGATGAAGATCCCGCTGGGCGACTTCCATCGCGGCGACGCGATCCAGCCCAGTTTTGCCGTCGGCCCGAACCGCATTGCCGGCGACATCTGCTATGAAGACCTGTTCGGTGAAGAGATCGCGCGCACCTTGCGACACCAGGCCGAGCCCGCCGACGTGCTGGTCAACGCATCGAATCTGGCCTGGTTCGGCAACACCATCGCGCTCGACCAGCATCTGCAGATCGCCCGCATGCGGTCGCTGGAGACCGGGCGCCCGATGCTGATGGCCACCAACACCGGCGCGACGGCCATCATCGAGGCCAGCGGCCAGATCCAGGCGGCTTTGCCGCGCGAGACGCCCGGCGTGCTCGAAGGTTCGGTGCAACCCTACGCCGGTCTCACGCCATACATCCGTTTGGGCAACTGGCCGGCGCTGATTCTGGCCGTGCTGGTGCTCGGCTGCGCCGCCGGCATCGCAAAACGTAGCAAAACCCGCTAAAATTCAATGTTTTAGCAACAGGCGCCAGCCCGCGACCGCGGCCGGGCGAGCGCGCCTGAATCGACTTGCCGCGCGAACTCATCATGCTCACCTTTCAACAGGTCATCCTGACCCTCCAGGATTACTGGGACAAACAGGGCTGCGCGCTGCTGCAACCCTATGACATGGAAGTCGGGGCCGGCACCTCCCATACTGCAACGTTCCTGCGAGCCATCGGCCCGGAACCCTGGCGTGCGGCCTACGTACAGCCGTCGCGCCGCCCCAAGGACGGCCGGTACGGCGAAAACCCCAATCGGCTGCAGCATTACTACCAGTATCAGGTCGTGCTCAAGCCGGCGCCGGAAAACATCCTCGATCTTTACCTGGGTTCGCTGCGGGCGCTCGGGCTCGACCTGACGCAAAACGACGTGCGCTTCGTCGAAGACGACTGGGAGAACCCGACGCTGGGCGCCTGGGGTCTTGGCTGGGAAGTGTGGCTCAACGGCATGGAAGTCACGCAATTCACCTATTTCCAGCAAGTCGGCGGCATCGACTGCAAGCCCGTGCTGGGCGAGATCACCTACGGCCTCGAACGGCTGGCCATGTATCTGCAGAAAGTCGAGAACGTCTACGACCTGGTCTGGACGCAATGGGAAGAGAACGGCCAGCAGCGCCGCCTGACCTATGGCGACGTATTTCATCAGAACGAGGTCGAGCAATCGACCTACAACTTCGAATTTTCGAATGCCGAACTGCAATTCGGCTTCTTCGACAACTACGAATCCGAGGCCAGGCGGCTCATCGAAGCGCAACTGGCCTTGCCCGCCTATGAAATGATTCTCAAGGCGGCACACGCCTTCAACCTGCTCGACGCGCGCGGCGCCATTTCGGTCACCGAGCGCGCGGCCTATATCGGCCGCATCCGCGCCCTGTCGCGCCTGGTGGCGCAAGCTTATTTCGACTCGCGCGCCAAACTCGGCTTCCCGATGTGGTCGTGGGACGGCGCCGACGCCGACACGCTCGCGAAAGAATACGGTGACATCTACACGGCGGCCATGACGGTGCGCTCCGGAGCTGCAGTCGCATGAGTCATAACACCCCCCTCCCGCTGCTGGTTGAATTATTGACCGAGGAACTGCCGCCCAAGGCGCTGGCCCGCCTGGGTGACGCCTTCGCGCAAGGCATCGAGCGCGGCCTGAAAGAGCGCGGCCTGTTGCCGCCCGAGGCGCTCGCAACACCATTCGCGACACCGCGGCGACTTGCCGTGAGTTTCGATGCCGTGCTGGGCAAGGCCCCCGATACGGCGATCCGCGCCAAGGTGCTGCCGGTGTCGGTGGCACTCGACAAGGACGGCAATCCGGCGCCGCCGCTGGCAAAAAAGCTGGCCGCCATGGGCTTTGCCGATCTGCCGCTCGACGCCCTCGAGCGCGCCAGCGACGGCAAGGCCGAAGCTTTCTTTTACACCTATACGGCCCCTGGCCTGGCGCTGGCCGAGGCGCTGCAAGCCGCGCTGGATGAAACGCTCGGCAAGTTGCCGATCCCGAAGGTCATGAATTACCAGCGCCCGGATGGCAAATCCGTGCAATTCGTGCGCCCGGTGCATGCGCTGGTGGCCCTGCACGGCAGCCACGTCGTGCCGGTGCAGGCACTCGGGCTCGCCGCCGGCAACACCACCCTGGGACACCGCTTTCTGTCACACGGCCCGATCTCGCTGGACACGGCACAGAACTATGCCGGCCTCCTCGCCGAACAGGGCAAGGTAATCGCCAGCTACGCCGAACGCAAGGAGACGATTCGCCGCGAACTGCTGGCCAAGGCGGGCGGCGATCACGTGGTCATGCCCGAAGGCCTGCTCGACGAGGTGTGCGCGCTGGTGGAGTGGCCTGTGGTCTATGAGTGTCACTTCGAGGCGGCATTCCTGGAGGTGCCGCAGGAGTGCCTGATCCTGACCATGCAGACCAACCAGAAATACTTTGCCGTGACCGATCGCCCGCTCGAGCAGGGAGGGCGCCTGCGCAACCGTTTTCTGATCGTCTCGAACGTCGCGACCGCCACGCCGCAGCAAATCGTCGAGGGCAACGAGCGCGTGGTGCGCCCGCGCCTGGCCGACGCCAGGTTCTTCTTCGCGCAGGACCAGAAAAAGACGCTGGCCCAGCGGGTGCCGCAATTGGCCCAGGTGGTCTATCACAACAAGCTCGGCACGCAGCTCGAACGCACCCGGCGGCTCGAGAAACTGGCCGGCGCGATCGCCGCCGAGCTGGGCGCGGACCCGTCTCGGTGCGAGCGCGCCGCGCACTTGTGCAAAGCCGACCTGCTCACCGACATGGTTGGCGAATTCCCGGAACTGCAGGGCACCATGGGCACCTACTATGCCCGCCATGACGGTGAACCTGAAGATGTCGCGCTGGCCTGCTCGGAGCACTACCAGCCGCGCTTTGCCGGCGACAACCTGCCGGCCTCGCTGACCGGTACCGTAGTGGCGCTGGCCGATAAGCTCGAGACGCTGGTCGGCATCTGGGGCATCGGCCTGCATCCGACCGGCGAAAAGGACCCGTTCGCGTTGCGCCGCCACGCGCTGGGCGTGTTGCGCATCCTGATCGAAAAGCCGCTGCCGCTATCGCTGCCCGCGCTGCTGGACGCCGCTTACGCGCAGTTCACCGGCGGCGTCAAGGCGCCCGATTATCTCGCCGACGTCTATCAGTTTTTGCTCGACCGGCTGCGTGGATACCTCAAGGACAAAGGGTATTCTGCCAATGAGATCGAAGCGGTACTCAGTCAGAACCCCGCTCGCATGGACGACGTACTGATGCGCCTGGAAGCCGTGCGCGCTTTCTCCGCGCTGCCAGAGGCCGAGGCCCTGGCGGCCGCCAACAAGCGGATCGGCAATATCCTCCGGAAAGCCGGCGAAGAGCGCGAGAGCGGCGGCATGGCGGCGATCGTGGACCCGGCGTTGCTCAACGAGGACGCCGAGCGAGCGCTGGCCGCGGACGTCGCCCGGATCGCACCGGTGGTCGGCGAGCGTCTGAGCGAGCGCGCCTACGGAGAGGCGCTGGCCGCATTGGCGCAACTGCGCACCGCCGTCGACGCCTTCTTCAATGACGTGATGGTGATGGCTGACGACAGCGCGCTGCGCAACAACCGGTTGGCACTGCTGGCGCAACTGCATGCGCAGATGAACTGCGTGGCCGATATTTCCAAACTCGCCGCGTAGCGCGCTGCCCATCCCCGGAATCGATAACGCCATGGAAGCCCGCAAGGAAAAGACGCTGCCGCCGCACTCCCGCAAGCTGGTCATTCTCGATCGGGACGGCGTCATCAACGCCGACTCGGATCAGTTCATCAAATCCCCCGACGAATGGATCGCCATTCCGGGGGCACTCGAGGCGATCGCCCGGCTCAATCAGGCCGGCTACCGCGTCGTGGTGGCCAGCAATCAATCCGGCATCGGCCGCGGGCTGTTCGACATGGTCGCGCTCAACGCCATACACAGCAAGATGTATCGCGCCGCGGCCGCCGCCGGCGCGCGCATCGACGCGGTCTTCTTCTGTCCGCACACCGCTGAAGATCGCTGCGAGTGCCGCAAGCCAAAGTCGGGCCTGCTCGAGGAGATCGCACGGCGCTACGAGCTCGGCTTGAGCGGCGTGCCGATCGTCGGGGACTCGCTGCGCGACCTGCAGGCCGGTGTGCCGCTGGGCTGCGACCCGCATTTGGTCCTCACCGGCAAGGGCCGTAAAACGCTGGCTCATGGCAACCTGCCGCCGAATACCCAGGTGCATGACAGCCTGCACGCTTTCGCCCTGGATTTTCTTGCCGCCGGGCAGGACTGATAGGGACGCCCGCATGCTCTTTTTTCGCTCCCTGCTGTTTTTTCTGTTCCAGATTTTTTGGACCATTCCCTACGCCGTGGCGTGCATGCTCGCCTTTCCTTTCATGCGGCCGCAAAACCGCTATTGGTTCGCGGTCGGCTGGTGCCGCACCATGCTCAAAGCCGCCGACGTGTTGTGCGGCATTCGGTATACGGTCATTGGTAAGGAAAATCTCCCCGACAAACCGGCGATCGTGCTGTCCAAACACCAGTCCGCGTGGGAAACCATCGCCTTGCCGGCGATCATGCCGCGCCCGCTGTGCTATGTCTTCAAGCGGGAGTTGCTCTACGTCCCCTTCTTTGGCTGGGCCCTGGGCCTGCTCAGCATGATCCATATCAACCGCAAGGACGGCATCAACGCGTTCAACTCGGTCGTCACGCAGGGGCAGGCGCGTCTGGCCGAAGGTTCGTGGATCATTATTTTCCCGGAAGGTACGCGCACGCCGACCGGAAGCCGGCGCAAATACAAGTCTGGCGGCGCGCGGCTGGCGACCTCGACACAGGTACCGGTCATCCCGATCGCTCATAACGCGGGCCGTGCCTGGCCGCGTCAATCGTTCCTCAAATACCCGAGTCTCATCACGGTGTCGATCGGACCGTTGATCGAAACGGCTGGCTTGACGCCGGAACAGGTCGGCGGCAAAGTGGAAGCCTGGATCGAGGCCGAAATGGAGCGTATCGATCCGCAAGCCTACCGTTCCTGATCGGTTGAACACCATGCGGCCCGCCCCTGCTGTGCGCCCTGCCCCGTCGCGACGCTCGTCGCGGCAAGCCGGGCCCCAGTCGCAACTGGAACTGCCCCTTTTCGGCGCTGATGAAAGCACACGCGACGCCACGCCGATGCCCTCTCAAAGCCGGCCGCCGGCGGCCGGCCCAAGCACGCCGAGCCGGCATCAGCGTGTCCTGGCGCTCGAAGGACACGTATTGAATTACCACTTCAAACGATCGTCCCGCCGGACCATCGGTTTTATCGTCGACGAATCCGGGCTCACCGTGACGGCGCCACGCTGGGTGACCATCGCAGATGTCGAGGCCGCCATCGCCGAAAAACAGCGCTGGATTTTCGCCAAGCTGGCCGAGTGGCAGGAACGGGCCGTGCGCCGCCGTGTGCCACGCGTGACGTGGGTCGACGGCGCCAGCCTGCCTTACCTGGGCCAACCGCTGGTGCTGCGGCTTGGCCGCCCGGACCGCCCCGGTGGCCCGGTTCATGACGCGGCAAGCGGCACGCTTTGGCTGGACCTGCCGCCCCAGGCGCAGGCCCAGCAAATGCGCGATCGCGTCCAGGGATGGCTCCAGCAGCAGGCGCGGCAACTTTTTATCGAGCGCCTCGAACTCTACGCGTCGCGCCTGGGTACGCGTTACACGGCGCTGGCGCTGTCGTCGGCCGCCACACGCTGGGGCAGTTGCAGCGCCGATGGCCGGATTCGACTCAACTGGCGGCTGATCCACTTTCCGTTGAGCGTGATCGACTACGTCGTCGCGCACGAACTGGCCCATCTCAAGGAAATGAATCATAGCCCGCGCTTCTGGCAAACCGTGGCCTCGGTCTTTCCGGATTTCGAAATCGCACGTGCCAGCCTCAAGGAGCACGCGCCGGAGCTCGTGCCCGAGTTCTGAGCGCGCCGCACCCGATTGCCGTGTCGCGCCTGGCGAGCGCTGCAAAACACGGGGCGGGCCATTACAATGACGCTTTCCCTTTAATTAAGAATTAACTTAATTCAATGAATATTCTTCATACCATGCTGCGCGTGGGTGACCTGCAACGCTCGATCGACTTCTACACAAAGATATTGGGTATGCGGTTACTGCGTCAAAGCGAGAATCCGGAATACAAATACACGCTGGCTTTCGTCGGCTATGGCGGTGAAGGAGCGGCCGAGTTGGAGCTGACCTACAACTGGGGCGTCTCGACCTATGAGCTCGGTACCGCTTTCGGTCATATCGCGGTTTCCGTCGACGATGCCTATGCGGCGTGCGATCGCATCAAGGCGGCCGGCGGCAAGGTGACGCGTGAAGCCGGCCCGGTCAAAGGCGGCACCACCGTTATCGCATTCGTCGAAGATCCCGACGGCTACAAGATTGAATTGATACAGAGAACGTCGCCCGCCGTGACGTTGTGAGGCGCCCGCCCGACGCACTGGCCGTCGGCCTGATGATCGTGCTTTGTGCGATCTGGGGTCTGCAGCAAGTCGCCATCAAGGTCGCCGTGCCGACCGTGCCCGCTGTTCTGCAAGCGGGTATTCGTTCGACCATCGCCACCGTGCTGGTGATGGTTTGGATGGCCTCGCGCGGTCAACCGGTATGGCAGCGCGATGGCACCCAAGGCGCGGGGTTGCTCGCCGGTCTTCTGTTTGCTGGCGAGTTCGCTTGCGTCTTCATCGGCTTGACCCATACCACGGCCTCACGCATGGCCGTGTTCCTATATACGGCGCCGTGCTTTACCGCGCTCGGCCTGCACTGGTTCGTGTCCGGCGAGCGACTGCGCAAATCGCAATGGGTGGGGATAGGTTTGGCGTTCAGCGGCATGCTGCTGGCCTTCGCCGACGGCTTGAGCGTATCGCATACCGGCCATAGCACCTGGTTAGGCGATAGCCTCGGCATTCTGGCGGGCATCCTTTGGGCCGCAACCACCGTGCTCGTGCGCGCCTCCTCGCTGGCAGACGCCAGCCCCAGCAGAACCTTGCTTTACCAATTGGCGGTTTCATCGATCGCCTTGCTGGCGCTCGCCGGCATCGGCGGCCACTGGCAGATTCATGCAATGCCGTCGTTGGTGGCCGCAAGCCTGCTCTACCAGGCCGTGGTGGTCGCGTTTGTCAGCTACCTGGCGTGGTTTTGGCTCCTGACCCGCTACATGGCCTCACGTCTGTCGGTCTTCTCATTCCTGACGCCGCTGTTCGGCGTGACCTTCGGCGTGCTATTGCTGGGCGATCAGATCGGCCCGCGCTTTTTGAGCGCCGCCGCGATGGTGCTGACGGGTATCGCGCTGGTCAACCTGCGGCGCTAGCCGGCGGCATGCTCGCGGCGACCGCCTGGGCCAGCGTGACATATTCGGCTACCGGCACATCCTCGGCGCGACGCGTCAGATCGAAAGCAAGCGCCGCGAAATCGACGCGCTCGAGATAGTCGGCCAGCGTGTTGCGCAGCATCTTGCGCCGTTGCGAGAACGCGCTGGCCACCACACTCCCGAGCACGGCCGGATCGATCGAGGGCAAATCCTTCTGTGGCAGCGGAATCATCCTTACCACAGCAGAATTGACCTTGGGGGGCGGGTTGAACGACGTCGGAGGCACGTCCAGCACCTTGTCCATCCAGTAGCGAAACTGCAGCATGACGGACAGGCGCCCATAGTCCTTGGTGCCTGGCTCGGCCACCATGCGATCGACGACTTCATCCTGCAGCATGAAGTGCTGGTCGCGCACGCGGTCGGCAAACTGCATCAAATGAAAGAGCAGCGGGCTGGAGATGTTGTACGGCAGGTTGCCGACGATGCGCAATCCGCCGGCCGGCGCCAGCTGGTTGAAGTCGAACGCCAGTGCGTCACCCGCGTGCAGCGTGAGCCGGGCGCCAAAGCGCTTTTCCAGACGTGCCAGCAGATCGCGGTCGAGTTCGACCGCGTGCAGATGGTCCAGGTGCTCGAGCAACGGCGCGGTCAACGCGCCGAGCCCGGGACCGATCTCGACCATCAGATCCTGGCGTTGCGGCGCAATGGCCGCAACGATGGCGTCGATGATGCCCAGATCGACGAGAAAGTTCTGTCCGAAGCGCTTGCGCGCGATATGACCCTGATGGGCCGCCGGCCGTTGCGGGGGTTTGACCATACTGCGAAATTCCTCAGGCGGCGGGTTCGATCCGACGCACGGTTCGCGCCATATGAGCCGCCGTGCGCAGCGCCTCGATGAGGCTGCCGCAATCGGCACGGCCAGAGCCGGCCAGATCGAGTGCCGTGCCGTGATCGACCGACGTGCGAATGATCGGCAAGCCGAGCGTGATATTGACGCCGCGCCCGAAGCTGGCGTACTTCAGAACCGGTAGGCCCTGGTCGTGATACATGGCCAGCACACAGTCGGCATCGGCCAAATAGCGCGGCTGAAACAGCGTGTCGGCCGGATACGGCCCCATCGCTTCGATGCCTTCGGCACGGGCATCGGCCAAGGCTGGCGCAATGACGTCGATTTCCTCGCGCCCGAGATAGCCGTGCTCGCCGGCATGCGGATTCAGCCCCGTAACCAGGATGCGCGGGCGACGCTTGCCGAAATAGCGCGCCAAATCCGCGTCGATGATGCGCAGCGTGGCCAGCAGATCACCGCGCTCGAGCGCCGCCGGCACGCGGGCGAGCGGCAGGTGCGTGGTCGCCAGCGCAACGCGCAGGCCGCCGCCGGCCAGCATCATCACCACTTTGGCAACACCGGTGCGCTGCGCCAGGTATTCCGTATGACCGGTGAACGGCACGCCGGCGTCGTTAATGGTGCTTTTCTGCAGCGGTGCGGTGATCAGTGCGTCGTAGCGTCCGTGCAGCGCGCCGTCGATCGCGTCGTCGAGCAGTGCCAGCACATATGGACCATTGCGGGCATCGAGCTGCCCGGGCCTGGCCGGTACGGCCAGCGCGTGATGTGCCATGACGACGCGGCCGCCGGCCAGCATGCCGGCCCACTCGGCCTGCAGGCCGACCGCGCCGGCCCGCTGCGCCAGTAACCCGGCATCGCCCAACACGTGGCAACGGACATCGGTCAACTCGTTCTGCGCGTCGAGTTGCGCGAGCGCCTGAACCGTCAGCTCCGGCCCCACCCCGGCCGGTTCGCCGGAGGTCACGGCCAGTTGGAGCGGTCGGGCGGCGCTATCGGTCAGCATGGGTTTACGCGGTCAGTTCGGCTGATGCAGCCGGTTATCGACGTAGGCGCTGTCACGCAATTGCAGCAGCCAGTTGCGATAAGCCGCCTCGGCTTTGCGCGCGCGGATCTCCTGCAGCGCCAGATTGCGCTCCTGGTCTCCCGTGACACGCTCTTCCCGGTGACCCAGCACCTGGATCAGGTGGTAGCCGAACTGCGTGCGGACCGGATCGCTGATCTGCCCGTCCTTGAGGGTACTGAGGGCACGCTCGAACGCCGGCACGGTCTCGCCGGGAGACAGCCAGCCGAGATCGCCGCCCTGCGATGCCGATCCGTCCGCGGAATATTTCTTCGCATATTCAGCAAAGGTTCCGTCGCCGGCCTCGATCTTGTGCTTGATCTCGAGCAGTTGCTCACGTGCCTGTTCTGCCGTCACGCCATTGCCGATCTTGATCAGGATGTGGCGTGCATGAATCTGCGGCACGAGCATACCGGTGGGTGCGCCACCCTGACGAACGTCGAGCAGTTTGACGACATGAAAGCCGTCCTTGCCCTGCAGCACTTGCGGCACGACTTCGCCGCCTTTCAGGTTCTTGACCGCATCGAGCAGCAGGTCGGGCAGGCGTTCCGCGATGCGATATCCCAGGTCACCGCCCTTGGCGGCGGCTTCGCCGTCAGAATACTTTTCCGCCAACGTGGCGAAGTCCGCGCCGCTCTTGACCTGCGCGAGCAGATCCTCGGCCTTGCGCTTGGCCTGGCTCATTTGTTCGGCAGTGGCGTTGGCCGGCACACCGATCACGATTTGCGCGACGTGATATTCAGTCGGCTTGTCATTGGCCTGGCCATTGTTCTGGCCCGCCAGATAGGCATCGATTTCGGATTGCGACACTTCCACCTTGCTGTCGACTTCCGCTTCGCGCACCCGCGCAATCAGCATCTGCTCGCGCACTTCATTGCGGAACACGGGCCAGGACACGCCCATCGACGCCAGCCGCTGCCGGTACTGGTCGACTGACATCTTGTTGTCGGCAGCCACCCGCTGAATCGCCTGAGAGAGATCGGCGTCACTGACCGTGATGCCGTCGTCCTTGGCGCGCTGCAGTTGCACGTCGATCAGGATCATCTGATCAAGCACCTGCTGCTGCAACGTCTCGTCATCCGGAACCGGGCGCCCTTGCAGCGTGAGCTGCCGCTTGGTTTCCTTGACGCGCGCATCGAGTTGATTGCGTGTAATCACGGCATCGTTGACCACTGCGACGATCGAATCGACCGGTTTCGAGGCCGACGGCTGGTCTGCGGACCCTGCGCCGACCGCTTGTGCAAACGCGCCGCCGGTAACCAGCCACAGGCCGAGGCACAAGCACGAGAGCAGCGAGGCCGGGGCCCACTGTGCACGAATACGCTTCATGATGACGTCATTCATAGTTGGTGAATCGGGAAGGAATCGGTGTCGGTGTCTGAGGCGTATAGCCTGGTATTGCCTGCTGGAAAGCCCGTGTCACACTGGTACCGGTCTTGGACAGGCCTTTGAGTTCGAGTTGAGCGAAAACCCCGGTATTCGATGTATTGAGACTCGTGGTGTAGCGCTGGAAAGCGATCCGGAACGCCCAGCAATCGGCATCATACTCGAAACCTGCCAGTGCATCGACGACGTTATGCGTGTTGGGTGCATAAGTGACGCTGCCGGCCAGGCCGATCCGGCGCGTGAGCGGCCACTGCGCCGAGAGTTGAATCTGATCGACCTCGGTGTTGTTGAGCAGCGGCGAGACCGGCAGATAGTGGTAGTACGCATTGAACACGCGGCGCCCGCCCGGACGCCAGGTCAGGCCGACGTCGGTCTGGTTGACCTGGCGGCTGTTCGGGCTGTACTGCAGGTCGGAGGTGAATTGCCAGTTATAGGGCAACTGCGTCGACGCGCCGACCACCACATCGGACATCGTCGAGTCGTCGGGCTCGCCGCCGGGCAGCAGCGTCACCCGCGACGGCCTGAAGTTATAGCGCTGCGCAATCACGAAGCGGGCCAACTCGGCGCCGGTATCGGCATTGATGAACCGCGACGTCACGCCCACCGTGATGCGGTTGGCATCGGCGATCCGGTCGTTGCCGACAAAGGAGTTCTCGCTGAAGATCTCCGCCATATTGAAATTGGCCGCGGACGTATCGAACAGCGGAATCGCGTCCTGGTTGCGGTATGGCGTATATACGTAGAACAGCCTCGGCTCGAGCGTCTGGATCAGGTTCAGGCCAAACCAGTGCAGATTACGTTCGAAGTCGAGTCCGGTGTCGAAACTCAACGTCGGCACCGTGCGGTTGATGTTGTCCGGCACGCCGGTCGCCAGATTGCTGATCTGATACGACGTCGCGTTGAAGATGACCTTCGGGATCGCGTAGTAACCCGGCGTCAGGAACGGGTAACTGACCGTCGCCTTCGAGTAGATCCGCTGCCCGTCCGGTTGCAAAGTGGACGGCGTCGGCATGCGGAAATTCGTGTAGTCGTTGACGACGTTGATGTCGAATCCATGCCAATCGTACTTGTTGTATGTCGCCTGCAGTTCCGGCTTCATGTCATACGGCGGCGCGTTCGGCGCGAGCGTCTGATAATCCAGCACCTGCGTCATGAACGTCCAGTCGCCGATACCCCAGGCCAGGCCGGCCTGCTGCGTGTATTGGCTGGTCACGCCATACTGGAAGTTATTGGCGCCAAAATCCTGCGGGTAGGTCGAATCGGAGACCTTGGTGTAATTGACGAAGGCCTGCACGCCGAACGGCAAGGTCTGATTGTGCTGCAACGAATACAGATACCGGTTGGTGCCGGTCAGATGGTCGTTATTCAGGTACTCGACATGCAATTTGCCCGAGTAGGTCGGCTCGAGATAGCGGAATTCGGTGTTCCATTGGATGCCGCGCTTGGTCAGGATGCGCGGCGCAAAGGTCAGATCGCGGTTGGGCGCGATATTGAAATAGTACGGCTGCATGAACTCGAACCCGCTGGTCGAGCTCTGCCCGAAAGTCGGTGGCAGCAAACCGGAACGACGCGCGCTGGTGAGCGGGAACGTCAGGTATGGGCTGGCGAGAATCGGGACGTGTTGAAAGAACAGCACGCCGTTGTATGCCGTGCCCACGCCTCGATCGGTATCGAAATCCATCTCCTTGGCGCGGAAATACCAGGCGGGATCCTTCTGGCAACTGCAGCCGGAATAGGTGCCGTCGGTCACCTTGATCTGAGTCTGATCGGCGATGTCGATGCGCTTGGCCTTGCCGCCGCCATTGGTCGCGCCGATATGGTACGAGGGCGTGAGCATGAAACCGTCGCCGGCTTCCAGGTGCAGGCTCGCCTGCGGCCCGATAAAGCGGCTGCCGTTGTCGGTCAGCCGCACGCTGCCGGTTGCGCTGACGACGTCGCTGTCTTCGTCGTAATGGATATGGTCGGCCTTGACCACCGAGCGATAGTGCCGCATCTCGGCGGCGCCTTTGAGCGTGACGTCGCGATCGACCTGTCCTTGGGCGCTGTCGCTCCTGGTGAAAATCGCCACGCCCTGGTTCGGCCCGAGGGAGAAGTCCTGCAACGCGGGCACGCTCTGCAATTGCAGGCCACCGGCACCGGCCAGCACAGGGGGCGAGATTTCCTGCCCAATGGCATGTCCGGCCCACCACCCCGGCAAGGACAGGAGCAGCACGAGCGGTTTCAGCCTGAGCCCCAAGGGCGAATAAATGGATCTAGGCGGCATGAATGCAAATGGCGAGACAACCAGGGCGCCACCTGCAGGCGGCCAAATTCGCGTCCGATACGGTCAGGGCCGTAACGGGCGAAGCGGTCGGTCGGGTTCGAGAAGTAGGGCGTTTGGAAAACATCATCGGGTATTATATGGCAAGACGTTTTCACCCCCACATCATGACCGCACTTCCTGCAACCGCAACCCCCGATCCGCTCGCGAAAGCCCACGCCGAAGCACGGCAGGCCGCTCTCGAGCACTGGCTGGCCGGGGTCGAGGCGTCTTTCGCGCTTGACCTCGCCACCATCGCGCCAGCCTCCGCCGACGCGAGTTTTCGTCGTTACTTCCGGGTCTGCAGCGCCTCACCCGCACATCCGACCCTGATCGTCATGGATGCGCCGCCGCCCCAGGAGGATTGCCGGCCGTTCGTACACGTGAGCGGGCTGTTGCACGAGGCCGGCCTGAACGCCCCCAGGATACTGGCGCAAGACCTGGCGCAAGGCTTCCTGCTCCTGAGCGATCTGGGGCGGGCCACCTACCTGGACGTGCTCGACCAGGATAATGCCACGCGGTTGTATCGTGCGGCCTTCGACGCGCTGATCGCCTGGCAGCTTGCCAGCCGGCCGGGTCAGCTGCCGCCATACGATAACGCGCTGCTGCAGCGCGAACTGGATCTGTTTCCGACCTGGTACATCGAGCGCCATCTGGATATGGCTTTGTCGCCATCGCAACAGGAAGTACTGGCCAAAACTGGCGCTTTGCTGATCGACAGCGCACTGGCGCAGCCGCAGGTCTATGTGCACCGGGACTACATGCCGCGCAACCTGATGGTGAGTGAACCGAACCCAGGCATCCTCGACTTCCAGGATGCCGTATACGGCCCGCTGACCTACGATGTCGTCTCGCTGCTGCGCGACGCCTTCATCAGCTGGGACGAGGAACTGCAACTCGATTGGCTGATTTACTATTGGGAAAACGCCAAACGCGCAGGTTTGCCGGTGCGGCAGGATTTCGGCGAGTTCTACCAGGAATGCGAATGGATGGGCCTGCAGCGTCATCTCAAGGTGCTGGGCATTTTCGCGCGCATCCAATACCGCGACGGCAAGCCCCGTTATCTGGCCGACACGCCGCGCTTCATGCAGTATGCCCACAAGGTGGCCGCGCGCTACAAACCACTGCATCCGCTCGCGCGACTGCTCGATGCGCTGGACGGCAAGAGTGCGGCGGTTGGCTATACGTTCTGACCGATGAAAGCGATGATTTTCGCAGCCGGGCGGGGCGATCGCATGCGCCCGCTCACCGACACCACGCCCAAGCCGTTGCTGTGCGCAGGTGGCAAACCGCTGATTGTCTGGCAGATCGAGCAATTGGCCGCTGCCGGGTTCGTTCGTATCGTGATCAATCACGCATGGCTCGGCCAGCAGATCGAGGATGTGCTGGGCGACGGTCGGCGCTTTGGCGTCCAAATCGACTATTCGCCGGAGGGCGAGGCACTCGAGACAGCCGGCGGCATCGCCCATGCGCGCGATCTGCTGACTGGCGATGGCAATATATTTCTTGCCGTCAGCGGCGACATCCACACCGATTATGATTATGCGGGCCTGCGCCGGCACGCCGAGCGCCTCGGCAGGTGCGCCGAACCCGGCATGCACCTGGTGATGGTGCCCAACCCGCCGTTTCATCCCGACGGTGACTTTGCGCTGTGCGACGGGCGCCTGTCGCTCGACCCCGCCCTGGCGTCGCAGCGACTGACCTTCGGCAACATCGGGCTGTATGACTTGCGCCTGTTCGACGCAATGGCGCCGGGCGCACGCCAGGCGATGACGCCGTTCTACCGTGCCAGCATTGCCGCCGGCACGGCCAGCGGCGAATGCTGGCATGGCGCCTGGGACAATATCGGTACGCCCGCGCAACTGGCCGCGCTCGACCGGCGCCTGAGCGCGGCCGGCAACGCATCGCCACCAGCGCTAGAATTGCCCTGAGCAGCAGCGCATCCCCTTTACGCACGCCAATCCAACGGACCTCTCATGGACGCCCTTCGATACCGGCAACGCCGCGAACAGATTTTCGACTACATGACGCGCCTGGGCGGCGGAATCGCCATCCTCCCGACAGCCCCGGAGGTCACCCGCAATCGCGACAGCGACTTCCCCTACCGGCACGACAGCTATTTTTACTACCTGAGCGGTTTTGGCGAACCCGAGTCGGTGCTGGTGCTCGATAGCCGCAATCGCACCGCGACGCTGTTCTGCCGGCCCAAAAACGAAGAGCGGGAAATTTGGGACGGCTTCCGCTACGGGCCCGACGCCGCGCGCGAGACCTTCGGCTTCGACACCGCCCATGCCATCGATACGCTCGACGAGCGCATCGCCGCCATGCTCGCGGATGCGCCGGCACTCTTTTATCCGCTCGGTGTTTCTGCCCGCTTCGACCGACAGGTGCGCCATTGGCTTGCCGCCGTGCGCGCCCAGGCCCGTGCCGGGGTCAGCGCCCCGTCCGCCGCGCACGACCTGTGCGCCGCGCTCGACGAAATGCGGCTGGTCAAGGATGCCGACGAACTGGCCATCATGCGCCGTGCCGGACAAATTTCCGCGCAGGCTCACGTGCGCGCGATGCAAGCCTGCCGACCAGGCATGCGCGAATATCAGCTTGAGGCCGAGCTGCTGTACGAATTCCGTCGGCACGGTTCACAGTCCCCCGCCTACACATCGATTGTCGCGACCGGCGCAAACGCGTGCGTGTTGCACTACCGCGCGGGCGATACCGAATGCCGCGACGGCGATCTGTGCCTGATCGACGCGGCCTGCGAACTCGACGGCTATGCGTCCGACATTACCCGGACCTTCCCCGTCAACGGCCGTTTCAGCGCGCCGCAGCGCGAACTCTACGATCTGGTGCTGGCCGCCCAGCAGGCCGCCATCGACGCCACGCGCGCGGGAGTCAGCTTCAACGATCCGCACGACGCCGCGGTGCGCGTGCTGACCCAGGGCATGCTCGACACCGGACTGCTGCCTCGCGACAAGCACGGCACGCTCGACGACGCGATCGCCAGCAAGGCCTACACGCGCTTTTACATGCACCGCACCGGCCATTGGATCGGCATGGACGTGCACGACTGCGGCGACTACCGGGAGCCTGCAAGCGCCGGTCAGGCCGGCAGCGAGCGGCCCTCGCGAATCCTCAGGGCCAACATGGCACTGACGGTCGAACCGGGCATCTACGTGCGGCCCGGGCCCGACGTGCCGGAGCGCTACTGGCACATCGGCATTCGCATCGAAGACGATGCGGTGGTCACCCCATCGGGCTGCGAACTGCTCACCCGCGACGTGCCCGTCAAGGCGGACGACATCGAGGCATTGATGCGGCAATGACACAGCCAGGCACGACTCACGCGCAACCCGGCACGTTCGATCTGGCGATCGTCGGCGCAGGCCCGGTCGGCGCCGCGCTGGCGCTGATGCTGGCGCAGCGCGCGCCCGCGCTGCGCATTGCGCTGATCGATGCGCGCCGGCCGCCGCTGCTGCAGTACGATGCCGATCCGCGGGCACTGGCCCTCTCGCACGGTAGCCGCCTGTCGCTCGAGCGGCTGGGCGCATGGCCGTCCGGCCCGCGGGAAACGACACCAATACAGCACATTCATGTATCGCAGCGTCGTCACTTCGGCCGCGTCGTGATCGACCATCGCGAGCACGGCGTGCCGGCATTGGGATACGTGGTGCGCTACGGCACCGTCATGCGCGCGCTGGACGCGCGGCTTGACGTATTACCGACCGAGACCTTCTCGCACCTGCGGCAAACGCGCGCCACGGCGCATCGGCAGGACAACGACGCCGTCACGCTCACGCTCGAGCAAGATGCCGGGACGACTACCTTGCGCGCCGCCCTGGCGATCAATGCCGAGGGCGGGCTTTTCTCGACCCAGCAGCAAAAGCCGCGCACACGGGACTACCGGCAAAGTGCGCTGGTGGCCTTCGTCACCTGTGATCGGCCGCTGCCATCCTGGGCCTGGGAGCGCTTTACCGCCGAGGGACCGCTCGCGTTGCTGCCGCTTGAAAACGGCTACTCGCTAGTCTGGTGCTGCCCGCCGGCGCTGGCCGAGCAGCGCCTGCAGTTGCCCGACGACGCCTTCCTGACGGCCCTGAACGACGCCTTCGGCACGCGCATGGGCCGCTTTACCAGCGTCAGCGGACGGGCGGTTTTTCCGCTCGGATTGAACGCCCTGCCACACCTGGTCGACGGCCGCATTGCCGCGATCGGTAACGCGGCGCAAACGCTGCACCCGGTGGCCGGACAAGGACTGAACCTCGGCTTGCGCGACGCCTTTGCGCTGACCGAGGCGATTTGCCGCACCTCGCCACCCGACGTGAGTCCGGCGGCATTGTCGCGCTTCGCGCGGCAGCGCGCCATCGACCGGCAACTGACGATTGGCCTGACCGATCTGCTGCCCCGGCTGTTTTCGAACGATGCCACTCCACTGGCGACCTTGCGCGGCCTGGCGCTGGCGGGGCTGGAACTTGTCCCGCCGCTCAAGACCGCCTTTGCGCGCCAGATGATGTTCGGCCAGCGTCGCTAGCCGCCCATACCGGACCGAGCGCGGCGGGTATCGCAAGCGGCCGGGTCGAGCTCGGTCAGGGTCCGCCGTCATTTTTCGTGCCAGGTAAAACCGTACATATCCCGCCAATTTGCCGGACGGGGGGTGTTTTTCGCAGTAAAATACAAACTTTTTCCCGGCTTTCTTCGCAACGTGCGCATCGGCTCCCACGAACTCCGCAACAACTTGTTCGTCGCCCCCATGGCGGGGGTGACGGATCGCCCTTTTCGTCAGTTGTGCAAGCGCCTGGGGGCGGGTTATGCCGTGTCCGAGATGGTCGCGTCGAACGCGCAATTGTGGAAAAGCGAAAAGACCCAGCGGCGCGCCAACCATGAAGGCGAGGTGGCGCCGATCGCCGTGCAGATCGCCGGCGCCGACCCGTCGATGCTGGCCGAGGCCGCGCGCTACAACGTCGATCGCGGCGCACAGATCATCGACATCAACATGGGGTGCCCGGCCAAGAAGGTCTGCAACGTGTATGCGGGCTCGGCGCTGCTGCAAAACGAGGAACTGGTCACGCGCATTCTCGAAGCGGTGGTCGGCGCGGTCGGTTGTGGGCCGAACGCCGTGCCGGTGACGCTGAAAATCCGTACCGGCTGGGACCGCGCGCACAGGAATGCGCTCAACATTGCGCATATCGCCGAAGCCAGCGGCATCAGCATGCTCACCGTGCATGGCCGCACGCGCGCCGATCTGTACCACGGCGAGGCCGAATATGAGACGATCGCCGCGGTCAAGGCCGCCGTGCGCATCCCGGTGGTCGCCAATGGCGATGTCGACTCGCCCGCCAAGGCCAGGCACGTGCTGAGCGTCACCGGCGCCGACGCGATCATGATCGGCCGGGCCGCGCAGGGTCGTCCCTGGCTTTTCCGCGAAATAGCTCATTACCTGGAAACCGGCGAGACCGGTCCGGCGCCGCGCGTCGATGAAATCCAGCAGATCATGAACGAGCACCTGCTCGATCATTACGCGTTTTATGGCGAATTCACCGGCGTGCGCACCGCACGCAAGCACATCGCCTGGTACACGCGCGGGCTGCCGGGCGCGAATCTGTTCCGGCATCACATGAACACGCTCGACTCGAGCCAGGAGCAGCTCGCCGCCGTCAACGAATTTTTCGAACAACAGAAGATGTACTCGGAGCATCTCTGTTACGAACAAGAATCTCCGAGGGAGCTTTTAGCCGCATGAGCAAACACAATATCGAACAATGTGTGCGCGACAGTCTGGATTCGTATTTCCGCGATCTCGACGGCGCACATCCGCACGGGGTGTATGAGATGGTGGTCTCGGTGGTCGAGAAGCCGCTGCTGGAATTCGTGCTGCACAAAGCCGACGGCAACCAGTCGCTGGCAGCCGAGTACCTGGGCATCAATCGCAACACGCTGCGCAAGAAGCTGCAACAGCACGGCTTGTTGTAATCCCGTTATCCCGTCTCCTCCATTCCCGCCATGATCAAGCAAGCCCTCATTTCCGTTTCCGATAAATCCGGCATTGTCGAATTTGCCAAGTCGCTTGCCGCGCTCGGCGTGTCGATCCTGTCCACCGGCGGCACCGCCAAACTGCTGTCCGAGGCTGGCCTCGCAGTCACCGAGGTGGCGGACTACACCGGCTTCCCGGAAATGCTCGACGGCCGCGTCAAGACCCTGCATCCGAAGGTGCACGGTGGCATTCTTGCGCGCCGCGACCTGCCCGAGCACATGGCGGCGCTGGCGCAGCACGGCATTCCGACCATCGATCTGCTGGTGGTCAATCTGTACCCGTTCCAGCAGACCATCGCGAAACAGGAATGCTCGCTCGAGGAAGCGATCGAGAACATCGATATCGGCGGCCCCACCATGCTGCGCTCGGCCGCCAAGAACCACCGCGACGTCACCGTGCTGGTCGATCCGGCCGATTACGCCGCCGTGCTCGACGAGATGCGCGCGGCCGGCAATACCGTCAGCTACGCCACCAATTTCCGCCTGGCGACCAAGGTATTCGCCCACACTGCGCAATACGACGGGGCGATTACGAATTACCTCACGAGCCTGGGCGAAGATCTGCAGCACACCCAGCGCCAAACCTACCCGGCCACCCTCAACCTGCATTACAGCAAGGTGCAGGATCTGCGTTACGGCGAGAATCCGCACCAAAGCGCGGCCTTCTATCGCGACTTGGCGGCACCGGCCGGCGCGCTGGCGAACTACCGGCAATTGCAGGGCAAGGAACTGTCGTACAACAACATTGCCGACTCGGACGCCGCCTGGGAATGCGTCAAGACCTTCGATCTGCCCGCCTGCGTGATCGTCAAGCATGCGAATCCGTGCGGCGTGGCGGTCGGTGCCAACGCAACCGAGGCCTACGGCAAGGCGCTGCAGACCGATCCCACCTCGGCCTTTGGCGGCATCATTGCCTTCAATGGCGAAGTCGACGAAGCGACGGCCCAGGCCGTCACTCAGCAGTTCGTCGAAGTGGTGCTCGCGCCGGCCTTCAGCGAGGCGGCGCGGCAGGTATTCGCCGCCAAGCAGAATGTGCGTTTGCTGGAAGTCCCGCTCGGCAGCGGCGCCAATTCGTTTGATTTCAAACGCGTCGGCGGCGGCTTGCTGGTGCAATCGCCCGACGCCAAGAATGTGCAGCCCCATGAATTGCGTGTGGTCACCAAGCGCCATCCGACGCCCAAGGAAATGGAGGATCTGCTGTTTGCCTGGCGCGTGGCCAAATTCGTCAAGTCGAACGCGATCGTGTTCTGCGGCAATGGTATGACGCTGGGGGTCGGCGCCGGTCAGATGAGCCGCGTGGATTCAGCCCGCATCGCCAGCATCAAGGCGCAGAATGCCGGACTGTCGCTGGCCGGGTCGGCGGTCGCATCCGATGCGTTCTTCCCGTTCCGTGATGGCCTGGACGTCGTGGTCGACGCGGGCGCGACGTGCGTGATCCAGCCCGGCGGCTCGATGCGCGATGACATCGTCATCGCTGCGGCCGACGAGCGCAATGTCGCGATGATCGTCACCGGCACACGGCACTTCCGTCACTGAACGCGGGGGTGCAATCATGCAAAAGGCCGCACGATGTGCGGCCTTTTGCGTTTCGGCATCTCGCTCGTGCATCGGCAGATGAGCCGGAGCCGGCTTTGCCTATTCGCGAACCTGCCCGCTGCCCAGCACGATGTATTTCAGACTGGTCAAGCCTTCCAGTCCGACCGGACCGCGCGCATGCAGTTTGTCGTTCGAGATGCCAATTTCCGCGCCCAGCCCATATTCGAAGCCGTCCGCAAAACGCGTGCTGGCATTGACCATCACACTGGCCGAATCGACTTCGCGCAAGAATCGCATCGCAGCCGGGTAATTCTCGGTGACGATGGCATCTGTGTGGGCCGAGCCGTGCGTGTTGATGTGTTCTATCGCTTCGTCGAGTCCGGCGACGATCTTGAGCGCCAGGACCGGCGCCAGATACTCCGTTTCCCAGTCCTCGTCGGTTGCGCTGACCAGCGCGCCGATGCCGGCTGCCTCGAGGACCGCCCGCGAGGCGGCGCAGCAGCGCAATTCGACCTGCTTGGCCTGGAAAGCGCGCGCCATTTCCGGCAGGAAGCGCGGTGCCACGCTGGCCGCCACCAGCAGGGTTTCCATCGTATTGCAGGTGCCGTACCGGTGTGTTTTGGCGTTATCGCAAATCACCCGCGCCTTGGCCAGGTCGGCCAGATCGTCGACATACACATGGCAGATGCCATCCAGGTGCTTGATCATCGGCACGCGCGCCTCGTCGATCAGGCGGGCAATCAGGCTCTTGCCGCCGCGCGGCACGATGACGTCGACGTATTCGGTCATGGTCACCAGCGCACCGACCGCGGCGCGGTCGGTGGTGCCGACCACCTGCACGGCGTCAGCCGGCAGGCCGGCCTCGGCGAGCCCTTGCTGTATCAATGCGGCCAGCGCGGTATTGCTTTCGATGGCCTCCGATCCGCCCCGCAAAATGGTGGCATTGCCCGACTTCAGGCATAGTGCAGCCGCATCGATCGTCACGTTCGGGCGCGACTCATAAATGATGCCGATCACGCCCAGCGGCACACGCATTTGTCCGACCTGGATGCCGGTGGGACGAAATTTCAGGTTGGAGATCTCTCCGATCGGATCGGCCAGCGCAGCGATCTGGCGCAGGCCTTCGATCATGGTGGCGATGGCCTTGTCGGATAACGTCAGGCGATCGATAAACGCCGGGTCCTGGCCATTGGCCTGGGCGCGCGCCACATCCCGGGCGTTGGCCGCCTGCAGCGCCGCCTTGTCGCGGGCGATGCCGGCGGCGACCGCCAGCAGCGCGGCGTTTTTGGTCGCGGTCGAGGCCCTCGCCATTTCGCGCGATGCCCCGCGCGCGCGGCGCCCGATGTCCTGCATATAGTGTTGGATATCCATCATGCCTCCTGCGGCAAATCCTCGCATCTGTCAGTGCTTGCGCGCCGGCGATATCTTCATGGCCAGTTGCAGCAAGCCGTCCCATGGGTCGCCCGGCAGGCCCGCGACACGCAGCCCCTTGACTTGGCGATCGAGCCGCGCGGCCAACATCAGCGCCGCCTCGAGTTCGGCCTCGCTCACGCGCTTGAGCGCCTGCTCCATGAGGCGCTCGCGCGGCCCCCACACGCGATGCTCGCGCAGCAGCGCGGCCATCGGCTTGCCGGCAGCCAAGCCGCGGCGCATTTTGGCCAGCGTGCGAATCTCCTCGGTCAGCGCCCACAGCACCAGTGGCGCAGCCTCGCCCTCCCCGCGCAAACCGTCGAGCATGCGCACCAGTCGTGGCACGTCGCCAGCGAGCAAAGCCTCGTTGAGCTTGAATACGTCGTAACGGGCGACGTTGAGCACGACATCCTGGATCTGTTCGAAACTCAGAACCCCTGCCGGATAGAGCAGGCCGAGCTTGAGAATCTCCTGATGCGCCGCCAGCAGGTTACCCTCGACACGGTCGGCCATGAACTGCAGCGCGCGCTTGCCGCTCTCGCCGTTCTCGACTCGCTGTCCCTGCAGGCTCAACCGCTGTCCGATCCAATCGGGCAAGCGATGCCGCTCGACCGCGTCGACGCGAACCGCCGCCCCATGCTGTTCCAGGGCACCGAACCACGCGGATTTCTGGGTTGCAGCATCGAGCCTGGGGAGCGTCACGATGGTCAGCAGCTCGTCGGAGCGCAGCGCCGCATGCCGGGATAGCGCCTCGGCGCCATCCTTGCCGGGCTTGCCGGTCGGGATGCGCATTTCCAGCACTTTGCGCTCCCCGAACAAAGACATGGACTGCCCGGCAGCGCCCAACACCCCCCAATCGAAGCCGCGCTCGCAGGTCAGCACTTCGCGCTCGGCATAGCCGGCAGCGCGCGCCGCCGCGCGAATGCGATCGACAGCCTCCTGTACCAGCAGCGCCTCGTCGCCATAGACGGTGTAAAGCGGCAACAGCGATTTACCGAGTTGGGCCTCGAGGGAGTCCGCGCGCAGTTGCATGATGTCAGCGCGATTTGACGGCTTCGAGCCGACGGATGATCTGCTCGACCGTGTCCTTGATCATGTCGTTTTGCAACAGCACCGATTCGGAAGCGAATGCCTGCGCCAACGAGACGTTGTACGGCAGGCTGCGCGACAGGCTGATACGGGTCGGTGGAATCAGTACTTTGCCGTGCGCGTCGACCAGTTGAAAGGTCGTCACCGTCGTGAGATCGTATTCACCTGGCTGCCCTTGCGGGTTGATGCCGATCGGCGTGCTGCCGGTGGCAATATTCAGGACCTGAAGCTGGACATCGGCCTGCGCCGGGCTGTCCACCACGGTCGCATTGCTGCCATAGCGAATGTAGCGCTTGAGCCCAACCGCCATCTGCTGGTTGGGCGCCTGGATATAGATGGTGCTGAACGGAAACTCACTTGTGCCGCGCAACTGGAAGCCGCAAGCGCCAAGCAGCAGCGTCAATGCCATCACGAAGAATCCACGACGCCTCATCCTCGACTCCTTGCTTGGCAATCCGTCATCACATCACCAGGTTGACCAGTCGGCCTGGCACAACGATGATTTTTTTGGGCGTCCCACCGGGCGCGAATTTCGCGGTCATTTCGTGCGCCAGCGCGGCTCGTTCGATCACCTCGCGCGGCGCATCCTTGGCGACCGTCACGCTGCCACGCACCTTGCCGTTGATCTGCAGTACCAGTTCGATTTCGCTTTGCACCAGCGCTGCCTCGTCGACCTTCGGCCAGGCGGCGTCGAGCAGGTCTGCCTGCTGGGCGGCGTAGCCGAGCTGCTGCCAGAGCACATGGGTGATATGCGGCACGACCGGGTACAGCACGCGTAGCAGAATCCCATAGCACTCGCGCACTGCGGCCGATCCGGCAGCGCCCTTGTCCGCTTCGATCGCGTTGAGCATTTTCATCGCGGCCGAAACCACGGTGTTGTATTGGACACGCTGATAATCGTAATCGGCCTGTTTGAGCACGCTGTGAATCTCGCGGCGCAGATTCTGGGCCGCCTGCGGATCCGACGGCGCCGTCTGCGCGCCAAGCAGCTCGGCGTGCGTGTGCCCGAACGCCCATAGCCGCCGCAGGAAGCGGCTGGCACCCTCGACGCCTGAGCCGGACCATTCGAGCTGTTGCTCGGGCGGCGCCGCGAACATGGTGAACAGTCGCGCCGTATCGGCGCCGTGCAGGTCAATCAGCGCCTGCGGATCGACGCCATTGTTCTTCGACTTGGACATCTTCTCGATGCCGCCCAGCACGACCTCTTGTCCGTCGCTCTTCAGGGTCGCGCCCTGCGGCCGGCCCTTGTCGTCGAACTGCACCTGGACGTCGGCCGGGTTGTACCACGCTTTCTTGCCCTGGGCGTCTTCGCGGTAGAACGTCTCGTTGAGCACCATGCCCTGCGTCAGCAGATTCTGAGCGGGCTCGGAGAAGCGCACCAGCCCGAGATCGCGCATCGCCTTGGTCCAGAAGCGCGAGTACAGCAGGTGCAGGATCGCGTGTTCGATGCCGCCGATGTACTGATCCATCGGCATCCAGTAATCGGTGCGCGCATCGACCATGGTGTCGGCGTCGGGGCAGGCGTATCGCGAGAAATACCAGGACGAGTCGACGAAGGTGTCCATCGTGTCCGTCTCGCGGCGCGCGGGCTTGCCGCAGCTCGGGCATTGACAGGCAAGAAATGCCTGCGATTTTGCCAGCGGATTGCCGGTGCCGTCCGGCACCAGGTCTTCCGGCAACACGACCGGCAGATCCTTTTCGGGGACCGGCACCGCACCGCAATCGTCGCAATGAATGATGGGAATCGGCGTGCCCCAGTACCGCTGCCGGGAAATTCCCCAGTCGCGCAGCCGATAGGTCACTTGCTTGTCACCCACGCCGATCGCCTTGAGATCGGCGGCGATGGCGTCGACCGCCGCCCCATAGGCCAGCCCGTCGTATTTGCCGCTGTGCACGCAAGTGCAGTTTTCCTTGTCGGCGTACCAGTCCTGCCATGCTTGATCAGAGAACGTTTGGCCAGAGACGGCGACGACCTGCTTGATGGGCAATCCGTATTTTCGGGCGAACGCGAAATCACGCTCGTCGTGCGCCGGCACGCCCATCACTGCGCCTTCGCCGTAGCTCATCAACACATAATTGCCGATCCAGACTTCCACGGCCTCGCCGCTGAGCGGATGCTTGACGAAAAAGCCGGTGGGCACGCCCTTCTTTTCCATGGTGGCGACATCGGCTTCGGCCACGCCGCCGCGCTTGCACTCGTCGATAAACGACTGCAGTTGCGGATTGTCCCGCGCGAGCCGGGTCGCCAGTGGGTGCTCGGCCGCAATGGCGCAGAAGGTCACGCCCATGACGGTGTCGGCCCGCGTGGTGAACACGCGCAGCAGTTTTTGTTCGCCGTCGAGCTCGTAGGGAAACCCGAAGTTCACGCCGAAGCTTTTGCCGATCCAGTTCTGCTGCATCACCTTGACGCGCTCGGGCCATCCCAGCGCATCGAGGTCGCCCAGCAGCTCGTCGGCGTATTGCGTGATCCGCATGTAATACATCGGAATTTCACGCTTCTGGACCAGTGCGCCGGAGCGCCAGCCGCGCCCGTCGATCACCTGCTCGTTGGCCAGTACGGTTTGATCGACCGGGTCCCAGTTCACGGTGCCGGTCTTCAGGTAGACGATGCCTTTTTCCAGCAGCTTGAGAAACAGCCACTGGTTCCATTTGTAGTACTCGGGCTTGCAGGTCGCCACCTCGCGCGACCAGTCGATCGCCAATCCCATCGCCTGCATCTGCTTCTTCATATAGGCGATGTTGTCGTAGGTCCAGCGAGCCGGCGGCACGCCGTTGGCCATCGCCGCGTTCTCGGCCGGCATGCCGAAGGCATCCCATCCCATCGGCATCAGCACGTTGTAGCCGTTCATCCGCAAATAGCGATACATCACATCGTTGATGGTGTAATTGCGGACATGCCCCATATGCAATTTGCCGGACGGATAAGGCAGCATCGAGACGCAATAGAATTTCTTCTTGTCCTGGCGCTCGGTGGTCTTATAGGCGTCGATCGCCTGCCAATGCGCCTGGGCTGCGGACTCGACGTCGGCTGGAACGTATTTTTCTTGCATCATGGATCGGGTCGGATCTGGCAAATCGGATCGGAGTGAATCGCTGCTTCGCCACACTGTGCGGTGCGGCGAGCGAACGTCGATTTCCGGGGAAAGCGAAGATTATAACGCTGCGCACGGCGCTTGCCGCGCTGCAACGGAAGCAAAATCGTCAGCGCCGCGGCGCTGACTTGCGTCGGCCTCGCTCAGCGCAAGCCGAGGACGTCCTGCATGTCGAACAGGCCCTGCGTCTTGCCTTGCAGGAAACGGGCGGCTCGGATGGAGCCTTGCGCGTAGGACAGTCGGCTCGATGATTTATGCGTGATTTCGATACGCTCTCCGATACCGGCGAACAGTACCGTGTGGTCGCCCACGATATCGCCGCCACGGATGGTCGAGAAGCCGATGGTCGACGGGTCGCGCTCTCCGGTGACGCCTTCGCGGCCGTAGATCGCGCACGCCTGCAGATCGCGGCCAAGCGCCTCGGCGACGACTTCGCCCATGCGCAGTGCGGTGCCCGAAGGCGCATCCACCTTGTGGCGGTGGTGGGCCTCGATGATTTCGATGTCGTAGCCGGTATTGAGTATCTTGGCCGCCACTTCGAGGAGCTTGAACGTGGCATTGACTCCCACGCTCATGTTCGGCGCGAAGACGATCGGCAACCCCTGGCTCGCTTCGCGCAGCACCAGCTTCTGCGCCTCGGAGAACCCGGTGGTGCCGATGATCATCTTGACACCCGTGCGGCGCGCAACCGCCAGGTGCTCGAGCGTGCCCTCCGGACGGGTAAAGTCGATCAGGAACTCGGCGCCCGACAGGCCGCTCCGGATGTCGTCGGTGATCCTGACTCCGGTTTCCCGCCCGAGGAACGCACCCGCGTCCTGGCCAAGCGCGGTGCTGCCGGCGCGATCCAATGCGCCCGCCAGCGTGGCGTCGGCCGTGTTCAGCACGGTCTCGATCAACATGCGGCCCATGCGGCCGGAAGCTCCTGCAATAGCGATCTTCATCCTCAGCCTTACTTCGGAAGTGCGAACATACCCGATTGGGACGTGATCGGCGGCGTAGGCACGGTCGATTGCCCGGACGCGTCGGGTTGCGACGCAGGGGCGGACGCTGCGGAGGCCGCCGCGGGGGCACTGGCCTGCGCGGGCTCGGCGGGCGCCACGGTTGCCGCAGACGCGACCACAGGGCTCGCGACTGCCGCGGAGGCCGACTTGGGCGCCTCCGGCTTACCCTTCTGGCCGTCGATCTCCCGCACCAGTTCGTTCTCGGACGGCAAATTCTCGCCGCCGCTCCAGCTCGCCAGCTGATCGCCGTCGAAATTGAGGGTCAGCCGTCGTTCCTGCACCACCTCGGTGTTGCCGCGCTTGAAATAGAAAATGTAGTCCCACCGGTTATCGTGGAATATGTCCGTGAGCAGCGGCGTCCCAAGCAGCAGGCGCACTTGCTCGCGCGTCATCCCCTTGTGCAGTTGGGAATAGGCCTCCTTGGAGACGAAGTTACCTTGCACGATGTTGATGCGGTACGGGGTAATGTGATCAGCAATCGTGCTGGTCACGCTGTTGTAAGTCGAGCAGCCTGCCAGTGTCAGCAAAGCTCCGGCCACGCATAAGGTAAGGGAACGACGCAAATCGGACTCTCTTCTAAAATGTGACTTCATGACAAACCGCGAGATGCAGCGGATTCCGTTTCGGCTGTCCGCCGATGACAAAAGGCATTATTATTGGGGCTATATTGTACTCTAGGGACGTCCAGCAATGCCGAATCCCGCCGATCTGAAAAACATCGGTCTGAAAGCCACGCTGCCGCGCCTCAAAATTCTGGAAATTTTCCAGAACAGCGAGGTCAGGCATCTGACTGCCGAAGATGTCTATCGACATCTGCTCAATGAACAGCTCGATATCGGATTGGCCACCGTATACCGCGTCCTGACCCAGTTCGAGCAGGCCGGTCTGCTCTCGCGCAGCAACTTCGAATCCGGCAAGGCTGTTTTCGAGCTGAACGAGGGACATCACCATGATCACCTCGTATGTCTCGATTGCGGTCGCGTCGAGGAATTTTTCGACTCGGAAATCGAACGGCGCCAGAAGCTGATCGCCAAGGAGCGCGGCTTCGCGCTGCAGGAACATTCCCTGGCCATGTACGGCAGTTGCACGAAGACCGATTGCCCTTATCGCCATCGCACCTGACGCAGCCCCGCGCCAGCCAATCACTCTCTCAAAATGCGAAGCCGCCGGAAATCTCCAGCGGCTTCGTCGCTAATGCCGGCCAGGTCCCGCAAATACGGGACGCACCAGTCTACTTCGCGTTCATCAAGGCAACCGTGGTGTCGAGCATGCGGTTGCTGAAACCCCACTCGTTGTCGTACCACGACGACACCTTGACGAGATTGCCGGACACTTTGGTCAGCGTCGCGTCGAAAGTCGACGATGCCGGATTGTGGTTGAAGTCGACGGACACCAGCGGCGCGGTGTTGTAATCGAGGATGCCCTTGAGTTCGCCCTCGGAAGCCGCCTTGAGAATCGCGTTGACTTCATCGACGGTCGTTTCGCGCTTGGCGATAAAGGACAGATCGACCAGCGACACGTTGATGGTAGGTACACGAATCGCGAAACCGTCCAGCTTGCCGTTGAGTTCCGGCAGCACCAGGCCGACTGCGGAGGCAGCGCCGGTCTTCGTCGGAATCATGCTCATCGTTGCCGAGCGCGCGCGGCGCAGATCTTCATGGTAGACGTCGGTCAGCACCTGGTCGTTGGTGTAGGCATGGACCGTGGTCATCAGGCCCGACACGACGCCCAGCTTGTCGTGTAGCGGCTTGACCAGCGGCGCCAGGCAGTTGGTGGTGCAGGAAGCGTTCGAGATGACCGTGTGTGCGGCCTTCAGGACATTGTGATTGACGCCATACACGATGGTCGCGTCGACGTCCTTGCCGCCCGGCGCCGAGATGATGACTTTCTTTGCGCCGCCCTTCAAATGGGCGCTGGCCTTTTCCTTGCTGGTGAAAAAGCCCGTGCACTCGAGCACCACGTCGACGCCCAGTTCGCCCCACGGCAGCTCAGCCGGATTGCGGTTGGCCAGCACGCGAATCTTGTCGCCATTGACCACCATGTAATCGCCGTCGACCGCGACCGTGCCGGGGAACTTGCCATGCGCGGTATCGTACTGCGTCAGGTGAGCGTTGGTCTGAGCGTTGCCCAGATCGTTGATGGCGACAATCTGGATGTCGTGCTTCTTGCCGCCTTCGTAGTGGGCGCGCAGCACATTGCGTCCAATTCGGCCGTAGCCGTTAATAGCAACGCGAATCGTCATGGAAGTTCTCCGTGGTAGGTTGAAATCGGGAATCAGGCAATCACCGCCTTGACCGTGGCCACTACCTTCTCCACGGTAAAGCCGAAATGTTTGAACAGCGCGCCCGCGGGGGCCGACTCGCCGAACGTATCGATACCGACGACGCCGCCCTCGAGTCCGACATATTTGTGCCAGAAATCGCTCACGCCGGCTTCGATCGCCACGCGCGGCATCCCCTTGGGCAGGACGCTGGCGCGGTAGGCCGCTTCCTGGCGATCGAACACGGTGGTCGCCGGCATCGAGACCACGCGCGCGGCGATGCCTTCATCGGCCAGCGCGGCGGCCGCCTTGAGCGCCAGGTCGACCTCGGAGCCGGTGGCCAGCAGGGCGACCTTGGCATTGGCCGCATCGCGCAGCACGTAGCCGCCGCGACGAATCGCCGCGATCTGGTCAGGCTCGCGCGCCACGAACGGCAGGTTCTGGCGGCTCAAGACCAGGCAACTGGGCCCGCTCTGGTGAGCGCCATGGCGCTCGATCGCGGCGATCCATGCGACGGCCGACTCGACCGTGTCGCACGGACGCCAGACATCCATGTGCGGAATCAGACGCAGGCTCGACACATGTTCGATCGATTGGTGGGTCGGGCCGTCCTCGCCAAGCCCGATCGAATCGTGGGTGAACACGAAGATCGAGCGGATTTTCATCAACGCCGCCATGCGCAGCGCGTTTCGGCTGTAATCGGAGAACGTCAGGAAAGTGCCGCCGAACGGGATATAGCCGCCATGCAGCGCAATGCCGTTGAGGATCGCGCTCATGCCGAACTCGCGCACGCCGTAGTTGACGTGATTGCCCCACTGCAGCCCTTCGTTGGACATGCGCACGGCCTTGCTGGCCTTCCAGTTCGTCAGATTGGAGCCGGTCAGATCGGCCGAGCCGCCCAGAAACTCGGGCAACACCGCAGCCAGACCTTCGATCGCCTGCTGGGACGCCTTGCGGGTGGCGACCGTCTCTGCCTTTTCATTGGTGCGGGTGATCAGCGCTGCGGTCGCGGCTTGCCAATCAGCCGGCAGTTCGCCCTTCATGCGGCGCGCGAACTCCCCTGCCTCGGTCGGATAATGCTTGCGGTAGGTCTCGAACGCTTCGCTCCAGGCGGCCTCCCGCGCTGCGCCAGCGGCCTTGGCGTCCCATGCCGCGTAGACGTCGGCGGGAATCTCGAACGGCGCCGCCTGCCACCCCAGCGCCTCGCGCGTGGCGGCGATTTCTTCCGCGCCGAGCGCCGCGCCGTGCACGTCGTGGGTACCCTGCTTGTGAGGCGACCCTTTGCCGATGGTGGTCTTGCAGCAAATCAGCGTCGGCCGGTCGGACCGCTTGGCAGCCGCAATCGCCGCATCGACCGCGTCGACGTCGTGCCCGTCGACGGCATGGATCACGTGCCAGCCGTAGGCCTCGAAACGCTTGGGCGTATCGTCGCCGAACCAGTGAATGACCTCGCCATCGATCGAGATGCCATTGTCGTCATACAGCGCGATCAGCTTGTTCAGGCGCAGCGTGCCGGCCAGCGAACAGGCCTCATGGGAGATGCCCTCCATCAAGCAGCCATCGCCGAGGAACACATAGGTGTAGTGGTCGACGATACTCGCCTCGGGCTTGTTGAATTCCTTTGCCAGCAAGGCTTCGGCCAGGGCCATGCCGACCGCGTTGGCCAGGCCCTGCCCCAGTGGGCCGGTGGTCGTCTCGACGCCGGGCGTCATGCCATACTCCGGGTGCCCCGGGGTCTTGCTGTGCAGTTGCCGGAAGTTCCTGAGCTCGCTCATCGGCAAATCGTAGCCGCTCAGGTGCAACAGCGAGTACAGCAACATCGAGCCGTGGCCATTGGACAGCACGAACCGATCGCGGTCGGCCCAGAGCGGATTGGCGGGGTTGTGCCGCAAGTGCCGCCCCCACAGGGCGACGGCGATCTCGGCCATGCCCATCGGCATGCCCGGATGGCCAGAGTTGGCCTGCTGCACGGCGTCCATGGCCAAAGCGCGGATCGCGTTGGCCATCAACGCATTTTTCGGATTTGAAAGATTCATCATGGGACCGACCGGAAGAGCGGGACTCCCCGCCGTTTTGGGCGGACGAGCTGCGCAAGAACCCCTGCTTGGAAAACTTCAGATTTTAACAGATGCGGGGTACCGTCGGGCATCTGGCCGCGCCGCTATAATTTTCGGCACGCTGCCCCAAAACACTCTCATGTCAGGCTTCCAATCGTCCACTGCCGCCACACCGTCGACCGACACAGAGGATCACGCTGCCGGCCTCCTGCTCGAATGGCTGGCGCCGGACACTGCGCTCGGGCTCAAGAACGCCACACTGGTGGAGTCGATTCAGTCTCCCTACCAGCGCATCGATGTGTATGACACCCCGCAATTCGGCAGGGCCTATCGCCTGGACGGGCGGTTCATGGCCTCCGAGGGGGATGAATATTTCTATCACGAGTGCATCGTCCACCCCGCGGCGCTGGGCCTGCCCGCATTGCGCTCGGCGCTCATCGTCGGCGGCGGCGACGGCGGCTCCGCGCGGGAAATCCTCAAATATCCCGGGGTGGAGCGTGTCGTCGTCGCCGAACTCGATGCTCAGGTCATCGAAGTCACGCGCCGTCATCTCCCCGGGATTGCCTGCGGCGCCTTCGACGATCCACGCCTGCGCATCTGCGTTGGCGATGGTCGTGACTACGTCGCTAAGGCAAATGCTCGGGGCGAGCAGTTCGACATGGTTGTGTTCGACCTCACCGAGGCCGATGGTTCGGCCAGCGCACTGCATGCCCCGGCGTTCTTCGAGCAGATCAAACAACTGCTGGGACCGCACGGCGTGCTTTGCCTGCATCTGGGCGCCCCGCTGTTCCAGGCCGAGCTGGTTCGCCGCTTGCTGCGCGACCTGGGCGCCTGCTTCAAGCACGTACGCCCCGGGACCCTGTACATTCCGCTGTATGGGACGCTTTGGGCTTTCGCCTGCGCCAGCGACACGTACGATCCAGCGACCGTGTCCTGCGCGACAATCGATGGGCGCTTGCACCAATTCGGGATGACCGGCTTGCGGTATTACAATGCTCAGCTTCATCCGGCGCTATTCGCACTGCCAACCGCGCTCAGGCGCAGCCTGTTGCCATGACCGCGGCGCCTTGGTCTCACTGACAGGCGCAGCGTATCGCGCCGAGTATCCGAGTACAGGAGAATCTCCATGACCGACCCCCGCCCGGCGCATGCCCCCTGGCTCACGCCGTACCTGACGGTGCGCGACGCCAAGGCCAGCGCCGCATTCTATCGAGACGCATTCGGTTTCGCCGTGCGTGATCAGATCGACGACGATGGCGTCGTCATGCATGTGGAAATGACCTATCACGACGACCTGATCGTCATGTTCGCGCCCGAGGGTGCGTTCGGTACGACGGCCAAGGCACCCCGGTCGGCGGGCATCGAAGCACCGCAGAGCTTTTATGTGTATTGCGACGATGTCGACGAGTCGTACGCCAGAGCAGTTGCTGCCGGCGCGACCGGCATCATGCCGCCTGAGGATCAATTCTGGGGGGATCGTTTCTGTCAACTGGAGGATCTCGATGGCTATCGCTGGGGGTTCGCCAAGCCGCTGGCCCGCCAATCATGACGACGACTGCCGGCGCGCCGCGCTTCTTCATCCCCGGTTCGCTGCAACCCGACTCGTCCATATCACTGCCCGTCGACGTGATTCGCCACCTGCAAGTCCTGCGAATCAAGCCGGGTGACAGCATCACGCTCTTTAACGGCCTGGGCGGCGAATTCCCCGCACGTCTGGAAGACCTGGCGAAGAAGCACGCGATCGCGACCGTGCTCGCGCATGTTCCGCGCGAGGTCGAGCCGCCCTACCGCGTCGTGTTGGCCCAGGGCGTCGCCGGCGGCGACAAAATGGATTGGCTGATCGAGAAAAGCGTTGAACTGGGCGTGCATGCCATCCAGCCGCTGACGACGGAAAGATGTGTGACCCGCCTCGGCGGCGAGCGCGCCGAACGGCGCGTAGCACACTGGCAAGCGGTGGTGAGCGCCGCCTGCGAGCAATGCGGGCGCAACAGCGTGCCGGCCGTCGCGCCAATCATGGCGTTTTCGGATTGGATTTCGAGCGTGCGCGACGAACGTCAAATTCGTGTGCTATTGTCTCCGCGAGCGTCCGAGGGGTTCGAATCTTTACCGGCAACGGCGCCTGCCGAGCCGGTCGTGTTGCTGATCGGCCCCGAGGGCGGTTTGTCGAACCAAGAGGAAGAGCAGGCCGGCGAAGCCGGGTTTGCCCCGCTGAACCTGGGTCAGCGAGTGCTTCGAACGGAGACCGCCGGCATTGCGACGCTCGCCGCGCTGGCCACACGCTGGCACGGCTGGTAGCACATCGTACGTCCGTAAATGCTGTGGGCGCTTTTGCCTCGATAGGAGACTGTTATGGGTTTGCTCGATTCAATTCTGGGTGCGGCAGATGGCGCCACATCCAGCGGTAACGATAGCCCCGCAGCGGGTGGCAGCGATCCGAAAATGATGTTGCTCATGGGCGTGCTCAGCATGATCGCCAGCCATCAGGGGAATCAGGGGAGCACCCAACCAGGGCAGAGCGGCCTGCTCGGATCATTGGGTGGATTGCTTGGCGGCGCGGGCAGCGGCGGCGGTCTGGCCGGCATGCTCGAGGGTGCATTGAACAGCGCTCAAGGCAATGGCGCAGCAGGCGCAACCCCGCAAATGGCGGGTGGGCTCGGCGGGTTGACCGAATTGCTGCGTAACAGCGGCCTGGGCGACGCCGTCGAATCCTGGATTGGCACGGGCGCCAATCAGTCCGTTTCGGCCGAGCAGATCGGACAGGCGCTCGACCAGAGCGGTCACCTTCAGCAACTGGCGGATGCCGCCGGCATTTCGAAGGATCAGGCCGCGCAGCACCTGTCGGAGTTGTTGCCGGAGATCATCAATCGATTGACGCCCAATGGCAGCTTGCCGGAAGGCCAACTCAATCTCGGCAGTCTGGCAGCGCAGCTTCTGAACCGATGAGAGTCACGCAGGGGACGGCGGGAGCGCGACGAAGCGCCCCCGCCATCAGGCGAACGAATAGAAAACGCGGAAGTTGATTTTGCGCTCCGCCCAGAACTCAGCGGCGTCACGGAATACGTCCAGCAATGTCTCGCGCGCCTCCTTGTCGAACTTCGGCGTTGCGGGAAGACCCTCGAGCACGATCACGAAACCGGGTTGCGGCCCTGCCTTCCAAACCAGATCCGTCACGCTGTCGTGCAGCGCATCGAAATTCTTGCCGAAGTGCTTCGGAAACATGAACGAACTGGCGATGACGTCGAGTACCTCGCCCTTGGTTTGCGCGTGCGCACAATTGGCGTAGAGGAAATGCTGCCCCAGCCGCTCGGCTTCGGCCGCCAGCTCGGGCACCCGGAAGGCGCGGATCGACTGCACGATGTTCGGTCTGACGGTCTTGAAAAGACTCATATCTCCCTCGTCGGACAACAAATGACGGCGCTGCGCCCGCTCGGTGCTTTGCAGGTGCACCACTTGTCTGAACAAGTTATTTTCACCCGCACCGAATTGATCCGTCAAAACACGCTCCTGTGCGAAAACCTGCTCGTTCATCCTGCTGTCATTCCTCGATAAATTGGAAACTGTTGTAGTGGTCGCCAGTGTAGTAACAATTCCGTGCGGCGCGCTGGTCGCCGCCGCAAACGATGCGGCGTGCGCCACGATTGTGCGCGCTTCGCGTCGGGACGGTGTACTCGTGGTAATACCCCCGAGGCCGTCTGGGCAGTCGCTTCTCGTAATTGCCGAATACCACGCCGTCCTTGGCATACGGAAACGGGCCACCGCGGCGAATCGTCGCAAGCGTTCGCTGCGCAGCGCGAGGCAATTGACTCTCGGCGACAGTGCCCAGATGACCCGTCATCGCCGGTTCGGCCCACGCCTTCGGTGCACGGGCCTGCGCGTTGGCCATGCCAAACGCAAGGCTCGCCGCGACCCCCAATGCCAACAACCCGCGATAGAGCCACCGGCCTGATTTCATATTTTGCAATGCGCTGCGGCGAATGCTGAGTGATTTCGCCTGATTGGGTGAAGGTGCAAGGGTATCGCTATATGAACCGATAATCAATGTCGGTTTACATTTTGAAATCATTCCCTGCGCCCGCAAGCGAATGCAATCTGATTATTAATGGTAGTGTGTGCTCACACTCAATTTTCAAGAAACCCCAATGAAAACGCCGGCTCGAGGCCGGCGTTTTCGATCTCACGTCAATGTCGAGGCATTATCTATGCTGCGCCGCAGCATCCGCAACGACCAGCGCGACCATATTGATGATCCGCCGAACCGTGGCAGATTCGGTCAAAATGTGCACCGGTTTGGCCGCGCCCAGCAAGATCGGCCCGATAGCAACATTGTTGCCCGCCGCGGTCTTGAGCAAGTTGTAGGCGATGTTGGCGGCATCGATATTCGGCAGCACCAACAGGTTCGCCGGACCATGCAGGGTCGAATCCGGCATGATTCGAGCGCGCAACGCGGGATCAAGTGCGCAATCGCCGTGCATTTCGCCGTCGACCTCCAGCTCGGGCGCCCGCTCATGCAGGATCGCCAGTGTTTCCCGTAACTTGCACGCGCTGGGCGCGTCACTGGTGCCGAAATTCGAGTGAGACACCAGCGCCACCTTGGGCTCGATGCCAAAGCGCCGGATCTCTTCGGCCGCCATCAGCGTGATGTCAGCCAAATCCTCGGCACTGGGATCTTGATTGATATGCGTGTCGACGAGGAAAATTTGCCGATCCGGTAATACCAACGCATTCATGGCGCCGTAGACTTTTCCTCCCGGACGCTTGCCGATCACCCGATCGATGAAATGCAAATGGCGGCCCGGCGTGCTGACCGTGCCGCAAATCATGCCGTCGGCCTCGCCCTTGGAGAGCAGCATCGCGCCGATCAGGGTGGTACGGCGACGCATTTCGACGCGGGCATAAGAGGACGTCACCCCCTTGCGCGCGGTCAGGCTATGGTAGGTCTGCCAGTAGTCGCGATAGCGCTCGTCGTGCTCCGGATTGACAACGGTATAGTCGACGCCCTCATGCAGACGCAGGCCGTAGCGTTCGATGCGCTTTTCAATCACAGCGGGCCGCCCGATCAGGATCGGCTTGGCGATACGCTCGTCGATCACGATTTGCACGGCGCGCAGCACGCGCTCTTCCTCGCCCTCGCAGAACACAATGCGCTTTTGCTCCGGCGGCGTCTGGCGCGCAATCGCAAACAACGGTTTCATCAGCGAGCCGCTTTGATAAACGAATTGCTGAAGTTGCTGCGAATAGGCGTCCATGTCCGCCAACGGCCGGGTGGCGACGCCGGCATCCATGGCCGCCTGGGCAACCGCCGGTGCGACCTTGACGATCAAGCGCGGATCGAAAGGCTTCGGAATCAGGTATTCGGGGCCGAACGAGAGATTCTCGATGCCGTATGCCGTGGCCACGATGTCGCTCTGCTCCTGCCGCGCCAGCTCGGCCAGGGCATTGACCGCGGCGATTTCCATCGAGCGGGTAATGGTGGTCGCGCCGACGTCGAGGGCGCCGCGGAAAATGAACGGAAAACACAGGACATTATTGACCTGGTTCGGATAGTCGGTGCGACCGGTCGCCATGATGGCATCCGGCCGCGCGGCCTTTGCCAGTTCCGGGGTGATTTCCGGATTGGGATTGGCCAGCGCGAAAATCAGCGGCGATGGCGCCATTTCCTTGACCATCTCCGGCTTGAGCACGCCGGCGGCCGACAGGCCGAGAAACACATCGGCGCCGCCGATCACGTCGCCGAGCTTGCGCGCATCGGTTTTTTGGGCGAAACGCGCCTTTTCCTCGTCCATCAGCTCGGTGCGGCCCTCGTAGACGACGCCGACGATATCCGACACCCAGATATTCTTCAGCGGCAGACCGATATCGACCAGCAGATCCAGGCAGGCCAGGGCTGCCGCACCGGCGCCGGAGCACACCAGTTTGACCTCGCCGATATCCTTGCCGACGACCTTCAGGCCGTTCAACACAGCGGCGGCAACCACGATGGCCGTGCCGTGCTGGTCATCGTGGAACACGGGAATCTTCATGCGCTCGCGCAGCTTGCGCTCGACGATAAAGCATTCCGGGGCCTTGATATCCTCGAGATTGATCGCGCCGAAAGTGGGCTCGAGTGCCGCAATGATATCGACCAGCTTTTCGGGGTCTTTCTCATTGATTTCAATATCGAACACGTCGATATTGGCGAATTTCTTGAACAGCACGCCCTTGCCTTCCATCACCGGCTTGGACGCCAGCGGCCCGATGTCACCCAGCCCCAGGACAGCCGTGCCGTTGGTGACGACGCCGACCAGGTGGCCACGCGCGGTATAGCGCGCGGCGTTGACCGGATCCGCGACGATTTCCTCGCATGCCGCCGCCACGCCGGGCGAATACGCCAGCGCCAGATCGCGCTGGTTCACCAATTGCTTGGTCGGCGCGATCGCGATCTTTCCTGTGGTGGGAAATTCGTGGTATTCGAGCGCGGCGTCGCGCAGTTTTTTATCAATAGGTGTGGACATGAAAGCAGCCTGCGTTCAATAAGAAAAAACTACCCTGAGTGCATTGTATCGCCAATCCACCCCGCGATTTACCGCAAAAAAGGATAAGGCGAAGAACTTTTTAAGGCGGAAACCCGCTTGACGGCACGCATCGATTCCAAACGCACCTCCCCAAACGTGACAAATTGACGTCCGCCGGGCGTTACCCGTCGATATGAGGTGACGACGGATTTACAATGTCGCCTTACCTCCACTCATCCAGACCGTGCTGAACGAATTCACCCTCATCGAGCGCTATTTCGCCCATGCGACCACAGCCGCCGACCACGTGCGGCTGGGCATCGGCGACGATTGCGCGTTGATAGCGCCGCCCGTCGGCAGCCTGCTGGCGGTATCGACCGACATGCTGGTCGAGGGCCGCCATTTCTTCGCCGATATGGCGCCGCGCGCGCTCGGACACAAAACGCTGGCCGTCAATTTGTCCGATCTGGCGGCCATGGGCGCCCGCCCGCTGGGCTTTACGCTGGCACTGGCGTTGCCCGACGCCGACCCCGACTGGCTCGCGCCGTTCAGCGAAGGGCTGGCCGCACTGGCCAATCGGCACGCATGCCCGTTGATCGGCGGCGACACCACCCGTGGCCCCCGCAACCTTTGCGTCACCATCTTCGGGGAAGTTCCCGACCGGCAAGCACTGCGCCGAGACGCTGCGATCGTCGGCGACGATATCTGGGTATCCGGCGCGCTCGGCGATGCGCGTCTGGCGCTGGGCGCGCTTCGTGACGAATGGGCACTGTCCGATGAAGCGCTGACCCGAAGCCGCCGCGCACTCGAGTGGCCCGAGCCACGCATAGAACTCGGCATGGCCTTGCGAGGCATCGCTCATGCCGCGCTGGACATCTCGGACGGCCTGCTCGGCGATCTTCGCCATATCCTGGAGCGCTCGCAAGTCGCAGCGCGCGTGAATGTCGACGCCGTGCCGCACTCCCGCTGGGTGGCCGCTCAAAGCGAAGCGGTCCGCCGCACCTGCACGCTCGCTGGAGGGGACGACTACGAGCTTTGCTTTACGGTGCCGCCCGCCGCGCGCCCGACGGTCGAGCGGATCGCCCAGAGCCTGGCCCTGCCGCTCACGCGCATTGGCGAAATCGTGCCGCTCGAGCGCCCCGGCAGCGCCGCCCTGACGCTGCATGACAACGCCGGACAACCGGTCTGCCTCGCATACCAGAGCTTCGATCATTTTCGATGAATTCCACCCCTTCTCCCGATCAGCCCAACCCACCGCACGACAAAACGTTGCACGGCGGGGCCACCGCACGACGGCCGGTCACCGTGGGCTTCATGTTCTCCCACCCGGTCCACTTCATCGCGCTGGGTTTCGGCAGCGGCCTGTCGCCGATGGGCCCCGGTACTGTCGGCACGCTGTTCGGCTGGGCCTCCTACCTGGTATTGAATCTTTACCTCACGGTATCGGATTGGGCCGTGCTGCTGGCGTTGAGCATCGTCGGCGGGGTCTGGATATGCGGCCGCACCGCCCGCGCCCTGGGCACGTCCGACCCGGGTTCGGTCGTATGGGATGAAATCGTTGCCTTCTGGCTGGTATTGCTGGTGGTGACTCCGGCATCGTTTTGGGGACAATGCGTCGCGTTTTTGCTGTTCCGCTTCTTCGACGCAGTCAAGCCGCCGCCAGTGCGCTATTTCGACCGCACCGTCAAGGGCGGCTTGGGTATCATGCTGGACGATCTGGTCGCCGCTTTTTGCACTTTGCTGGTGATCGCCCTGTGGCATGCCCTTTGAAGGGTGCCGCGCACGTAATGAAGCAGCATGACAAATACCTTATTGCATCAACTGGCGGTCAAGGCCGGCAATCGTCTGCGCGAGGAGCGCCTGCTGCTGGCCACGGCCGAGTCCTGTACCGGCGGCATGGTGGCGGCGGCAATGACCGACATCTCCGGCAGCAGCAATTGGTTCGAACGGGGATTCGTTACCTATTCCAATCAAGCCAAGATCGACATGATCGGCGTTCCGGCTGAACTCATCGACAAGCACGGCGCGGTCAGTGAGCAGGTCGCGCGTGCCATGGCGGAGGGCGCGCTGCGAAACAGCCGCGCGCAATTGTCGCTGGCGATTACCGGCGTTGCCGGACCGGGCGGCGGCACCGCCGAAAAGCCCGTAGGAATGGTGTGTTTTGCCTGGACCAACCGTCTAACGACGGTCGTTGAGACGCAGCATTTCAAGGGCGACCGGGCCCAGGTACGCAATCAGGCGGCGCAGCACGCCTTGCGCGGCCTGCTCAAGCTGATCGACACCGCCGAGGCATAGCCCGCCGCCGGCGCATCCCGGCAGGACGGCAGCACCGTTACCGGGGCGCCGAGCGATGCTCGTTGATGGCATCCCGAGTTTGGCAAGCCGCCTGCGCGGCCGCCTGCCCAAAATCTACGCCGCTGCCGGCGTAGATAATGGCGCGCGACGAATTGATCATCATGCCGCTGCCGTCGGCCGTGCGGCCTGCCTTGACGGTCGCCGCCACGTCCCCGCCCTGAGCGCCGACCCCCGGAATCAGCAGCGGCATGTCGCCGACGATCGCGCGCACTGCCGCGATTTCGTTCGGGAACGTCGCGCCGACCACCAGACCGATCTGGCCGCTGGTGTTCCAGGGGCCGGCTGCCAGCCGCGCGACGACCTCATACAGCGGCTGGCCGTCGGCCGTGCGCAGGAACTGAAGATCGCTGCCGCCCGGATTCGAGGTGCGGCACAATACGATCACGCCTTTGTTCTCGTATCCGAGATAGGGCGCAATCGAGTCGAAACCCATGTACGGATTGACCGTGACGGCATCGGCCTGGTAACGCTCGAACGCCTCTTTCGCATATTGTTCGGCGGTGCTGCCGATGTCGCCCCGTTTGGCATCGAGCACTACCGGCAGGCCAGGATGGCGCTCGTGAATGTGGGCAATCAGCCGCTCCAGTTGAATTTCGGCGCGCTGCGCCGAAAAATAGGCGATCTGCGGCTTGAACGCACAGGCATAGGGTGCGGTTGCATCGACGATGGTCCGGCAAAACTCGAAGATCGCATCGGGATTGCCCCGCAGATGCGCCGGCAGTCGTGACGGCTCCGGATCGAGCCCCACACACAGCAGAGAGTCTCGGTCATGCCAGGCGGCACGCAGTTGATCGATGAATGTCATGGTGGTTGCGCGATGAAAACGTGCGCCATTTTAACTCACCGCATCCGGCGTCAACCCCGTCCATGTGCATGTGCCGCGCGGCGAGCCGCATGCGCGGCGCACGCTAGGTGTCGAAGCGCGGATCTGCACACTTATTGGCATAACTAATCATCGGTTTATGCTAGATTGGCGAAGAACCCTGTTGGCAAGGCGCCGCCGGATCTCCCTGGACAGAACATTCAATAGGAGAAGATAACCCATGAATCATGCTTCCATCGCTGCCGCAACCGACGCTGTGTGGACCGCCGTGACACAAAACGCGCTGCATTACGGCATCACCGCACTCCAGGCCATCGTGATCCTGTTGGTCGGCTGGTGGCTCTCCAATTTGCTCACGCGTATCGTGCGACGCGGGCTGGACCGCTCGCCTCAGTTCGACAAGACGCTCAAGCCGCTCACCTATTCGATCGTGCAATGGTCGGTACGAGGCATCACGATCGTCGCGGTGCTGGCGCAATGCGGCGTCCAGACGGCCAGCATCATCGCCGTGCTGGGTGCCGCCGGCCTGGCTATTGGCCTAGCGCTGCAAGGCACCCTGCAGAACATCGCGGCCGGCACGATGCTATTGGTGCTGCGTCCTTTCAAGGCTGGCGACTACATCTCGGCCGGCAGCAATCTCGGCGGGACCGTCGAAGAGATCGGCCTGTTTACTTCGACGCTGACCACGGCCGACGGCATTTACATGTCGGTACCCAACAACCAGATCTGGGGCAGCGCGATCACCAACTACAGCCGCAATCCGAGCCGGCGCATGGAAATCACCGTGAATATCGATCTGCGCGACGACCTGGACAGCGCCATCGCGGCGCTGAGCTCGCTCGTGGCAGCGCACGAGCATGTGTTGCGCGCCCCCGCACCGGAAGTCATGGTCAAGGAAATCCATGAACAGGCCGTCGTCATCAACGTGCGGCTGTGGACCTTGAGCGAATACTATTGGGCGGTGTACTGGGAGTTGCAACGCGCCGTGAAGAAAACCGTCGAGGCCGCGGGTTGCTCGCTGCCATACCCGACCCGCACGATTGTCATGACACCGGCGCCGACCACGCCGCAATAATCGCTACGGCGGTAATTCGGCCGCGCCCATGCGGCGCGCAATGATGCGGGTTCGGCGCGCCAGGTAAGCGGAGTTGCGGTGCGCGTCGTAGTAGCGGGGACGGGGCAGCATCACTGCCAGTCGCGCCGCTTGCCAAGGCGACAATTGGGCAGCCGAGACATGATAGTAGTGTTCGGCCGCGGCCTGCGCGCCAAAAATGCCTTCGCCCCATTCGACCGAATTCAGATAGATCTCAAAGATGCGCTCCTTGCTCATCCAGAATTCGAGCATCCAGGTGATGCACAATTCCTCGGCCTTGCGAATGTAGCTGCGCTCGCCGGACAGAAACAGATTCTTGGCAAGCTGCTGGGTAATGGTCGAGCCACCGGCCACGATATGGCCTCTCTTCTCGTTCTTCTCCCATGCATCGAGCATTGCGTCGATTTCAAAACCATTGTTATTGACGAAATCGGCATCCTCGCTGGCGATGATGGCCCGTTTCAGGTTGTGGGATATCCGATCGTATGGTACCCAGATGCGCTCGATTTTCGCCCGCGGATCGGTTTGGTGAAGCCGCGCTTGAGCAGCGCGCATGAACGCTGTCGAGCCCGGATTGAAGCGTGTCCACCAGGCGATCTGCAAGAAGTAGTAGCACTGCGTCGCCAGCACGGCGGCGGCGAAAACCATGACGACGTAGCGGCACCAGCGCCACACACTCCATCGCGCTTGCGCCCCGTGCCGGTGACCCATCAGTTGCCGCTGTCCGTCTGGTGGGCATAGCGCTCGCGCAGCAGTTGCAGCACCGGCGCGGTTCGGGGTCTCACGCCCCGCCAGCGAGCAAACGACTCCGCGGCCTGCTCGACCAGCATGCCCAGGCCATCGGCCGTAAGCGCCGCACCATGGGCACTGGCAAAGCGCAGAAATATCGTGGGTTGCTTGCCGTACATCATGTCGTAGGCCAGCGCATCGTGCCCGAACACATTGGCAGGCAATGGCGGCAAATCGCCCTGCAGGCTGCTGGCCGTGCCGTTGATCACCACGTCGAACCCGCCGGCAATGTCGTGCCATGAGCCGGCCGCAAGCCTGACACCCAGCGCCTGGGCTTGCGCACCGAAGTGCGCCGCCAGCGCCCGGGCCTTGTCGGGCGTCCGGTTGGCGATGAAAATTTCCGCCGGCACGCTTTGCAGCAACGGCAGCAGCACACCGCGTGCCGCGCCGCCGGCGCCCAGCAGCAGCACACGGCGGCCTCGCAGCGGCCGCGCCAGATTGACTTCGATATCGCGTACCAACCCCACCCCGTCGGTGTTGTCTCCCTCGATTTCCCCGCCCGCGAAACATAGCGTATTGACCGCACCCGCGGCGCTGGCCCGGGGGCTCAGGCGCGTGGCCAGCGCGTGGGCCTCGAGCTTGAAAGGCACCGTGACGTTAAGACCTTTGCCGCCTTGCGCGGCAAAATCGCGCACTGTCGCGGCAAACCCGTCGAGCGGCGCCAACAGGCGCTCATACACCAGGTGCTGGCCGGTCTGCGCGGCAAATTGCGCATGAATAAACGGCGATTGACTATGTTCGACCGGATGGCCGACCACCGCGTAGCGGTCGGGCTGCGCAGCGGCAGCATTGGCAATGTCCCCGTGATTTTCGCGTGTCATGTCAGTCAGGCTCGGGCCGCATTTCGCGGCTGAAATTCAAAGCGCCGGACGCTGCGCCTTATGCTACCGCGACCCGGCAGGGCTCCAGTATACGCATCCTCCCGGTACCGGCAATGCGCGACTCAGCGGGCCGGGCCCTGGATCGCCTCGGCATGCACGCCATGGTGGCTGAAGGTCATGCGCGTTACGATCTGCAGAATGTCATAGCGCGCGCGCATGGCTTTGGTGAATTTGCCAAAAGGTGCGCTGGCCCGCACGATTGCAACCGCGCGGCGATCCAGTTCGCGATCGCCCGAACCGCGCTCGATCTCGACGCCGATCACGTGGTAGCCGTTGCGGTCATAGCCCAATTGACCATCCTGGCTGACATTCAGAGTCACGATCAGCTGACCGTAGAGCCTGCGCCCGCCGACCTCGGGAAAATGCTCGGTGCCCAGCCGCTCGATCCTGCGTCGCAACGCGTCGTAGTATTCCGCGTAAATGACTTCCCGCGTGTTGGCCGTGATTTGACCGCGCTTGGGGCGCTCCTCGTAGGCGCGCACGTTCTGCGCAATCACGGCCTGCAACCTGGCGATCTGCTGATCGATCTCCCGTTGCTCCTTGCCGTTCTCACGCTGCGCCGGCAGCGTTCTGGGCCGCTGCTTCGAAAGCGAGCGCATCTGCGTCAGCAACTGCTCCTGCATGGCCTCCAGCGAACTCACCTGGTGCTCGGCCCGCGCGACCTGGTTGCCCGGCTGCTGCACATCACGCGCGGGCAACGGGGTTGTCGCGTGAACCTTCTCCTGCTCGCCGCCGCCGAGCAGGTTGGCTTGCGCAACCAGTTTGGCGTTGACCGGCGCATTATCCGACTTTGCGTTGACCAGCACGACGTCGAGCGGCGTATCGGTCGAGTGAAGCCGAAAGGCGTCGGGCGCGACAAAATGCACCGCTAGCACCAGGGCATGGAGCAGCACGGAAAAGCTCAATCCCGCCGCCAGCGGGTTTTCGCGGACCCACTTGCCAAGCGCGGCGAATTGCGTGCGGGCATATGGAACGACCGCGACCCGCGTACGGCTAACGCGCTTCATGCGACATGCTCACCCGCCAGTTCCATCGCCCCGGCTCGCCATGGCGTCGTTTTCATTGTCGCCGGACTCCGTCTCGCCGCCCTCGGCAAAATCGCGCCCGGCGTCGGCCACGTCGCCCTGGCCGTCCTGGCTGCCATCGCCGTTTTCCGCGCCCTCGTCGATTCCGCCGGATTCGTCCGTTTCATCATCCGACGTTTCAGTGGGCAACGCGGCGCCCTCACCCAGCACCTGCGACAGACGGCATGAGACGTCGAGCGTGACGTCGTCGACCGAGAGGATATCGAGCAATACCTGCGTGCCCCTGGCTTGCACGCCAAGCCCCGGCACAATCACGGTCAGTGGTATGTCGTTCAGGCGCACCAGATCGCCCTTGAGCACGCTTGCCTGGATCTGCCGCTTGTTTTCCTGTTGCAGCCAGCGCAGGCACCAGAACCGTTCCATGCGCCCCTGATGCTCCGCGTAGGCCGCATGCGCCGCCTCGAAATTGGAAACGGTCGCATACAGGTCGGCATCCTTTGGCTTGAAGGGTGCGGCAAGCTTGGCGGTGACGCCGTACTGCACGCAGGCGAGCAGTTGCCATTGATTGACCAGGTCGACGTAACGACGCAGCGGCGACGTGCTCCACGCGTACTGCTCCACGCCCAGCCCCTCGTGCGGCGCCGGCGTGGTCTGCATGCGCGTGCGATTCACGCCGTACGCGCGCTGCGCACGGTAGATGCCGGGCACGCCGCATTCGGCCAGCAACCGGCCCCAGGTACTGTTGGCCAGGATAGCCATCTCGGCAACGATCAGATCCAGCGGTGCGCCGCGGCGACGCGGCAGGATCGTCACGCGTTCGCCATCGACGTAAAAACTGTAATCCGTCTTGTTTTGCACTTCCGGCTTGAGACCGTACCCCTCGCGGGCGGCCTGCCGCTTGCCGTACAGCGCTTGCGCAAGCGGCCACAGGCAGGCGATCTGCTCTTTGTGCGGGTAGTCGCCCGTGCCGGCAGCCAGCGCCTCGGCCGTCACGATGTCGTCCAGCTCGTTATGGCGCAAATTCGTGGCGATCGGCACCAATTCGGCACGCGTCTCGGTGGCGATCACGTCATAGCTGGTCGCATCGACAATCACATACAGCGACAATGCCGGGCGGGGAGCGCCTTCCTTGAGCGTGTAGGCGTCGACTACCGCGTCCGGCAGCATGGTGATTTTGTCGCCCGGCACGTACACGGTGGACATGCGCTCGCGGGCGATCGCGTCGATCGGATCGCCCCGTACGATGCCAAGGCCGGGCGCCGCGATGTGAATGCCGATGCGCAGCCTGCCGTCAGCCAGCGCCTGTACCGACAGCGCGTCGTCGATCTCGGTGGTGGTCACGTCATCGATCGAAAACGCCGCCACGTCGGCCAGCGGCAGTTCGATGCCGGGCTGCGGGGGTTCTTCGATCGGCGGGAAAGCCGTGCCGCGCGGGAAATATTCGAACAGGAATCCGGCCTCGTGCAATGCCCGCGGCGATGCGATACCGCCGCACGCCAGCAGCACTTTGGCGTGGGTCGTGCCCAGCGCCGCGGCGGCGGCGTCCAGCGCCTTCCATTCGATGGTATTTTTGTCAGCCTTGAACAGCAGCTGCAGCTCCTTGCCGCGCAACGCATCCGGCAGACGATGCGCGACCAGTTCGGCTTGATATTGCGCCTGCAACTCTATCTGCTGCTGCTTGCGCGCCAGGCCCGCCAATGCCGCTTGCAGTTGCTCTTGCGGCGCGCGCTGATATTGACCGCGCCCCCGGCGCCGGAAGTACACCGGCGCGCCATGCAGACGCAACACCAGCGCAGCTTGCTGGACCGCCGATGCGTTGTCGCCGAAATACTCCGTCGCCAGCGCGGCGAAGGCAAACTCCTCGTCTGTGGCGCACTCCCACAAAAACGGCAGATCGATCTCTTCGCCCAGCGCTTCGGCCTGGTGCATAAACTCGGTCGGCGTCGGCGCCTCGAAGCGCAACAGCACGTCACGCCCCTTGATCTTGCTGCGTCGCCCGCCCGGCAGCTCGACCTGGTACGACTCCGCCTGCTGGCTCAGGATCGTACCCGCCTTGAAACTGCCGGATTCCTCAAAAAAAATATTCATGAAACTGCCATTATCCGCAAGAGGCGCTATTGTAAACCCGCCATACTCAAACGACGCGGGGATCGACCCGGTCGGCGACCGCGCACTCGTCCAGCTCGTCGCGGGCATCGCTCTCGAGGTGGGCAATATCGCCCCATTGCCTGACGCGACGAATCGCGCCATCCACTCCGATGCAGTTGATACTGGCATTGAGCAGCGGGTAGGTTCGCGGTGCATCGAGCGGCAGGCCCGCGGCCCAGCGGTAGAGACAGTCGAGCACCCCGCCGTGCGCCACGCAGGCGATGTGCGCGCCGACGTGGCGGTCCACCAGTTGCTGCACGCCTTCGACGATGCGCCGATAGAAGCCACTCAGCGACTCGCCGTCGGGCATCGCGTAATGAATGTCGCGGCTTTGCCAGCGCACGTAGGACTCGGGATACGCGGCATGAATTTCATCGGCTGTCAGCCCCTCGAACGCGCCGTAGGAGCGCTCGCGCAGATGTTTCGTCTGCACCACTGGCAAGCCGCACACATCCCCCAGCGGCGCTGCGGTCTGCGCGGCGCGCGACAGGTCGCTGCTGTACAGGACGTCGATGCGGCCCCCACCGGCCGTGCGCGCATGCTGAAACCGGCGTGCCAGTCGGGCCGCCTGTGCCAGCCCGACTTCGGACAACGGAATATCGAGATGCCCCTGGATGCGCTTGTCGCGATTCCAGGCGGTCTCGCCATGGCGAATCAGAATCAACGTTGTGGATGCTGGCATAACGGCAGAAAGTCGTTGCCGCGCCGCTTGCCCCGGCAGGCCAGGGAGAGTGACGCGGCAATAAGTGTCAAAGCAGGTTGGGGTTGAGCGTGTAGACGCCGGTCAGGTGAGCCTCGGCCAGCACATGGCCAGCCATTGCCTGGCGCACCTGCGCGCCGTCGAACCGCCCCTCGACCGGCAAGCGCTCGACATCCAGCGCGTACACGGTAAACACGTAATGATGCAGCAGCGTGTCGTTCCACGGCGGGCAGGGGCCGTCGTAACCGTAGTAATCGCCGGCCATGTCCGGATCGTTGGCGAACCACCCCGTGTAATCGTTGATCCCGTGCCTCATGTTGTGCAGCGCTTCAGGCCCGAACTTGCCGTGCGGCGTGATGCCATGACTGTGGCTGGTCGCGGCAATCTCGCGAACGTCGGCGGGAATGTCGATCAGCACCCAGTGGAAGAAGTCCACGCGCGGCAAATCGGCTGGCACCGTGCGCCCCTCCTGGTTGACGTCGTCGCCCTTGCTGGGCACGTCGACGTCGTGACAAATCACGACGAACGATTTGGCCCCGTCCGGCACATCGTTCCACGCCAGATGCGGGTTCTTGTTCTGCGATAGTTTGACGTGCTGTTCCGGGTCAATGACACCGAATGCGAATTCGCCGGGAATCGTGGCATTGTCGGCAAATGAATCACTCCAGATTTTCATACGGATCTCCTAAGGGAAAAGAGGGAGAATCGCGACGCCCCTGCAACGGCAAGAGCGGTCGATCAGCGCTGACAAACTACGGAAATGGCGGCAGGACACAAGCCGCGACGCACGCGTCGGGCGCCCGGCTTCATCCAGGACACCCCGTATTGTGACGAAATTCTTGAGAATTGTCCGGGAACCGCGCGAGAAGCTAACCGGCCGAGCGCAACCAGAACGTGACCGGCCCGTCATTGACCAGGCTGACTTGCATATACGCTCCGAATTCGCCCGTTTGCACGACCGGATGGCGCGCGCATGCCTGCGCGACGAAGTAATCGAACAAGCGCCGCCCCTCGTCTGGCGTTGCCGCGGGAGTGAAACTCGGTCGCGTGCCGCTGGTGGTATCGGCCGCGAGCGTGAATTGGGGCACCAGCAAAAGCCCGCCGGCCCGACCGGCGCCGTCGATATTCTGCACGCTCAGATTCATCTTGCCCTGTGCGTCGGAGAATACGCGATAGGCGAGCAATTTGTTCAGCAATTTGTCGGCCACTGCCTGCGTGTCGCCGCGCTCGGCACAGACCAGCGCCAGCAGCCCGGGGCCGATTTCGCCGACGGTGCGCCCGTCGACGTCGACCTTGGCCTTCAATACCCGCTGTATCAGTGCAATCATGCGCCCTGCGTCAGCGTCACGCGCGCGAAACGCCGCTTGCCGACCTGCACGACGTAGGTCCCCGCATCGATTTTGAGGCCTTTGTCGGTCACCACGGTGCCATCGATGCGCACACCGCCCTGCTCGACATTGCGCAGCGCCTCGGACGTCGACGGCGCCAGTCCAGCCTGCTTGAGCAACTGGCCAATGGCCAGCGGCGCGCCACCGAGCGACACCTCGGGGATGTCGTCCGGCACGCCGCCACGCGCGCGCAGATTGAAGTCTTCCAGCGCGTGCTCGGCATCGGCGATCGAGTGAAAGCGCGCCACGATCTCCTGCGCCAGCAGAACCTTGATGTCGCGCGGATTGCGGCCCTGGTCCACCTCCCGCTGCAATTGCGCGATTTCAGCCAGGGGGCGGAACGACAGCAACTCGTAATAGCGCCACATCAATTCATCGGAGATGCTCATCAATTTGCCGAACATATCAGCCGGCTTCTCGCTGATACCAATGTAGTTGCCCTTGGATTTGGACATCTTCTCCACGCCGTCGAGCCCCTCGAGCAGCGGCATGGTGAGAATGCACTGCGGCTCCTGGCCGTACTGCTTCTGCAACTCACGGCCGACCAGCAGATTGAATTTCTGATCGGTGCCGCCCAGTTCGAGATCGGCCTTGAGCGCGACCGAATCGTAACCCTGCATCAGCGGATACAGAAATTCGTGAATGGCAATCGGAATGCCGCTTTGAAAGCGCTTGGTGAAGTCCTCGCGCTCGAGCATGCGCGCCATCGTGTAATGCGACGCCAGTTTGATCATGCCGTCGGCGCCAAGCGCCATCGACCACTCGCTGTTGTAGCGGATTTCCGTTTTGCTGCGATCGAGCACCAGCGCAGCCTGCTCGAAGTAGGTTTTCGCGTTGGTCTCGATCTGTTCGCGCGTGAGCGGCGGGCGCGTGCTGTTGCGCCCGGAGGGGTCGCCGATCAACGAAGTGAAATCCCCGATCAGGAAGATCACGGTGTGGCCGAGATCCTGCAATTGCCGCATCTTGTTGAGCACGACCGTGTGGCCGATATGAATGTCCGGGGCGGTCGGATCCAGGCCAAGCTTGATGCGCAAAGGTACGCCAGTCGCTTCGCTGCGCGCCAGCTTTTGCAGAAACTCTTCCTCGACCAGCAATTCGTCGCACCCGCGCTTGGCCACCGCCAATGCGTCACGTGTCGCGTCGGTCACCCGGTAGGCCGCAGGTTTTGCCGGTGTGTGTTCAATCGTCATAAAAATCGCCCGCACTGATTTGGGATTTACCTTACCGGTCCCGGCGGCGACCCTTGTTACAATGCCGCCTGAACCTCGAGTTCGGGCCGCGCAAGGTGCGCGACCGAACGTTTTCTCCTTGAGTTGCGCAGAATTTTACGTGATGTGGCCAAAACTCCGTGATTTTTTTGCGCGCGAGCTGCTTATTCTGATCGACCCAACGCACGACCTGCATCGCCGCCGCAAGCGGCAGATCGTCAGCGTCGTCGGGTCGGTGTTGACCTTGGGAATGGTGACCGCGTTCGGCATCGCCCCGATGGTGCCCGACGCCGCCCTGCGCGGCGATCGCGTACAAATGCCCATCGCCTTCCCCGACCTGACACCGCAGATCCGCCAGATCGACGCGCACGAGCAAACCTTCGTCAGCCAGGCCAGCCTGCAGCGGGGCGATACCGTCGACGGCCTGCTGCAACGCCTGTCGATCAACGACCCACAGGCCGAGCGGTTCATCCAGGCGGACCGCCACGCTCGGGCGCTGTTTCGCCTGCCGTCGGAGCAGCTGATCAGCGCCGTGACCGACGATGCGGGCAAGTTGCTCTCGCTCACGGCGATGCTCTCGTTCGACGCCGAGCAGTCGCGCGAGCTAAAGATCTCCCGTAACGCGCAGAACAGGCTGGGTTCGAGTGTGAATGTGCTGCCCAACGAAACGCAATGGGATATGCGTTCAGGCACCATCGACGATAATTTTTTCCGCGCCATGGACGACGCCGGCGTACCCGAGAGCGTCGTGGCGCAAATGGTGCGCATCTTCTCCGGAGTCGTGAATTTTCACAAGGACGTGCGCCGCGGCGACCGCTTCCGGCTGGTATTCGAGAACATCCAGCAGCAGGGCCGTACGGTCCGATATGGACGCGTGCTGGCAGTCGAGTTCGTCAATCGCGGCAAGACCTATCAGACCGTCTGGTATGCCGAGCCCGGCCAGGCATCGAACGGCACCTACTATACCTTCGACGGCAAGCACCTCAGGCAGGCCTTCTTGCGCACCCCGGTCGAGTTTTCCCGCCTGACGTCCGGTTTCGGCACTCGCAACCACCCGCTTTTCCAGGACTGGCGGCAACACAACGGCGTCGACTTCGCCGCGCCGGTCGGCACGCGCGTGTTCGCCGCGGGCGACGGCACCGTGAGTTTCGTCGGCCAACAGAACGGCTACGGGAATATCGTCATGATCAATCATGCCGGCGGCTATTCGACGCGCTATGCTCATCTGTCGGGATTCGCGCCCGGTGTGCGCGCCGGCCAGCGCGTCGCCCAGGGCGCGGTGATCGGCTTCGTCGGGCAAACCGGTTGGGCTACCGGGCCGCATCTTCATTACGAGTTGCGCTATCGTGGGCAGCCGCTCAATCCGTTCGCGACGTCGTTCGCCGCCGCCCCGCCGCTGGATGGCAAGCGCCTGGAGCGGTTCAACCTGTACACTACGCATTTGCTCAAGCGCATCGATCTCATGCGCACCGTGCACATCGCGCAAATCAGCTGACCATGCCAAACGTCGACGAGTCTTCTGCCCCTCCGCCCGTATCGTCCGACGTCGGGCCCTGGTACATCGGACTCATGTCGGGCACGAGCCTGGACGGCGTCGATGGCATCCTGGTCCGATTCGACGCCCGTACCGGTCGGCAACAGATCGGCGCCGAAGCCTACGTGCCGTTTCCGCAGACGCTGCGGGCTGAATTGCTGACGCTACAGGCACCGGACGCGAACGAAATCCATCGAGAAGCGCTAGCCGCCAATCGACTGGCGCAACTATACGCCGCGTGCTGCCGCCAGTTGCTCGAGCGAGCACAACTCACCGCAGGACAAATTCGGGCGATCGGGGTGCACGGCCAGACGATCCGGCATCGACCTGGGGAATTCGACGGCATTGGTTACACCCGTCAGATCAACCAGCCGGCGCTGCTGGCGGAACTGACCGGGATCGACGTCGTCGCGGACTTTCGTAGCCGCGATGTCGCCGCCGGCGGCCAGGGGGCTCCGCTGGTGCCGGCTTTTCATGCGTCGGTCTTCGGCAGCCCCAGCGAGACCCGGGTTATCTGCAACATCGGCGGCATCAGCAATCTGACGATCCTGCCAGCGGCCAGCGCGAGCGCCGCAGGACACGCCATCGGCTTCGACTGCGGCCCCGGCAACGCATTGCTCGACGGCTGGGCCATGCAGCACCTCGGCACCCCTTACGATGCGAACGGTCAGTGGGCCGCCACCGGCAAGGTCGCTCCGTCACTGCTCGCCGACTTGCTGGCCGATCCTTATTTTGTCGCACCGCCGCCCAAGAGCACCGGACGCGACTTGTTCAACGCAACCTGGTTGACTGGCAAATTATCCGCTTTTGGGGCAGTCGCACCGGCCGACGTGCAAGCCACCCTGCTCGCACTGACCGTGCGCGGCATCGCTGACGCGACTCGGCGATACGCACCTGATTGCCGCACTCTTTTTGTTTGCGGCGGCGGCGCCCACAACACCAGCCTGATGGCGGCGTTGCGGCAAGACCTTGCGCCTTGCGCGATCGACACGACTGGCGCACTCGGTATTCCGCCCCAGCAGGTCGAGGCGCTGGCTTTCGCCTGGCTGGCGCAGCGCTGCGTCGAGCGGCAGCCCGGCAATTTGCCGCGGGTCACCGGCGCGTCGGGCCCGCGCGTGCTGGGCGCCATCTACCCCGCCTAGTGCGCCGCCTCGATACTCGGCGCCCATGAAAAAAGGACCCCGCGGGGTCCTCTCGATAGGCCGACAGTCGACTTCAGACGGAAAACGACGAGCCGCAACCGCATGTCGTCGTAGCTTGCGGATTCTTGATAACGAACTGTGCGCCGTTGATATCTTCCTTGTAATCGATTTCCGCGCCGACCAGGTATTGGTAGCTCATCGAATCGATCAGCAACTTCACACCGTTCTTGTCCATCACGGTGTCGTCTTCGTTGATATCCTCGTCAAAGGTAAAGCCATACTGGAAACCTGAGCAGCCGCCGCCTTGCACGAACACGCGCAGCTTCAGTCCAGGGTTACCTTCTTCGTCGATCAACTGTTTGACCTTGTCGGCCGCGCTGTCAGTGAACAGCAGCGGAGCGGGCATGTCGGTTACAGCGGTCTCTGCCAGAGCACTCATCAGCATTCTCCAAAAAACGTTTCGATCCTATTGTAGGCCTGATTCGAAGATCGTGCAGATACCCCTAAAGAATCAAGGCATTATCGGGATCGGCGGCAAACAGGCAGCCGCACCGCTCCACCGGGAAAAGAAAAAGCCGCACAAGGCGGCTTTTTCCAGGCGAACCAGCGCTCGCGCGATTAACGCTTCGAGAACTGTTTGCGCCGGCGTGCTTTGTGCAGACCGACTTTCTTACGCTCGACTTCACGCGCATCGCGGGTCACCAGACCAGCGCCGGACAGCGTGGGCTTGAGCGTCGCGTCGTAATCGATCAGCGCACGGGTGATGCCGTGACGCACCGCGCCGGCTTGACCGGTCTCGCCACCACCGGACACGTTGACTTTGATGTCGAACGTGGTGCCGTTGTTGGTCAGTTCGAGCGGCTGGCGCACGATCATCAGCGAGGTTTCGCGAGCGAAGTATTCGCTGATCGGCTTGCCGTTGACGACGATGTCGCCCTTGCCCGCCTTGATGAAGACGCGGGCCACGGCGCTTTTGCGGCGGCCGGTGCCGTAGTTCCAATTTCCAATCATGGCTGGCCCCTTAGATCTCGAGCGACTTCGGTTGTTGCGCTTCGTGCGGATGATTGCCGTCGGCGTAAACCTTCAGCTTCTTGATCATCGCATAGCCCAACGGACCTTTCGGCAGCATGCCCTTGACCGCTTTTTCCAGCGCGCGGCCCGGGAAACGCTCTTGCATCTTGCCGAACGTCGTTTCGTAAATACCCCCCGGGTAGCCGGAGTGGCGATAGTATTTCTTGTCGGTGACCTTGGCGCCAGTCACTTTCAATTTCGCCGCGTTGACGATGATGATGTAATCACCGGTATCAACGTGCGGGGTGAATTCAGGTTTATGCTTGCCGCGCAAACGGCGTGCCACTTCGCTGGCGACACGGCCGAGGACTTTGTCCGTCGCGTCAATCACGTACCATTCGCGCTTCACCTCATGCGGCTTTGCGGAAAACGTCTTCATGATCGATCCAAATTTGACCTGCCCAATCTTTTGTCTTCCTGCTTATTGGTTGCTGCAGGCTCTCCCAGTTCTTTTCCGCGGGCATTTCCGGAAAAGCCGTTGATTATACAGAAATTTGCTGCGACAAGGAAAACAAATGGGGCGCGGCTTGCAATTTCCGTTGGGGCTTTGGAAACGGCCATAAAAAAACCCGAACCGCCAGGGGTTCGGGTTAAATCCACCAAAGGAGGAGGGTGGAGGAGACACCTGCTGATTGCACTACCGCTGCAATCCATGAAAACCATTATAGGCACATCGTTTGTGCAATGCAAGAAATTTACACTGCGAAATGCAAGACCATATTGTGAAATTCCCGCCAGTTCCAACGATTTCGTCAATTTATTCAATGAATTAGCTATTCACTCCAGAATCGTCCATTTGGCTTTAGAGCCATTACTCTAACCGTGTTGGTGGATCTCGCAGGGAATATGCGGATATCAGCCCCTATTGCATCGCAGCATAATAGTCGCTGATCGTTGCTCTGACACGGACCAAGGCACGTCCGACCGACATCACGAATCGTCTGTACAATTTTCATTTAAGCAGCAAAATCGGAGCAAGCAATGGAATGCAAGGTAAGTTGGCTGGGGCAGGACGGCATGGGATTCGTGGCCGAAACCGGCAGCGGCCATATCGTCGCGATGGATGGCGCGCCGGAGGGCGGCGGGCATAACCTGGCCCCGCGTCCGATGGAAATGGTGCTGCTGGGTACGGGCGGCTGCACCGCCTACGACGTCGTCCTGATTCTGAAGAAGAGCCGCCAGGAGGTTCATGGCTGCAGCGTGGTGCTCAAGGCGGAGCGCGCGAGCGAGGATCCCAAGGTATTTACCAAGATCCATTTTCAATTTACCGTCACGGGCCGGAATCTGAATCCGGCGACGGTCGAACGAGCGATCAAGCTGTCCCACGACAAATACTGCTCAGCTTCGATCATGCTGAGCAAGACGGCCGAATTGACTCACGGGTTCGATATCGTCGACGCCTGAGTCCGCGTCGCGCGAGCTTAAAGTGGCAGAGCCGGCCGATAAGCCGGATTCTGTGCCCGCGCCGAAGCGCGGTTGACAGTCATTCCTCTAGGCGGCGCATTGCTGCGCCGCTCAAGCTTCCTACCCGCAAGCTCACGTGAGCCCCGTTGTGTCCCGCATCGCACGAAGCCATGCGGGACGCGCTTGCCTATTTGGAATTGCTCCGGGTGGAGGTTACCGTGCCGTGTGCGTTGCCGCACGCCGCGGTGCGCTCTTACCGCACCGTTTCACCCTTACCTGAGCCGCCGGCTTGCGCCGGGCGGCCATCGGCGGTTTGTTTTCTGTGGCCCTGTTCCGCGTGTCGCCACGGATGGCCGTTAGCCATCACCCTGCTCTGTGGAGTCCGGACTTTCCTCCCCTTTCCGAAGAAAGCGGCGACTGTCTGGCCGACTCTGCGGGCGTAGTCTAGCACGCAGCGACGGTGCGGCGCCGGCCGGTGCGGAACACCGACGTATCGGCGTAGAAACTGGCATCCTCGTTGGCCGGCCACCAGCCGGGAATCCCCAGCACGGGAAGCGGAGCGAACATTGCGCTGTGCAACGGCGAGTCTCGCAGGCTCGCCGCCACCCGTCGGTCGAGCTCGCTGATCCGCTCTGCCGGTGCGAGTGAAAAGAACTCGCCGTCGACCGGCACCACCCAGGCATGCGCGGTAATCGATTTATAGGGCCACACCAGCTTTTCCAATAACGCGTGGCCGAAAACCAGCGCCTCGCAGCATTGCCCCCAGTCGGCGCGCCGGCCAAGCATCAGGTCGTGCCAATCGAAGCGTCCCAATGTGTCGGCCATCGTCATATCGCTACAGGCAAACAACACGGCATTCTCGTCGAAGAGCGTTGCAGCATCGCGGGCCCGCCCGCGCTCGGCGCCGATGCCGGCGCGCGCGATCTCCGCTGCCTGACGGGCATTCAGGCATGCCTTGATGCGCGGAAAAGCCAACCAAATCAGAGCGTTGAAAAAGTCATGCGGGTTGATTCGCGTGGGCACTTCACCGCTCGCGTGGATGTGCGCCTCATAAGCGCATCCGGCCGGCAAGCTCGCCTGCGGCACGAATCGGATCGGTTTGCCGGCCGCGTTGCACAGGCTGCGGCGACCAGCCTCGAGATCAAGCGCCGCACGCCAATCGCTGGCGCCGGCGGCATATCGCCCGAGCGTCGCGGTGGTGGAAAACCAGGGGCGAGCCCAGTCGATGGCAGCCAGCACGGCACCGACATCCGTCTGATCGGGCAAAGACGTCAAGCCCGCAACTTCCACGGCAGAACTTCGCCACCTCGCAGCGGGACGACCGTCGCACCGTCGCCCAGCGGCAACTCCGCAGGTAACGTCCATGGTTCGCGGACCAGCACGATTTTGTCCGTATTGCGCGGCAACCCATAGAAATCAGGCCCGTGAAAACTGGCAAAGCCTTCGAGCTTGTCCAGCGCGCCGGCCGCCTCGAACGCCTCGGCGTAAAGCTCGATGGCGTGCAGCGCGGTGTAGCATCCGGCGCAGCCGCAGGCATGCTCTTTCAGGCCGCGCGGATGCGGAGCGCTGTCCGTGCCGAGGAAAAAACGCGGACTGCCGGAGGTCGCCGCCGACACCAATGCCTGGCGGTGCGCCTCGCGCTTGAGCACCGGCAGGCAATAATAATGCGGGCGGATACCGCCGGTGAAGATGGCATTGCGGTTGTAGAGCAGGTGATGAGCGGTGATGGTCGCGGCGATCGGCCCCTCGGCTTGCCGCACGTAGTCAGCGGCGTCGCGCGTGGTGATGTGCTCGAAAACCACCTTGAGTGCCGGAAACCGGCGCCGCAACGGCAACATCACCTGATCGATAAACACTTTCTCGCGATCGAAAATATCGATCGCCGAGTCGGTGACCTCGCCATGCATCAGCAGCGGCACGCCGACTTCCTGCATGGCCTCCAGCGTCCTGGCGCATTTGCCCAGATCGGTGACGCCGGCGTCGGAGTTGGTGGTCGCTCCGGCCGGGTAGAGCTTCACGCCATGCACGATGCCCGAGTCCCGCGCGCGCCTGATTTCGTCCGGCGGCGTATTGTCGGTCAGATACAGCGTCATCAGCGGCTCGAAAGCGCAGCCGGCGGGCAGCGCCGCCAGGATGCGCTCCCGGTATGCCTGCGCCTGGGCCGTGGTCGTCACCGGCGGCTTGAGGTTGGGCATGATAATGGCGCGGGCGAATTGACGGGCGCTGTCGGGCAGCACGCTGCGCAGCGTGGCGCCGTCGCGCACGTGCAAATGCCAGTCGTCGGGCCGCGTGAGAGTAAGCTGGGTCATGATCGGTACCAGTGAGGCCGGCTGCCGCCGGCGGCGGCCGGCGCCATGTACGGCGAGGAACGTGAGTGCTATGCTTGAACAGCCTTTTATTGTAACGGCTGTTGGCGCCGCCGCATCATTGCCGCGGCAGCAGGGGCGACACAGCCGGGATTCGCCTACCGGGTCAGCACATGTGCCAATTGCTGGGGATGAACTGCGCCACCCCAACCGACATCACGTTTTCGTTTACCGGCTTCGCCGCGCGCGGAGGCGTCACCGATCACCATGCCGATGGCTGGGGCATTGCCTTTTTCGAAGACAAGGCATGCCGCCTGTTTATCGATCATCAGTCAGCCGCGACGTCGCCCATCGCGGAGCTGGTCAAAAGCTACCCGATCAAATCGAAAAACGTCATCGCCCATATCCGCAAGGCAACGCAAGGCCGCATCGAGCTGGAGAATTGCCATCCGTTCCAGCGTGAGCTGTGGGGCCGGCACTGGATCTTCGCTCACAACGGTGATCTGAAGGACTACCAGCCCTTCCTGAGCGGCGTCTATCAGCCGGTCGGCACCACCGACAGCGAGCTGGCCTTTTGCGACATCATGCAGGGCCTGCGCAAGCGATTTCCCGGCTCGCAGCCGCCGCTCAACGAGTTATTCCATACGCTCGAGGAGATCACGCGCTCCATTACCCGGCACGGCGTCTTCAACTACATGCTGTCGAACGGTCAGGCCCTGTTTGCCCATTGCTCGACCCGCCTGCACTATATCGTGCGCCAATGGCCCTTTCAGGCCGCGCACCTGATCGACTCCGACATGACCATCGATTTCGCTCAGTACACGACCGAGGCCGACCGCGTGTCGGTCATCGCCACCGCGCCTCTGACCGACAATGAAACCTGGACCGGCTTTGCCCCCGGCGAACTGATCCTGTTCGAGGCCGGTCAGCCCACGCTGAAAACCGTGGTGCCGATACCCGACGAGGTCCGGCTGAAAAACGCGCAAAACGCCGCCTGCCTCTAGACCTTCCAAAATAAAAAAGCGCGCCGCGGCGCGCTTTGACGTTCGCTCACGTCCAGCTCAGTGCAGGATCTTGGCAAGGAAATCCTTGGCCCGGTCCGACTTCGGGTTGGCGAAGAAATCTTCCTTGCGGTCATCTTCGACGATTGCGCCGTGATCCATGAAAATTACGCGGTGCGCGACCTTCCTGGCAAAGCCCATCTCGTGCGTGACGACCATCATCGTCATCCCTTCCCTGGCCAGCTCCACCATCACATCGAGAACCTCGTTGATCATTTCCGGATCGAGCGCCGAGGTCGGCTCGTCGAACAGCATCGCAATCGGCTCCATGCATAATGCGCGCGCAATCGCCACGCGCTGCTGCTGGCCACCCGACAGTTGCCCCGGATATTTGCCCGCGTGCGCCTTGAGCCCGACCCGGTCGAGGAGCTTCATGCCCTTCTCCATCGCCTCGTCCTTGCTGCGCCCCAGCACCTTGATTTGCGCGAGCGTCAGGTTCTCGGTGATCGACAGATGCGGGAACAGCTCGAAATGCTGGAAAACCATGCCCACGCGCGAGCGCAGCTTGGCCAGGTTCGTCTTGGGCGCGCCCACGGAAATGCCGTCGACGATGATTTCCCCTTGCTGAAACGGCTCCAGACCGTTGACGGTTTTGATCAAGGTCGATTTGCCCGACCCCGACGGCCCGCACACCACGACCACCTCGCCTTTTTTCACTTCAGTGGTGCAATCGGTCAGCACCTGAAACTGACCGTACCACTTCGAGACGTTCTTGAGTGAAATCATTTCACAATCCTTTGTTGAAGACTTCTCGTCCGCCGCGTATCCCGCCGGTCCGGACGATCCCGGCATGATACGCCGCCTGTGCCCGCATGCAGGCTGAGGGCGGCATATCTGTCGGCCCGTGGCACACACGAACGGCTCGGATCGCCCTTCAACAAACACAGAGGGGGCTGTGAAAGCCCCCTTGAATGATCATTCAAAGTCCGCCGCAACACGCAATTCTCGGACGGAGCCAACGCTGGGGCGATGGCTCCGGCATGCCGGCGAAATACAACTCAGGGATACAGGCCGCGCATCTGACGCGCCTGCAGGATTCGTGTACAGGCCACGATAAAGGCAGCGGTACGCAGCGATACCTTGTGGTCCTGGGCCACGTGCCACACCCCGTCGAACGCTTCACGCATGATGCGCTCCAGGCGGTGGTTGATCTCCTCTTCGGTCCAGAAGAAGCTGGAGAAATCCTGCACCCATTCGAAATAGCTGACCGTGACGCCCCCCGCGTTGGCGACCACGTCCGGCACCACCAGCGTGCCGTTTTCGTGCAGGATGTCGTCCGCCTCGGGCGTGGTCGGGCCATTGGCCCCTTCGACCACGATCTTGGCGCGAATCTGCCCGGCATTATGTCGGGTAATCTGCCCTTCGAGCGCGGCCGGAACCAGAAACTCGCAGTCCAGCCCCCAAAATTCGCTGTCCGGAATCTTGTCGGCGCGAGCGAAGCCGCCGACCCCGCCGGTCTCGGCCACGTGCGCGAGCAGCGCCGGCACGTCGAGGCCGCCGCCGTTGTAGATCGTACCGGTGTGATCCTGCACGCCGACCACCTGCGCCCCGGCCTCATGGAACAGGCGGGCGGCAATGCCACCCACGTTGCCGAAGCCCTGCACGATGACGCGCGCACCCTTCACTTCCAGGCCAATATGCCGGGCCGCCTCGCAACTCACCACGAACACGCCGCGGCCGGTCGCTTCACGACGCCCCAGGCTGCCGCCCAGCGAAATCGGCTTGCCGGTGACGACCCCGCTGGCGGTGGATCCCTCGTTCATCGAATAGGTATCCATCATCCACGCCATGATCTGCTCATTGGTGTTGACGTCGGGCGCGGGAATATCCTTGGTCGGCCCGATGATGATATTGATTTCGCTGGTGTAGCGGCGCGTCACGCGCTCGAGTTCGGCCATCGACAGCTTGCGCGGATCCAGCCGGATGCCGCCCTTGGCGCCGCCATACGGCACGTTGACCGCGGCATTCTTGACCGACATCCAGGCCGACAGCGCCATCACTTCCGACAGCGTCACATCCTGGTGAAAGCGCACGCCGCCCTTGCCCGGGCCGCGCGAGGTGTTGTGCTGCACTCGATAGCCTTCGAAGTGGGCGATCGTGCCGTTGTCCAGCTCGATCGGCACATCGACGATCAGAATGCGCTTGGGACGCTTGAGGGTCTCGACCCAGCGCGACAACGAACCAAGATAGGGGGTGACGCGATCGACCTGTTGCAGGTAAATCCCCCACGGACCCAGGTCGTCGGGTCGCAGGTAGGAAGGCAAGGCATGGGTGGTTTGGGACATCGGTGATCTCCAGCATCTGGGTTACCGCGACAGCCCCCGCCATCCAGGAGATGGCAAAGGGCCGGGACTCGTGATCCTGATTCGCGTTGCCGCATCGACGCTGTGTTTGTCGATACGACTGGGCGCACTTTAAAAAAACCCAGCCCAAGAATCCAATGCCAATTTCACATGCTTTTATGCAATTTTTGCATAATCATTCGACGATTCCGCGCTACCGGCCATGCCGCTAACGGCTTCCCATAACGCCTGCATTGCGTCGCGCTTGGCGCGATCGCGCCGGCTGCGCGCTTCGCCGAACGCCAGGCGGTCCCGATACAGGCGAATCTCCATCTCCAGATGCAGGTCGCCAGCGTTCGCTGTCCGTTCTTTAGGTGCGATGCGCGTCGCGCCATCGAGCCGTACCAATTGGCCCTGTTTCACCTCATCGGTCACGGCACTGTGCGGCAGGAAGGCCACGCCGTGTCCGGCCAGCGCCATCGATTTGAGCGCTTCGGCCATATCGGTTTCGTAGCACTTGTCCAGATGCGGCGCCGCGGCCGCATCGGCCAGCAACAAATCGGCCATGCGCCCCAAATACGCGTTCGGCGTATAGGCCAGATACGGCACCGGCGCGGCGGACGTACCCGGCAGACGGTACAAGGGCTTGCCTTGCGCATTCGTTGCGCTGTAGGGGTCGAAGGACTCGGCGCCGAGGATCAGCTTGTCGTAGCGGGCCGCATCGAGCTGCAGCGGCTGGCGCGGGTGGTAGTAGCACATCAGCAGATCGCACCCGCCGTCGGTCAGCGACATTGCCGCGTCGTGCACATTCAGCGCCCGCAGCCGGCAGCGCAGCTTGCCTACGCGCTGTTCCAGGGTCTCGAGCCAGCGGGGGAAGAAGGTCAGCGACAGCGTGTGCGGCACGGCAAAATCGATCACCGAGGCATCGGCCGAGCGCTGCTCGCGCAGCAGCGCTCGTGCCTCCTGGGCCTGCGCCAGCAGGGTGAGCGCCTGCTCGTAGAACACTTCGCCGGCTGGCGTCAGATTGGTCGGGTAACTGGAGCGATCGATCAATTCGCTGCCAAGCCATGCCTCGAGCGCCTGGATGCGCCGCGAGAACGCCGGCTGAGTCACGTGCCGAAGTTCGGCAGAGCGGCTGAAACTGCGTGTCTTCGCCAGCGACACGAAATCCTCTAGCCATTTGATTTCCATGGTGCCCCTTCCCCGGTTGCAGGCTCAAGCCGATGCGGCTACCGCCGGCGCTACATCGGCTGCCATCTCGTCATCCCGATCGTCGCGCCGTTGCTGCAGCCACCACATTTGCGCATACAGCCCGCCGGCCTGCAGCAATGATTCGTGCGTGCCGCGCTCGACAATGCGCCCCTTGTCCAGCACGAGAATCTGCTGGGCATGCACCACGGTCGAGAGCCGATGCGCAATCACCAGCGTGGTGCGCTCTTGCGCGATTTGCCGCAACTCCGCCTGGATCGCCTGCTCCGAGCGCGAGTCGAGCGCCGACGTTGCCTCATCGAAAATCAGGATATGCGGGTTCTTCAGGATCGTTCGCGCGATCGCGACCCGCTGCTTTTCGCCTCCGGAGAGCTTCAGGCCGCGCTCGCCGACCATTGACTCATAGCCGGCGGGCAGGCTCTCGATAAAGTCGTGAATGTGAGCAGCGCGCGCCGCGGCGATGACCGCCTCGCGATCGGCCGCCGGATTGCCATAGGCGATGTTGTAGTAGATCGTGTCGTTGAAGAGCACGGTGTCCTGAGGCACGATCCCAATCGTCGCGCGCAGCGAATCCTGCGTCACTTCGCGAATATCTTGCCCGTCGATCGTGATGCGGCCGGCGTTGGCCCCGCCGGCGTATCCGACATCGTAGAAGCGGAACAACAGCCGCGACAGCGTCGACTTGCCCGACCCGCTGTGACCGACCACCGCCGTGGTGGTGCCGGCCTGGATCCTGAAATCGACGTCGAACAATATCTGCCGTGCCGGCTCATAACCAAAATTGACATGCTCGAAACGCACCTCTCCGCCGCGGCAAATCAGCGGCTGCGCGCCGGGGGCGTCCGCCACCTCGCGATTGGCGTCGAGCAGCGAAAACATCCGATCCATGTCGGTCAAAGCCTGCTTGAGCTCGCGGTAGATCACACCCAGAAAATTCAGCGGGATGTACAGCTGCAGCATGAAAGTATTGACCAGCACCAGGTCGCCCAGCGTCATGCGCCCGCTCATCACCTCCCCGGTCGCATGCCAGAGAATCAGCACCAGTCCGCCGGCAATGATCACCTGCTGGCCAAAATTGAGCACCGACAGGGAATTCTGCGAGCGTATCGCGGCGTTGCGATAACGCTTGAGATTTTCGTCGTAGCGGCGCGCCTCGAAGTCTTCGTTACTGAAATACTTGACGGTCTCGTAGTTGATCAGCGAATCGATCGCCCGCGTATTGGCCTTCGAGTCGAGTTCGTTCATGGTGCGGCGAAAATGCGTGCGCCACTCGGTCACCCGCACGGTGAAAGCAATATAGAGCGCCAGCGCCACCAGTGTCACCACGACATAAAAAATGTCGTAATGAATAAAAAAGTAGCCCAGCACCAATCCGACTTCGATCAAGGTCGGCAAGATGCTGTAAAGCGAATAGGAAATGATCGATTGGATGCCGCGCGTGCCCCGCTCGATATCGCGGCTCATGCCGCCGGTCTGCCGCTCCAGATGAAAGCGCAGCGAGAGCGAATGCAGATGCCGGAATACCTTGAGCGCGATTTGCCGCACCGCGCTCTCCGTGACCTTGGAAAATAGAATTTCCCGCAATTCAGTAAACAGCGAAGTCGACAGCCGCAGCACGCCGTAAGCGACCACCAGCAGCCCGACACCACCGACCATCACAAGGGCCGGCGTTTGCTGTGCGCGCGCCAGCGTCGACAGTTGGGCGAAGCCGGTCAGATGATCGACGATGTGCTTCATAAGCACGGGCACGCCGAGATTGGCAACCTTGGCCCCAATCAGGCACAGTAAAGCAAAGCCTACCCGCCCCTTGAAATCGATCAGGTAGGGAAACAGCGAGCGAAGAATCTGCCAATCGCTGCGCGACTTGCTACGCGACGAGGGAAGCGGCGAATCGGCGTGGGCGTACCGGCGCATGGATTTATCGAGTCGGGATTTTGAGATGAGAAACGGGTATATTCTCGCAGAAGCCGGAGCCTCGCGCTGACGGCCCCCGCAACCGCCTCTGAATCAGGATCCCCCCTATGGAATCGACCAACCTCCCTTCCCTGCCCGAGAACAAGCTGCCCACGCTGCGAGTCATGCCGATGCCGGCCGACGCCAACGTCCATGGCGACGTTTTCGGTGGTTGGATCATGGCCCAGGTCGACATCGCCGGCTCGATTCCGGCCACCGAACGCGCCAACGGACGCGTCGCGACGATCGCGGTGAATTCATTTCTGTTCAAGCAGCCGGTCTTCGTCGGCGACCTGCTCAGTTTCTACGCGCAAATCATCAAGACCGGCACCACCTCGATTACCGTCGACGTCGAGGTTTATGCGCAGCGCACCCGTTTGTCGCATGAAATCGTCAAGGTAACCGAAGCCACCCTGACCTATGTCGCCACCGACGAGCACCGCAAGCGCCGTCCGCTGCCGCCGCTGTAACGCCGCTATAAGCCCGCACCCGGCGCGGTGGCGACTAGCTCGCCGCGTCCGACAACCAGTGCAGCGCCAGTGTCGCCCACATCGCCCATAGCACCAGCATGCTGGTGCCGTACGCCCAGAAGCGGTGCATCACATTGTTGTAGGTGAGGTGAATCGCGCTGTGCGCATAGCGCAGCGCTACATACAGCCACGCCATCAGCAACAGCCAGTGATCGGCCTGATGCGTTACATAGGCCGCCAGCGCTGCGGCGATGAACAATACCGGTGCTTCGAACAGATTCTGGTAGTTGTCGGCAGCCTGGGTGTGGAGCATTGCCTTGGCCATATTGGCGCGACTTGCCGCCGTTTGCGGGTTCAACCGACGCGCGGCGAACTCCGTGAAGCGCTCGCGCAACAGCGCTGCGCAAACGATCATATTGAGCAACACGAGGGCGGCCACCGGCCACAATATCGCTTGATGATTCATCGAGTGATTCCCGGTCAGGTTCAGGTATGCCGCTATCGGCAAACGCATTCAGACAAAACGCGAGAAATCAGGCCGGCGCTTTTCGAAAAATGCCGTGAATGCCTCGCGCGCCTCGGGTGCCTGCAAGCGTCGGCCGAACTCCAGCGCCTCCTCGGCGATGCGCTCGTCCACCATGGCGTGCTGATCGCCCTTCATAAGGCGCTTGGTCGCGCGCAGCGACGCGGCTGGCAGTTGGACCAGTTTGGCCGCCTGGGCCTGGGCAAACGACAGCAGGTCGGCAGCCGGCAGGATGCGATTGACCAGCCCCATCGCATGCGCGTCGAGCGCATCGAAGGGCTCGCCGAGCAGGAGTTTTTCGGCGGCGCGCTGGTAGCCCGTCAAGCGCGGCAGCAGCAGGCTCGAGGCGGCTTCGGGGCATAACCCGAGTTGCGTGAACGGCAGCGAGAATCTGGCGTTGTCGGCCGCATAGACCAAATCGCAATGCAGCAGCAACGTAGTGCCCACGCCGACCGCCGGGCCTGCCACCGCGGCGACGATCGGCTTGCTGGCGTGACTGATGTGATGCAGGAACTGGAATACCGGAGCATCCTGGCTGGTCGGCGGGTGCTTCATGAAATCTTCCAGGTCGTTTCCCGCGGTAAAGACATCCGCCTGGCCCTGGATCAGGATCGCGCGTATGTCGCCGTCGGCCTCGGCCTCGGTCAGCGCGTCGGCCAGGGCCTGGTACATGGCGGCGGTGATGGCGTTCTTCTTGTGGGCCCGGTTGAAGGTCATACTCAGCACGTGATGGCTGCGCTCGATAAGGATGTCCATGCTGTCCCTCGTTATTGTTCCAGAAGCGTCAACGGCCCGCGCGAGCGAGCCGTTGACGTCGATGCGAAATGCGCTCAGACGCGCTCGAAAATACCGGCGGCTCCCATGCCGGTTCCCACGCACATCGTCACCATCCCGTATTTGAGGTTATGCCGCCGCAAGGCGTGCACCACGGTGGCCGAGCGCACCGCACCCGTGGCGCCCAGCGGATGCCCCAATGCGATGGCGCCACCGACCGGGTTGACTTTGCTCGCATCGAGGCCGAGGTCCTTGATCACCGCCAGCGACTGCGCGGCAAACGCCTCGTTCAACTCGATCCAGCCCATATCATCGAGCGACAGGCCGGCGGCGCGCAGGGCGGCGGGGATTGCCTCCTTGGGGCCAATGCCCATGATCTCCGGCGGCACGCCCCGCACCGCGAACGAGACGAAGCGCGCCAGCGGCGTCAGATTGAATTGCTTGAGGATTTTTTCGCTGACGATAATCAACGCGCCAGCGCCGTCCGACGTCTGCGAGCTATTGCCCGCCGTGACCGAGCCTTTGTTGGCGAACACCGGCCGCAGCTTGGCCAACCCTTCGAGCGAGGTATCCGCGCGCGGCCCCTCGTCGAGCGACAGCAGCCGTTTCTTGAGATCGATCTGCCCGCTGGCCAGATTGGGGAATTTCTCGATGACTTCGATCGGCGTGATTTCGTCGTTGAATTCGCCCGCCTGCTGCGCCTTGAGCGCTTTCTGGTGGGAGGCCAGCGAAAACTCGTCCTGCGCCTCGCGGCTGATCTGCCATTGCTGCGCCACCTTCTCGGCCGTCAGGCCCATGCCGTAGGCAATGCCGACGTTCTCGTCGCGCTCGAAAATCGACGGCGACAACGACGGGGTATTGCCCATCATCGGTACCATGCTCATGCTCTCGACGCCGGCCGCGATCATCACGTCGGCCTGGCCGACGCGGATGCGGTCTGCGGCCATCGCCACGGCCGTCAAGCCGGAGGCGCAAAAGCGATTGACCGTGACACCTGCCACGCTGGTCGGCAAGCCCGACAGCAACGCGCCGATGCGCGCCACGTTCAGGCCCTGCTGCGCCTCGGGAATCGCGCAGCCAACGATGATGTCCTCGATCAGCTTGGTGTCGAGCTCCGGCACCTGGCCGACGGCGCTGCGCAAAATCGTTGCCAGCAGGTCGTCCGGACGCAGATGCTTGAAGCTGCCCTTGGGGGCCTTGCCGATCGGCGCACGCGTGGCGGCAACGATATAGGCGTCTTGCAGTTGTTTGCTCATGACTGTCTCCAATGGGCGGGGCTCAGTTGCGCACCGGCTTGCCGGTCTGCAACATGCCCATGATGCGTTCCTGGGTTTTGGGCATTCCCAGCAAATCGATAAAGGCACGGCGCTCCAGGGCGAGCAGCCAGTCTTCGTCGACCAGGCTGCCGGCCTCGACGTCGCCGCCGCATACGATTTCGGCAATGCGCGAGGCGATCAGGAAGTCGTGCGCCGAGATGAAATTGCCGTCGCGCATATTCACCAGTTGCGCCTTGATGGTAGAGATGCCCGAACGCCCCGCCACCGGAATGCCGGCGGGCTTAAGCGGCGGGCGGTAACCGCTCGCTGCCAGCGCGCGCACTTCGTTACAGGCCACCGACAGCAACTCGTGCACGTTGAATACGACGGTGTCGGACGGTTTGAGGTAACCCATCTCGAGCGCCTCGAGCGCCGAGCCGGAGACCTTGGCCATCGCAGCGTTTTGAAAGGCGTTCTTGACGAATTCCAGATAGTTGGTGCTGCCGGCCGCCTCGGCTGCCGCCGCGGCGCGCAGCGCCGCTTCCTTGAGGCCGCCGCCGCCCGGCACCAGGCCGACGCCGACTTCGACCAGGCCGATATAGCTCTCCAGCGCGACCACCCGCTTGGCACTTTGCAGCATCAGCTCGCATCCGCCGCCCAGCGCGATACCCGACACGGCGGGAACCACCGGCACCTGCGCATACTTTATGCGCATCATGCAATCCTGGAACTTCTTGAGGAACGGCTCGATCCCCTTGGGGCCGCCCATCATGAATGCCGGCATCGCCGAGGCCAGGTCGGCGCCCGCCGAGAAGGGCCCGCCGGGCGCGCCGAGCTTGAGCGAGGTCGGCTGCCACACGACCAGGCCCCTGTACTGCTGCTCGGCCAGCGTCACGGCCTTGAGCAATCCATCGATCACGTCCGGCCCGATGGTGTTCATCTTGCTCTTGAACGACACGATGAGTACGTCGCCCTCGCCCGCCCGGTCATCGACCCACAGGCGAACCGAGTCGTTCTCTTCGATGGTCTTGCCGAAGCTGCGCGGATCCGCGCCCGCTTCGCCATATAGCGACGCCTGGAATACCTGGCGTCGATAGACCGGCAGGGTACTGCGCGGCACGAATGCCTGCCTGGCCGGCGACCACGAGCCTGCCGCACCATGCACGCCGCCTTGCTCGGCAACCGGCCCGTCGATCACCCAGGCTGGCAGCGCGGCGTTGCTCAGTGCTTTGCCGGCATCGATATCTTCCTTGACCCATTGCGCCACCTGGGTCCAGCCGGCTGCCTGCCAATCCTCGAAAGGCCCGCTGTTCCAGCCGAAGCCCCAGCGGATCGCGAAGTCGACATCGCGTGCGTTGTCGGCGATCTGCTCCAGATAGACCCCGATGTAATGAAACACATCGCGGAACACCGCCCACAGGAATTGCGCTTGCGGGTGGGTCGACTCACGCAGCAACTTGAAGCGCTCGGCCGGCTCTTTCTTGAGGATGCGCAGCACCAGCTCGTCGGCCTTCTTGCCGGCCTCGACATAGTTGCCGCTGACCGGGTCGAGCACCTTGATCGCCTTGCCTTCCTTTTTGTAGAAGCCCGCACCGCTTTTCTGTCCGAGCGCGCCCTTGTCCACCAGCGCCTGCAGCACCGGCGGCGTGGCGTAGACGGGATAGAAGGGATCGTCCTTCAGGTTGTCCTGCATCGTCTTGATGACGTGCGCCATGGTGTCCAGGCCCACCACGTCGGCGGTACGGAACGTCGCCGATTTGGCGCGGCCAAGCTTGCTGCCGGTCAGATCGTCGACGACGTCGAACGGAATGCCGTACTTCTGTGCCTCGGCGAACACCGCCAGGATCGAGAAAATCCCAACGCGATTGGCAATGAAGTTCGGCGTGTCCTTGGCTCGCACGACGCCTTTGCCCAATGTGCTGGTGAGAAACGCTTCGAGTTGATCGAGAATGGCCGGTTGGGTCGAAGGCGTCGGAATCAGCTCCACCAGGTGCATATAACGCGGCGGATTGAAGAAGTGGACACCGCAAAAGCGCGCCTTGAGTTCGGCGTCGAATCCTTCCGAGAGTTCGGTGATCGACAGCCCCGAGGTGTTCGACGCGAAAATCGCGTGAGGTGCCAGATGAGGCGCAACCCTCTTGTAAAGGTCGTGCTTCCAGTCCATGCGCTCGGCGATCGCCTCGATCACCAGATCGCACTCCTGAAGTTTCGCCAAATCGTCTTCATAGTTGGCGGCTTCGATAAACTGCGCGCTGCGTTTGACCCCGAACGGTGCGGGATTGAGTTTCTTGAGCGACTCGACTGCTTTGAGAACGATGCCGTTCTTCGGGCCTTCTTTGGCGGGCAGGTCGAACAGCACCACCGGCACTTTGGCGTTAATCAGGTGCGCCGCGATTTGCGCCCCCATCACACCGGCGCCGAGTACGGCGACCTTGCGGATAATCAGATTGCTCACAGTTTCCTCCTGAAATTGGCGTGTCTGGCCCGGCGGCGCGGCGCATGTGTGCCGCGCCGGCACGTTCACCGATCAAAACAGCTCGGCGTCGAGTTCCATCAGCGATTTGGCGCCGGCGCGGGCCGCACGGATGTGATAGGCGGTCTCGGGCAGCAACTTGGCAAAATAGAAGCGGGCCGTAGCCAGCTTGCTTGCGTAGAACGTATCGCCGCCGCCCTGCTTGTCGAGGGCGATGCGCGCCATGCGCGCCCAGAAATAGGCGAATACGAGGTGACCGACCACACGCATATAATCGACCGCGGCGGCACCCGCCTCATCCTGGTTGCTCATCGCTTTCATGCCGATTTCCATCGTCAGCTTCTGCACCTTGTCACCAAGATCGGCGAGCGGATTGACGAACTCCTGCATCTCTTCCCTGGTGCCTTCGCGCTCGACGAAGTCCTGCACCAGTTGGCCGAATTTCTTCAACTTGGCGCCCATGTCGCCGAGCACCTTGCGGCCCAGCAGATCGAGTGACTGGATCGTGTTGGTTCCTTCGTAGATCATGTTGATGCGCGCATCGCGCACGTATTGCTCCATGCCCCATTCGGCAATGTAGCCGTGGCCGCCGAACACCTGCATGCCGAGGTTGGTGCAAAGGAAGGCGTTGTCGGTGAGAAAGGCCTTGATGACCGGCGTGAGCAACGCCACGAGGTCGGCAGCTTCCTTGCGCGCACTTTCGTCGGCATGCGAGAGTTCGCGGTCGATTTGCAGCGCGGTCCAGTAAGAGAAGGCACGCGCGCCCTCGGCATACGCTTTCTGGGTCAGCAGCATGCGCCGCACGTCCGGGTGCACGATAATCGGATCGGCAGGTTTGTCGGTCGCCTTGGGCCCAGTGAGCGACCGCATCTGCAAGCGCTCTTTCGCATAGACGAGCGAATTTTGATACGCCACCTCGGTCAGCCCCAGGCCCTGCATGCCGACGCCCAGACGCGCGGCATTCATCATGATGAACATCGCGTTCAGGCCTTTGTTCGGCTCGCCGACCAGCCAACCCTGTGCGTTATCGAGATTCATCACGCAGGTGGCGTTGCCGTGGATGCCCATCTTGTGTTCGATCGAGCCGCACCGCACCCCGTTGCGCGCCCCCGGATTGCCGTCGGCATCGGGAATGAACTTGGGCACCACGAACAGCGAAATGCCTTTGGTTCCGGGCGGCGCATCGGGCAGACGCGCCAGCACGAGATGGATGATGTTGGCGGCCATGTCGTGCTCGCCAGCCGAGATGAAGATCTTGGTGCCGCTGATCGAATACGAGCCGTCCGCCAGCGGTTCGGCCTTGGTCCGGAGCAAACCCAGGTCCGTTCCGCAATGGGGTTCCGTCAGGCACATCGTGCCGGTCCATTCGCCGGAGACGATCTTGGGCAGATACAGACGCTGCTGCTCGGGCGTGCCATGCGCATGCAGGCATTCATAGGCGCCGTGCGACAGGCCCGGGTACATGGTCCAGGCCTGGTTCGCCGAATTCAGCATCTCGTAAAGCGCGTTGTTCATCAACATCGGCAGACCCTGTCCGCCGTGCGCCGGATCGCATGCCAGTGCCGGCCAGCCGGCTTCCACATACTGGCGATAGGCCTCCTTGAAGCCGGTCGGCGTTTTCACCTCGCCGTCGTGATATTGGCAACCTTCACGATCACCGACCTGATTCAGCGGGAACACGACTTCGCTGCAAAACTTCCCGGCTTCCTCGAGAACCTGATTGATGGTGTCAGCGTCGACATCGGCATGCGCCGGCAACGCTTTCAGCTCTTGTTCGACATTCAGCAATTCATGCAATACGAACTGCATATCGCGCAGCGGCGCCGTGTACTTTCCCATAACAGTCTCCGAACTAAATAAAGCTACCTGTTTCGCTCAACGGGATCGGTATCGGCCTGCCGCACCAGCAATTGCGCGGCGCCGAAGCCTCACCCGCTTTGATATGACAAAATCAATTTCTCCAGCGCGATCCTGGCTATTTCGACCGCGCCTGGCTCTCGCAAAAACCGTGCGTCGTGGTGCAAGCCCAGCGTCAGGCTGTACATCTCGAACAGCATCAAGTGCGGATCGGCGTCCCGCCGCAAATGACCGACTTCCTTGGCCTGTGTAATCGCTCGCAACAACGCTCGCCGCCAGGCCTGCACACTGGCGACCAACTGGTCGCGCACCGCGCTCTCGGCGCGATCGTCGTACTCGACCGCCCCGCTGATGTAGATGCAGCCCGTCGTCACCTCCCGGATGCGCTTGTCCATCCAGCGACTCACCAGCGCTCGCAAACGCGGCAGGCCGCGCGGCAATATCACGCTGGGGAAAAACACCTCTTCCTCGAAGCGTCGGTGATATTCCCGGATGACTTCGACCTGCAGGTCCTCACGGGATCCGAAATGCGCGAACACGCCGCTCTTGCTCATTTGCATGCGATCGGCCAGCAAGCCGATGGTCAATCCCTCGAGTCCATCGCGGCCCGCCAGTTCAAGCGCGGCATTCAGGATCGCAGCCCGTGTTTGTTCGCCTTTTCGCATAACTTTTAACCGCTCGCACACGTTGAAATAAAATCGAACGGCCGTCCTATTATTGTGTGAGGCCGTATGCCAAACAAGCAATTTATTAGAAATCGTTTTCTAAATCCATCGAAGTTCGGTCATGTCTCCGACATATCGATCACGTCGTTTACTCGTACTTGCCATTTGTAATTATTTTCATGCTGAGGCGATAAAACAGATACGCGCCCCAGCTGACCAGACGCCGGGATAGCCCACGCCCGGCAAAACGGGCTGGCTCGATCCGGCGCGCCTGCTCGAACGCCGCGGCAATGCGCTGGCGCAACTCCGGGACCAACGGATGATTGAGCATCACCACATTGGCCTCGTGATTGAGGAACAAACTGAACGCGTCGAGATTCGACGACCCGACCGTTGCCCAGTAGTCATCGACCACCGCGACCTTGCCGTGCAACGGAGTCCTGTCATACTCGGCGATGCACACCCCGGCCCTCAGCAGCTTGCCGTAAAGCGAAGGGACGGCAAGATCCAGCAGAGGAAATTCCTTGCGGCCGATCAGCACGTTGACCTGGATGCCGCGCCCGGCGGCAGCGATCAGCGCACGCCGCACGCGCCGGCCCGGCACGAAATACGGATTGGCCAGCCAGACGGTCTCACGGGCATGGCCAATGGCCATCAGATAAGCTTTCTCTATCGCGCGCCGGTTTCGGATGTTGTCGCGCGCCGCGAACGCCGCCATCGGCGCGTCGCTCGGCTTCAGGCGATAGCGGCGCCGCCGGATGAACGGCCCGATGTCGCCAGGCGACAGGCGCTGCCACTGGGTGTCGAATGCCTGCCAGATATCGCGCACGATCGGGCCCTGGCATCGTACGGCGAAATCCCAGCGCGCCTCGGGTAGTTTGGCGCCATGCGCGTCGACGTCGTCGATGATATTGATGCCGCCGACGAAGCCGCACAGGCGATCGATCACTGCGAGCTTGCGATGGGTGCGCGAGAAGCCCTGCTTGCCGAACAGATGCGGATTGTAGATACGGTGCGCGATGCCGCCGGCCGCCCAGTCGGCAAATAGCGGCATGCCGCCGGTACCGATGCCGTCGGTGATGATTCGCACCGTCACGCCACGCTGCACGGCCAGCAGCAGTGCCGCCGAGACCCGTTGTCCAACGGCGTCGTTGGCAAAAATATACGACTCCAGTACGACTTCCTGCCTGGCCTGCTCGATCGCGCCGATCAAGGCCGAAAAATAGGCCGGCCCCTGAAACAGCAAATCCAGCTCGTCGCCTTGCCTGAAATGCAGTCGGGTCTTCATTCCGTCTCCCGGGCCGCGTCAGCGGACCCGTTGCGGCAACTGCCGGATCGCCTCGGCGTTGGACGGCGAGAAGCATTGCGCCGCAGCCTCCTGCCAGGGCATCCACCGGTAGCTGACATGCTCGCGCGCTGACAGGCTCACAGCCGTGCCCGCCGGCACCTGCAGGCCGAACCAGTGCTCGGTGTTGCGCGTGACACCTGGCGCATAGCGATAACGCCAGTGGGGATAGATGCTGTATTCGATCGTATGATGCCAGTCGCAAAGATTCTCGCCCGGCACGGCGGCGCTGCCAACGACGATGCCGGTTTCCTCCCGTACCTCGCGTGCCGCGGTCTCGTGCAACGGCTCGTCCTGCGCATCCTTGCTGCCCGTGACGGACTGCCAGAAGCCGGTGGGCTCGACCCGCTCCAGGATCAGCACGTCAAGCGCGGGCGTGTAGATGACCACCAGCACGGATTCGGGAATTTTGAACGGTTTCATGCTGTGCCAACTGTCGGAGAACAGACTCCATTGTAAAAGCCCCTGGCGCAATGCTCAAAAAACAAACGCCCCAGCCTGGGCTGGGGCGCGTTGACCACAGAAAGCTCGCCTCAGACCTTGGGCGCCTCGGCTTGCCGCAGACGAATGTGCAGCTCGCGCAATTGCCGCTCATCGACCGGCGAGGGTGCCTGCGTGAGCAGGCATTGAGCACGCTGGGTCTTCGGGAACGCAATGACGTCACGAATCGAATCGGCGCCGGCCATCATGGTCACGATGCGATCGAGGCCGAAGGCGATACCACCATGCGGCGGCGCGCCATATTGCAGCGCATCGAGCAAAAAGCCGAATTTCGCACGGGCTTCTTCGTCGCTGATCTTGAGCGCACGGAAGACCTGGCTTTGCACGGCCTCCTGGAAGATCCGCACCGACCCGCCGCCGATTTCCCAGCCGTTGAGCACCATATCGTAGGCCTTGGCCAGGCACTTGCCGGGATCTGTCTCCAGGTAGGCGATATGCTCGTCTTTCGGGCTGGTGAACGGATGGTGACTCGCCACCCAGCGAGCATCTTCCTCGTCGTATTCGAACATCGGAAAATCGACAACCCACAGCGGTTGCCAGCCCGCTTCGAACAGGCCATTGCTGCGGCCGAATTCGGAGTGCCCGACCTTGAGACGCAACGCGCCGATCGCATCGTTTACGATCTTGGCCTTGTCGGCGCCGAAGAAAATTATGTCGCCGCCCTGCGCGCCGGTACGCTCCAGAATTGCCGAGATCGCGGCGTCATGCAGATTCTTGACGATCGGGCTTTGCAGGCCGTCGCGCCCCTTGCTGACGTCGTTGACCTTGATCCACGCCAACCCCTTGGCGCCATAGATCTTCACGAATTCGGTATAGCTGTCGATCTCGCTGCGCGACAACTCGGCGCCGTGCGGCACGCGCAGCGCGACCACGCGTCCGCCCTCGGTGGTCGCGGGCGTCGAAAACACCTTGAAGTCGACGTCAGCCATCACGTCGGTCAGCTCGGTGAATTCCAGCTTGACGCGCAAGTCGGGCTTGTCCGAGCCATACCGGCGCATGGCTTCGCTGTGCTGCATCACCGGGAACTGCGCCGCGAGTTCGACATCGATGGTGTTCTTGAATACGCGTCGAATCATGTTTTCGAACAGATCGCGAATTTCCTGTTCGTCCAGGAACGCCGTTTCGCAATCGATCTGGGTGAATTCAGGCTGGCGATCGGCACGCAGGTCTTCGTCGCGGAAACACTTGGTCACCTGGTAATAGCGATCGAACCCCGCCACCATCAACAGCTGCTTGAACAGCTGCGGCGATTGCGGCAGCGCGAAGAAATGACCGGGATTGACGCGCGACGGCACCAGGTAATCGCGAGCGCCTTCCGGCGTGCTCTTGGTGAGCATCGGCGTTTCGATGTCGATGAAGCCCTGCTCGTCGAGGTATCGGCGCGCTTCCATCGCTACCTTGTAGCGCAGGCGCAGGTTGTACTGCATTTGCGGGCGCCGCAGATCGAGTACGCGATGCGTGAGGCGGGTCGTTTCCGACAGGTTCTCGTCGTCGAGCTGGAACGGCGGCGTCACCGACGCGTTGAGCACGTTGAGCTCATGGCAGAGCACCTCGATCTTGCCGCTGGTCAGATTGGCATTCTCGGTGCCGGTAGGCCGAGCGCGCACCAGACCGACGATCTGCAGGCAGAACTCGTTGCGCACGCTTTCGGCCGCCTTGAACATCTCCGGGCGATCCGGGTCGCAAACGATCTGCACCAGACCTTCGCGGTCGCGCAAATCAATGAAAATGACCCCACCGTGATCGCGGCGGCGCTGTACCCAGCCGCACAATTTGACGGTTTGACCGAGCTGCTGCTCGGTCACCAGACCACAGTAAGAAGTTCGCATCGACATGTTGGTATTCCGTTCTTAAAAATCAAAGCATCACAGCACGCCCGACGACCGCTACATGGGCGGGCCGGGCCGGTGACGCGGGTTGTGCAGGGGGGCAACCACCCCCATCGACACAATATATTCGAGCGCCGCATCCACGCTCATGTCCAGCTCGATCACATCGGCTCGCGGCAGCATCAGGAAAAAACCCGACGTCGGATTCGGTGTGGTCGGCACATACACGCTCACGTAATCGCCCTGCAGATGATTGACAACGTCGCCACCGGGCACGCCGGTCAGGAACGCGATGGTCCAGGAGCCCGCGCGCGGATACTGTACCAGCAGGGCTTTGCGAAATGCGTTTCCGTTGCTTGAGAGTAGCGTATCGGAGACCTGTTTGACGCTGCCGTAAAGCGAGCCGACCACGGGAATGCGCCGCAGGATCGCCTCCCACCATTGCACCAGCTTCTGACCGATGAAATTGTGGGCCAGCAGCCCGACGACCAAAATGAATGCCAGTGTCAGGATCGCGCCAAGTCCGGGGATATGCATGCCGACCAGCCGCTCGGGCTGCCAGCCCTGCGGCAACAGCAGCAGGGTCTGGTCCATGGTGCCGATGATCAGCCCGAGCACCCACAGGGTGATGGCCAGGGGCACCAGCACCAGCAAGCCGGTCAGGAAGTAGGTTTTCAGCGCGGTTTTCTTGATGGACATGGCAAAACCCGTTTAAGCGGCGAAAACAGTGCGACGCGGCATCAATGGCATGCGCAGGAACCGCCGCATCCGCCACCAGCATCGCCGCCGGATTTGCCGGCGCTGTCGCTGGCGCTGGCCGACGTCGAATCGCTTTTGGTGGCGGAATCGGCAGCGGGCGATTTGCTGCCCCCACCCTTGAAATCGGTTGCGTACCATCCCGAGCCCTTGAGCTGAAAACCAGCCGCGGTGAGCTGCTTCTTAAAGGTCGGACGACCGCATTCGGGACACTCCGTCAATGGAGCGTCGCTCATTTTTTGCAGAACATCTTTGGCGAAACCGCAAGATTCGCAACGATAGGCATAAATAGGCATGGCTCTTTCCAGTTGGAAAATCACGGTAGGGTAGCCCCTCTTCCTCTCGGAATTGGGGCCCCCTAAGAACCGTACGTGCGAGTTTCCCCGCATACGGCTCAAGTCTACTTAACAATTACCGTTCAAAGCCTCATCAATGCATTGATGAAACCGGCTTCGTTACGTCCAAATTACTAGCGTGTACTTGTCGATGACAGTCAGGGTGAAGCAGAACCCTATTCGAGAGAGCATCTGACCCGCCATACATCCGATACACCAGATGATGATCGTGCCAGCCAGTCTCTGCCGTTAGGGCGCAGCCACAGTGCGCGCATAACCCGCCTTGTGACTTAAACAACGAAACCCATTGCTGTCGGTGACGCATAGAAAACTCCGCGCGTTCTTGACGCAACTGCTCGCCGTATTGCTCCATCGTCGGATCGAAGGGATTGAACTCCCCTTTCACCTTCTTGTGTCGCTTAATTGCTGTGCCACTTACTTGGTACAGCTCAAGCATCCCTTTACTGCCGTCTTTCCGTACAACAGGAGCAGCAAACACCCAATTCCGCTCACCCACTGTGTGAAAGTACTTCTTCTTCACCCAGTCGGCGTTCTTGTTCGGATGCCGCCTCTTCGCCCACCGCCAGAGTCTCTGGAAGATCAGATACTCCATACGGCTATACGCCTGCTTGGCTACGACGGGACTGTGATATTGCGCCCAGCCCCGTAGCATCGGATTTAGCAATCGAATCAGATCCTCTTGCCTCACCGTTTTATTACCGCTGATCGTTTCCGCAACCTTGCGATAAAACGCCTGCGCGTTCTTCTTGCTCGGTTTAATGAGCAGTTTTCCCGAGTATTTCCGAAAATTCCACCCTAGAAAGTCGAAGCCGTCATTGATATGGACAACTCGCGTTTTCGCCTCGGACAGCTGCAACCCTCGGACCGCAAGGAAGGCTTCTACCCAAGGCTTGATTTCCCCTTCCAGCGCCTCTTTCGAGGCACCGGTGATGACGAAATCATCCGCGTATCGCACCACATGTACTTTCAGCTTCTTCGCTTTCGCAGACCCCAGGTATTCACCCAGTTCCCGCTCCAGCCCGTTCAGCGTTATGTTTGCCAGCGTCGGGGAGATAATGCCTCCCTGCGGCGTACCGGCCTCAGTCGCCTGAAGCTGCCCTTTATAAACCAGGCCAGCTTTCAACCACTTTCGCAGGATTACTCTGTCCATTGGGACATTGCGCTCCAGCCAGTTGTGATTGATGTGGTCAAAGCATCCCTTGATATCCGCCTCCAGCAGCCATTGAACCGAGGTTCTTTTGGACATGCTGAGGAATAGCTGGGACATGGCGTCAGCCGTCGAGCGGTTGATCCTGAATCCATAAGAATTCGGGTCGCTCGTTGACTCTGCCACAGGCTCCAGGGCTAGCAGGTAGAGAGCTTGCATAGCTCGATCCCGCATGGTCGGAATGCCCAAAGGGCGCTCCTTCCCGTTCGCCTTCGGGATAAAGACCCTCCTCAACGGCAGAGGTCGATATCCGCGCCGCTTCAACCCGCCGACTGCTGCCAGCCGGCGCTCAGGCGTCTCCCACAGTTCGCGATCGACTCCAGCCGTTCGCGCGCCAGTGTTTTGGGTAACCCGTCGTACCGCATACAACTTTGCGGACAACGTGCGAGTCAACATCCTTTGCAGGGCCTTCACCCTGCGCCAGTTGCCTTCCCGCGTCGCCTTCGCAATTCGAATCTGCATTCCCCTCACATTCCGTTCAACTCGCCGCCAATCGATGGCATGCCAGTCATCCGGCGCGTGGGAAAGCGCAGATCTGTCCTTTTGGACAAATACTCCCATGCTGCTCTCCTTATCTGGAAAAAGAAATCCCCAGACAGAAGACGCATCTTCCCCAGCCGGGGAGCGATACGCCCCCCGCTGGGGAAATTTCAAATGCCTCGGACGCGAGCGCCCGAAGCATGCCAAGTTTCAAGGGTCAGTCAGCCATCTTGCGACGGTAGACCAGACGGAAGTCTGCCTGCTTTCGCACGAGATAATGTCTCAATCCCTATTCGAACCATTACAGTCCGACCTTCGCTTTTTCCGTCCTCCCATACCCGCACAGCCAACAGTGTCCCTTACGGTTCACCTGCCTATCCAATCACGACAGGCAGCTATACGGGCTTACCACGTTCCCGGCATGTCACACGACTGATTTAGGTTCCGCCTCTTCCCCGGTGGTCTAACGACGACGTAACTCGAGCTTTGAGCGAGTTATCCGACCACATACCATTTTGGTTAGTGCCTATCAGCAGCTTTGGCACATCAATTCTTACGAGGTTTATCAGCAGTTCACTTCCATTAACCATGTCAGCCAGCCTAGGCTCTCAACCCCTTTGCTGCTAGGAGTATCCGAATGAAAACCTCACGATTGTCATCCGCCAAAACATATGGGGACCTATTGTCAGAAGAGCTTCACACCCCACCGTTACCAGTGACGCATGTCTTCCTAGGCTACTGCTAGTCGTACAGCAGGTTCTCTACCTCCACCCCAACTACTGATGGGGCCGAACAATGACACACCGAGCTTTCGCTCGTATCCTCAAAGTAACTCCCTCACCAAAGGTGTGGGAATTGCAAACCTCTATTCCGCTTTGTCAGCGGAAAAAAGACCGCTAACTCGGCGGAGCCTGACGGTAATCAGACCATTGCAATGCGCTGCCCGGCATAACTATTTACCGGGTTTCGCCATTGGCGACATCCGGCCCACCTACTCCGGACTTCGCCTCACCACTTCATGCTGGTCGCCCAGGACCAGTTTGCCACTCATGCGTTCACAGGACGCCACCGGACACGAGCGTGCGTGTCGCACCAAAGCCTTGAATTATAACCCCTTGTTTGGCTTTTCGGGGATCGTCTCGCGAACCCGCGGCAAGATTCGCGCAGGCGTGCATGAACGGCCCGTGCTCGTTAGCGGCGCCGCCAAACCATCCATCGCTCCCGCCCGGCGAAAACCGGTAATGAGTCGTCGACCGGCGTTTCCTGCACGAGTGAGAACGCCGGCGATAACAGGGCCAGCAACGTCGCGCGATCCATCCCGAAGGGCGGCCCGCCGGGCGTCTCGCCGAGAAAGAAAAAGCCCGCCAATCGCCCCCCGGCCGGGAGCAGTTCGCCGACGCGCTGCGCGTATGCCGCGCGCAGGTGCGGCGGCAACGCGCACAGAAACGCCCGCTCGTACACCCAATCTACGGGCTCTGCCGGCTCGAAAGTAAAAAAATCGGCTTGCCGCACATGCGAGCCATAGGGGCCAAGGCCGGCTCGCGCAGCCGCCACCGCCGCAGCGGAGAAATCGATCGCGCTGACCGGCCAGCCATGCTCGGCCAACCAGCCGACCTCGTGCGCGGCGCCGCAGCCGGGAATCAGCGTCGCCAGCGGGGCCGGCTCGGCGTTGACGAAGTCGCGCACCGCCCGCGGCACGCCGCCGGCGTCCCAGGGCATGAAGGCGTGCTCGAAGCGCTCGTCCCAAAAAGCAGGATCGCCCGGATCACGATTGGCGAATTGCGGTTTGTCGCTCATGCCAGGGACATCCACAGGAAGGTCAGGATCACGCCGACGGCGACGCCGCCCAGCAGGAACAAGGTGCTGTTGATCAAGCGATTGGTGCGGCGCTGCTCCTCCAGCAGCGCACGCAGCAGCGCGTCGCTGGGCGGCGTCGTGTGAGTCGAGAGCGCCTGGTGCACCAGGCGCGGCAACTGCGGCAGCGTCTTGCTCCATTGCGGAATCTCGGCCTTCAGGCGGTCCAGCCACCCCCGCAGGCCGAGCTGCTCGCTCATCCACCGCTCGAGATACGGCTTGGCGGTTTTCCAGAGATCGAGATCGGGGTCGAGCTGTCGCCCGAGTCCTTCGATATTGAGCAGCGTCTTTTGCAGCAGCACCAGTTGCGGCTGAATCTCGACGTGAAATCGGCGCGATGTCTGGAACAATCGCATCAATACCATCCCGAGCGAAATTTCCTTGAGCGGGCGATCGAAGTAAGGTTCGCACACGGCCCGAATCGCCCCCTCCAGCTCTTCGACGCGGGTGTCGGGCGGCACCCAGCCCGATTCAAGGTGCAACGCGGCGACCCGGTGATAATCGCGCCGGAAGAATGCCAGGAAATTTTGCGACAGGTAGTTTTTGTCGAACTCGGACAATGCCCCGACGATGCCGCAGTCGAGCGCGATGTAGCGGCCGAAAGTGGCCGGATCGATGCTCACGAGAATGTTGCCCGGATGCATGTCGGCATGGAAAAATCCGTCGCGCAGGAACTGCGTGAAGAATATCTCCACGCCCTCTTCAGCGAGTTTTTTCAGATCGACGCCGGCTTCACGCAGCACCTCGACCTGACTGATCGGCACGCCGTGCATGCGCTCCATCACCAGTACGTTGCTGGAACTGTATTCCCAGTACATCTCGGGCACCAACAGCAGGTCCGAGTCGGCGAAATTACGACGCAACTGGGCCGCGTTGGCCGCCTCTCGCATCAAATCGAGTTCGTCGTGCAGGTATTTGTCGAATTCCGCGACCACCTCGCGCGGTTTGAGGCGCTTGCCGTCGGCCCACAGCCGCTCGATCCAGCCAGCGACATCGCGCATCAGCGCCAGATCGCTGTCGATCACCGACAGCATGCCCGGGCGCAAGACTTTGATCGCGACCGCCTTGCCGGCGTGCGACCCCACTTTGAGGCGCGCAAAGTGCACTTGGGCGATCGATGCGCTGGCCACCGGAACTCGCTCGAATTCGTCGAATGTGTCCTCCAGGGGCCCGCCCAGCGATTTCTCGATGAGCCGCACCGCGGTGTCGGAGTCGAATGGCGGGACCTGATCCTGAAGTCGGGCCAGTTCGGCCGCGATATCGGCCGGCAGCAGATCCCGGCGGGTGGAGAGCACTTGTCCGAATTTGACGAAAATCGGCCCCAGACTCTCGAGCGCCAGGCGCAGGCGCTCGCCGCGTGGGGCATCGAGCTTGCGGCCAAAAGTGCCTAGTTTGACCAGCAGGCGTATGCCGCGATGACGCACGCCTGACAAGGCGACCTCGTCCAGCCCATAGCGAAATATCGTCAGCCCGATTTTGGCGACACGGAAAATGCGCATCGTTCTTATTGCTCCTCGTCGGGTCGGGACGAACGGGACGATGCCCGTGCAGGCATCTCGCGATTCAGTCGCTCGAGGCGCTTTTCAAGGCGAGCAAGATCGTCACGCATGCGCGTGACCTGCGCGGAAAACTCATCCAATTCGGGGCGTCGCACCAATTGAGGGTTCTCCTCGACCAGGTAGTCGACCAGCGACTCCACAGCGGTCCTGCCGGTGCGTTTGGCATGGTCGGCCGCGGCGCGTGCGGTCTCGGTCAAGCGATGGGCAGCGGTGTCGCCGATCAGCCGACTCAGATCCTCCGCCACTTCCCAGCGCAAATGCTGCGCCAAATAGGAAATGGTGTTGGCAAACTCCGCGTCGCCCTCGATTTTCACATGCTTCATGACGGCGGCTTGGCCGCCCGCGGCAAAGTCACTCAGTGCGGAGAGCGGCACTTCGATGCGCACATTGCTCGCGGACTGTGCCGGCACCTCGTCCTGAGCCCGAACATAGCCGTCCTCCGTGACTTGCAGGTGCAAGGTGATTGGCGTGACAGTCAACTGGGCGGTGTGGCCGGCATGCTGGCTTAGCCGTTCGCGCGCCCACGATTCACGCGCGAGCAGGTGATTTATGGCAGCAGCAAATGGCCTGGCGGCAGGTTTGGCGGCAACGGTCATGGGAATACTGGCAGGAATAAGAAAGCCCGCGCTGGGCGCGGGCTCTCATTGTACGGCAGGTAAGCCGATTCGACGGCGGATTCGCTCACGCGAACATGCGAGGCACCGTCAGTTCAATTGCTGGATACCGGCCAAGAGCCAGCCACCGCCGCCCGCAATGGGCTTGGTGAGATTCCAGACCTCGTTGAACGGCTCCGCCGGCGCCCCCTCGCTCTCCCGCAGAAGGCCGGAAAAGCGCACGCTGGCCATATGCTCCGCACCGGCCTCGTCGATGCCAAGCAGCTCGGCGTCGAGCTTGACGACGTCGGTGCGATTGACTCCAGGCGCACGCTCGTCGAGATCCATCTTGATTTCCGCGTACATCTCGGGCGTCGTGAACTCCCGGATGTCCGCCATGTTGCCAGCGTCCCAGGCCGCTTGCAGACGGACAAAATTGACCTTCGCGTGGCGCAGGAACACGTCGGTGTCGAAATCCGCGGGCACGCCCCACGGCTGGCCTGCGGCCAGGCTGCCGGCCCCGCCGGGCAGCGGACTCACCGCCGGCGACGCCGAGGCCTCGCGCAGCGCCGGTTGTGTGTTTGCCCCGTTGGCATAGGCACCGTTGGCGGCGTACGCCGGTTCAACCGGTTTGCTGCCACGCAGGCGGCGAATCAGCCAAATCACCGCGAAGGCAATCAAGGCGATCACGATCGCGTTGGCCAGCATTTGCGCCGCGGCACCGGCCAGGCCGAAGTGGGACAGGAGCGCGGCAATGCCCAGGCCAGCGGCGATGCCGGCGAGTGGTCCGAGCCAGCGATTACGGGGCTGGGTCTGAGCCCCGGCCGCGGCCGGCGTCGCGGCCGAACGGGGTTGCTGCGCCTGCGCCGGCGCTTGCGTCGCCTGTGGCGCTTGCTGACGCTGCGTCACGGTCGACGACTGCTTGCCGATGCTGCGGCTGCCGCCCATGCGCCGCGCTTCGGCATCATTGGCCACCAGTCCCAGGGTCAACACACCGGCGACGAATCCCAGCAGAACTTTGCTTCGCACGAACTGCAGCATAGACTCCGATTTCTCCATAACTTGTCGATAGATGGCGTTTTGGCGCGATGCCGTCAATATTTCGTCCCAACGTGCAGTGCCACCACCCCTGCCGTTAGATTGAAGTATTCGACCCGCTCCAACCCTGCTTGTTCCATCATTTCTTTCAACGCTTCTTGATTAGGATGCATCCTAATCGACTCGGCCAGGTAGCGATAACTTTCGGCATCCTTGGCGATACGCTCGCCCAGCCACGGCAACACCTTGAAGGAATACGTGTCATAGGCCTTTTCGAGCGGTTGCCAGACCTTGGAAAACTCGAGCACCATGACTTTGCCGCCCGGTTTGATGACACGTCTCATCTCAGCCAGCGCGGCGTCCTTGTGCGTCATGTTGCGCAGGCCAAAGGCCACCGTGACGACATCGAAATAATTCGATGGAAACGGAATTTTCTCCGCGTCGCACAGCAACGTGGGCGTCACGACGCCATGATCGATCAGGCGATCGCGCCCGACCCGCAGCATCGATTCGTTGATATCGGTCAGCCAGACTTCCCCGGTCGGGCCGGCCCGCTTGGCAAAAGCGCGCGCCAGATCGCCGGTGCCGCCGGCGATATCGAGCACCTTGAAGCCGGGCCGCACCGCCGCACGGGCGATCGTGAACGCCTTCCATGCGCGATGCAGGCCGCCCGACATCAGATCGTTCATTACGTCGTACTTGGCAGCCACCGAATGAAACACGCCGGCCACTTTCTCGGCCTTCTGAGTTTCGTCGACAGTTTTGAATCCAAAATGCGTCTGTGCCATGCCCTTCTCCCAAATTCCCCGCCACGCAGCGTCAGTGCCGTCCGGCCGTCATCGGCGCATCGCGCTCGACGCCGGCGGCGACCAGTTTATCCAGATATGCCTGCCACAGCGCGGCTTGCCGCACGCACAGGTCGAACAGGTAGTCCCAGGAATAGATGCCGGTGTCGTGACCATCCGAGAACACCGGCTTCACAGCGTAATTGCCCACCGGCTCGAGTGCGGTGATCTCGACCTCCCGCTTGCCGGTTTGCAGCGTCTCCTGCCCCGGGCCGTGACCGCGCACTTCGGCCGAGGGCGAATAGACTCGCAGCAGCTCGAACGGCAGTCGGTACGAGTGACCATCTTCGTAGGCCAGCTCCAGCACACGCGACTGGCGATGCAAGGTCAGGGAAACCGGAATGGGGGTGTCTCGTTCAAGGCCGCTCATGCGCCGCTCCGCAAGTATTCAACAAAAACCGGGTCGACAGGGTATCACGCCGGCGTGCCGCCGAAGGTGTTCTGCAATTCTGCCACGACCGCTTCGCGCAGCGCCGGCAACAGGGACTGCCGCGCGCTCAGCGCCGACGGCGCGATTTGCCGCTGGGGCGTGCTCCACACCGAGCCCGGGAAATGCGCATCATCGCGGTAACGCGGAATTACGTGCCAGTGCACGTGGGGCACCTGATTGCCCAAACTGGCCAGGTTTACCTTGTCGGGGGCCAAAATCCTGCGCTGGGCTCGCTCGAGCGCGAACACCGCCTGCATCACATGTTGCTGCCCGGCGGCGCCCAGATCGGACATCTCCGCGACATGGGCATGCCAGATCACCCGGCAGAATCCCGGGTAACCGGCTTCGTCGGCCAGCACCACCCGCAGCGAGGCATCGCGCCACAGCAGCTCGCCGCCGTCAGTTTGGCAAAAGGGACAATTCTTCATGGAAAGGTTCAGGGTCAAGGATTGATGCGGCCCGCGCCAAGGGCAATTTCAGCATAGTCGATTTCGCGCAGGATCTCGCGCAGGGTCTCGTCATTGATACGATGCGTGACGCGCAAGCGCGCCAGTTCGGTGCGCTCGGCCTGCAAGGCGCTGCGCCGCAGCGCCCGCTCGACATCCACCACACGCCGCGCGTGCGCACGCGTCTCGTCGGCGCCGACGGCTGCCTCCATGCGTGCGCGGTAGCGCACCATCACGCGTGCGGCAATTTCCGCGCATAACGCCCGGTCGGCCTCGTCGCCGCTCAGTGCAATCTTTTCCTGCGCCTCGTCGATGGCGCGAATCGCCGCCTCGGCGGCACTCGCCCTGGCCTCGCGCGCCTCGCGCTGGAGCGGATCCTCGTCCCGCGCGCGCATGCCGCGCAACAGCCATGGCAAACCGACACTGCCGCCCAGCAGCGACAGCAGGATCACGCCGGCAGCCAGAAAAATCAACAGATCCCGGCCTGGAAAAGGCTTGCCGTCGAGCATCGTCAGCGGCACCGACAGCGCGGCGGCCAGCGTCACCGCGCCGCGCACACCGGACAGCGAAATCAGGCTGATCATCCGCGTACTCACTCGCAGCGGCTTCTCATTGCGGAATCGGCCGAAGAAATTGATCGCACGCCAGGCCACGAAGACCCAGCAAAAGCGCAAAACCACCAGCGCCAGCGAGATGGCGACAACGTAAAACAGCAGTTGCCCGACACGCATGACGGTCGCGAGGTGTCCGTCCGGCTGCACCGCGGCGCGCACGATATCCGGCAATTGCAGCCCGAGCAGCACGAAAATCATGCCGTTAAAGACGAATTCCTGCATCGACCAAACGCCCGTGCCCATCACGCGGGTGGCGCTGCGACTGGTCAGAAAATCGGTATAGTTGACCGTCATGCCGGCGGCCACCGCCGCCAAGATGCCGGAGAAGCCGAAATGCTCGGCCAGCAGATACGCGGCGAACGGCAGCAGCAGGAGCAACAGAATCTCGGTGGCGGGCTCCTCGCTGTTGATCGAGAAAAATCTCCGCCGCAAAAAGGAAAAGAGCCAGGTCAGCGCCCAGCCGGTGGCCAGGCCGCCGAGCGCCACCACGAAAAAGCTGAGCGTCGCCGCGCGCCACGAAAACACGCCGGTGAGAGCGGCGGCCAGCGCAAACTTGAACGCCACCAGGCCCGATGCGTCGTTCATCATCGCCTCGCCCTCGAGCAAATGCATCAGGCGCGAGGGCATCGTCAGTCGGCCGGTCAGTGCCGACACGGCGACGGCATCGGTGGGCGAGAGTACCGCCGCCAGCGCGAAAGCCACGGCCAGCGGCGTCGCCGGAAGCAGCCAGTGAATGAACCAGCCGACGCCGGCCACGGTAAATAGCACCAGGCCGAGTGCCATGGTCAAGATCGGTACGCGCAGACGCCAGAATTCACGCTTGGGGATGCGCCAGCCGTCGACAAACAGCAGCGGTGGAATGAACAGCAGGAAGAAGATGGCCGGATCGAGCGACACATGCAGGCCCCAACCCGGCCACGCGAGCGCCGCGCCAACGGCGATCTGCACCAAAGGCACCGGTACCCTCACAAAGCTGACCAGCACGCCCGTCAGGCCGACGGCCACGAGCAGGATCAGCGACGTCAACACCGCATCCATCGGGGTACCTACGCCGCTCGGCGCCGCTGCACGCGAACCCTACACCAGCACGCGCTCGATGCCGCCATTGTTTGCCTGACTCACGTAGTTTTCCAGCCAGCTGGCGCCGAGCACGTGCTTGGCCATTTCGACGACGATGTAGTCGGCCTCGACGTTGACATCCTCGCTGTAGCGGGACAGCCCTTGCAGGCACGACGGGCAGCTCGTCAGAATCTTCACGTCGCTGCCGTTGCCCTCGCGCAGCTTGGCCGCGCCCCGGCGCATTTCCTCTTCCTTGCGAAACCGCACCTGCGTCGAAATATCCGGCCGCGTGACCGCCAGCGTGCCCGATTCGCCGCAGCAACGATCATTCTTCGCAATCCGGTAGCCATTTTGCTCGGCGCCCATCAACTGATTGACCAGCTTGATCGAGTCCATCGTCTTGATCGGCGTATGGCAGGGATCGTGGTACATATAGCGCACCCCTTCCACGCCTTGCAGGCGCACGTCCTTCTCGAGCAGGTACTCGTGAATATCGAGAATCCGGCAACCAGGGAAGATCTTCTCGAATTCGTAGCCGGCCAGCTGATCGTAGCAAGTGCCGCACGAGACGATCACCGTCTTGATATCGAGATAGTTCAGCGTGTTGGCCATGCGGTGAAACAGCACCCGGTTGTCGGTGACGATCTTCTCGGCCTTGTCGAACTGGCCCGAGCCACGCTGCGGATAACCGCAGCACAGATAGCCAGGCGGCAGCACCGTCTGCACGCCGGTGTGCCACAGCATCGCCTGCGTCGCCAGACCCACCTGCGAGAACAGCCGCTCCGAACCGCACCCCGGGAAATAGAACACCGCCTCCGAATCGGCCGTGGTGGTCTTCGGATTGCGAATGATCGGCACGATCTTGTCGTCTTCGATATCGAGCAAGGCGCGCGCGGTCTTTTTCGGCAAGTTGCCCGGCATCTTCTTGTTGACGAAGTGAATCACCTGCTCCCGCACCGGCGGCTTGCCGACCGTGGCCGGCGGATGCTCGGTCTGCTTGCGGGCGAATTTCTTCAGAAAATCATTGCCGAAACGCTGCGCCTTGTAGCCCCATTCGATCATGACCTTGCGGGTCAGGTTGATCGTCTCGGGATTGGTCGCATTCAAAAAGAACATGCTCGCGGCCGAGCCTGGGTTGAATTTCTTCTTGCCCATCTTGCGCAACAGGTTGCGCATGTTCATCGAGACATCGCCGAAGTCGATTTTCACCGGGCACGGCGTCACGCACTTGTGGCACACGGTGCAGTGGTCTGCCACGTCGTTGAATTCTTCCCAATGCTTGATCGACACGCCGCGCCGCGTCTGCTCCTCGTAGAGGAACGCCTCGATCAGCAGCGAGGTCGCCAGAATCTTGTTGCGCGGGCTGTACAGCAGATTGGCGCGCGGCACGTGGGTAGCGCACACCGGCTTGCATTTGCCGCAACGCAGGCAATCCTTGATGCTATCGGCGATCGCGCCGATATCCGACTGCTGCATGATGATCGATTCGTAACCCATCAAGCCGAAGCTCGGGGTATAAGCATTGCGAAGATCGGCCGGCAACTCCGGCAGATGCAGCAGCTTGCCCTTGTTGAAGCGCCCTTGGGGATCGATGCGCTCCTTGTAGACGCGGAACTCGGCAATCTCGTCATCGGTGAGGAATTCGAGCTTGGTAATACCGATGCCATGTTCTCCGGAAATCACGCCGTCGAGCGAGCGCGCCAGCTTCATGATGCGCGCCACGGCCCGGTGCGCATCCTGCAACATCTCGTAATTGTCGGAATTGACGGGGATGTTCGTATGCACGTTGCCGTCGCCGGCATGCATGTGCAGGGCCACGAAAACGCGCCCGTGCAGCACCTTTTTGTGAATCGCCTGGCATTCGGCCAGAATCGGCTCGAACTCGCCGCCATTGAAAATCTTGCGCAACTCGCCGCGCACTTCGCTCTTCCACGAAATGCGCACCGTGCGGTCCTGCAGGATGTCGAACAGCGTCGCCGCGGGCTGCCGCTTCAGGCGTTCTCCGAGCACCATGTTCAACTCGCGAATGCCGTGCCGATTGAGCAGCGGAATCGCGTCGGCCAGCGGCGCATCGAAATGATCGCGCAGATACAGCCAGCGCTCGCGCACCTCGCGCAACAGGGTCAACGCCTGTTGCACGCGGTCCTCCAGCAACTCGGCCGACGGAATCTCATTGGCGTCGTCGCTCTTGCCCAGCGGCAGATTGCCCGCCTCGAAGAACGTCTCGAGCGCGTCGATCAGCTGGAGCTTGTTCTTCAGCGAGAGTTCGATATTGATGCGCTCGATACCGTCGGTATACTCGCCCATCCGGTCGAGCGGAATCACCACGTCCTCGTTGATCTTGAAGGCGTTGGTATGCTTGGCGATGGCCGCCGTGCGCGAGCGGTCCAGCCAGAATTTCTTGCGCGCCTCGGCCGACACCGCGACAAAGCCCTCGCCGCTCTTGCCGTTGGCCATGCGCACCACCTCCGAGGCGGCCTGCGCCACGGCAGCATCGTCGTCGCCGACGATGTCGCCGATCAGCACCATCTTCGGAAACGCATTACGCTTTGACTTGGTCGCATATCCGACCGCGCGCAGATAGCGTTCGTCGAGGTGCTCAAGCCCCGCCAGAATCGCGCCGCCCTGTTGCGTCTGGGCGAACATATAGTTCTTGATGTCGACGATGCTCGGGATCGCTTCGCGCGCCTGGCCGAAAAACTCGAGACAGACCGTGCGCGTATGCGCCGGCATCTTGTGCAAAATCCAGCGCGCGCTGGTAATCAGGCCGTCGCAGCCTTCCTTCTGAACGCCCGGCAGGCCGGCCAGGAATTTATCGGTGACATCCTTGCCGAGCCCTTCCTTGCGAAAGCGCTGCCCCGCGATCTCGAGCATTTCGCTGCGCAGCAGCTTGATGCCGGGGGCATGATTGCCGTCGAACCACTTGAGCTCGAACCTGGCCACCGGCACGTCGTGAATTTTTCCGCAATTGTGTTCCAGCCGCGTGACTTCGAGCCAATTGCCCTCCGGATCGACCATGCGCCACCAGGCCAGGTTATCCAGCGCCGTGCCCCACAGTACGGCCTTCTTGCCGCCCGCGTTCATGGCGACGTTGCCGCCCACGCAGGAGGCGTCGATCGAGGTCGGATCGACCGCGAACACATAGCCGGCCTGCTCGGCCGCGTCGGCCACCCGCCGGGTGACCACGCCGGCGCCCGAGAAAATCGTCGGCACAGGGCTCTCGACGCCGGGCAACGAAGTCAGCTCGACCGCTCCCAGCATCTCCAGCTTCTCGGTATTGACCACCGCCGACAGCGGCGTGAGCGGAATCGCGCCGCCGGTGTAGCCGGTGCCGCCGCCGCGCGGAATCACGGTCAGGCCAAGCTCGAAGCAGCCCTTGAGCAGCGCGGCGATTTCCTCCTCGCTGTCGGGCGTGAGCACCACGAACGGGTATTCCACCCGCCAGTCGGTCGCGTCCGTCACGTGCGAGACGCGCGACAGACCGTCGAACTTGATGTTGTCACGTGCGGTCACCCGTCCCAGCACGCGCTGCGCGCGGCGGCGCAAGTCGCTCATCTGGGCAAACTCGGCGGCAAACGCATCCACCGCGCGGCGTGCGGCAGCGGTCAGCTGCTCGACCCGGCTGGCGCGCTCCTGGCCGTGAGTATCGTCGTGCTCGGCCACGTCGGCGCGCCGCCGCTTCTCGATTTCGCTCAGACGGTGGTTCAGCGCATCGATCAGCAGGCGCCGGCGTTTCGGGTTATCGAGCAAATCGTCCTGCAGATACGGATTGCGACGGACCACCCAAATATCGCCCAGCACCTCGTACAGCATGCGGGCAGACCGGCCGGTGCGGCGTTCCGCGCGCAGCTCGTCCAGGATATGCCAGGCCTGCTCGCCCAGCAGGCGAATCACGATTTCCCGATCGGAGAACGACGTGTAGTTGTACGGAATCTCACGCAGGCGCGGCGGCATGGCGGCCACCGCCTGTTTGGCATCGTGCGGATCGAAGGCGGGCTGGGGAGCATTCATCTTGTCGGTCTCGTGGTTGCGGCGGGATTAACGCCGTCGGCGAGCGTCTCACGGGACGCGCCGGAAATCAGGTCGGGTTGCGTTCGAGCGAGCAGCCATGGCGGCGTTTGCGCGCGCCTTGGCCGTCATCCTGGATAGTCAAGATCGCCAGTTGCCGCAAGCGCCGTGCAGACTCGCACGGGCAGCCCGGTTGCGGCGACAGGGACGTGCCGGCCAGCACGTGAATGTACGGAGGTCGAAGCGCATGCCCAACTCTTTCTTCCGGCTGATAAGGGAAATTTTTATCGGATGTTCGGATTGTACTGCATCGCACTGCAACATGCGGCGCGCCGCTCAGGCGCATGCAAGATCGTTCGAGCTGGGGTATCGTAAGCCGCTCATCCCCACCAAGAGGCGCTCCATGATCTCATTCCAACTCAACGGCCGGGCCGTTCAGGTCGATGTCGATCCCGCCACCCCACTGCTCTGGACCTTGCGCGACAACCTGTCGATGACCGGCACCAAATTCGGCTGCGGCATGGCGCTGTGCGGCGCTTGCACGGTCCACCTCGAAGGCCAGGCGATTCGCTCGTGCGTGACGCCTGTCTCGGCGGTCGCCGGCAAGCACATCACCACCATCGAACACGTCGGGGAAGACCCCGTCGGCCATGCCGTGCAAACCGCCTGGGTCAAGCATGACGTGCCGCAATGCGGCTATTGCCAGAGCGGTCAGATCATGAGCGCCACCGCGCTGCTCAAGAGCAACCGCAAACCGAGCGATGCCGACATCGACAATGCCATGGCCGGCAATATTTGCCGCTGCGGCACCTATGCCCGCATTCGCGCCGCCATCAAAGACGCCGCCGCGTCACTGGCCTGACCTCAAGGAGACGCTCATGCAGCCATTTCGCTTTCAACTGCCGGCCGATCCCGAGACCCATGCCGGCGACGCAGCCCGTGCGTCGCGCCGCGCGTTCCTCAAGACTTCCGCCGTCGCCGCCGGCGGCTTCCTGCTCGAATTGAGCGTGCTGCCCGGCAGCCAGGGCGCGGCTGCCGCAGCCACGAGCCCACCTTCCAAAGGCCTGGCACCGGCCGCTTTCGTCCATATCGCGCCGGACGAGACCGTCACCATCCAGGTCAACCGGCTCGATTTCGGGCAAGGCGTGCAAACCGCCCTGCCGATGCTGATCGCCGAAGAACTCGACTGCGACTGGCAGCACGTGCGCGGCGAGCTGGCGCCGGCGGCCGACGTCTATAAGGATCCTGTCTACGGCATGCAAATGACCGGCGGCTCGGGCTCGGTGGCCCACTCATGGCTGCAGTACCGCCAGATCGGCGCGACCGCGCGCGCCATGCTGGTATCGGCCGCCGCAGCCCGCTGGAAAGTGAAGCCGGCGCAATGCCACACTGAATCCGGCGCGGTGATCGGCCCGCACGGCCAGCGCGCGAGCTACGGTTCGCTGGCGGCCAGCGCGCAACGCCAGCCGGTGCCTGCCGAGGTCGTGCTCAAGGATCCACGCGAATTCCGCCTGCTGGGCAAGCCCACGCCGCGACTCGATGCACGTGCCAAGTCCACCGGCGTGCCGATGTATGGCATGGATTTCAAGCTGCCGGACATGAAAGTTGCCGTGCTGGCGCGCCCGCCGGTCTTTGGCGGCAAGGTCGCGCATTTCGATGCGAGCGCCGCAAAAGCGATCAAAGGCGTGCATGAAATCTTCGAAATCCCCTACGATCGGGGCGGCACGGCAATCGCCGTGGTGGCCGACGGCTACTGGCCGGCCAAAACCGCGCGCGAGGCGCTCAAGATCGAATGGAGCCACGCCGGGCTCACGCCGGCCGACACCGACGCGATGCTGGCCGAATACCGGAGCCTGGCCAACAATCCCGGCACCGTGGCGCGCCCCGGCGACCTCTCGAAACTGGCCTCGGCGCCCAGGAAAATCGTCGCCGAATTCACCTTCCCCTATCTGGCGCACGCGCCGATGGAGCCGCTGAATTGCACCGTGCGATTGAGCGAGCATGGCTGCGAGGTCTGGGCCGGCACGCAATTCCAGACCGTCGACCAGCAAGCGGTCGCGCGCGTGCTCGGGCTCAAGCCCGAGCAGGTCAAGCTGCATACGCTGATGGCCGGCGGCGGCTTCGGGCGGCGCGCGGTGCCCACCTCCGACTACACCGTGGAAGCCGTGCAGGTCGCCAAGGGCTGGCGCGCGCGTGGCCGCCATGAGCCGGTCAAGTTGATCTGGAGCCGCGAGGACGGCATCCAGGGCGGCTATTACCGGCCGGTGTACCTGCATCGCGCCGAAATCGGGCTGGACGCGCACGGCCAGGTACTCGGGTGGGACCACCGCATCGTCGGGCAATCGATCCTGAGCGGCACGCCTTTCGAGAAATTCGCGGTGAAGAACGGCGTCGACAGCACTTCGGTCGAAGGTTTCGCCAACACGCCTTACGCGCTGCCGCTGCAGGTATCGGTGCACAACACCGAAGTCAATGTCCCGGTTCTGTGGTGGCGCTCGGTGGGCAACACCCACACCGCCTACGTGATGGAGACACTGATCGACGAACTGGCCCAGGCCGCAAAGCAGGATCCGGTCGCCTATCGGCGTGCGTTGCTGGGCGACAAGCATCCGCGCCACCTGGCCGCGCTGGAACTCGCCGTGGCCAAATCCGGCTACGGCACGAAAACCCTGCCCAAGGGCCATGCCTGGGGCGTCGCGGTGCACGAGTCGTTCGGCTCGGTGGTTGCTTACGTGGTCGAGGCGACGCTGGTCGATGGCAAACCGAAGCTGCTGCACGCCACTGCCGGCGTTTGCTGCAACTTTGCCGTCAATCCGCTCACCGTGGAGGCGCAGGTTCAGGGCGCCGCGCTCATGGGGCTGGGCACCACGCTGCCCGGGGCCGCCATCACGCTCAAGGACGGCATCGTCGGCCAATCCAACTTCGACCGGTACATCGTCGCGCGCATGCCGGACATGCCTCGCATCGACGTGCATCTGGTGCCGTCGGCCGCAGCGCCCACCGGCATGGGCGAGCCCGGCCTGCCGGCCTTGGCGCCCGCCTACGCCAACGCGATCGCCGCGCTCACCGGCAAGCGCCTGCGCGCCCTGCCGTTCGATCTGGAGAAAGCATGATCCGGCGCTAACCGGCCAGCGCCCGCAGCGGAGCGAGGATGCCCGACCAGAAGCTGTCGGGCACCCACAGCAGCAAGCCGGTCACCGCGAGATAGCGCAGCAGCTTGCCGATCGCCATGTAGAGCAGGCAGGCGCCCCACGGCAGGCGCAGCCAGCCGGCCAGCGTGCAAAGCGGATCGCCGATGACCGGCAGCCATGACAACAGCAGCGTGGCCGGCCCGTAACGCCGCATCCAGGCGAAGTATTTGGCCCCGAGCGCCGGCTGGCCGTTGCGGCGCGCGCGATACGCGGCGCCGGCACCCGCACCGTGCAGGCGCCGGCGCTCGCGCAACCGCACCACGGCGAGCTTGGCGCCGTACCCCATCCACCAGTCGATCATGCCGCCGATCGTATTGCCAAGCGTAGCGACCACGATGGTGGGCCACAGCATCTCCGGATTGAGCTTGACGTAGCCGAACACGGCCGGCTCCGAGCCCATCGGCAGCAGGGTGGCCGACACCAGGCTGATCAGGAAGACGGCTGGCAGGCCAACCTTCGGCAGTGCCAGCACGCCGAACAACCAATTGATGAAATGTTCCATGTCGTGAAGAAATTCCGGCGCCCGGCCCCGTGCCGGCACCACGCGCGCACGGCGAGCCCGAAGCGATAAGTCCCGCGATGCGGCGCAAGGTTCCGCCAGGGCGCCACGCATGGCGGCGCCCTGGCGCGCAGCGCATAATACCTCGTATGTCACGACACTCCCTTCTGCCCGTAGCCGTTCTGCTGGCCGGCGGCATCGGCAGCCGCTTCGACGCCAGTGGCCGGCGCAACAAGTTGCTGCAACCGCTGCCAGGCGACGCGCCCGGACGCAGCGTCGCGGCGGCCAGTGCGCACGCATTGCTGGCCGTGCTGCCGCGTGTGATTGCCGTGGTGCGGCCCGATCGCCCCGAACTCATGGCGCAGTTGCGCGCCGCCGGCTGCGAGATCGTATCGAGCGAGGCGAGCTTGCGCGGCATGGGCGCCAGCCTGGCGGCAGGCGTTCGGGCCTCGCTCGCCAGCGCGCCGCCCGCCGCCCTGGGCGCAGCGCAAGGATGGCTGGTGGCACTGGCCGACATGCCGTTCATCCGACCCGCCAGTATCCGCGCGGTGGTCGATGCGCTCGATGATCCCCAGGCTGTGGTCGCGCCGCGCTACCTGGGCCAGCGAGGCCATCCGGTTGCCTTCGGGCAGGCCCACGGCGCCGTGCTGGCCGAACTCGATGGCGATCTCGGCGCGCGCGCGCTGCTGCGCGACAGCGCCCGCGTGAGCTGGGTCGATCTCGACGATCCCGGCGTCGTGCGCGACATCGACACACCGGCCGACCTGGATTTGCAGCAATAAAAAAGCCGGATCCCCCGGCGGGAGATCCGGCAATGTCCGGCAAGCCGGCGCGGCATCAATAGACGCCCGGCGGCGGCGGCGGGGGTGTACCCGGTGGAGGCGGAGGCGGCTCATCGGCCGGCGGGGGCGGCGGATTGTAGCGCTGCATCACGCCGCCGCGCACCGGCACCTGGTTGCCCCGGGCGTACATGCACTGGACGTAGGCGTAATCGTAGCGGCGCTGCGAGCCATAGCCGGAGACCGCCGCACTATCGGCGCCGATCGCGCTGCCGGCCAGCAGGCCGGCCCCGGCGCCGACCGCCGCGCCGCGTCCGCCGCCGAATGCCGCGCCCGCGAGCGCGCCGACCGCGGTACCCAGCGCGGCGCTGCCAACTGCACTATCGGTGACAGCCTGCTGCGCCGCCGGACCGCCGATCTGCTGGTATGCATACTGGCGACAGATGGCATCATCGGTCCTGAATTGATCGAACGTCTTGCCGTTGCCCGGCAGGGCCAGCACGGTCGGCCCCACCGGCATCACCGTGCAGCCGCTGAGCACGGCCGCCGCCACTGCTGTCAAGCAAACCCATCGTTTCATGACATTTCCTCCGCGTTACCGGCGCCCTAGCGCGGGCGGGCCGGCACGGTCTGCCAACCTTCCGGACACGTCTTTACATACGGATAATAGGCACGGGACGAGCGGCAGTAGTACCAGTTGCCGCCCTGGTCCTGCGTATCGGTCGGTTCTTGCTGAATATAGACCGGCGGGCTGGGAGGCGCCACCATCACTGGCGGCGCATAGTAGTACGGCGCGGGTGCATACGGATAATAGGGGTACGGATAAGGGTAGCTGTAGATCGGCGGTCCGATAAACACGCCGACGTGCGTGCGCGCCATGGCAGCGCCCCCGGCACTGCAGAGCACGGCTGCCAGGGTCATGGCCACGCCTAGATGCCTGGATATTTTCATGCAACTCTCCCAACGGATCGCATCGAAGACCCGCCGATTCATTCAATCGGCTTTACCTATGACGGCCGCGACGCTTTATTGATTCCCGCTTCTGCGCGAATACAGGGAAAGCCTAGGTTTTATGCTGCCCGGCAGTCTTGATCGACGTCATGCCCGACACAGTTTGCGCACACGCGAACACCATGCGCACACATGTCCGGCAAAGACGGCGTCGGTATTTTCGACGCGTCCGGCGCGATTGAACCAAGGCACTCGCCAGCCAGGCTTCGGCTCGGTTCACCGGAATGGGTCCGCTCTCGCGCGCCCCCCGGTTGCCGGCGATGCTCTATCATTGAGGCTTTTTCCTGCTTTCGGCGCCGCCCGCCCGACACCATGTCCGCCTCTGCCCTCGATTATTTGAAAAAGGTTCTCACCGCCAAGGTCTACGACGTCGCCCGCGAGAGCGAACTCGAACTGGCGCGCACGCTGTCGATGCGACTGCACAACCGCATCTACCTCAAGCGCGAAGACAACCAGACGGTGTTTTCCTTCAAGCTGCGCGGCGCCTACAACAAGATGGCCAACCTGCCCGAAGCCGAGCTCGCGCGCGGCGTGATTACCGCCTCGGCCGGCAATCACGCACAAGGGGTCGCGCTGTCGGCCGCCAAGCTCGGCTGCAAGGCGGTGATCGTGATGCCGGTCACCACCCCGCAGGTCAAGATCGACGCGGTGAAAACCCACGGCGGGCGGGCCGTCGAGGTTGTGCTGGCGGGCGATTCCTACAGCGACGCCTATCAGAAAGCGGCCGAGCTCCAGCAGGAGCGCGGCCTGACCTTTGTGCACCCATTCGACGACCCGGATGTGATCGCCGGCCAGGGCACCATCGCGATGGAAATTCTGCGCCAGCATCCCGGGCCGCTGCACGCGATTTTCGTGCCGATCGGCGGCGGCGGCCTGATCGCCGGCGTGGCGGCCTACGTCAAGGCGCTGCGCCCGGAAGTGCGCGTCATCGGCGTGCAGACCCAGGACTCCGACGCCATGGCGCGCTCGATGCACAGCGGCCAGCGCGTGCAGCTGCACGATGTCGGCCTGTTCGCCGACGGCACCGCCGTCAAGTACGTCGGCGCCGAAACGTACCGGCTGTGCAAGCAGCACGTCGACGAGGTGATCCTGGTCGATACCGACGCGCTGTGCGCGGCCATCAAGGACGTCTTTCAGGACACCCGCAGCGTGCTGGAGCCTTCCGGCGCGCTGTCGGTGGCCGGCGCCAAGCGCTACGCCGAACGCGAAAAGCTCAAGGGCGAGACGCTGGTGGCGATCACCTCCGGCGCCAACATGAATTTCGACCGGCTGCGTTTCGTCGCCGAGCGGGCCGAGGTCGGCGAGGCGCGCGAAGCGGTGTTCGCCGTGACGATTCCCGAGGAACGCGGCAGCTTCAAGCGCTTTTGCGAGCTGGTTGGCAATCGCAACGTCACGGAGTTCAACTATCGCATCGCCGATGCCACCCAGGCGCATATCTTCGTCGGCGTCCAGACGCACAATCGCGACGAGGGCGCGAAGATCGCCGCCAACTTCCAGCGTCACGGCTTTGCCACGGTCGACCTGTCGAACGACGAGCTGTCCAAGCAGCACATCCGCTACATGGTCGGCGGCCATTCGCCGCTGGCGCGCGACGAACTGCTGTACCGCTTCGAATTTCCGGAGCGGCCCGGCGCGCTGATGAAGTTCCTCTCGTCGATGAATCCGAACTGGAACATCAGTCTGTTTCACTACCGGAACCAGGGCGCCGACTACAGTAATATCCTGGTAGGCATTCAAGTGCCGAAGGACGAAAAGCGCGTGTTCCAGGAATTTCTCGACACGCTTGGCTACCCTTACTGGGACGAAAGCGAAAACCCGGTGTACCGGCTGTTTCTCGCCTGAAGCCCGCACCGCGGCCCGGCGCCAGGCGGCGCCCGGCCCAACCGCCCGGGAACCGCAGTCATGTCATTCACGCTCAACGATAAGCTGGTGGTCGCCATCTCCTCGCGCGCGCTGTTCGACTTCGAAGAAGAGAACCGCGTCTACGAGCAGGGCGACCCCGCCGCCTATGAAAAACTGCAGCGCGAACGCCTGGACGTGCCGGCGCAGCCCGGCGTCGCGTTCGGGCTGATCCGCAAGCTGCTCGCGCTCAACACCCAGCGAGAGCACCGCGTCGAGGTCGTGATCCTCTCGCGCAGCGACCCGATCAGCGGCCTGCGCGCATTCCGCTCCTGCCGGGAGCAGGAATTGGCGATCGAGCGCGGCGTGTTCACGCGCGGCAGCCCGCCGTTTCGCTACCTGAAACCGCTGGCCGCGCACCTGTTTCTCTCGGCCAATCGCGACGACGTGCAAGAGGCGCTGGCCGCAGGCTTTCCCGCCGCGCACGTCTACCCGCGCTCGACCGCGCAAGCGGAACTGCGGCCCGATGAGATCCGCATCGCTTTCGACGGCGACGCCGTGCTGTTCTCCGACGAGGCCGAGCAGGTCTACCAGGCCCGCGGCCTGCCGGAATTCATGCGCCACGAAGTGCAAAAGCGGGATATCCCGCTCGCACACGGCCCGCTCAAGCCGCTGCTCGAAGCGCTGCATCGGCTGCAGAAGCTGGCCGACGACGCCGCGACCATGCGCATTCGCACGGCGCTCGTCACGGCACGCGCGGCCCCCGCCCACGAGCGGGCGATCCGCACGCTGATGGCCTGGGAAATCGAAGTCGACGAGGCGATGTTCCTCGGCGGACTCGACAAGGGCACCTTCCTGCGCGAATTCCAACCCGACTTTTTCTTCGACGACCAACTGCGCCATTGCGAATCGGCACGCGAGGTCACCGCGACCGGCCACGTGCCCATTGGAATCACCAATCATGCAAGCTGAACACTCGCCGCTGGGCAAACCCGTCAATTACACCGAGCAATACGATCCCGCGCTGCTGTTCCCGATCGAGCGCCAGCCGGCGCGCGAGGCGATCGGCGTGCCCGCGCCGCTGCCCTTCTTCGGCGCCGACCTGTGGAATGCCTACGAGTTATCGTGGCTCAACCCGAAAGGCAAGCCGCAGATCGCGCTGCTCACCGCCATCGTGCCGGCCGATTCGCCCAACATCGTCGAATCGAAGTCCTTCAAGCTCTACCTGGGGTCGTTCGCGCAAACGCGCCTGGCCAATGCCGAGGCGGCGCGCCAGCTGATCCAGCAAGACTTGAGCGAGGCGTGCGGTGCGGCCGTACAGGTGCGGCTTACCGAAGCCACGCGTTTCGATCAACTGCGCCTGGCCGAGCTGGAAGGGCTGTCGCTCGACCGGCTCGACATCGAGACCGACATCTACACGCCGGACCCGACCCTGCTGCGCGCCAATCACGACGAAGCGCCCGTAGAAGAGACGCTGGTGTCGAACCTGCTCAAATCGAACTGCCCGGTGACCGGCCAGCCGGATTGGGGCAGCGTGCAGGTCCGCTACGTCGGCGCGCCGATCGACCAAGCCGGCTTGCTCAAGTACCTGATCTCGTTTCGCAATCACACCGGTTTTCACGAGCAATGCGTCGAGCGCATTTTCATGGATATCCTGCGCGCCTGTGCGCCCGGCAAGCTGGCGGTCTACGCGCGCTACACGCGCCGCGGTGGCCTCGACATCAATCCGTTTCGCACCAACTTCAATCTGCCGCTGCCCGATAATCGGCGCAACGCACGGCAATAGAGCGTTACGGCGGCATCGCTGCGGCTGCGCCACCGGCATCAACACGACCCATCGAGATGAACGACACCCCCCATCAAAGCGGCATGATCGATATCGTCGACAAAGGCCTCGGGCCGCTCGAGACGCCTTTGCGTCCGGACGACACTGCCGGGCTGCGATGGCAATTGCTGCGCGAAGACCTCAGCCTGCCCGCCGCGGTGCTCTACGAGACGCGCCTGGCCCACAACCTGGACTGGATGCAGCGGTTCGTCTCCGAATACGGTCTCAAACTGGCGCCGCACGGCAAGACCACCATGGCGCCCAAGCTGTTTGCCCGGCAACTCGCCGGCGGCGCCTGGGGCATCACGCTGGCCACCGCGCCGCAGACCCGCGCGGCTTACCAGCACGGCGTGAGGCGCGTGCTGATGGCCAATCAGTTGGTCGGCAAGCAGAACATGACGCTGATCGCCGAGCTGCTCGAAGACCCCGCCTTCGAATTTTTCTGCCTGGTCGATTCCGCCGCCGGCGTCGATCATCTTGGCCGCTTTTTTCGGGCGCGCGGGCAGACCATCCAGGTCCTGCTCGAACTCGGCGTGACCGGCGGGCGCACCGGCGTGCGCGACGATGTGGGCCTGCGCGCGGTGCTCGAAGCACTCGCGCAATGGCACGACTGCGTGGCGCTGGCCGGTGTCGAATTGTATGAAGGCGTACTCACGGATGAGAGCGAGATTCGTGCGCTGCTGCAGCGCGCCGTCGCCATTACCGGCGAACTGGCGCAAGCCGGGCGCTTCGCGCGCCAGCCGGCCATCCTCTCCGGAGCGGGCTCGGCGTGGTACGACGTGGTCGCCGAAGAATTCTCCAGGGCCGATACGGGCGTGCCGCTCGATATCGTGCTGCGTCCGGGTTGTTATCTCACGCACGACGCCGGTATTTACCAGGCCGCGCAAACGCAAATCCAGGCTCGCAATCCGATCGCTCACAAGATGCGTGCCGGCCTGTTGCCGGCATTGCAGGTCTTGGCCTACGTGCAATCGATTCCGGAACCGGACCAGGCCATCGTCGCCCTGGGCAAGCGCGATACCGCGTCCGATGCAGGCATGCCTCGCCCGGCCAGCCACTTCCGCCCCGGCATCCAGGCACAGCCATCGCCCGCGCCCGCGCACTGGGAAGTCACTCGCATGATGGATCAGCACGCATTCCTGCATATCGCCCCTGGCGACGACCTGCAGGTGGGCGACATGCTCGCCTTCGACATATCGCACCCCTGCCTGACGTTCGACAAGTGGCGGCAGATTCCCGTGCTCGACGACGCCTACCAGGTCATCGACGTGGTCCAGACGTTCTTTTGACCGCGCGTGCGGACCACGCACTCCCACGCCTCAAAGGGACTGCTTGAGCTGCTCGAGGATGGCCGGGTTCTCCAGGGTGGAAGTGTCCTGGGTGATCTCCTCGCCCTTGGCGATCACGCGCAGCAGGCGCCGCATGATCTTGCCCGAGCGGGTCTTCGGCAGGTTCTCGCCGAAGCGGATGTCGCGCGGCTTGGCGATCGGCCCGATCTCCTTGGCCACCCAGTTGCGCAGACCGGTGGCGATCTGCTTGGCCTCCTCGCCAGTCGGACGCGTGCGCTTGAGCACCACGAACGCGACCACCGCTTCGCCGGTCGTGTCGTCCGGGCGTCCCACCACGGCCGCCTCGGCCACCAGTGGATTGGCCACCAGCGCCGACTCGATCTCCATCGTGCCCAGCCGATGTCCCGAGACGTTGAGCACGTCGTCGATGCGACCCATGATCGTGAAGTAACCCGTCTGCCGGTCACGAATCGCGCCGTCGCCGGCCAGATAGATCTTGCCCCCCAGCTCCGCCGGGAAGTAGCTGTTCTTGAAGCGCTCCGGGTCGCCCCAGATGGTGCGCAACAGCCCCGGCCACGGCCGCTTGATCACCAGCATGCCGCCCTGCCCGTTCGGTACATCCTGCCCCGTCTCGTCGACGATCGCCGCGGCCACCCCAGGCAACGGCAATGTGCACGAGCCCGGCACCTGCGGCGTGACCCCCGGCAGCGGTGCGATCACGTGCCCGCCGGTCTCCGTCTGCCACCACGTGTCGACGATCGGGCAGCGCTCGCCGCCGACGTTCTTGTAGTACCACATCCAGGCTTCCGGATTGATCGGCTCGCCCACCGACCCCAGAATGCGCAGCGACGACAGGTCGTACTGGGTCGGGTAGATGCTCTTGTCCGACTCCGCCGCCTTGATCAGCGAGCGGATCGCCGTGGGCGCGGTGTAGAAGATCGACACCTTGTGG
>NZ_SCSK01000009.1 GCF_004297875.1 Pandoraea sp. | reverse complement strand
TGATAATGGGAATTATCAGAGTAGACGGCGGAGCGGGGGGGCGCCCGGTTGCATCATTTTGTTCCTGTCTTTTGCAGAATATTGTTCCCAGCCGCTCGACGAAGACGGCGGGCCGTCAACGGGGCTCAGGGCGCGCCGTGGCCAAACAGTCGCGGATCGAGCGTGAACGGCGTGGTGCTCACGACGCGCACGAGCGTCATCTCCGGATGCAGCGGATTGAGCAGCAGGTTCTCGTCCAGAGGGCAAATCGCCGAAGGCACGCGCATTCCCAATGGCTCGCCCGCTTCGAGCCATTGCCGGCCGATCGCGCGCGTCGGCGTCGAGTCGCTGCTCAGGTCGGCCCAGTTGGGCGGCAATGCCGGTACGAACGCCGTGTCGTAGAGGCGATCTGGCAACTCGAGCGTCACCATGAAATAGCCACCCGCCGGCAGATCCCCCGACAGGTGTACTAGCGCCTCGAGGAGTGCGGTCGACGCATGGCTGCAGGTATACAGCACCCGCATGCCCCTTGGATTCCACCGGCCACCGGCGATGGCCGCGCCGTGGCCGCTGAGATCGTCGGCGCGATAATGGCCGCGCCGCTCTTTCGCCAAGCGGTATAGTCTCACGCCGATACGCCGTGAATCACCCGCAGCAGCAAGTCGCGCGCGCGGTCGTAACCGGGTTGCGAATCCAGCACGTCGAGCGGGCTCAAGCCCCCGAGTTCGGCGTGCGGTCGGCGCATCCAGGCGATCGCCCGGGCCTCGTCCTCGAAAACCTCGGTGGCCAGACGGCGCAGGTACAGCACGCGGGCGACGCGATCGGACTCCGCCGGCGACAGTCGCTCCTGGCGCTGGATCTTGCGCAGAATCGTCGAGCTGGGCAGATTGAGGCTGAAGAGCAGGGTCTGGACCGGCATGTGCAGCAATTCCCTGGCGACGCGATCGATGACGCGCGCTTCAAACCCGTCGCGGATCAGTTGGCGCTGCGCGAGCGGTGCATCCAGCACCAGAAAGTCGTCCATGGCGGCCGGCAGAGTGCCGGGATGGCTGACCAGCGCGTGCGCTGGCGCCGCCTTGCGCCCCGGTCGGTGACCCGTAGGGTGATTGAGTGACATGGCAAACTCCTGAATGGGAATGTCGCATCTCCCATTTTAATGTACTCCCACATGGAAGTCGAGTTATTCCCATTTGATAGTGGCTGTGGTGCACTTGATTTGGCCTGAGCGATCAAAGAGGGGCAACGGGCACTCAGAATCATCAGCGGCCTCAGGCCATGGGTAGCCGTCAGCCGGCGGCCGTGCGACCGCCGTTGCGCATGAGAAATCGCCGCGCACGGAGGCCGGGAGGGAACCCGGCTAGGCCGTTGCATCCAACGGCTGCCCTGCCGCCACCCGGAACGGCTTAACCGGTCGCGAACGTCGACCGGAGATGGTCATACGGCGGCGTCGCCGACAACAACTGGCAGTACCCATCCAGGAACGCCACAGCAGACTTCACACTCCATTCAGCCGCGCCGTGGCCCATCACGCGGTCCGGGAAGTAAGGGTTGCCCGTGCCGGTCAGCCGATTGTCAGCAAAGTAGGCCTGCAGCTTCTTCTCGAAATCGCCCGCCTTCTGTTCGCTAGGCTCCTTGCCTGCCTCCTGCGTCACCAGTTTGTAGTGCATCAGGCTGTTGCGCAGCGCGAGCAGCGAGTCGACGGCCTTGTACGGCGCCCCCTTCCGGTCAAGGGCAGGCAGGTCCAGCAGGCGCAGCGCCAGGTCGTATTTCTCCAGCACCGATTCCCGCTCGACTTTGGGCACATCGGTCCAGACACGGGCGACCAGCGCCGCCTTGTCCGCGGCGATGCCCAGCTGGTTCTTCGCCCCCTGGTCACGGCATTCGGCGAACAGTTCGTTCACGAAAGCTTCGACGGCCGCCGCGCTCATCGTGATGGCGCCGGCCACAAACGCGAAATGCTCGTCGCGCTCTGCGCGGGGGATGTTGTCCTTGATGGTACGACCTGCTTCAAGGGTACAGGCTTTCTTCGCCAGCAACGCCGCACTGGTCAGGTAGTTCATCGACAGGTACGTGCGCATCGTGATTTGCATTGATTTGTTAAAGCTAATAGTGCTCATTGGAAGGGCTCCCAGAGGTCATTGTTTTTGCCAGGCTTGCCCATACGAAGGAACCCGGCGCGTGCGCGTGAGCATGTGGAGGCGGCGGATTCAAGTTGCAAGAGTCAAAACGCACGCGTCACGAAAGATTCAAACGTGCACATCTGATAACTGCGCTTATCAGGTGTGCAGGTAAGTAGATGTTAGCGTTCAGTTGGCGAACGGCGGTTCGCTTTGCGATGTGCTTTAAGGAAAGGCCGTTTTATCGTGGGAGCGGTCATCGCAACTACACAACGACGACCGGCAGTCGTGGGTCGCAAAGCGCCGATCATTATCAGACGGGATGCCGCTAGGCAGCGGCGCCAGCCAGCGTGCCAGAGACAAAAGGGCCGGAACTCGCCAAATTTCGACCGGTCGTCCCAGAGTAGGCCACCCGGCTCGATATGATGGGCGACCAACTTGCGAAGTGGACACCGAAAATCGACCGCCATCAGAGCGAAGCGCCCTCTGTCCGGGAGGTCTCGCCTCGCATGCCGATGAAAGTGAACGTTTTTGGATGAACTCCGGGTTCGATCTA
>NZ_SCSK01000008.1 GCF_004297875.1 Pandoraea sp. | reverse complement strand
TTATCGGCTGTTCAATTGTTAAAGATCGTCCGCTCAAAACTCGCTAACTTCACTTCGTTTTTTGCGTCGCTGCGTTTGCAGCAGAGAAGCGAGATTATCTACTTCACACTCGCTTCTGTCAACAGGTTTTTGCTAACTTTTTCTCGCCAGCGCCGCGCCCAACTCCTCGCACAGCCAATCCCATCAACACTCTTCACGTCCGCCTCGGCCCCTTGCCAGCAACCTCGTTTTCGCGAAGAAGCGAGATATTAGTCCACCCCCTCGCCCATTGGCAAGATATTTTTTTAAAATTCTTTAGCGATGCTTGAAAGCGGGTTTGCGCTTTTCCAGAAATGCGGCCATGCCCTCTTTTTGATCTTCGGTGGCAAACAGCGAATGAAACATTCGGCGCTCGTAATGGACACCCTCGGCCAACGTCGTTTCATAAGCCCGATTCACCGATTCCTTCACCATCATCACGACCGGCAACGAATACTCAGCTATCGCATTGGCGGCGCCCAACGCTTCGTCAAGCAGCTTGTCGGCCGGCACCACCCGCGACACCAAGCCGGCTCGCTCGGCCTCCGCAGCGTCCATGAACCGCGCGGTCAGACACATATCCATTGCCTTTGCCTTCGAGACAGCTCGCGGCAGACGCTGCGTGCCGCCAGCACCCGGCATGATCCCCAACTTGATTTCGGGCTGGCCGAATTTCGCACTATCGGCCGCGATGATGAAGTCGCACATCATCGCCAATTCGCAACCGCCACCCAATGCGAACCCTGCCACAGCTGCAATCACCGGCTTGCGAATACGCCGAACCGCCTCCCAGTTGCGCGTGATGTACTCGCCCTTGAACACGTCCATATAGGTGTACTGGGCCATCATGCCGATATCGGCGCCAGCGGCAAACGCCTTTTCGCTGCCCGTCAGGACAATGCAGCCAATGCCGTCGTCGGCATCGAATGCGCTCAGCGCCGCGCCAAGCTCATCCATCAGCGCATCGTTCAAGGCATTCAACGCCTTGGGGCGATTCAAGGTTACCAGACCAATCCGGCCACGCGTTTCCACCAAGATGTTTTCATATCCCACAGCAACTCCTCCTTTTTCTCGATAAGCCGATAAAACTCTCGGCCGAATGCGCATTCACCGAGACTCGATGATCACATCGACCACAGTACGAGAGTGTGACACCGATCGACAACCATCGCATACACCAGGCTTTGCCGGCTGACGCTACCACCCCTTCGAAATTGGTGTTATATTAACAAACCAACCGGTCGGTCAATTAATAACCGCCGCCTTCCCTTTTGATCTCTTTTAGCGCCCGCTCACCATGACGCATCCCCTTTTCGCGAAGCATCAAAGCACGCTCGAACAGGCTCTCCAAACCGCCCAACAACGCGGTTACTGGAGCGCCTACCCGGAAATGCCAAGCCCGCGCGCCTACGGCGAAACTGCGGCGGCGGACGGCGAAGCGGCGTTCAAAGCCCATTTAGGCAAGACCTTCTCACTCGACCAGCCTGGGGTCGGTCAAGTCGGACAGGAAGCTTCCCCCTATGGCATCGCGTTAGATATCCAATACCCCGGCTTCACCCCCGAGACGCTGCTGGCCGCTGCAAATCAGGCGCGTAAAGCCTGGTCGCACGCCTCGCCCGATACTTGGGCCGGCGTCTCGCTGGAAATACTGGCGCGCCTGAATGCACATAGCTTCGAAATTGCGCACAGCGTCATGCATACCACCGGTCAAGCCTTCATGATGGCATTCCAGGCCGGCGGCCCGCACGCTCAAGACCGAGGCCTCGAAGCCGTGGCCTATGCCTGGAACGAGTTGCGCCGTATTCCTGCCACGGCCTATTGGGAAAAGCCGCAAGGCAAGAATCCGCCGCTCGCCATGGAAAAGCGCTACACCATCGTGCCGCGCGGCATTGCTTTGGTGTTGGGCTGCTGCACATTCCCGACGTGGAATGGTTACCCGGGACTGTTCGCGAGCCTGGCCACCGGTAACGCGGTGATCGTCAAGCCCCACCCTGGCGCCATCCTGCCGCTCGCAATCACCGTCAAGATCGCGCGCGAAGTCCTGACTGAAGCTGGTTTCGACCCCAATGTCGTGATGCTCGCCGCCACCAATCCGAATGACGGTGACATTGTGCAGAAACTCGCGCTGCACCCCGAGGTTCGCCTGATCGACTTCACCGGCAGCACCGCGAACGGCGACTGGCTCGAGCGCAATGCCCACCAGGCCCACGTCTTCACTGAAAAAGCCGGCGTCAACCAGATCGTCATTGATTCGACCGACGACCTCAAGGGCATGGCCCGCAACATTGCCTTTTCGCTCGCCCTTTATGCCAGCCAGATGTGCACCGCACCGCAGAATATTTACGTTCCGCGCAGCGGTGTCCGCACGCCGGAGGGCACCGTGTCGTTCGACGAAGTCTCGCAAGCGATCGCCACGAGCTTGCAAAAGCTGTGCAGCGATCCGGTCAAGGCAGTCGAAATCCTTGGAGCGATCCAAAATGAAGGCATCGCCGCCCGCATCGACGAAGCCCGTGCGCTGGGCAAACCGGTCTTGCTCGACAGCCAAACCCTGGTTCACCCGGCCTATCCCGACGCGCGCGTCCGCACTCCGCTGTTGCTGCAGCTCGATGCCAACAATGACGAAGCGATCTTCACGCGCGAATGGTTCGGTCCAATCGCCTTCGTAATCGCGACCGACGGCACGCAGCAATCGATGCCACTCGCCGGCCGTATCGCCGCCGCGCATGGCGCGCTCACTCTCGCGGCCTACACCACCGACGCCCAAGTCGCCGACGCCGCGCATGAGGCATCTGTGCAAGGCAACGTCGCGCTTTCCCTGAATCTGACCGGCGGCGTATTCGTCAACCAATCCGCCGCGTTCTCCGACTTTCACGGTACCGGCGGCAATCCGGCGGCCAACGCCAGTCTGACCGACGCCGCCTTCGTCGCGAACCGCTTCCGCGTCGTGCAGAGCCGCCACCACGTGCCGGCCCGCTCGACGGCCGACACGCCGACCGCCTGAGCATCGCACCGCGTAGTTCAATGAAACGCATGCCGCCCCGCGCCAGGGCGGCATCCCAAGCAACGAGACAACAGACATGACCGAAGCTTTCATCTGTGACGCCATTCGCACCCCCATCGGCCGTTACGGCGGCGTGCTCAAGGACGTGCGTGCCGACGACCTCGGCGCCATCGCCCTGCGCGCGTTGATGGCACGCAATCCGCAAGTCGACTGGCGCGCCATCGACGATGTCATCTACGGTTGCGCCAACCAGGCCGGGGAAGATAACCGCAACGTCGCACGCATGGCGGCCCTACTGGCCGAACTGCCGATCGACGTGCCCGGTGCGACGCTCAACCGACTGTGCGGCTCCGGCATGGACGCGATCGGCACGGCCGCGCGCGCCATCAAAGCAGGCGAAGCCGGGCTGATGCTCGCCGGCGGCGTCGAAAGCATGACCCGCGCGCCCTTCGTCATGGGAAAAGCCACCAGCGCGTTCGCTCGCAGCGCAGACATCTTCGATACCACCATCGGCTGGCGCTTCATCAACCCGTTGATGCGAGCGCAGTACGGCGTGGATTCGATGCCCGAAACCGCCGAGAACGTTGCGGTCGACTTCAAAATCAGCCGCGAAGACCAGGACAAATTCGCCTTGCGCAGCCAGGAGCGCGCCGCACGCGCCCAGGCCGACGGCACGCTCGCGCAGGAAATCACCCCCGTCTCGATCGCGCAGAAAAAAGGCGATCCACTGATTGTCTCGCGCGATGAACACCCCCGCGCCACCAGTCTCGATGCCCTGTCCAAACTTAAGCCCATCGTGCGGCCCGACGGCTCGGTCACGGCGGGCAACGCCTCCGGCGTCAATGACGGCGCCTGCGCGGTCCTGCTGGCCGGCGAAGCCGCTGTCAAAACGCACGGCCTGACCCCGCGCGCCCGGGTGCTCGGCATGGCCACTGCCGGCGTCGCCCCGCGCATCATGGGCATTGGCCCGGCGCCCGCCACGCAGAAACTCCTCGGGCAACTGAACATGACCCTCGACCAGTTCGACGTCATCGAACTCAACGAGGCATTTGCCAGCCAGGGCCTGGCAGTGCTGCGCATGCTCGGCGTAGCGGACGACGACCCCCGCGTCAATCCGAACGGTGGCGCAATCGCTCTTGGCCACCCGCTGGGCGCATCAGGCGCGCGTCTGGTGAGCACCGCGATGTACCAGTTGCACCGCACCCAAGGTCGCTTTGCACTGTGTACGATGTGCATCGGCGTCGGCCAGGGAATTGCGCTGGCCATCGAACGTATCTAATACGACAGCCCCCATAACAAGGCGACCGAGGAGATGTCATGACAGAACAAAGCGTCCTTTTTTCCCTTGAAGGCAAGGTGGCCACGCTCACGCTCAACCGGCCGGACAAGCTCAACAGCTTTACCCGCCAGATGCATGAGCAACTGCAGGCGGCCCTCGACCACGTCGAACGCAGTGGCGCCCGCGCGCTCGTGCTGACGGGTGCCGGGCGCGGCTTCTGTGCCGGCCAGGACCTGGCCGATCTGGACTTCTCGCCCGGCAGCATGACCGACCTCGGCGCGCTGATCGACAAGCACTTCAATCCGCTCGTGCGGCGACTGCGCGCGCTGCCGCTACCTGTCATCGCCGCGGTCAACGGCACGGCCGCCGGCGCGGGCGCTAACCTGGCGCTGGCATGCGACATCGTGCTGGCCGCCAGTTCCGCCAACTTCATACAGGCCTTCGTCAAGATCGGGCTGCTGCCCGACTCCGGGGGCACCTGGTTCCTGCCGCAGCGCATCGGCATGGCCCGCGCGATGGGCCTGGCCATGCTGGGCGATCGTGTCACGGCCGAACAGGCCGAGCAATGGGGGCTGATCTGGCGCTGCGTCGACGACGCCGAACTCGGCGCTCAGGCGCAAAAGCTCGCCGCCCATTTGGCCAGCCAGCCGACCCGCGCGCTGGCCGCCATCAAACGGGCGCTGCACGCCTCGGCAACCAACACGCTCGACATGCAGCTCGATCTGGAACGCGATCTGCAGCGAGAACTCGGCCAGTCGGACGACTACGCCGAGGGCGTCAACGCCTTCCTGCAAAAACGCGCGCCCGACTTTCAAGGCCACTAAACGCCAACTTATTCAACGAGGCCCCCCATGTCAGCATTTCAACCCACCCTTGCCGGCGGCGCCGACGCCGAGCGGTTAGCGCAAGCCGCAGGCAAAGCCATGTACAGCGTCGACCGCTGCAGCCAATGGCTTGGCCTGCAACTCCAGGAAATTCGCCCGGGCTACGCCCGCATGACGATGGAAGTGCGCGACGATTTCCTCAACGGTCATAACATCTGCCACGGTGGGCTGATCTTCACGCTGGCCGATTCGACATTTGCATTTGCCTGCAACAGCCACAATATCAATACGGTGGCCGCGGGTTGCGCGATCGAGTTCCTCAAGCCCGTGCATCGGGGCGACACCCTCACGGCAGAGGCGACCGAGCAGGTGCTCTCGGGCCGGCATGGCGTCTACGATATTCGCGTGACGAACCGGGCTGGCGAGACAGTCGCCATGTTTCGCGGCAAATCGGCGCAGATCAAGGGGCACGTCGTCCCCGTCGAATAGCTGTCGCCGCAGGGCGTGCGGCGCACCCGATGCCCCGCCCCGCTTGATGCCATTGCTATTTGCCGCGCGACTGCGCGAACCAGTTTTTATTGATGTTTCCAGGAGACAGTCATGACCACCGCCTTGCCGCTCGAATCCATCGAAACCGCAAGTCTGGACGAATTACGGGCGCTGCAACTCGAACGGCTTAAATGGTCGATCAGGCATGCGTACGAGAACTCGCCGGTCTATCGAAAAAAGTTCGATGAAGCCGGCGTACACCCGGACGATTTAAAAACGCTGAGCGATATCGCCAAATTCCCGTTCACCACCAAACAGGATCTGCGCGAAAACTACCCGTTCGGGATGTTTGCGGTACCGATGGAGCGCGTGGCGCGAATTCATGCATCTTCCGGCACCACCGGCAAGCCGACCGTGGTCGGTTACACCCAGGGCGACATCGACACCTGGGCCGGCCTGGTCGCCCGTTCGATTCGCGCCGCCGGCGCGCGACGCGGCGACAAAGTCCATGTCAGCTACGGCTATGGCCTGTTCACCGGCGGCCTGGGCGCGCATTACGGCGCCGAAAAGCTGGGCATGACCGTTATCCCGTTCGGGGGCGGGCAGACCGAAAAGCAGGTCCAGCTGATTCAGGACTTCAAACCCGACATCATCATGGTCACGCCGAGCTACATGCTGGCGATCGCCGACGAGTTCGAACGCCAAGGCATGCCGCCGGCCGAATCGTCATTGCGCATCGGCATCTTCGGCGCGGAACCGTGGACCAACGACATGCGCCAGGCCATCGAAAAACGCGTCGGCATCGACGCAGTCGACATCTACGGCTTGTCTGAAGTCATGGGCCCAGGCGTAGCCTGCGAGTGCGCTCAAACCAAGGATGGCCCCACCATCTGGGAAGATCACTTCTATCCAGAAATCATCGATCCGGTCAGCGGCGAAGTGCTGCCCGAAGGCGCATTCGGCGAACTCGTCTTCACCTCGCTCACCAAGGAAGCGCTGCCGATCATCCGCTATCGCACGCGCGATTTGACGCGCCTGTTGCCCGGCACGGCACGCACCATGCGCCGCATGGAAAAGATCACCGGCCGCTCGGACGACATGATGATCATCCGTGGCGTGAACGTCTTCCCGTCGCAAATCGAGGAATTGCTGCTCAAGCAGCCGCTGCTCGCGCCGCACTATCAAATCGTGCTCGACAAAGAAGGCCCGATGGACACCATGATGATCTACGTCGAGGCCACTCCCGCCGCACACGACGCCGCCGAACTGCAGTCGGCCGGTGCCGCGCTCAAGCGCGACATCAAGACTTTCATCGGCGTGTCAACCGGCGTGCAGGTCAAGCCGGTCGGCGGCATCGAGCGCTCGGCCGGCAAGGCGCGCCGCGTGATCGACAAGCGCCCGCGTTAATGCTCTGACGCCCCGCCGTCACCGTTGGCGGCGGGGCGTGCGCGTCTTCATTGCGAAACCGCCGCCTCCGTCAGCGCCTGGGTGTTCGGCAACAGCACCCACATCCGCCCCTGCTGGCGCATCCGCCCGGCGATATCCCCAGCCTGGTCACCCAGCCCCCAGAAGAAATCGGCACGCACACCGCCCTTGATCGCGCTGCCCGTGTCCTGCGCGAACATCAGACGCGTCAATGGCCCGCCCGACACGCCGCCCGGCGCCGGTCGCGTCGTACTAAGGAAAACCGGACTGCCCAGGGGTATGGCGCTGGGATCGACCGCAATCGAGCGCTCCGCGGTCAACGGCACGCCCAGCGCGCCGATCGGGCCTTCCAGCCCGCCCACCCCGTCACCCGGCATCTCGCGGAAAAAAACGAAACGCGGATTGACATTCAATAATGCCGTCACCCGCTGCGGATTGGCCCTGGCCCACGCGCGAATGCCCTGCATGGTTGCCTGGGCCGGGCTCAAATCGCCATGATCGATCAACCAGCGTCCGATCGAGCGGTAGGGCTTGTCATTGGTGCCGTCGTAGCCCACCCGCATGATCGTGCCGTCATCCAGTTCGATCTGGCCGGAGCCTTGCACCTGCAGAAAAAACGCCTCGATCGGATCATCCACATAAACCAGCTCATTACCCCGCAGAATGCCACTGCGCATAAGGTCGGCGCGTGCCGGCAGCGAGCCGCGCGGCCGTCCGGCAGGCCAGTGATAGAGGGGCGTCTGGTAAATGCCATGACGCACGCGCGAGCCATGCAACAGCGGCTCGTAGTAGCCGGTGATCAGCCCCGTATGACTGCCGTCGCGATTGAATAACTCGAACGGCGTGAAATATCGCTCAAAGAATGCGCGAATCGCTTCGGGGTCAAGCGCATCGAGTTGCTCGGCAGCGGCGCACGGCGCCCGCCAATTCGCCTGTTGCGCCAACTTCGAACAATTTTGCAGGAGCGCCGCGTCGGCACCGATCAGGGAGTCGTCCTGCCAGCCGGCGACTTGCGTCCAGGGCACCGCACGCATATCGCCGGACGGCGCCGCCGGCACGCCGGAAACACCTCCTACTTCGGGTTTCGGCGTATAACTGGCGCAGGCAAACAAAAACAGACTCATCAGCAGCGCCAGGCTCATTTTGCCGTAGCGCATAATTTTGAATATTCCAGGAGAGGACTTCATGGGCGAGCTATTCGACAAATACCCGGCGTTACTGATCCTGCCGGAAATGCTACTGGCGTTCGTGATCCTCGGCATCATCGTGTGGCGCATGAACCAGCGCGGCGGGCGCGACCGGCGCGACGACGATCGTTCATAGACCGGCGCCGCGCTCAATGCAGCGTGCGCGGCATGGTCAGCGCGAATTCGGCAATCGGCGCTTCGAACCGCTCACCGTCTTCGGCCACGCAAAAATACGAACCCCGCATCGAACCCACCGGCGTCGCGATCATGGCCCAACTGGTGTATTCGAACTGCTCGCCGGGTTGCAAAAACGGTTGGTGACCGACCACCCCCAATCCCTTGACTTCCTGCACCCGGTTCTCGCTGTCGGTGATCACCCAATGACGGGAAATCAACTGGGCCGGCACCTGGCCTGTGTTGCGAATCGTAATGGTGTAGGCAAAGGCGAACTGGCGCCGCTCGGGTTCGGACTGCTCGGGCAAATACTGCGGCCGAACCGAAATGGTGAATTCGTACTGGCTCATCGTTATCCTGTCATGTGCGGCGCGCTGGCAAACGTGGGCGATGTCCCCCGGCAAAGCAGATCGCGGCTTGACGGCTTCTGGCGTCCGTCGATGGGCCATTCTGCGGCAGTTTCGATCGGGCCGCAACCGGCATCGGCGCAGCGACTTTTCCCGATGGCACGCGAGAAGAATTAAAATAGCGTTTTTGTCCGATCACCCCTCATGCGCCAATTCCGCCTCGCCCCCAGCATCCTGTCAGCCGATTTCGCCCGTCTGGGCGAGGAAGTGCGCAACGTCGCCGCCGCCGGCGCCGACTGGATCCACTTCGACGTCATGGACAACCATTATGTGCCCAATCTGACGATGGGCCCGATGGTCTGCGAGGCGCTGCGCCCGCATGTCGATATTCCAATCGACGTGCATCTGATGGTGCGCCCGGTCGATCGCATCGCCGCCGATTTCGCCAAAGCCGGCGCCAACATCATCAGCTTCCACCCGGAGGCAGTCGACCATGTCGACCGCACGCTGTCGCTGATCCGCGAATGCGGCTGTCAGGCCGGACTGGTATTCAATCCGGCCACGCCGTTGAACTATCTCGATCACGTCCTGGATCGACTCGATCTGGTGCTGATCATGTCGGTCAACCCCGGTTATGGCGGCCAGTCGTTCATTCCCGAAGCACTCAACAAGCTACGTGCCGCGCGTGCCGTGATCGACGCGTACCGAGACCGCACCGGCCGCGAAATTCGACTCGAAGTCGACGGCGGCGTCAAGGTGGACAACATCGCTGCCATCGCGGCGGCTGGCGCCGACACCTTCGTGGCCGGCTCGGCGATTTTTGGCCAGTCCGACTACCGTGCCGTGATTGCCAAAATGCGCGCCGAACTGGCGAGCGCCCAATGAATATGCCTCGCCTGACCCACGTCCGGGCGTGCCTGATCGATCTCGACGGCACGCTGGTCGACACGGTGGACGACTTCACCGCGGCCATCAATGCCATGCTCGGCCAATTCGGCGCGGCACCCCTGCCCCGCCAGAAAATTCTTCACTTCATCGGGAAAGGCTCGGAGCATCTGATTCAATCGGTCCTCGCCGAAACCTTCCCGCCGGCGCGCGCGGCCACAGAATTTACCGCCGCGCTGGCGTGCTACCAGCAGGCCTACGCCGGCATCAACGGTCGTCACACCACCGTCTACCCGCATGTGCGCGAGGGGCTGGCGAGCCTGCGCGCGGCCGGCATGCCGCTGGCCTGCGTCACCAACAAACCCCACCGCTTCGCCGTCGAATTGCTCCAACATCATGAATTGGAAGGGTTTTTCGAGTTGATTTATGGCGGCGACAGCTGGCCGCGCAAAAAACCCGATCCGATGCCGCTGCTCAAAGCTTGCGAGGCTCTTGGCGTAACCCCGGCCTCGGCAGTGCTCATCGGCGACTCGGAAAACGACGTCATGGCAGCGCGCGCCGCCGGTTGCCGGGTCCTGACCGTGCCCTACGGCTACAACCATGGCAACGCTATACAAGCGGCGGATTCCGATGGTATAGTGGCTTCGCTTTTCGCCGCTGCGCAAGCGATCTTGCCGGCCGCGGATCACACAGCGTCACTATCAACCAACTGACCGATTGCATGTTTCTCAACAAAAAACGGTGTCTGAGCGGTATCGACCGGGGGGCATGGCCCTGGCGCCGCTGGTCTTGCTGAGCTAAAACGCTCCACAGGGCCGCTGAAGCTCGCCTTCAGCTTCCGTTTTTTGCCTCTGCTTCACCGTCCTCATCATCGGCCCAGTCGGCCCGTTTGGACGATCCGCACGTTGCCCGCAGACCGCCTGGTCGCGGCACGCGGGCCTGAAGCAACAGCGCGACGCGCGCTCCCGGACAGAGAAACATGACCGAACTCGAATTCAAATCCCTGGCCATCCAAGGCTATAACCGCATTCCGCTGATCGCGGAAGCCTTCGCCGATCTCGAAACGCCGCTTTCGCTGTACCTCAAGCTGGCGCAAAGCGACCGGCACGGCGCCTGCACCTTCCTGCTCGAATCGGTGGTCGGCGGCGAACGTTTTGGCCGCTACTCCTTCATCGGACTGTCGGCCCGCACCCGGCTGCGCTGCTTCGGCCAGCGCATCGAAGTGGTGCGCGACAATGCTGTCATCGAAACCCACGAAGGCGATCCGCTCGAATTCATCACGCAATTCCAGGCGCGCTTCAAGGTCGCGCTGCGCCCCGGCATGCCGCGCTTTTGCGGCGGCCTGGCCGGCTACTTCGGCTACGACGCGGTGCGCTACATCGAGAAAAAGCTCGCGCACACCGCACCACCCGACGATCTCGGCCTGCCCGACATTCAGTTGCTGCTCACAGAAGAACTCGCGGTGATCGACAACCTCACCGGCAAGCTCTATCTGATCGTCTACGCCGATCCGTCGCAACCCGAGGCCTACTCGCACGCCCGCCTGCGCTTGCGCGAGCTGCGCCAGCGGCTGCGCGCCCCGGTCGATGCGCCGGTGACTTCGCCGAGCGTGCGCACCCAAACCTATCGCGAGTTCGACAAGTCCGATTACCTGGCCGCCGTCGCCAAGGCCAAGGAAGCCATCGCCGCGGGCGAACTGATGCAGGTCCAGGTCGGCCAGCGCATCACCAAGCCTTACCGCGACGCACCGCTGTCGCTGTATCGCGCGCTACGCTCGTTGAACCCGTCACCCTACATGTACTTCTACAATTTCGGTGATTTCCAGGTGGTCGGCGCCTCGCCCGAAATTCTGGTCCGACAGGAACAGCGCAACACGCCCGAGGGTCCGGCCGAAATCGTCACGATCCGGCCGCTGGCTGGCACCCGTCCGCGCGGCGCCACGCCGGAGCGCGATGCCGAACTGGCCACCGAACTGCTGAACGACCCGAAGGAAATTGCCGAGCATGTCATGCTGATCGACCTGGCACGCAACGACGTGGGCCGCATCGCGCAAACCGGGTCGGTGGTCGTCACCGACAAGATGGTCATCGAGAAATACTCGCATGTGCAACACATCGTCAGCTCGGTCGAGGGCCGTCTCAAGCCGGGCCTGAACAACATCGACGTACTGCGCGCGACGTTCCCCGCCGGCACGCTCACCGGCGCGCCCAAAGTGCGCGCGATGGAATTGATCGACGAGCTCGAGCCCGTCAAGCGCGGCCTGTACGGGGGTGCCGTCGGCTACCTGTCGTTCGGCGGCGAAATGGACCTGGCCATCGCCATTCGCACCGGCGTCATCAAGGACGGCACGCTCTACGTGCAGGCCGCCGCCGGCATCGTCGCCGACTCGGTTCCCGAATCCGAATGGCAAGAAACGGAAAACAAGGCGCGCGCCGTGCTGCGCGCAGCCGAACAAGTGCAAGACGGACTGGATTCGGAGATCTGACCATGCTGCTGATGATCGACAACTACGACTCGTTCACCTATAACGTCGTGCAGTACTTCGGCGAGCTCGGCGAAGACGTCCGGGTCTTTCGCAACGACGAAATCACGCTCGACGAAATCGCCGCGCTCAAGCCCGAGCGCATCTGCCTGTCGCCCGGGCCGAGCCATCCGGCCAACGCCGGCATCACACTCGACGTACTGCGCCATTTCGCCGGCCAGTTGCCGATTCTCGGCGTTTGCCTGGGCCATCAGGCGATCGGCGAGGCGTTCGGCGGCAAGATCGTGCGTGCGCAGCAAATCATGCACGGCAAGGTCAGCCGCATCGAAACCACCCAGCAAGGGGTGTTCGCAAACCTGCCCAAGCACTTCACCGTCACGCGCTATCACTCGCTGGCGATCGAGCGAGCCAGCCTGCCTGACTGTCTGGAAATCACCGCCTGGACCGACGACGGCGAAATCATGGGCGTGCGTCACAAACAATTCGCCATCGAGGGCGTGCAGTTCCACCCCGAGTCGATTCTCTCCGAACACGGCCACGACTTGCTGCGCAACTTCCTGCCAGCTCAGCGTCCATGATGGTCATATCGACACGATTGCAATGCGCGCAGACACCCTAATGGAGACTCCCATGACGATCACCCCCCAAGAAGCGCTGCAGCGGACCATCGAGCATCGCGAGATTTTCCACGACGAGATGCTGCATCTGATGCGCATGATCATAACCGGCGAGATGTCCCCGGTAATGGCCTCGGCCATCATCACCGGCCTGCGCGTCAAAAAGGAAACCATTGGCGAAATTGCGGCAGCCGCCCAGGTCATGCGCGAATTTGCCCGCCACGTCGAAGTGCCGCCCACCGAGCATTTCGTCGATATCGTCGGTACCGGCGGTGACGGCTCGCACACCTTCAATATCTCCACCGCCTCGACCTTCGTGGTGGCCGCAGCCGGCGCGAAGGTCGCCAAGCACGGCAATCGCGGCGTCAGTTCCAAATCGGGCAGCGCCGACGTGCTCGAGGCGCTCGGCGTCAATATCATGCTCGAACCCGAGCAGGTAGCCGAGTGCCTGCAGGCGGTTGGCATCGGTTTCATGTTCGCCCCCAATCATCATCCGGCGATGAAAAATGTCGCACCGATCCGCAAGGAGTTGGGTGTGCGCACCATCTTCAACATCCTCGGCCCGCTGACCAATCCGGCTGGCGCGCCCAACCAATTGATGGGCGTGTTCCACCCTGACCTCGTCGGTATTCAAGTCCGCGTCATGCAGCGCCTGGGCGCGCAGCACGTCCTGGCGGTCTACGGCAAGGACGGCATGGACGAGGTCTCGCTCGGTGCTGCGACCCTGGTTGGCGAGCTCAAGGACGGGCAAGTGCGGGAATACGAAATCCACCCTGAGGACTTCGGCCTGCAAATGGTCAGTAATCGCAGCCTGAAAGTCGCCGACGCGACGGACTCCAAGGTGATGCTGCTGGGCGCCCTGGAAAACCAGCCGGGCGTCGCCCGCGAAATCGTCGCGCTTAACGCGGGGACCGCCCTGTACGCCGCCAACAAGGTCGATTCGATCGGTACTGGTATCACGCTGGCGCGCGAAACCATCGCCAGCGGCGCGGCCCGTGCGAAAGTCGACGAATTCGTCACCTACACTCAACGCTTCAAGCAGTAACGCCGCGCCGGCCGGAGTGACGCCGTCACTGTACGCAGGAAACACGCCATGCCCACCATTCTCGACAAAATCCTCGCCGTCAAGGCCGAGGAGATCGCCGCCGCGAGCCGCGCTCGCGATCTGCCCAGCTTGCGCCGCGAGGCCGAGGCCACCCGGCACGACGCCGTGCTGCAACCACGCGACTTCACCGATGCAGTGCGCAGTCGCGTGCAGGCCGGCCGCGCCGCGGTGATCACCGAAATCAAAAAAGCCAGCCCGTCCAAAGGCGTCTTGCGCGAGCAATTCGTGCCGGCCGAGATCGCCGGGTCATACGCGCGGCACGGTGCCGCGTGCCTGTCGGTGCTCACCGATCGACAATTCTTCCAGGGCAGTCCGGCCTACCTGCAGCAAGCGCGCGCCGCATGCGCGTTACCGGTGCTGCGCAAGGATTTCATGATCGATGCCTATCAGATCTACGAAGCGCGTGCGATGGGCGCCGACTGCGTGCTGCTGATCGTCGCCGCCCTCGATTTGCCGCGCATGCAGGAACTCGAAGCGCAGGCGCATGAGCTTGGCATGGCCGTGCTGGTCGAAGTGCACGACGAGCGGGAACTCGATACCGCGCTGCAGCTGAAAACCCCGTTGCTGGGCATCAACAACCGCAACCTCCACACCTTCGAGGTCAGTCTCGACAACACGCTGCGCCTGCTGCCGCAAATCCCTGACGAGCGCCTAGTGGTCACCGAGTCGGGCATCCTCGATCGCGACGACGTTCGCCGCATGCGCGACGCCAATGTGCACGCGTTCCTGGTCGGCGAGGCATTCATGCGCGCGGCCGATCCGGGGGCTGAGCTGGCCCGCCTGTTCGACTGACCATGGCCATCGAGCGTGAAATCAAACTCGCCATGCCGGCCGACGACGCCGGCTTGCCGCCAGCGCTGGTCGACTACTTCAACGCCTGCGCCGACGCGCGCGCCGGCGCGCAACAGCATCTGATCAACCGCTATTTCGACACCCCCGATCTGCGCTTGAGTCAGAACGCCGCAGCCTTGCGGCTGCGGTACGTGTCGCGCGGCGCTGCCGGCCAGTGGCTGCAAACCCTGAAGAGCAGCGGAACCAGCGCCGGCGGCCTGCATGTTCGCCACGAATGGGAATTGCCCCTCACGCGCGGCGAGCTCGATATCGCTGCCTTGCTCGGCGTATGCGACGCCCTCGAGATTGCCGCAACCCTGCGAAGCATCGCGGCGGAACTCCGTCCGCTTTTCGAAACCAATTTCAGTCGCCGCATCTGGACGCTTTCCCATGCGGGCACGCCGATCGAAATCGCGCTCGATCAGGGAGAAATCGCCGTCGAACATGATGGCGTGCGTCACCGCGACCCGCTGTGCGAACTCGAACTCGAGCTCGTCAGCCAGGACGCCGCCGGCGAAGCGGCGCTGCAGGCCGTTGCCGCCAACCTGTGCCGGCGCTTCCCGGGTTTGCACCCTGACGACATCAGCAAAGCCGAGCGCGGCTATCGACTGCGCCAACGCGTATTGAACAGCACGACCGATCATCGCGGATGACCGCGCTACTGGTCCGTTAGACAGTCAGCCCTCGCCCGCCGCCCAGGATCCCATGCCACGCTCCAACATCTCACCACAACAAAAAGATCTGTTCGACGCCCCTGCGACGCCGGTCGCCATGCCGTTACGCGCGCAATTCGAATCGCTGTCGGCCGAGTGGCGCGCGCTGCTCGCCCCGTTTATGCACAGCCCGGCCTATGACGAGCTGTGCGACTTCGTCGACGAGGAGCGTGCGGCCGGCAAACAGATCTATCCGGACGACGTATTTCACGCGTTACGCGTCACCTCGCCCGACGCCGTCAAGGTGGTCATCCTCGGCCAGGATCCCTATCACGGCGAAGAGAACGGCATGTCACAGGCCCATGGACTGGCCTTTTCGGTGCGCCCAGGCATTCGTGTTCCACCATCACTGCGCAATATCTACAAGGAAATCGAACGGGACTTGCACATCGCCGCACCGGGACACGGCTATCTGGAAAGCTGGGCGACCCAGGGCGTGCTGCTGCTCAATACGGTGCTTACCGTCGAGCGCGGCCAGGCGGCAAGTCACGCCAAGCGCTTCAAGAATGGAGGGTGGGAGGCGTGCACCGACTGCCTGCTGCGGCAATTGGCACAACATCGCCAGGGGCTGGTGTTCCTGCTCTGGGGCGCCCATGCGCAAGCCAAGGCGCCACTGCTCGCCGGTGATGCTAACCTGCTGCTCGACGCGCCGCATCCGTCGCCATTGTCAGCGCATCGCGGCTTCCTGGGTTGCGGCCACTTCGGCGCCGTCAACCGGCATCTGGCCAGCCTCGGCCTCACGCCCATCGACTGGCGCATCGCACCGCTGGCCTAACCGAGCATGCCCATCGCGCCTTCCTGATAGCGGCGCAGCGTGTCGACCAGTTGCGCCTCGTCGCGCACAGCAAATGCCCCCTGGTAAATGACCGGCTCGTTAATGGGCTTGCCGCCCAACAACGCGAGCCTACTGCCGCTCGTGCCGGACACCTGCCACGTGCCGGCCGGCAGCGTTGCCGCCGTCGTCGAACCGCCAGCTGCCAGCAACACGCCATCGACTCTGCAACAGCCATCGAGCACCAGCGCGAACCAATGCATGTCTGGCGGCAACACCAATGACAACGTATCGTCGCTGTGCCAGTTCAAGGTCAGCAAGGTCACACCGGCATGCGGCACCAGCGGCGCATGCCGCTCGAGCCACTGCCCGCACACCAGCCGCAGCTCGATGCCACCGCTTTGCCAGCCAGGCATTTGTTCACCCGGCACCAAGCGTTGCTGCGGCGCGCCCTCGCGCTGGTCATCGGCATAGTTGACGACAAACTGTAGACCGCGGCACTCGGCCCCGCTGTCGGCCGGCGTCTCCTGATGCACCGTGCCGCAGTGTGTGTCGAGCCACAGCAAGTCGCCCGGACGGGCCACCGCCTCGCTGCCCTGCGCCATGCGGCTGCGCAGCCCGCCGGCGGCATCGGGCAGTATGAAATGCGCGATGGCGCAGCCCGCGTGCGGATGCGGCGGAATCGCCGCCCCGGACAAACGGAACGCCTCGAAAGACAACAACGGATCGGTCTGCGTCAACCGGTCGTGCACACCGACCGAATGGAACAGCGTGCAGCGGCTCCGATGGGTCGTCGCCAGCGGCGCTGGGCGCACGCACGGATCGTTGTGTCTCATAAGGCAGGTCGCTCGTTAAATTGCGGCGATCGCTTCACGCGCCTGAGCGAACGCGGTGGCGACCGCTTCGGGGCCGCGCGCCAAGCCTTCGGCGTAGATGAAGGTCACGTCGGTCATGCCCAGAAAACCCAGGATGGTCTTCAGGAACGGGGTCTGGCTATCGTTGGGCGTGTCTTTGTAGAAACCGCCGCGCGCCAGCGCAACATACACCTTCTTGCCCTTGATCAGGCCCTCGGGCGTGCCGTCCTCGCGATAGCGGAACGTCACGCGGGCTCGCGTGATCCAGTCAAAATAAGCCTTCAGTTGCGACGGCACATGAAAGTTATACAGCGGCACGCCCAACACAATCGTATCAGCTGACTGAATTTCTGCGATCAGCGCGTCGCTGCGCGCAATGATAGCGTTCTGCTCAGGCGAGCGCTTGTCTTCCGGCGTGAAAAACGCACCGATCACCGTCTCGTCCAGATGCGGCAAACCGTCGGCCAGCAGATCACGCACGATGACCTTGGCGCCCGCCTGACCAGCCGCCAGGCGCGCCACGGTCTCATTGGCCAATGTGGTGGAATTCGCTCCCTGCGAGCGGGCTGCGGCATTGATTTGCAAAATGGTAGTCATCAATCTCTCCTTGGGTCGTTAAGAACTTGTACGTCTTGGGAGAAATTCTAATAACCACGCAAAATGAAACAAGCCGCTAAAATCGAATTGTTTGTTCCCAATTTGGAACAGTGCCCCCCCGAGATGAAGCCATGATCGATGATCTGAACGACATGCTGATCTTTGCCGAGGTCGTGCGCTCCGGCAGCATCACCCGTGCCGGCGACCGGCTCGGCTTGCCGAAGGCTACCGTGAGCCGGCGTCTGACGCGCCTGGAAACCCGCCTGGGCACCAAGCTCATGCACAAGACGACCCGTCGCCTTGAGCTGACGGAAGTCGGACAGGCCTATTATGAACGGTGCCTGCCGATCCTGGAAGAAGTCGAGGAAACGCGCGACTTCGCCAGCCAGTTGTCGAACCGCCCGCGCGGGCGGCTGCGCGTGACCGCGCCAAGCGATTTCGCCATGCAGTGGCTCGCACCCGCGCTGGCCACTTTTTGCGCCGCCTACCCGGAAATCTCCGTCGATATGGATCTGAGCCCGCGCCACGTCGATCTGATCGCAGAGCGCGTGGACGTCGCGATCCGCGCCGGCCATTTGAGCGATTCGACCCTGGTGGCACGCCACTTTCTGGACCTGACGCGCAGTCTCTACGCCAGCCCGATCTACCTCGCGCAGACCGGCATGCCGAGTTCGCCCGACGAACTGGCCGGTCATCGCTTCGTGCTGCTGCAGGGCGCGCGCAACGTGATCGATACCGACGTACTCACGCGCGGGCGCCAGCGTGTCGAGTTCACCATGCGCGGCGCCCTGCAGGTCAACAGCATGGGAATGGTCAAGGAACTGGCGCTGGCCGGCGCCGGCATGGCTGCATTGACTGACGGGCTGGCCGCGCCCAGCGCGGCGCTGGGCCGTCTCGTCAAGGTTCTGCCGGAATGGTCGTTGCCCAGCCACCCGGTGCATCTGGTGACGCCATCGCGCCGCTTCCTGCCGCGCAAAACGCAAGTCTTCATCGAGCACATGATGGCAGTGGCGCGGCCACAGGTGTGACACGCCTGCCCCCCGGGCTACCGGCGGCGCGCAGCCAGTATCAGCCGTGCAGCCAGCGCCCCCGACGCGACGCGGCGCCGCGCTCGGTCGTGACGCTCAGGCGATAACGCTCAGGCTCGGGTGCGCCGAGGGTTGCCACGTATTCGCGCAGTTCATCGCGCCGAAACGCGTGCAGACGGATATCATCACCGGGCCGATAGCGCGCCAGCAGCTTATCGAGGTTGCCGGCTGTCACGCGCAAGCCGTCGACCGCCACCAGCGTGTCGCCGGCCGACAACCCGGCGCGCTGCGCCGCACCGCCATCATGGACCTGCGCCAGCGTGCACGAACCATTGCTGCTGCCAAGCTTCACCCCTAGGGCGGGCTTGGCATCTTCGCCGATCTCGCCTTTGAGCGTCACGCCAAACCATTCGAACAATCGCGCCAGCGGCAAATCGCTCGTGCCGTGCACCGCCGTGTCAAAGAAATCCTTCAGCGGCACGCCGCTGACCTGCTCGAACAGCGGCCTGATCTCATCGTCGCGCACACCCACCGGGCGACCGCGGTAGAAGTCGCGACCGTAGCGCTGCCATAGGGCACGCATGATGTCGTCGAGCGATTTCCGGCCGCGCGTTTTGGTGCGGATGATCAAATCCAGCGCCAGCGCGACCAACGAGCCCTTGGAGTAGTAACTAACGATCGCATTGGGTGCATTTTCGTCCTGCCGGTAATACTTGATCCAGGCGTCGAACGAACTCTCGGCCACGCTTTGCTTGTGCCGCCCGCTGCCGCGCAGCACGTTGCCGATGGTCTTGCCCAACAGATCGAAGTAATCCTGCTCGGCAATCACGCCGCTGCGCACCAGCATCAGGTCATCGTAGTAGGACGTGAAGCCCTCGAACAGCCACAGCAGCGAGGTGTAGTTCTCGCGCGCCAGATCATATGGCGCGAAAACCGCCGGCTTGATGCGTTTGACATTCCAGGTGTGGAAGTACTCGTGGCTGACCAGCCCGAGAAAGCCCCGATAGCCCTCGCTCATCGCCGCGCGTCCCAGCACCGGCAGATCGCCGCGCGCACAAAGCAGTGCGGTCGAGGCGCGATGCTCGAGCCCCCCATAACCATCTCCCACGGCCGTCACCAGAAACGTGTAGCGCGACACAGGCGCGCGGCCACGCCCGGTGGAGGCCGGTTCGAAGAATTTGATCTGCGTCTCGCAAATCCGCTTCATGTCGCGGCACAGCCGCGCCATATCGAGATTCGGCACGTTGCCGGTGATCGCCACTTCGTGCAGCGCGCCGCACGCCTTGAAGCTCGCATGGGCAAACGTGCCGAGCTCCACTGGCGAATCGATCAATTCGTCGTAATCGCGTGCCAGATAACGGCCGAACCCGAGCGCCTTGGTGTCGGGCGCCGGCGCCAGCGCCGTGGCAACCTGCCAGACACGGTAGTCCGCACCGACAGGGCGGACGATATCCACTTCGCAAGGCGCCGCCTCCTGGCCGCTCACGCAAAGAAATACGCTGCTGCCGTTGAAGAAGCCATGCGTCTGATCAAGATGCGCGGCCCGCACCGAGAGATCCCAAGCATAGACTTGATAAGTCAGCGTGAGCGCACCCGTGCACGGCGCGGCCTGCCAGGTATGTTTGTCGAGTTTGGCCAGCGCGATCTTGCGCCCCCGGCACGTGGCATCGATCGTCACGACATGGCGGGCAAATTCACGCACCATGTAGCTGCCGGGAATCCACGCGGGCAGCGTAAAGCGCTGTCCGGCCGGATCGGGCTGCGGCACGGTAACACTGACTTCGAACAGGTGGGCGGCGGGCTGCTTGGGGACGATGCTATAGCGAATCGGTTTCATCACGCGTCGTTATTGTTTCGGCATCCGCCGGCTTACTTGCCGGTTCCCAACACCTGGGCCAATTGGGTCGCCGTGAGGGCGCCCGGCAAGCGGCGTCCGTCGGTCAGAAAGATCGTCGGCGTGCCGGTCACATTCAGCCGACGCCCCAGCGCCAGGTTCTGTTCGAGCGGCGTGCTGCAGTTGCCGGCCTGCGCCGGCAGTTGTTGGTCGAGCATCCAGGCATGCCACGCCTTCAGCCGATCAGGCGCGCACCAGATCGCCTTCGACTTGGCCGCCGAGTCGGGCGCCAGCACCGGGAACAGGAAGGTGTACACCGTTACGTTAGTGACGCTGCTGCTCTTGAGCGCCTCCTCGAAGCGCTTGCAATACGGGCAATTCGGATCGGCGAACACAGCGATCTTGCGACTGCCGTCGCCCTTGACGTACTTGATCGCGTCGTTCAGCGGCAAGGTATTGAAATCGATCTTGTTGAGCTCGGCCAGGCGGGCCTGCGTCAAGCTTTGCCGGGTGTGCGCGTCAACCAGATCGCCCACCAGCAAATAGCGCCCTTGCGCGTCGCTGTACAGAATCTGGGTACCGAGATCGATCTCATAGATACCCGGCAGCGGCGTCTTTTCGACCGACTTGACTTGCGCGTCGGAGCCCAGGCTCTTTTGCACCGCTGCCTTGACCCGATCCAGCGTTGCGTCGGCACGGGCCGGCACGGTTGCCGCCAGCGCCGCGCAGCTCAGGAAAAGCGCGCCCAAAACACGCGCGTACGTGCGATTTCTTTCAAACATACCGATCAGCCCCTTGGCATTGACAAGGCCGGCCGCGCTCACCCAAGCGCGCGGCCAACCAGGAATTTCTTGAGAAACGGCGTTGCGTTGACCCAGTCCAGGCCGGTATTGCGCAGCCGCTGCATCACCGGCCCCGGCAGCGCAAACAGTCGCTGCAGCCCATCGCAGGTGAGCGCCATGCGGCGAATGTCCTCGCGACGCGCGCGCTCGTAGCGGCGCAGCACCGTGAAGTCGCCGCAGTCGCGAAACCCCTCGCGCGCGGCCAGCACCTCGCCCAGCACCGTCACGTCGCGCAGGCCGAGGTTCATACCCTGGCCAGCCAACGGATGCACGGTATGCGCGGCGTCGCCCACCAGCGCAATGCGCGGCGAGATGAGCCGGTTGGCCTCGCTCAGCGCAAGCGGAAATCCTTGCGCGCTCGCCGACACGCAGGTCAACTCGCCCAACCCGGCATCGCCGCTGACGCGCGTCACCTCGGCGGCCAATGCCGCCGGCGGCAGCGCGAGCAGTTCGTCGGCATGGTCTGCAAAGGCCGACCAGACCAGCGACACATGCTGCTGCGGCAACGGCAGCAGCGCAATGATTTCGCCATCGCGAAACCATTGGTACGCGGTATCGCGATGCGCCCGCTCGGCCCGAAAATTGGCAACCACCCCGACCTGCCGGTAATCGCGCCGCTGCACGGCGATGCCGGCCTGTTCGCGAACCCACGAGTGCGCGCCATCGGCCCCGACCACCAGCGCCGCGTGCAGCGTCGCACCGTCGTCGAGCTCCAACGTCGCGCGTTCGGCAGACACGGCGAGCGCCACGCCGCGCGCATCGAACACTTGTATTTGCGGCGCGAAGCGCAGCGCCGCATCCAGCGCCCGCTCGACATTGGACGATTCAGCGATCCACGCCAGCTGGGGCACCGCCGCCTGATAGGCGGAAAAATGCACGGCCCCGCGCGCATCGCCAAACACCTCCATGTCATACACCGGATTGACCCGGGCCGCATCCAGCGCCTGCCACACGCGCATTCGCTCGAGCAAGGTTTGCGAACTGGCCGACAGAGAGTAAATGCGCGCGTCCCAGGCATCGGACGGCGCGGTAGCCGGCCGCGCCAACAAGGCCACCTTCAGGCGCGCCTGCGCCAGCAGCAGCGCGGTCGACTTGCCGACCAGCCCGCCGCCGACGACGATCACATCGAATGAATTGGAATTGGACATACAAAGCGCGCGTGGGCGCAAGATCACAGACTCTGGGCATTATAGCCTTGGGCATCGTCCCTTACGCGCGCGGCGCACGCGAGCCCGCCCGGACCTCTCCAGTACAATAGCGGTTTTCCTCTGCACTGTTCGCGCCATGAGCCTCCAATGCGGCATCGTCGGCTTGCCTAATGTCGGCAAATCGACACTTTTCAATGCCTTGACCAAAGCCGGCATCTCCGCCGAAAACTACCCGTTCTGTACCATCGAGCCCAATGTCGGCGTGGTTGAGGTGCCGGACCCCCGTCTCAAGGCGCTGGCCGAGATCGTCAAACCCGAGCGTGTCGTACCGGCCACCGTCGAGTTCGTCGACATCGCCGGCCTGGTGGCGGGCGCCTCCAAGGGCGAGGGACTCGGCAACCAGTTCCTGGCGAACATTCGCGAGACCGATGCGATCACGCACGTCGTGCGCTGCTTCGAGGATCCGAACGTGATCCATGTCGCCAACAAGGTCGATCCGCTGTCCGACATCGAAGTCATCAACACCGAACTGGCGCTGGCCGATCTGGCCACCGTCGAAAAAGCGCTGCAACGCTACACCAAGGCGGCCCGTTCCGGTAACGACAAAGAGGCTCAACGGCTGGTCGCCGTGCTCGAAAAGGTGCTGCCGGTGCTCAACGAAGCCAGGCCGGTACGCTCGCTCAAGCTCGAGCCGGAAGAAAAAGCCCTGCTCAAGCCGTTCTGCCTGATTACCGAAAAGCCGACCATGTACGTGGCCAACGTCAAGGACGACGGTTTCGAGAACAACCCGCATCTGGATGCCGTGCGCGCCTACGCGGCCACCGAAAACGCGCCGGTGGTCGCCATTTGCGCGGCCATCGAGGCCGAGATCGCCGATCTCGACGATGCCGACAAGGAAGTCTTCCTAACCGACATGGGCATGGAAGAGCCCGGCCTGGACCGCGTGATTCGCGCCGGCTTCAAACTGCTCGGCCTGCAGACCTACTTCACCGCCGGCGTCAAGGAAGTGCGCGCCTGGACCATCCCGATCGGCGCTACCGCGCCGCAAGCCGCCGGGGTGATCCACACCGACTTCGAACGCGGCTTCATTCGCGCGCAAACCATCGCCTTCGACGACTTCATCGCCTACAAGGGCGAACAAGGCGCCAAGGAAGCCGGCAAGATGCGCGCCGAAGGCAAGGAATACGTTGTCCACGACGGCGACGTCATGAACTTCCTTTTCAACGTCTGATCCATCCCCGCGCGGTGCGCGGTCCAGGCCGGCCGCGCATGCGTGCAACGCCATCGTGGCCGCCTTGCGTTTGCTACACTTCGCCCACACCTCCCATTTTCAGCACTTCAGGCTAAACCGCCCATGGCACAGTACGTCTTCACAATGAATCGGGTCGGCAAGATCGTGCCGCCCAAGCGCCATATCCTCAAAGATATTTCGCTGTCGTTTTTCCCCGGCGCCAAGATCGGCGTGCTGGGCCTGAACGGCTCGGGCAAATCCACGCTGCTCAAGATCATGGCCGGCGTCGACACCGAAATCGAAGGCGAGGCCACGCCCATGCCCAACCTGAATATCGGCTACCTGCCGCAAGAGCCTAAGCTCGACCCGGCGCACACCGTGCGCCAGGCAGTCGAACAGGGCCTGGGCGAGGTATTCGAGGCACAGCAGAAGCTCGACGAGATTTACGCGGCCTACGCCGAGCCCGACGCCGATTTCGATGCGCTGGCCGCGGCGCAGGCCAAATACGAGGCGATCATCGCCGCCAGCGGCGGCAACAGCGCCGAGCAGCAACTCGAGGTGGCCGCCGATGCACTGCGCCTGCCGTCCTGGGATGCCATCATCGGCAACCTCTCAGGCGGCGAAAAACGCCGCGTGGCCTTGTGCCAATTGCTGCTGTCCAAGCCCGACATGCTGCTGCTCGACGAGCCCACCAACCACCTCGACGCGGAATCGGTCGAATGGCTCGAACAATTCCTCACGCGCTTTGCCGGCACGGTCGTGGCGGTCACTCACGATCGCTACTTCCTCGACAATGCCGCCGAATGGATTCTCGAGCTCGACCGGGGCCACGGCATTCCCTGGAAAGGCAATTATTCGAGCTGGCTGGAGCAGAAGGAAGAACGCCTCAAGCAGGAAGAGTCGGCGGAATCGGCCCGGCAAAAAACCATCCAGAAGGAATTGGAATGGGTGCGTCAGAATCCCAAGGGCCGGCAAGCCAAATCGAAGGCCCGCCTGGCGCGCTTCGACGAACTGAATTCGCAGGAATACCAAAAGCGCAACGAAACCCAGGAAATCTTCATCCCGGTGGCCGAGCGGCTGGGCGACAAGGTGATCGAGTTCGAGAAGGTCAGCAAGGGCTATGGCGATCGCCTGCTGATCGACAATCTCAGCTTCAGCGTGCCGCCGGGCGCGATCGTCGGCATCATCGGCCCGAACGGCGCGGGTAAATCGACGCTGTTTCGCATGCTGACCGGCCGCGAGCAGCCCGATTCTGGCGCCGTCACGCTCGGGCCCACCGTCAAGCTGGCCTATGTCGACCAGAGCCGTGATGCGCTGCAAGCGGACAAAACCGTGTTCGAGGAAATTTCCGGCGGCGCCGATGTGCTGACCGTGGGCCGCTTCGAGACGCCCTCGCGCGCCTATCTGGGCCGCTTCAACTTCAAGGGCGGCGACCAGCAGAAGCTCGTGGGCAATCTGTCCGGCGGCGAGCGCGGCCGGCTGCACTTGGCCAAGACGCTGATCGCCGGCGGCAATGTGCTGCTGCTCGACGAGCCGTCCAACGATCTCGACGTGGAAACCCTGCGCGCGCTCGAAGATGCGCTGCTCGAATTCGCCGGTTGCGTGATGGTCATCTCGCACGACCGCTGGTTTCTCGACCGTATCGCCACACACATCCTGGCCTTCGAAGGCGACTCTCAGGTCACCTTCTTCAACGGCAACTACCAGGAGTACGAGGCCGACAAGCGGCAACGGCTCGGCGAGGATGCGGCCAGGCCCCACCGCATCCGCTACCGGCCGATTGCGCGTTAGGGCGCGGCACCGGTTGCGCGGCGTCAGCGCCGCGCCAGCCGCAACACCGCGAGCAGCACGATCGCGCCGATGGTGGCCGTGATGATGCGCCCCAGCGTGCCGTAGCCCACCGAGACGCCGGCATGGCGCAAAATCCAGCCGCCCAGGAAAGCGCCGATCACGCCGACCACCATGTCACCGATCAAGCCGTAGGCGCCACCCACCACCAGGCTGGCCAGCCAGCCCGCCACCAACCCGATCAGCAACAGAACGATAATGCCGTGCATGCGGTCTCCCGTAAGATAAGCTGTCAATTCGAGCCCGACGGCTCAACTCGCGCGGCGCGCCACGGCACCGTAAATCACCAGCAGGACGATGGCCCCCAGAATCGAGGCAATCCATCCGGCCGATTGGCCTTCCTGATAGAAATGCAGCATCTGGCCGACGTATTTGGCCAGCAACGAGCCGGCGATGCCGAGCACGATCGTCATGATGACGCCCATGCTCTGCCGCCCGGGGTGCAGCGCGCGCGCCACGATGCCAACCACCAGTCCGACAAAGATCGTGCCGACGACGCCCATGATGCCTCCTGTGCGGCTGAGTTGCCCGGCGCGGCGCCGGCTTGCAGCCGCCGCCACTCTCGCCGCGAGTATAGCCAGCTTTGCCGGGCCGGATGCCGGAAAATCGTTACAGAACGTTGCACGGCCAGACGTCGGCGAGGCGACCAATGCGACCCTGTGCAAAATCGTCAAAAAAGTCGCAAAATCGTGTCAGAAGCGGATTCAAACCACAGAATTTTCGCTGTTAACGAGGAAAATCCTTGCCCCGCACGCGCCGCCAGGAAGACCAGCAACGCGATATAATGAGCGGTTGCCCCCGCTCATCGAACATGCAACTGCTTACACTCGGCATCAACCATCACACCGCCCCGGTCGCACTGCGCGAGCGGGTGGCGTTTTCGCTCGAGCAGTTGCAGCCGGCGCTGGAAACCCTCAAATCGCTGTGGCGCACCAACGGCAACACGGCCATGACGCCGGAAGCGGCGATTCTGTCGACCTGCAACCGCACAGAAATCTACTGCGCGACCAACAACGCCGCCGCGCGCGAGAGCACCATCGAGTGGCTGGCGCGTTTTCACAACATTCCGGCCAGCGAGCTGGCACCCCATATTTACGCCTTGCCGCAATCCGATGCCGTGCGGCACGCGTTTCGCGTGGCCAGCGGCCTTGACTCGATGGTGCTTGGCGAGACCCAAATACTCGGCCAGTTGAAAGATGCCGTGCGCAGCGCCGCCGAGGCGGGCGCGCTTGGCACCTACCTGAACCAGCTGTTCCAGCGCACCTTCGCGGTCGCCAAGGAGGTGCGCGGGCAAACCGAGATCGGTGTGCATTCGGTGTCGATGGCCGCCGCCGCAGTCCGGCTCGCGCAGCGCATTTTCGAGAGCATCAGCACGCAGCGCATTCTGTTCATCGGCGCGGGCGAGATGATCGAGCTGTGCGCCACGCATTTCGCCGCGCAGCATCCGAAGGCCCTGTTCATCGCCAACCGCACGGCCGAGCGCGGCGAGCGGCTGGCCGAGCGCTTTGGCGGCACCGCGATCAAACTGTCTGAACTACCCGCGCGCCTGCATGAATTCGATATCGTCGTGTCATGCACCGCCAGCACCCTGCCGATCATCGGGCTCGGCGCGGTCGAGCGCGCCATCAAGGCGCGCAAGCACAGCCCGATGTTCATGGTCGACTTGGCCGTGCCGCGCGACATCGAGGCCGAGGTCAGCCGCCTGGACGACGTATTCCTCTATACCGTCGACGATCTGGGCAACATCGTGCGAGAAGGCAATGCGCTGCGTCAGGCCGCGGTGGCACAGGCCGAAGCGATCATCGAAACCCGCGTGCAGCATTTCATGCAATGGCTCGACGCGCGCAGCGTGGTGCCAATCATCCGCGACCTGCATGGCCAGGCCGAGCGGCTGCGGCAAGCCGAACTGGAACGGGCCCAGCGCATGCTGGCACGCGGCGAGGATCCCGCCGCCGTACTCGAGGCGCTGTCCCAGGCGCTCACCAAGAAATTCCTGCATGGCCCGACCCATGCGCTCAACTATGCGCGCGGCGAGGAACGCGAGCGCATCGTTCAACTCATTCCCGATCTTTTCCATCACTCGGGAACTGCCGACAAATAAATGAAAGCGAGCATGCAAGCCAAGCTCGATCAGTTGAGCTCACGACTGACCGAGCTCAATGCGCTATTGAGCCAAAGCGACATCACCGCCAATCTGGACAACTATCGCAAGCTGACCCGCGAGCACGCCGAATTGTCGCCGGTGGTCGAGCAGTACGGCCTTTACCGCCAGGCAAGCGACGATGTGCTGGCCGCGCAGGATCTCGCCACGGACCCTGAGATGCGGGCCTTCGCCGAAGAAGAAATCGAGACCGCGCGCAAGCGCATGGTGGAACTCGAAGCGGAGCTTCAACGCATGCTGCTGCCGCGCGATCCGAACGACGACCGCAATATCTTCCTCGAAATCCGTGCCGGCACCGGCGGCGACGAGAGCGCACTGTTCGCCGGCGACCTGCTTCGCATGTACTCGCGCTATGCCGAACGCCAGCGCTGGCAGATCGAAATCGTCTCGGCCAGTCCGTCCGATCTGGGCGGCTACAAGGAAGTCATCGTGCGGCTGGTCGGCCAAGGCGCCTACTCGCGCCTGAAATTCGAATCGGGCGGCCATCGCGTGCAGCGCGTGCCGGCAACCGAAACCCAGGGCCGTATCCATACGTCGGCGTGCACTGTCGCGGTCATGCCCGAAGCCGATGACGTCAGCGACGTGCAGATCAATCCTGCGGACATTCGCATCGACACCTTCCGCGCCTCCGGGGCCGGCGGCCAGCACATCAACAAGACCGATTCCGCGGTGCGCATTACCCACTTGCCGACCGGCATCGTGGTCGAATGCCAGGATGATCGTTCGCAGCACCGCAACAAGGACCAGGCGCTGAAAGTCCTGGCAGCGCGCATCAAAGACGCCCAGGTACGCGCGCAGCAGGCCAAGGAAGCGGCCACGCGCAAGAGCCTGATCGGCTCGGGCGATCGCTCCGAGCGCATTCGCACCTACAACTTTCCGCAAGGCCGCATGACGGACCATCGCATCAATCTGACGCTCTACAAGCTCGATGCGATCATGGACGGCGATCTGGACGAATTGATCAATGCACTGATCACCGAACACCAGGCCGAGCTGCTCGCCTCGCTGGGCGAGTCCGACGCGTGAACGGTCGCGCCGGCCCGCCAGAGGCCACCGTGACGGCGCTGCTGCAGGGTTCGGCGCTGCCGCCGCTGGAGGCGCGCATTCTGCTTGGCCACGTGCTCGGCTGGACCCGCTCGCAGTTGATCACACGCGATCGCGACGCCTTGCCGGCAGCCGCCGCAGCGGCCTTCCGGCAACTCGAAGCGCGCCGCCTGGGCGGCGAGCCAATCGCCTATCTGACCGGGCAACGCGAATTCTATGGCTTGCGCCTGAACGTCACGCCCGATGTGCTGATTCCGCGGCCCGAGACCGAATTGCTGGTCGAACTCGCGCTGGAGCGCTGTCGCGAGATCCGCACCGATACCCCGCGCGTGCTCGATCTGGGCACCGGCAGCGGCGCGATCGCGCTGGCAATCGCCCATGCCTGCCCGAGCGCGCGGGTAACCGCGCTCGACCGCTCCAGCGCAGCGCTGGCGGTGGCCCGAGCCAATGCGCAGCGGCTCGGTCTGGCGCTCACGCTGCTCGAGAGCGACTGGTACGGCGCACTGACAGGCCAGCCGGCCTTCGACGTGATCGTGGCCAATCCGCCATACATCCGCGCCGGCGACCCGCATCTGAGTGCCGGAGATCTGCGCCACGAACCGGTGCACGCGCTGACCGACGGCCACGACGGCCTGAGCGCGCTGCGCACCATCGTCAACGGTGCGCCCGGCCATTTGACCGAGGCCGGCTGGCTGTTGTGCGAGCATGGCTATGATCAGGCCGAGGCGATGCGCGACCTGTTGCGCCAGGCTGGTTTCGACGACGTCTTCTCGGCCCGTGATCTGGCAGGGATCGAACGGGTCAGCGGCGCTCGGCTGGCGCCGGCGCGCAAGACCGAAATTCGCTAGAATGACCATTAAATTTCTTCACAGGCTGACATCATGAATACTCAGGAACGCATCCAGCAAATCGTCTCGGGCAACCCGGTGGTGCTCTTCATGAAGGGCAACGCCCAGTTTCCGATGTGCGGGTTTTCCGGGCGCGCGATTCAAATCCTCAAGGCATGCAACGTGACCGACTTTCTCACGGTCGACGTGCTGCAGGACGAAGAAATCCGTCACGGCATCAAGGAATTCGCCAACTGGCCGACCATTCCGCAACTCTACGTGAACGGCGAATTCATCGGCGGCTCGGACATCATGATGGAGATGTACCAAAGCGGCGAACTGCAGCAAGTGCTCGGCGCCGCCGCCTGAACCGCTTCGTGACGATCGCCAACGACGCCTCGAGTGCTGCAACGCCGCGCCGGCTGATCGTCGCCATCACCGGCGCGACCGGCGCCGTGTATGGCGTGCGCCTGCTGCAGCAATTGCGCCGCCACACCGACGTGCAGAGTCATTTGATGGTGTCGAGCGCCGGGTGGCAAACCCTGCATCAGGAACTGGGGCTGGGCAAGGCCGAAGTGCAGGCTCTGGCCGACGTCACCCACAGCGTGCGCGAGGTTGGCGCCACCATCGCCAGCGGCTCGTTCGCCACGCAAGGCATGGTGGTCGCACCGTGCTCGATGAAAACCCTGGCCAGCATCGCCCATGGCCTGTCCGACAATCTGATCGCCCGCGCGGCCGACGTAACGCTCAAGGAGCGTCGCCGCCTGGTGCTGATGGTACGCGAGACGCCATTCAATCTGGCCCATTTGCGCAACATGACCGCCGTCACCGAAATGGGCGGCATCGTTTTCCCGCCCTTGCCGGCCTTCTATCACCGACCTGCCACGCTCGACGACATGATCGACCATACGGTTGCCCGCGTGCTCGACATGTTCCAGCTGGCGCCGCCGCAAGCGCCCGCCTGGACCGGCCTGGCTGTCGACAAGGAAGACGCGGCAAACCCGTAATTCGGTGGCTCGCCAGCGCATTCATCGCCTATAGTGAAATCGCCCTTGGTCATCGGTCGGCCTGTCTCGGGACGGAGGATGCAATGTCGCAGATCGCTGTTTTCGACCTCACGCTTTGCCTGCTGGTTGCCACCACTTTGCTGAGCCTGCCGTGGCGCGGCGCCCTGAGATCGCTGCTGCAGGCCAGTCCGCATGCCGGCCTGCGCCTGCCGCCGCGCCCGCAGCCTGTCGCGGCACCCAGCGGCGCATTGCGTCATGGGCCTCACCGACACCGCGGTGTGCCCGCCGCGCACCCCACGCCGCATCATCATCGGCATATTCCGCGCGAACATGCGTACCGGGGCCACGACCCACGCCCATAACCCTGCGCCATCCGCCGCGCCGGCTGAACGGTTGTTGCGGTATTCGACCGATGCGACTCACATGGCTGAGCGCGGTCACCGCCCAATGGCATGGCCGCGCCAGCGTGATCCTGATGTTGCCGCTTAACCGATTGTTACATCTTTAGAGCCCCGGTTTCACCTCTGCGCGGGGTCCGTTCGTACAATGGAACCATATGACAGCGCCGCCTCGGCGTTGCCGCCACAAGGAAAAAACATGAAACGACCACTGATATTGATTGCTTCGGGCCTGATCGCATTGGCCGCATCCGGTGCCGCGATGGCCCACACCGACATTGGCATTTCCATCGGCGTTCCGCTGCCGGTATACGTGGCGCCGCCTCCCCCGGTCTACTATCGTCCGGCGCCTGTGTACGCCCCGCCGCCCGTGGTGGTGACCTCCGGCTGGTATGGCGATCGCGACTGGCACGATCGCGACTGGCACGATCGGGATTGGCGAGATCACGATCGCTGGCATCACGATCGCGGTTGGCATGGCCGCGGGCATGACCGGCATTAAGGGCCGCTCGCGCGGCGTTTCAACGCATTACGCTGATCGGTAAGCCCCCCCGGCCGAACCGGCAGCGTGATGCGGCAACGCAACAGCCTATAAAAAGGTTGCCAGGATTGCATCAATGTGATTGACTAAAAACACGGGCGCCGCATAAAATTCGCTCGTTTTCACGATAGGGACAAACACCTTGGACAGTAGCAGTTGTCGATCTTCGATCGGTTTGACTGCCTGACTGGCGAGACACCCCGCTAGCTTCCCCTAGCCACCGTCTTGCCACCAGGCAGGCGGTGCGCGCAGCAGTTCCGCAGTATCTCCCGTGCACCTATTTTGACGCGCAGCGGCGCCGGGTATCGCCGTATACCCTGCACCGCCGCGCCTGCGTTCGGATCGCGCAAGCGCCGCGACGGCCCAGTCCTCGCGCGCATGAGCGGGCCACGTTTGCATACCCATGCCTGTTGGATTGGAATCTACCCTTGCCCGACCACGGAGAAACACCATGACACCACCCGCCAACGTTCTACCGCCACGCAGCGCGGTACTCGACGAAGCCCACCTGGGCGATATCAAAGGGGCCTTCGGCACCATCGCTCATCACGACACCGCGCCGCGCCGCGATTGGCTGGCGCGATTTCGCACTCTGCTGGCGATTCTCGGCCCTGGGCTGATCGTCATGGTGGGCGACAACGACGCCGGTGCGTTCGCCACCTACACGCAAGCAGGCCAGAACTACGGCACGACGCTGCTTTGGACGCTGGCGCTGCTGATTCCCGTGCTGTACGTCAACCAGGAGATGGTCCTGCGCCTGGGCGCGGTCACCGGCGTCGGTCACGCCCGCCTGATTTTCGAGCGCTTCGGCAAGTTCTGGGGCGCCTTCAGCGTCATCGACCTGTTTATCCTCAACGCATTGACGATTGTCACCGAGTTCATCGGCATCACCTTTGCCGTCGGCTTTCTTGGCGTTCCGAAGTTATGGGGCGTGAGTATCGCCGCGGTGTTGACGATGGCAGCCGTCAGTACGGGGAGTTTCAGGCGTTTCGAGCGCTTTGCGATGGTGCTGGTATTTGCCAGCCTGCTGCTGATCCCGGTGCTGGTCGCCGTGCATCCGCCGGTCGGACAAATCGCACGGGACTTCGTGGTGCCGAGTTGGCCTGTGAGCGCCAGGCTCAGCGACGTCATGCTGCTGGTGATCGGCATCGTCGGTACCACCGTCGCGCCCTGGCAACTGTTCTTCCAGCAAAGCTACATCGTCGACAAACGCATCACGCCGCGCTTCATCAAATACGAAAAGGCCGACCTGTGGATCGGCATCGGCCTGGTAATGATCGGCAGCATCGCGATGATGTCGTTCGCCGCCGAACTGTTCCACGGTCGGCCGGAATTCGGGCAATTCACCGACGCGGGAGGCATCCTGAGCGGGCTCGACAAATATGTCGGCCGGGCACCCGCGATCATGTTCGCGATCGCCCTGATCGATGCCTGCATCATTGGCGCGGCGGCCGTGTCGCTGTCGACGGCTTATGCGATCGGTGACGTTTTCTCGATCCGCCATTCGCTGCACCGTGGCGTGGGCGATGCCAAGGGTTTTTATCTGATCTATTTCGCCATCGTCGCGCTGGCTGCGGTGATCGTGCTGATTCCGGGCTCGCCGCTAGGGCTGTTGACCGAAGCGGTGCAAACCCTGGCCGGCGTGCTGCTGCCCAGCGCCACGGTATTCCTGCTGCTGCTTTGCAATGACAAGGCAGTGCTCGGGCCGTGGGTCAACTCCCGGGGGCTCAACCTGTTCACAGGCGCGGTCGTCTGGGTATTGGTGATGTTGTCGATCATTCTGACCGCCTCGGTGCTGTTTCCGAACATCTCGGGCGAAGCGATCATCGGCATTCTGGTCGGCGGCACTGCGCTGGCCGTGGCCGGGTACTCGGCGACCATGGCGCTGCGCAAACTGCGCCACGAGGCCGAGACACCCAGCGAGGAAGCCAGTGCGCCGACACCGGACATCGAAACGCTGCGCGCGGGCTGGCGCATGCCCCCCCTGGACCAGTTGCCGGCGCCCAGGCTATCGCTGGCCAACCGCCTATGGATGGGCGTGCTGCGCGGGTACCTGGTGATCGCCGTCGGGCTGGTCATCGTCAAGGTGATCGAGCTTACGTTGCTCAGATAGCACCGCCCCTGGCGGTTTCAGGCCGAACCGCGCTTTGCGCGGTTCGGCCTCCCGTCCGGGTCAGGCGGGATTATCAATCGTCATCATGATCATGGTAATGATGATAGCCACCGCCGTAGGGATAGTAATAAGAACCGGCGGGCACCACCACGCAGCCCCCCAGCGTCAGCAGCAAAGCTGCGGCAATCAGATATCTCATGACGGCTCCCGAGGAAAAATTAGGTGAGCCGACGTGATACACAGGGCGGCAATCCGCTTGCGCCACATCGGCCGTTACCCTCGTTATAACCAAGCATCTGCCCCCGGAGATAGCGCAGTTTTGTAAGGCATGTAAGCAGATCTAACGCTTGCGCAAACCGCGCGTCGACGCACCGAACCCGTGCATGCACCCGGTAGGACAACGCGGGTGGGAGCGCACTGCCCGGATGCGCCAAAATAGCGCACAGAATTCACCAAATAGCAGCGCATCAACGATTTGCAAAAAATTGAATTTAATAAAATCAATTACTTAAAAAACAGGCACTCTTTTTGCTTACAATTTAATTCACTTCAATTTGCACCAAAAGCGAGCATACATGCCCTCCTATAGCCCCGCATACGACGTTCTTTTCCTTTTACTGGGCGCCACCATGGTGCTCGCCATGCACGCCGGCTTTGCCTTTCTGGAGCTCGGCACGGTCCGCAAGAAAAACCAGGTCAACGCGCTGGTCAAGATCCTCACCGACTTTGCCGTATCAACCGTGGCCTATGCGTTCATCGGCTACCCGCTGGCCTACGGCGTGAACTTCTGGGCCGGCGCTGGCGCACTCTCGGCGCACCATGGCTACGAACTGGTACGCTTCTTCTTCCTGCTGACGTTCGCTGCGGCAATTCCCGCCATCGTCTCGGGCGGCATCGCCGAACGCGCCAAATTTCATCCGCAGTCGGTCGCGACCTTCTTTCTGGTCGGCGTCGTCTATCCATTTTTCGAGGGTATCGCCTGGAACGGCCACTTTGGCGTGCAGGCCTGGTTCACGAAGATGTTCGGCGCGCCGTTTCACGACTTCGCCGGCTCCGTCGTAGTCCATGCCGTGGGCGGCTGGATCGGCTTGGCAGCCGTGCTGATGCTTGGCGCACGGCGCGGCCGCTATCACCGCGATGGCCACGTGTCGGCGCATCCGCCGTCGTCGATCCCGTTCCTGGCACTGGGCGCGTGGATTCTGATCGTCGGCTGGTTTGGCTTCAACGTGATGAGCGCGCAGCGGGTAGGCGGCATCTCGGGCCTGGTGGCCGTCAATTCGCTAATGGCGATGGTCGGCGGCACGCTCGCCGCCATGCTGCTCGGCAAGGACGATCCGGGCTTCATTCACAATGGGCCGCTGGCCGGCCTGGTCGCCGTGTGCGCCGGCTCCGATCTGATGCACCCGTTCGGTGCGCTGGTCGTCGGCGCCATCGCCGGCGCCCTGTTCCTGTGGCTGTTCACGCTCACCCAAAACCGCTGGAAGATCGACGACGTACTCGGCGTGTGGCCCCTGCACGGCCTATGTGGCGTATGGGGCGGCATTGCCGCGGGCCTGTTCGGCCAAACCTGGCTGGGCGGCATCGGCGGGGTCAGCCTGATGTCGCAGTTGCTCGGCACGGCGCTGGGCGTGGCAATCGCCTTTGCCGGCGGCCTGGTGGTCTATGGCGCGCTCAAGGCCACGATGGGCCTGCGCTTGAGCGAAGAGCAGGAATTCAACGGCGCCGACATCTCGATCCACAACATAACGGCGACGCCGGAACGCGAAACCAGCTGGTAAGGCCGGCCACGCCGCGCCCCGGCTGTCGCGGGGGCGCGCCTCACAACACGCATTCGCACTCGGTCACGCGCTCCGGCACCACCCCGGCAGGCGTCAGGCGCGGATCGGGCCCGGCAAATTCGCAGGTGCCGCCGTGTTCGCCCTGCCGCCCGCTCAACAACGGACAGCGCTCGAAAAGTTCGGCCACCCAGTCGACGAACGCGCGCACCTTGGGCGACAGATGGCGGTTATGCGGATACACGATGGAAATCGGCATCGGCGCCGGGCGGCAATCGGGCAACACCTCACGCAACTCGCCGGACTCCAGATAATTGCGCACCATGTAGCGCGCCGGCTGAATCAGCCCGAAGCCCTGCAGGCCGCAAGCAACATAGGCATCGGCGTCGTTGACCGACACCGTGCCGTTCATCTTCACCGCCAGCGGCTTGCCGTCGACGATAAAGTCCCAATCGATGATGCGGCCCGTGCGGCTGGAGAAATACTGCACCGCGACATGCTGTTCGAGATCCTCGAGGCTGCGCGGCTCGCCGTGACGCTCCAGATAGCCGGGCGCCGCGCAAGTCACGCCCTCGAATGTGCCAATGCGGCGCGCCACCAGCGTCGAGTCCCGCAATTCGCCGACCCGAATCACGCAATCGACCGCCTCCTGCACCAGGTCCACCGGCTTGTCGCCCAGCCCGATCGCCAACTCGATCTCCGGATAACGCAAGTGAAACTCGCATAGCGTCGGGATCAGGATCAATCGTCCGATCGACCCCGGCACGTCGATGCGTAGCCGCCCGCGCGGCCGGCGCGCGGTGTCGAGAAACGCTGCCTCGGCCTCCTCCACGTCGGCCAGGATGCGCAGGCAGCGCTCGTAATAGGCGGCGCCATCCGGCGTGAGGCTCAAGCGCCGGGTGGTGCGATTGAGCAGCCGCACGCCGAGCATTTTCTCCAGATTCTGAACGATCGTGGTCACCGTGGTGCGCGGCAGCTCGAGGGTATCGGCCGCCTTGGTAAAGCTGTTGGCCTCCACCACGCGGGTAAATACTTGCATCGCCTGAAAGCGGTCCATGACTCTCTCCCGAGGAAGCGACGGCGCGAAGATTGTTCGCATTAGCCGACTAGTGTTGCCGGATTATAGGCGTTTATCCGGTAACGGGTAACGATCAAAATGCGTTCCACTCGAACTCGACATCGGGAAATCCCGCGCGGCTTCATGCAAACGCAACGTCCCTCTCTCGCAGCGATATCCCGGCTTGCAGCCCTGCACGTCGAAGAGCGCACCATCGACGGCTACGCCGGCGCGATCCCGGTGCGGCTCTATCGGCCACGCGACGCCGGGGCGCTGCCGGTGGTGCTGTACTTTCATGGCGGCGGCTTCACCTCGGGCTCGCTCGACGATGCCGACACGCCGGCCCGCTTCATCGCCGCGCATTGCCCGGCGCTGGTGGTCTCGGCAGGCTATTCGCTCGCTCCGGCCGCGCCCTTTCCCGCGGCACCGGAAGACAGCCACGCCGCCGCCGTATGGATTGCGGCGCATGCGCACGACTTCGGCGCCGATCCGGCACGCCTGGCGGTGGCGGGCGACGACGCGGGTGGCAACCTCGCAACCTGCCTGACATTGATTGCGCGCGACCGCCACAGTGTCGAATTCGCCGCGCAGGTATTGCTCGGCCCGATGCTCGACCCGAGCATGACCCGGCTGGGCGACGCGGCCCGGCTGCACTCCGACATCACCGCGCAGGCCTGCGCGGTGTGCTATCGGCAGTATCTGCCTCGCGCCGACCAGCGCGTGCACCCGTATGCCGCACCGCTCGAATCGCTGCGCCTGCACGGCCTGCCGCCTGCCCTGATCGCCACGGCGCAATGCGATGTGCTGCACGTCGAAGCCGAAAAATACGCGGCCGCGCTGATCGCCGCAGGCGTACCGACCCAGGTCACCCGTCACGCCGACCTCACCCATGCGCAGTTGCCCACCCACACGCCGGCGCTGGCCGAAGCGGCCGAATTCCTCGGCCGCCGGCTGGCGCCACGCACTCGCCGCCCGCGCGCCTTGCGCACGCCAAATCTCGGTTAACCATCCAGGGGATTCCACATGTCACTGTCTCGCAAACGTCTTGTTCTGTTCGTCGCCGCCGCCCTCGCGGTGGCGGTCGCCGGCGGCCTGGCCGCCGTCCGCGTCAACGCCAACGTGCCGCACGCCCAGTCGGCCACACCGGCGCCCGCCCAAGTCGACGTCGCCGCCGTCATCAGCCGCACCATCACCGACTGGCAGGATTACTCGGGCCGGTTGCAGGCGGTCGATCGCGTCGAGATTCGCCCCCAGGTGTCGGGGACGCTGATGGCCGTGCACTTCAAGGACGGCAGTTTGGTCAAGAAAGGCCAGTTGCTGTTCACGATCGACCCGAGGCCTTATCAAGCCCGCGTCGATCAGGCCGAGGCGCAATTGAGCGCGGCGCGGGCTCGGGCGGCCTACACGGCGTCGGATCTGGCCCGCGCACAGCGGCTGCTGGCAGATAACGCGATCGCCAAGCGCGACTTCGACGAAAAGCAGAACGCCTCGCGCGAAGCCGCCGCCAACCTGCAGGCGGCGCAGGCCGCGCTCGCGGTGGCGCGCCTGAATCTGGGCTACACGCGCATCGTCGCCCCGTTCACCGGGCGCGTCTCGCGCGCGGCCATCACCGCCGGCAACGTGGTAGCCGCCGGCGCCGCCTCGGCACCGCTCACCACGCTGGTCTCGGTCTCGCCGATTTATGCGAGCTTCGACGTCGACGAGCAGAGTTATCTCAAGTTCATCGCCCATGCGGGCGTCGATCGTGGCCACGATGTGCCGGTCTACCTGGGTCTGGCCGACGAGCGGGGTTATCCCCGCAAGGGCGAAGTGCAGTCGATCGACAACCATCTGGACACGGCCTCAGGCACGATCCGCGTGCGGGCCGTATTCGACAATCCCGACGGCGCGCTGATTCCGGGCCTGTATGCCCGCATTCGCCTGGCCGGCAGCCGCCCCCACCCGGCCGTGCTGATCAGCGAACAGGCGATCGGCACCGACCAGAACAAAAAATTCGTGCTGGTGCTCGACGCGCATAACCGCGCCGACTATCGCGAAGTCACGCTCGGCGCAGTGCAGGACGGTTTGCGCGTCATCGCAAGTGGCCTCCAGCCTGGCGAGCGCATCGTCGTCAACGGCCTGCAGCGCGTGCGCCCCGGCGACCTGGTCGCGCCGCACATGGTGCCGATGGCCACCGACGCAGCGCTGGCCGCCGCCGAAGCAGCCCAGGCTGCACAGGGCTGAACGCCTCACGTTCACAGGAAACATCATGAACATTTCCAAGTTTTTCATCGACCGGCCGATCTTCGCGGGCGTGCTGTCCGTGCTGATCCTGCTGGCGGGCATCCTCTCTCTGTTCCAACTGCCGATCTCGGAATATCCGGAGGTCGTGCCGCCGTCGGTGGTGGTGCACGCGCAGTACCCGGGCGCCAACCCCAAGGTGATCGCCGAGACCGTCGCCGCGCCATTGGAGGAATCGATCAACGGCGTCGAGAACATGCTGTATATGCAGTCGCAGGCCAATAGCGACGGCAACCTCGCATTGACGGTCAACTTCAAGCTCGGCGTCGACCCCGACAAGGCCCAGCAGCTTGTGCAAAACCGCGTCTCGCAAGCGCTGCCGCGCCTGCCCGAGGAGGTCCAGCGGCTGGGCGTGACCACCATCAAGAGCTCGCCCACGCTGACGATGGTGGTGCACCTGATTTCGCCCAGCAACCGCTACGGCATGACATATCTGCGCAACTACGCGGTGCTCAACGTGAAAGACCGCCTCGAGCGAATCCCAGGCGTCGGCCAGGTACAGGTGTGGGGCTCGGGCGACTACGCAATGCGTGTATGGCTCGATCCGAACAAGGTCGCGCAGCGCGGCTTGACCGCTACCGACGTGGTCAACGCGATCCGCGAGCAAAATGTGCAGGTGGCCGCCGGCGTGATTGGCGCCTCGCCCAGTTCGCCCGACGTACCGCTGCAACTGTCGGTCAATGCGCGCGGACGCCTGAAGACGGCCGCGCAGTTCGGCAACATCATCCTCAAGGCCTCGCCCGACGGCTCGGTCACCCGGCTATCGGATGTCGCGCGCATCGAACTGGGCGCCTCCGAATACGGCCTGCGCTCGCTGCTGAACAACAAGCCCGCCGTGGCGCTGGCGATCATGCAATCGCCCGGCGCCAATGCGCTGGCGATCTCCGACCAAGTGCGCGCCGCCATGAAGGATCTGAGCCAGGACTTCCCGGCCGGCGTGCAATACCGCATCGTCTATGATCCGACCCAGTTCGTGCGCGCCAGCATAGAGGCGGTGGTCCATACCCTGCTCGAAGCCATCGCGCTGGTGGTGCTGGTGGTGATCGTGTTCCTGCAGACCTGGCGCGCCTCCATCATTCCGCTGCTGGCCGTGCCGGTGTCGATCATCGGCACTTTCTCGCTGCTGCTGATGTTCGGCTTCTCGATCAATGCCCTGTCGCTGTTCGGCATGGTGCTGGCCATCGGCATCGTGGTCGACGACGCGATCGTGGTGGTCGAGAACGTCGAGCGCAACATCGCCGCCGGCCTGTCGCCACGCGACGCCACCTACCGCGCGATGCGCGAAGTCAGCGGGCCGATCATCGCCATTGCGCTGACCCTGATCGCCGTGTTCGTGCCGCTGGCCTTCATGAGCGGCCTGACCGGGCAGTTCTACAAGCAGTTCGCGATGACCATCGCCATCTCCACGGTGATCTCGGCGTTCAATTCACTCACGCTCTCGCCGGCGCTCTCGGCGCTGCTGCTCAAGCCCCACGATGCTCCGCCCGACCGGCTCACGCGCGTGATGAACCGGCTGTTCGGCGGCTTTTTCGCGCGCTTTAACCGCATTTTTGGACGCGCCTCGCATGGTTACGCCACCGGCGTGACCGGCGTGATCTCGCGCAAGGCCAGCATGATGGGGGTCTACCTCGTGCTGCTCGCGCTGGCGGTGCTGGTCGCGCGAATCGTGCCGGGCGGCTTCGTGCCTGCGCAGGACAAGCAGTATCTGATCAGCTTCGCGCAACTGCCGCCAGGCGCTTCGCTCGATCGCACCGAGGACGTGATTCGCCGCATGACCGACATCTCGCTCAAGCAGCCCGGCGTCGAGGACGCCGTGGCCTTCCCCGGATTGTCAATCAACGGCTTCACCAACAGCTCGAGCGCCGGTATCGTATTCGTCACCCTCAAGCCGTTCGACCAGCGTCGCGCGAAAAACCTCTCGGCCGGCGCGATTGCTGCGGCGCTCAACCAGAAATACGCCAGCATCAAAGACTCGTTCATCGCCGTGTTCCCACCTCCTCCAGTGATGGGGCTGGGGACCATGGGCGGCTTCAAGCTGCAGCTCGAGGACCGCGGCGCGCTTGGCTATAGCGCGCTCGAAGCGGCCACGCAGAAATTCCTCAAGGCCGCGCGCGCCGCGCCCGAACTCGGGCCGACGTTCTCCAGCTACCAGATCAATGTGCCGCAGCTCAACGTCGACCTCGATCGCGTCAAGGCCAAGCAACTGGGCGTGAAGGTCACGGATGTTTTCGACACCATGCAGATCTATCTGGGCTCGCTTTACGTGAACGACTTCAACCGCTTTGGCCGCGTCTATCAGGTGCGCGTGCAGGCCGACGCGCCGTTTCGCGCCCATGCCAGCGACATCCTGCAACTCAAGACGCGCAACGCCGCCGGCGACATGGTGCCGCTATCCTCGCTGGTCACGGTAGGGCCGACTTTCGGCCCCGAAATGGTGGTGCGCTATAACGGCTACACCGCCGCCGACATCAATGGCGGACCCGCCCCGGGCTACTCATCGGGCCAGGCGCAGGCGGCGATCGAACGTATCGCGGCGCAAACGCTGCCGCGCGGCATCGGCTACGAGTGGACCGACCTGACCTATCAGCAGATCCTGGCCGGCAACTCGGCGCTGTGGGTATTCCCGATCAGCGTGCTGCTGGTGTTCCTGGTGCTGGCCGCCCTCTATGAAAGCCTGACCTTGCCGCTGGCCGTGATCCTGATCGTGCCGATGAGCCTGCTGGCCGCGCTGACCGGCGTGTGGCTCACGCGCGGCGACAACAACATCTTCACCCAGATCGGCCTGATGGTGCTGGTCGGGCTGGCCTCGAAAAACGCCATCCTGATTGTCGAATTCGCACGTGAGCTCGAGATGCAGGGGCGCAGCGCGCTGCAGGCGGCCATCGAGGCAAGCCGGCTGCGTTTGCGGCCGATTCTGATGACCTCGATCGCCTTCATCATGGGGGTCGTCCCGCTGGTGACCTCGACCGGCGCGGGCTCGGAAATGCGTCATGCGATGGGGGTGGCGGTGTTCTTCGGCATGCTGGGCGTGACGCTGTTCGGGTTGTTCCTGACGCCCGTGTTCTATGTCGTGCTACGCACACTCAATAGGCGCCGGCTGCACTCGGCCGCGCCGCACGACGCCCCGTTATGCGCCGACCAGACGCCCGACACCGAACTCCAAGGATGATGCAATGAAAAATACAATACGTATGCTGCCGGCGCTGCTGGCCGCGCTGCTCGCGCTGGCAGGCTGCTCCGTCACGCCGACTTATGAGCGGCCGCCGGTGGCCACGCCCGCCGCCTTCAAGGAAGCGAAGCTGACCCCTCGGGAGGCGGGCACCTGGAAACTGGCGCAGCCATCCGAGGCGATGCCGCGCGGCCAATGGTGGCAAGTGTTCGGCGATGCCACACTTGATCGGCTTGAAACCCAGGCGCTGGCCGCCAATCAGGACCTGAAAGCGGCCGCGGCCCGTCTGGCGCAGGCCCGCGCGCTGCAGCAAGGCGCGCGCGCCAGCCTGTTCCCCGAGCTGGATGCCGGCTTCGGCCCGACGCGCCAGCTCGACTCACCGGCCTCCCAAGGCCTGCCAGCCAATGCGCAGACCACGCCGTTCACGCTATGGCGCGCCCAGGCCAATGTCTCGTACGAGGCCGATCTGTTCGGGCGGGTGCGCGCCACCGTCAGCGCCGCGACCGCCGACGCGCAGCAAAGCGCCGCGCTGTTCCGCTCGGTGCAACTAGCGCTGCAGGCCGACGTGGCGCAGAACTATTTCGGCCTGCGCGAGCTCGATGCCGAGCAGCGCCTGTTCCGCCAGACCGTCACGCTACGCGAGCATGCGTTGCATCTTGTCGAACGGCGCTTCCGGGATGGCGACATCAGCGAGCTTGACGTCGCACGGGCAAAGTCGGAACTGGCCTCGGCCCAGGCCGATGAACTCGGCGTGGCGCGCCAGCGCGCGCTGGCCGAGCACAGCCTGGCGACGCTGCTGGGTTTGCCGCCGGCCGATTTCTCGCTGCCGCCGCAGCCGCTGGTGCCGATCGAGGTGCGCATTCCCGCCGGCTTGCCCTCCGCGTTGCTCGAACGCCGGCCCGACATCGCCGCCGCCGAGCGCGCGATGGCCGCGGCCAACGCTCGCGTGGGTGCGGCGCGCGCGGCCTTTTTCCCGCGACTGGAGATTACCGGCGGGCTCGGTTATGAATCGTCTCGCCTGGCCGACCTGTTCAAATGGTCCAGCCGCACCTTCCTGCTCGGCCCGCTGGTCGGCACCATGCTCTCGTTGCCGATCTTCGATGGCGGCCGGCGCGAGGCCGGCGTGGCGCAGGCGCGCGCCCGTTATGAAGAAGACGTGGCGAACTACCGCGAGAAAGTCCTGGTGGCGTTTCGGGAAGTCGAGGACAACCTCGCCAGCCTGCGCATTCTGGCCGACCAGACGCGAGCGCAAAATGCCGCGGTGGCGGCCGCCAGTCGCGCGGCCAAGCTCTCGGGTTTGCAGTACCGCGAAGGTGAGGTCAGCTATCTCGACGTGATCGATGCCGATCGCACCGTGTTGCAGGCGCAGCGCAGCGCCGTGCAGCTCGAGGGCCAGCGCGCAGTGGCCACGGTCAACCTGATCCGCGCGCTCGGCGGCGGGTGGGGCCCGCTGCCGCAGGGCGATCCGACGTCAGCGCGGCCGGCCGCAAATCATGTGTCAACCCTGGCCGCGCAGCAGCAACACCGGGTGACGCCTTGAATCGATACTTATGCCGTTGTTGGCATGAAATCGATAAATCCGGTCACGGCCCGCAGGCGGCCATCGGCTGACAGTTGTCCGAAATCGGTGCCGCCGGCCACGGCGGCACCGTCGGCCGGCGCGAGTTCCCAGGAAAAACGCATGCAGTCATGATGCGCGTCGATTTCGCCGATATGGCGGAACGCCAGGCCGGCAAATTGCGCCTGAACCGCCTGGAGCATCGCATCAATGCCGGCGTGCCCCTCGCCTTGCATCAGCGGATCGAGATAAGCCGCATCTTCACTCCAGGTCTGCGCGATCAGCTCACGACGTCGACCGGCGTCGGTCGTGTTCCAGGCGGCAAAATAACGGTCGACCAGCGAGGCGACATCAGGGCGCTGAGATTTCGAGTTCATATCGGACTCCATCGCAAAGACATTCGGGCGGCACGCGCCGGCATGACGCGTGAACCATCCCGATGTACGGTTCCATGATCCCGCCGCCATAGTCCGGCGTCGATTACTTGCGAGGTAATGGAAGCGTGGCCGGGGGCGCGCTATGATCGCACCATGACACTCTCAGCCCAAACCGATGCGCCCACCGTGGGCGGGCTGCTTCGCCAATGGCGTCAGCAGCGCCGCATGAGCCAGCTCGATCTGGCGTGCGAGGCCGACATCTCGACGCGCCACCTGAGCTTCGTCGAAACCGGACGCGCACAGCCAAGCCGGGAAATGCTGCTGCATCTGGCCGAACAGCTGGCCATGCCACTGCGCGAACGCAACAGGCTGCTGATGGCCGGCGGCTACGCACCGGTATTTGCCGAGCGCTCACTCGACGATCCGGCGATGAGCGCCGCGCGCCAGGCGATCGATCGGGTGCTGGCCGGCCACGAACCGTATCCGGCGCTGGCCGTCGACCGGCATTGGACACTCGTCGCCGCCAATCGGGCGCTCGAATCGTTGATGGGCGGCGCCGACCCCGGCCTGCTGAAGGCGCCGGTCAATGTGCTGCGCCTGAGCCTGCATCCCGCGGGGCTCGCGCCGCGCATCGCCAACTATTGGGAGTGGCGCGCGCATATACTCTCGCGCCTGCGCCGGCAGGTCGAGGTGAGCGGCGACCCCGTGCTGGCCGGCCTGCTCGACGAGCTGCACGACTATGCAGCGCCGAAAGGCCAGGACCACGGCGCCGCCGTGCCGTCTAGCCACGCGGGTGTGATCGTCCCCTTCGAGCTCATCACGGACGGCGGCATCCTGTCGTTCATCAGTACCACGACGATTTTTGGCACGCCGACCGACGTCACGCTGTCCGAACTGGCGTTGGAAGCGTTTTTCCCGGCCGATCAGGTAACTGCCGACAGGCTCAGGCGGCTAGCCCCGTAGTCCCAATCTTCGAGTTGCGGCGCGCAATCATCGGTAACAGGCCAACCGTGCCGCCGTCGGCCCGGAAGCACCTGCCCGGGCTCGAGGTTTCAGGCGGCCGCCTCGCGCAGCCAGGTCATTGCCTGCGCCTGTGGCAGCGCCCAGATGCGCGTCAGCATGCGTGCCACTTCGGCGTCGCCGGCGGCTCCGCTAAAGCGTGCCAGCGATGTCGCCTTGCCGGCGATTTCATCGCGCGAGAGCGTGTTGTCCGGATCGCCCTTGGGCACGTCGACGCGCCCCGTCAGTTGCCGGCCGTCGCGCGTGCGCAGCGTTACGCGCCCGAGCCAGCGCGCCGGGTAGGCAGCGTCCACCTCGGGATCGAGCGCCATCGCCACGCGCTCGCGGAAAGCCTGCACGGGCGCATCGCGCCATGCGTCGGCGAAGGCGTTGACGTCAGCCCGCCCATGCACGGCGATCAGGCCGAGCACCGTGCCCATCGAGAACTTCGCCTGATGCACCGACTGTGGCACGTCGACTGCGCCGAGCACGTCAATGGCGCCCTGATGCACATGTGCGGTGACGGCCTCGATATCGTCGGCCGCCAGGCCGTGTGCGCACATCGCCTGTTGCAGCGCATCGGCGGCCGGATGGGTGTGGCGGCACGAGGCGTGATATTTGAACGACGTCTCGGCCAACGCCCAGCGCTCGCCGAGCCGATCTGTCAGGCGCGCGGCCACGGCGTCTTGTGACATGCCCGCTGCCAACCCTTGCGCGCCGGTCAGGATGCGGCGCGCCCCGGTGAAGCCCTCGCGCGCGAGCCAGGCAGCGCTCAGGCCGTTGGCCGCCGCCTTGCCGGTATGGAGCTGCTTCGAATCGGCTGCGTCGCGCAGGAACTCCCAGAGCCCGGCGGCCTGCGTGCCGGCCGAGCCGAACGCATGCAGCATCTGCGTCGTATCGAGCCCGAGCAGGCGGCCCGCGGCAGCCGCCGCGGCGAGCGTGCCCGCGGTGCCGGTCGTGTGAAATACCTTGTAGTGCGAGCGGCCAAGGAATTCGCCGACACGGATGCCCACTTCGTAGCCCGCCACGCACGCGGCAATGAATTCGCGCCCGCTGGCCCGTTGCGCCTGGGCCAGCGCGAGCGCCGCCGGAAACACCACCGCCGCCGGGTGAAATACCGAACCGTTGTGCACGTCGTCCTGCTCGGCGAAGTGCGATGCGGCGCCATTGACCAGCGCCGCGAACAGCGGCGAGGTCGCGCGCCCGGACATCACCACCTCGGCGCTCCCGGGCGCACCCGAAACCAATGTGGGCCCCATCGCCTGGGCAAAGCGCTCGATCGCCTCGACCGGGCGCGCGCCCTTGCCGGCCAGCGCCGACCCCAACCAGTCCGCATACAGGTCCAGCGTGCGCTCGACCACTGCCGCCGGTATGTCGTCAAAGCGCAGGGTAGCGGCAAAGCTTGCCAGGGTTGCGTCGCCAAACGTCTGTTCGCTCATCTGTACAGTCTCCTTTGCATGATCAGATCATGCCCTGCGCGCGCCATTGCGCGATCTGCGGCGCGGTAAAGCCGAGTTCGGCCAGCACGCTGTCGGTGTGTTCGCCCAGCGCGGGAATCGCGTCCATGCGCGCATCGAACGCCTCGCCACCGGGCGGCAGCAGGGCGGGCAGCGCGCCGGCCGGCGATGCGACGGTTTGCCAGCGCCCGCGGGCAGCCAATTGCGGATGCGTCCAGACGTCGTGCATCGTGTTGACGTGCGCGTTGGCAATGCGTGCGGCTTCGAGGCGCGCAATCGCCTGCTCGGCGTCGAGCCCTGCGAACGCTTGCTCGATCAGCGCACGCAGCGCCTCCCGGTTGGCGCTGCGCGCGCTGTTGGTGGCAAAGCGGGGGTCGGCGGCCAGCGCCGGCTGCTGCAGCACGGTATCGCAAAACACGACCCACTCGCGCTCGTTCTGCAAGCCGAGCATCACCGTCTTGCCATCGCCGGTGGGAAACGGACCGTAGGGATAGATCGTTGCATGCGCGGCGCCGGCGCGCGGTGGCGGGCTCGCGCCCTGGTAGGCGTAATAGAGCGGAAATCCCATCCATTCGACCATCGCTTCGAGCATCGAAATATCGAGCCGGCAGCCGCGCCCGGTCTTGCCGCGCTGGATCAGCGCCGCCAGGATATTGCTGTAGGCATACATGCCCGCGGCGATATCGGCGATCGAGCAGCCGGCCTTGGCGGGCTGCTCGGCCGTGCCGGTCACAGAGAGAAAGCCCGCCTCGCTCTGCACCAGCAGGTCGTAGGCTTTTTTATCGCGATAAGGGCCGTTGGCGCCGTAGCCGGAAATGTCGCACACGATCAGACGCTCGTGACGCTCGTTCAAATGCTCATAGCTCAACCCGAGCCGCTCGGCCGCACCCGGCGCGAGATTCTGCACCAGCACGTCGGCCTGTGCGAGCAGGCGCTCGAGCACCGGCTTGGCCTGCGCGTGCTTGACGTCAAGCGTGACGCTTTCCTTCGAGCGGTTGGTCCAGATAAAGTGCGAGGAAAGCCCGTCGACGCGGTCGTCATAGGCACGGGCAAAGTCGCCCACGCCCGGCCGTTCGATCTTGATCACGCGCGCGCCGAGATCGGCCAGTTGGCGCGTCGCGAACGGCGCAGCGATCGCCTGTTCGAGGGAAACCACGGTGATGCCTTCCAGGGGTCGATGCATGGCGGTGTGGGCGGCACTCAAAAGGAACGGGGCAAGCCGAGCACGTGCTCGGCCACATAGGAAAGAATCAGGTTGGTCGAGATCGGCGCGACCTGATACAGCCGCGTCTCGCGAAATTTGCGCTCGATGTCGTATTCGCAGGCGAAACCGAAGCCGCCGTGAGTCTGCAGACAGGCGTTGGCCGCCTCCCATGAGGCCTTGGCCGCCAGATACTTCGCCATGTTGGCCTGCGCGCCGCACGGCGCATGGGCGTCGAACAGCTCGCAGGCACGAAAGCGCATCAGGTTGGCCGCGCTGGTTTCGATGTAGCTCTCGGCGATCGGGAATTGCACGCCCTGGTTCTGTCCGATCGGGCGATCGAACACAATGCGCTCGCCGGCGTATTGCGCCGCGCGGTTGATGAACCACCAGGCGTCGCCGATGCATTCGGCAGCGATCAAGGTGCGCTCGGCATTGAGGCCGTCGAGAATGTATTTGAAGCCGCACCCCTCCTCGCCGATCAGGTTCTCCGCCGGAATCTCGAGATTGTCGAAGAATAATTCGTTGGTCTCGTGGTTGACCATGTTCAGAATCGGCCTCACCGACAGGCCCTTGCCGATCGCCTCGTGCAGGTCGACCAGAAAGATCGACAGGCCGTCGGACTTGCGTTTGACCTGGTCCGCCGGCGTGGTACGCGCCAGCAGGATCATCAGGTCGGAATGCTGGATACGCGAAATCCAGACTTTCTGGCCGTTGACCACGTAGCGGTCGCCTCGCTTGACGGCCACGGTCTTGAGCTTGGTCGTGTCGGTGCCGGTGGTCGGCTCGGTCACGCCCATCGATTGCAGGCGCAGCTCGCCGCTGGCGATTTTCGGCAAGTAGCGGCGCTTCTGTTCTTCCGAGCCGTGACGCAGCAGCGTGCCCATGTTGTACATCTGGCCGTGGCAGGCGCCGGCGTTACCGCCGTTGCGGTTGATTTCCTCCATGATGACCGACGCTTCGGCCAGGCCCAGTCCCGATCCGCCGTATGCCTGCGGGATCAGCGCGGCCAGCCAGCCGGCCTCGGTGAGCGCGTCGACAAACGCCTCGGGATATCCGCGCGCGCCGTCGACTTCGCGCCAATATTCATCGGGATAATGCGCGCACAGATCGCGCAGCGCATCGCGGATGTCCTGGTAACGGTCTTCGGCGGGCAGATTCATAGGGCGATCGATCAGGGAGTGGGACGAAGCGCCAACACTGGCGCGCGCGACATCAAATGAAACAGGCGGTGCCCTCGAGGGCCACCCGGCCGTCGGCGGTGTAGGTCAGCAGATGCGCGTCGCCCGTGCCCGCATCGATATCGCCGCAGACATGGAACGGTGCGGTGTCGAAGACCGGCTGGCGCGCCTGGAAGCTGAATGCACCCAGCCGCGCGGCGGGCCGCTCGCGGCCGAGCAGGTCGAGCATCAGCGTGGCCTGCAGCGGGCCGTGCACGACCAACCCCGGGTAACCTTCGACCTCGCTCGCATAGGTGCGGTCGTAATGAATGCGGTGCCCGTTGAAGGTGAGCGCCGAATAGCGGAACAGCAGCGCGGCATCGGGGGTGACAGTGCGCTGCCAGGCATGGACCGGCGGCGCCTTCGATTCGGGCGATGTCCTGGGCGCGCTCGCGGCGGACGGCGCGCGATAGACAATGTCATGCTCTTCGTGCAGCAGCACTTCGCCGTCGGCGCGGCGCACCTCGTGCCCGACGCAGACGAATACCAGCTCGCCAGAGCGCCCGGTCTTGTGCTCGATATTCAAAATCGTGCTGGTGCGCTCGATCGAATCGCCCACGCGCAGCGGTGCGACGAACTCGAGGCGGCTGCCCGCCCACATGCGGCGCGGCAACGGCACCGGCGGCAGAAAGCCGCCGCGGCGCGGGTGGCCGTCCTCGCCCAGCTCCCGCTGCGGCGCAACAGGCAGGAAGTACAGCCAGTGCCATAACGGCGGCAGCGGTTCGCCCGGGCGGGCGGTAATGTCGTCGCGATCGAGTGTCGCCGCCAGCGCGCGCACCGGCGCGGCGCTCACGGTGTCGGTGCTGTGCTCGGTGCGGCCAAGCCACGGCGCGTAGGTATCGGACACGAAGCGTCTCCATCGAAGTCTTGGAATGCGGTACAGTGTGCCGCACGACGGGCGTCGTTACAATTCAGCTTTGCTTAAGACGGTGTTTCGTTCATGCCTAGCCCTGCCTCGCCGCCGCTGCATTTCGACCTGACCGACCTGCGCCTGTTCGTCAATATCGCCGAATCGAACAGCATGACGCACGGCGCGGCCCGCTCGAGCCTGTCGGTGCCGGCGGCCAGCATGCGCGTCAAGCACCTTGAGGATGCGCTGGCCACGCAGTTGCTGTATCGCACCCGGCGCGGCGTCACCCTCACGCCGGCCGGCCAGACCCTGCTGCATCACGCGCGGCAGATCGTGCGCCAGCTCGAGGCGCTGCGCGGCGACCTGCAGGATTATTCGGCCGGCATCAGGGGGCACATTCGCCTGTTTGCCAATACCACGGCCATGACCGAATTCCTGCCGACGGCCCTGAGCGGCTTTCTGACCGACCATCCGAGCATCAGCGTCGATTTGCAGGAGCGTCTGAGCCACGAGATCGTGCGCAATGTCGCCGAGGGCGTCGCCGATATCGGCATCGTCGCCGGCAACGTGCGCACCGACGGGCTGCAGGCGCTGCCCTATCGCAGCGACAAGCTGGTGCTTGCGACTGCCCGCCAGCATCCGCTGGTCCATGCGCGGCGCGTCGATTTTCTCGATGTGCTCGAGCACGAGTTCGTCAGCCTGCATTCGGGCAGCGCCATTCACGCTTTTCTCACCCAGGCGGCAGCCGACGCCGGACGCGAGTTGCGCGTACGCATTCAAGTCGGCAGCTTCGATGCAATGTGCCAGATGATCGGCCAGAACGTCGGTATCGGCGTGCTGCCGCAATCGGCAGCGCGGCGCCATCAGCAAAGCGCCGGCCTGCATCTGGCGGCGCTGGCCAACCCCTGGGCGATTCGGGATCTGAAATTGATCGTGCGCGAGATGGGCGCGCTGCCGGCGTTCGCGCAGCGCCTGGTGGCGTTTCTGCAGCAATCGGTGGGAAACTGAAGCGTGGCCAACGCGCCGCCGCACGCCCGCGCGAGGATCGGCGTAACATGGGGGCTCCCGCTTTCAAGGAGTTGCCATGCCGCGCGCCATCTGGAACGACGTTGTGATCGCCGAGGCCCCGGCCGACGAAGTCGAACGCGTCGAGGGCAATGTCTATTTCCCGCCGGGCACGGTCGACCCGGCCGCACTGCAACCCAGCGACCATCATACGGTGTGCTCCTGGAAAGGCACCGCGAGCTACTACAACGTGGTCGTGCAAGGTCAGGTCAATCCCGACGCTGCCTGGTACTACCCTGAACCCAAGCAGGCTGCCGCCCAGATTCGCGGGTACATTGCCTTTTGGCGCGGCGTTGAAATCGTCGACTGAGCGGCTATCTGCCCTCATCTTTCCCTTTATATTGTGCAAGAGCGCGCTATACTAAATATGCCCGCTCTTGACCGTACGGGTGAACTCCATTGACCCGCCTAGGCGGGTTCTTTTTTTGGCACCCGCACGCCGCGGTACCGGACCGTGCCACGTTCAATGGTACAGGCAACCTGGACGACGCAATGCAGCATACCGGCTGCCGTCGGCATCCATGAATGCATGGATTAGCGAATGTTACGTTGATTCGCTATCCTCCCTTTCCCGGCTCACGACTCTCGGCTCTCCGAGCGCGTACGGCGGGCCGTGTCGACGCTCCACCCAGCAAGCATTCGGCCGCGCGCCGCGCGTCGCCGGCCGCACTGGCCTGACCACTCACCAGCGCCACCGAAATCGCGCCATCGACCAGCAACAGTAGCTGGCGAGCCAGCACCGCTGCGTCGGTCGCGCCCGCCGCGCGGCACAGGCTTTCGATGAAAGCCAGCAGCCGCCGCTTGTGCAGACGCGAGACGTCGAGCATGGCGATGTCCGATGGCTTGGTCTGCCCTGCCACGTTAAGAAAGACGCAACCGTGGAAGTCGTCACGACAAAACCACGTGTGCAGCACATCGAACATGCCGAGCAGCTGCGCGGCCGGCTGCGGGGCCGAGCGCAGTGTTTCGCGCTCGAACCAGGCCATCCACCGATCGTCGCGGCGGCGCAGCGCCTGCGTCACAAGATCTTCCTTGGACGCGAAATACGTGTAGAAACTTTTGCGGGCGGTACCGGACTGGCGCACGATCGCGTCCACGCCGGTGGCATGAATGCTCGATTCATAGATGAGTTGCTCGGCCGCGTCGAGCAGGCGCTCGCGCGGACCGATGGCGGAGGTCTCTTTCATCGCTTGCTCAGGAGAGATGCCGCGCGTCACGGGTTCGGCGGGCTCGGGTGCGGGCGCTTACAGCCCGAGATCGCTCAGACCGGGGTGATCGTCCGGCCGGCGACCTTGCGGCCAATGAAAGAGCCGTTCGGACTCGCGGATCGGGCGGTCGTTGATGCTGGCGTGGCGAACCGCCATCAGACCGTGTTCGTCGAACTCCCAATTCTCGTTGCCGTACGAACGGAACCAGTTCTGTGCGTCGTCGTGCCATTCGTAGGCAAAACGCACGGCGATCCGATTGCCGCCAAACGCCCACAGCTCCTTGATCAGCCGGTAGTCGAGTTCGCGCGCCCACTTGCGCGTAAGAAACGCGACGATCTCGGCGCGCCCCACCGCGAACTCGGCGCGGTTGCGCCAGCGACTGTCGGTGCTGTAAGCGAGCGACACGCGCTGCGGATCACGCGTGTTCCAGCCGTCTTCGGCGAGGCGCACTTTCTGTGTGGCGGTTTCAAGCGTGAACGGCGGTAGCGGCGGGCGCGATTCGGTCGACATCATTTCACCTCGAGGCAATGGAGAGTTCAGACGGAATACGCGGCGCGCCTGGCCCGTCGACACACTCGCCAGAGCACCATTCGCAGCCGCGATCACACATGGTAGAACGATCGTTCTACACGGTCAAGCGGCGTTTCATTGTGCCGTTGGCGGCGCCCGGCGCACGCGGCGACTTCCCGGAGGGCGGCGATTCTTGCTCGCACCCGCATCCAAATCGACCTGGCCAACGTAATTAGTGGATGTTCGACACCGCCCGCAGATGGGTCCGAACTTGGCGCCAAGGCGATCTCGCTTGCCTTTGGAAAATTGACTGACCAGGTTTACTCAAGCATATGAAACCAACCAAGACACTCACGCTTATCGCGATCTTCCTGGGACTCCTTCAAGCCGCCGGTGCGCAGGCAGAAGAGGCGACCGCCGCCAGCGCCGCGCCGGACATTACGGCTGGTCCGTCGAGCTCCCCCTATCGGCCCGACATGGGACGTTTGCTGGCAACCCAGGGCGTGAGTTCGGTGGAGGGCCCGGCCGGCGGCGGGATCACGCCGTGGGCGCTGATCGCAGGCTACGGCACGCGCGACAGCTACGGCGCGAACGTGCATTACTCGACCTTGCGGACACAGGATTTCGGTTTCGATACCGCGGGCGTCGCGGTCGGCTTGTTCGACCGGGTCGAGCTTTCCGTCGCTACACAGAATTTTCGGGCGCGCAGCGGACCGCTCGATAGCCTGCGGGTCAATCAGGACATCATCGGTGTCAAGGTGCGCCTGTTCGGCAATTTGGTCTATGACCAGGAAGACTGGATGCCGCAAGTCTCGATCGGGGCCGAGTACAAACACAACAATGGCCTGAAGGGCCTGCTCAACGCATCCGTGACCGCGCTGGGCGCTAAAAGCGATAGCGGCACCGATTTTTATATTTCCGCGACCAAGCTGTTTCTTTCGCAAAGCCTGTTGGCCAACGTGACCTTGCGCGCGACCAAGGCCAATCAAATGGGCTTGCTCGGCTTCGGCGGTGATCTGCATAACAGCTACTCGCCAGAAATCGAAGGCTCGCTCGCCTATCTGCTGTCGAAAAACTGGGCCGTCGGCGCGGAATATCGCACCAACCCGCATAACCTCTCGGCCGACAATCAGAAGGATTACTACGACGCCTTCGTCGCCTATTTCCCGACCAAGAATATTTCGATCACAGCCGCCTACGTCAATCTGGGCAGCATCGTCGCGCCGGTCACGCACAACAACGCCCGGCAAAACGGCTTTTATGTCTCGCTGCAGGCCGGCTTTTGACGTTTGAAGCCACGCACATCGCTCAAGAACCCATGACACCCAGAGGCAAGACCATGAAATTTCATTCGCTCGCGTTTCTTACCATCGCCGCCGTCAGCGCGGCTCTCGCTTCCCCGGCCATGGCGCAAGGCATGCAGGCCATGCCGCAAGCCGCCATGACGCATGACGACAGCGTTTATCAGGCCTTTGGCGCTCAGCCTGGCGTGGACAAAGTGATCGACGATTTCATCGCGGTATGGAAAGCCGATCCGCGCATCAGCCACGCGCTGGATCATGCCAATGTGCCCCATTTGGCTGCCATGCTCAAACTACAGATCGGGCAACTGACCGGCGGCCCCGTCAAATATACGGGTGAAGACATGAAGACGGCGCATCGTGGCATGGGTCTGCGCGACGCCGACTTCAACGCACTGGCCGAGGATCTGCAAGTCGCGATGGATAAAAATCACGTCCCGTTTCGTGCGCAAAACAAATTGCTCGCGAAACTGGCGCCGATGGAGCGCGACATCGTGACGCACCGGTAAACGGCCAACTTCCTGGTCGCAGCAATCCCCCGCCACGCGCGCGGGAGCTTTCCCTGGGCTCCCGCCGCTTTTGATGGAAAGCACGAAGATGGACGACGGATCGAATCTCAATCGCCGCTTGATCGTAAAAATGATTGGACTGGGTTTTCTCGCGGCCCCCATGATTGCATTGCCACAGCCCTCGGTGCGGACGATAAAAATCGTCGCACAACGATTCAAATACACGCCCGACAGGATTGAGCTGAAGCTGGGTCAGCCAGTGCAACTGCAACTCACTTCGCTGGATGTTCTGATGGGTTTTAACGCCCCGGATTTCAAGATTCGGAGCGACATCGTGCCAGGCAAGGCCTCTCACCTGATGTTCACGCCGCAAAAAGCCGGAGAGTTTGGATTCTTCTGCGACATCTATTGCGGCGCCGGGCACACCAATATGATCGGCAGCTTCGTCGTGAGCTAAGCGCGGCCGCTGCTACGGGCGCACGGTCTCAATGAACGCCGGCCGCCCGGTCAACGCGCGATGCCACGCCAGCAGCGACGGCATCTCGGCCGGTTTGGGCAGCAACTCCGCAAATTGCTCGAGCAATCCGATCCAGCGATGCACCGCCAGGCCGATTACGATGTCCGCCGCGGTAAAGCCCGTCGAGGTAATGAACGGCTGTCGGGCCAGCACGGCGTCGGCCATCTCCAACTGGCGCGAAGCGTTCTCGAACGACGTTTTGATCGCCTCGTGATTACGCTGCGCCAGCGGCGTGCGCGTCAAGCCCAGGAAGGCCACGCGCAGCGTGGCCCAGAGCGTGCCCAGCTGCCAATCCATCCAGCGCTCGACATCCGCCCGCCTGGCGGGGTCGGCGGGCAACAGCGCGCCATCGCCCCGCGTGGCGGCAAGGTAGCGCACGATACTGTTCGATTCCCACAGCACCAGATCGCCCTCGACCCAGGTCGGCACCAGCCCGTTCGGATTGAGCGCCAGATACTGCGGAGTGCGCACGACGCCGAAATCGAGACCGGCATCGATGCGTTGATAATCGCGCTGCTCCATCAGGCCGAGCTCGGCCAGACACCAGATGACTTTCTGGACGTTGATCGAACTGCGTCTGCCATACAGTTGCATGAAAGGCTCCTTGAGGTTGTATTGCGGATTCTGATTTGCCGCGCCGAGCTTGGGGGGTATTCAAGGCTACCGGCATAGTGACCGGTGATGGCGGTCAGCGCCTGGCCGCCCCGAGGGCGCGAGACATCACGCAATGTACTTTTCGGCGTCCAGAAAGCACAAGGGGTTACGCGAAATTCACGTAACCCCTTAACTTGATTGGTGCCGGCTGCAGGACTCGAACCCGCCACCTGATGATTACAAAGCCTTTGCAGAAATACAGAAAATCAAATGTTTAGGTGAAGTTTCGCGTTCGCACTTCGATGCATTTCACTGGCATAAGAGCCCCGTCGCATCGAGGTCTAGGCATCAATTGCGAACGCGACGCAACGGTCTATTCATGCGCCGTTTGCCGTCCGAAAAATCCCTACCGCTACGCCTACTCCATCGACCGCGAACTGTAATGCATGAGCTTAGCGTATGAAAGTGCACACGTTCCATGCACCCCGCAATGCCTCGCAGCGTTCGTACTGGCGGGCCTCTGCGGTCTGCCTGCAGGTGCATAAAAAGTGTTCGATCAAGCGGGCGGGCGTGGCGGGGTCTCGACGGCGCGCGAAGGCTCACAAGGGGCGGGGTCGGTCCGAAGTTCGGGCAGAGTCTAGCAACGATGCGCTTTTTGCACACCGTGATCGCCTGGATGACTTGCGCCGCAACTGCACGTCAAAAGAGAGTTCGTCGTAAGATCGCAATAATTACCGACCCGCTTTCCAGGCAGCATTCGGGAATGCACATGACAAAAAAATTGCTCGAAGAACGGGGATTTTTCTGGTGGCACGATGATCCCTTACCGGCAAACCAATTTGCCGCGGACAGTTGCGTTGTTGGCACTCTGACCATTGAAGAGAACGGTGCGGCATATCTCGAACTGGATGGCTACTTCGCAGGCAGCGAAGGCGGTCCAATGGCAATCTTCGCTGCGCAGGGACAGCAATTCTCGTTGGAGAAAGCTATCCAAGGGAAGCTCAAGGCTAGTGACAAGAATGTTTTGCTGCTAGGACTGCGCCGACGTGGCGGACGGTTTAACTCCAACGGCATTTCGCACGAGGGGTTCGCAGCCTCTCATTGCCTTGTGACAGATGGATCGTTTCCACCGGCCACACGCCCGCTCCGTTTTAGCGCGCTTGAAGTCAAGCTAACCGGCCTGGAGGAGTGGTTGCGGTTGGGAAATATCGAGGTCAAGCGAGCTCGGCGGCGTATCTCTGCCAAACATCAGGTGCCCAGCGCCGATATCCATGAGTTGGACGACGGCACTTTGACGATGCGTTATGACATCAGTGGTCCCTGGACTGGAAAGCTCGTGCGTCGCATGGATAAGCTCAATCTCTCGGAGAGCGCGAACCTCCGGTTCAAGCCGAAGCGGGCGCGCACGCTCCTCGAAATGCGAGACGAATATGCGCGACTGCAGGAACTGTTTATTCTACTAACCGGAACGACATTTTCGCTGGAATGGCCGCTATTGATCATCGGCAAGACAGCCTATCGTTACTATTACGATGGATTTGAGCGATCGACCAAGGCTCCAACGTGGGACGAGTGCTGGGTCAATTACATTCAGGTGAAGAGCAACTTCGGTGCGATCGTGACGGCGCTGCGACGTAAGCGGGAGGAGTTCGGACCGGGGTTCTATCTCTATCTGGGCATCCGGCGTGGCATGAAGATGTATGTCGAGCACCGATTCGTGAACATGATCTGGGGGCTTGAGTCATTTCACCGCCGGAAGAACAAAGACAAGGCGAAGAAAACCAAGCTCGATGCCAAAATCCAGCGGATACTGGATCAAGTCAGCGGCAGCGATGACAAGCGATGGCTCGAAGGTCAACTGAAACACGCGGGTGAGCCGTCGCTGAAAGAGCGATTGATGGACGTCCTTTCCGCATTGCCACTCGCCTTCGAGCGCACACGGATGGAGGTCTTTTGCAAATCTTGCGCCGACCGTCGGAACGACATGTCGCATTTCGGCGGTCAGCGGGAGGGGAGCGATTACCGGGAATTCGCGGTCGATCTCGTAAAAAAATCGGAGGCTCTTGCGTATCTGTATCACGCAGTGCTGTTGCATGAAATCGGCGTGGACGCCACTTTGATCAAGGCAAGCCTTTTGGAAAATGGACCGAATGCCTCTCGCTCGAAGTATGCGTTCCGAGAGGTTGGTTTGCTGCCGGTGACTAACGGGGATGGTTTGCTGTTGGATGAGTAAGTCATGGCCGAGAGCCGTCTATGGCAATAGGTCGTTTTCGACCCACTGCCGACGATCGACGAAGCGCGGCATCATCGGCTGCTTTCAGGGTGTAGCGGTCATCGTTTTCTTTGCGCCCATTGCCAGTCAGACCAGCACACCACCGCCGTCAACAACGACGGTCTGTCCCGTAGCATAGCGATTTGTCATCAAATAAACGTACGTCTGCGCAAGGTCCTCCGCCTCGCCGACACGACCGACTGGTATGGCCGAGCCACTCGCGGCGTAGAGCGCTTCTCGCTCGCATTCGGGCAGGTCATCCCACAGCGGCGTGCGCACCAAACCGGGACTCACGAGGTTGACACGAATCGGCGCCAACTCCACAGCAAGCGCCCGTGTGAGGCCTTCCATCGCGCTGCAGACACTGGCCAGCGCCGCCCAGCCATATTGTGGTCGCAAGCTCGCAATACCGCTGGTCAACACCACGGAGCCGCCGGAGCGAAGAAACGGCACCGCATGTTTGACGGCGGCAATGGCGCCGAAGAATCGCACTTCGAAAATCTGACGGACCGTAGTGAGTTCCATGGAGGTGAGCGCCCCGGTTCGCAACGAATCCCCCGCGCTGTAGACCAGATGGTCGAAAACGCCGATTTGCCCGAACAGCGCGCGCACAGCGGACTCGCTGCTCAAATCGACCGTGTATCCCTTGGCACGGTCGCCGAGTTTCGCGACAGCTTCAGCGACTCGCACACTGCGCGATGAAACAACGCTCACCGAGGCACCGGCTGCCAGCGCGGCTTGGGCCGTGGCAAGGCCGATTCCAGAGGTACCGCCCAGCAGGACGACGTGTTGATGCTCAAGGTTTGCGCTTGCAATAGTCATGGTGAGTCCTCGTGGTGAGTTGAGAGTGAAGCCATGACCCGAGTATTATTCTTTAGCCTGACTTGATAAACCAGTCATCTCTTCGAACACTCCTTAATAGAGCTTGTGAATGGATCGATTCAGCAGCATGGCGATATTTGCGCGCGTGGTCGAGCGCGGCAGCTTTACCGCTGCCGCCGAAGGTAGCGGTATGACGCCTACCATGGTGGGCAACCATATTCGCGAGTTGGAACGACGGCTCGAAGGCCGCTTGCTAAATCGCACCACGCGGCGTCAAAGCCTGACCGAACTCGGCAAGCGCTATCACGCGCGATGCCTCGAAATTCTGGCATTGGTGGATTCCGCCGAACTGGATGCGCGAGAAATGCAGAGTAATCCGCGCGGCCGGTTGCGGGTAACTTGTCCGGTAATCTATGGCACGCGCGTGCTCATACCGGCGCTTGCCGCGTACCTCGACCGCTATCCCGAGGTTCAAGTCGAGTTGTCCCTCAGCGATCGCTTCGTCGATCTGGCGGAAGAAGGTTTCGACGCCGCCATCCGCGCTGGCATACTGCCAGACTCGGGCTTGATCGCGCGGCCGTTGACCCATTCGCCGCGCATCGCCTGCGCATCACCGGCTTATCTGGCGCGCCACGGACAGCCGCAGGTGCCCGCCGATCTGGTGAAGCACAACTGCCTGGCATTTATGGTCGCGAATGGACCCGAACGTGAATGGCATTTCCCACGTCCCGATGGCAACAGCGTGGAACGCATCGCGGTGCGTGGCCGTCTCGATGTCAATGGCGGCCTCGCGCTTCGCGAAGCCGCGCTCGCGGGACTGGGGGTGGTTTTTCAACCTCAGGTGATGCTGCAGGAAGATCTGGATGCGGGTCGGCTCGTTCGTCTTTTTCCCGACCGGCCGGCGCCGACCTGGCCTATCCATGTGGTGCACCTGCCCGATGCGCACATGCCGCCGAAGCTGGCGACTTTTATCGCCTTCCTCATGCAAACGTTGGGGCACGGCAGCGAACCATAGACCGGTCACGTTATGGGGAAGCGACCTGTGATTACTTGGCAGTCAGTTTCCGTGACGGCCTGAATTGACGGGTCAGGTCAGTGATGCGCTCAACGCTCTCGGTTCGCGAAGGCTCCCTGCCTGAGCGGAGCTGCCGCTCGAATGACCGTGTAGCGGCAATAGCGAACGGCGGCAGCTGGCGGACAACCGCCCCATAACGCCCCTCCAATAAGCCCCCCGGCCAGTCGCCGCCCCGCTCCCCGCAAGCCGAACGCACCCTGCTTCACTCCGGCCACAACCCAATCCCCCAGCCGCTTCCAGGCAAGTGGGTTCGTCGAGTCAACCTCGCCCACGTACACAGAAGCCCACGCCGCTTTGGAGTAGCATCATTGCGTTGAACCGAGTTCGTCGATCGCGGCCCTGCAGGTTGCGACGGTCGCGTTTGTGCGCTGGCTCGTCATGCCAGAGCGCAAGTGAACGGAGTTCGAGCGCTTCGTGGGGTGTGGGTAACCGCGCTCCCTGCGCGTACCCACGCAAATCAGATCAGGAGATTCAAATGAATTCTGCAACCACCACGCCGTCGCCCGCACCGGGTTACGGCTTTCACTGCGATCTGACGGCGGCGGATTTTGCGCAGGCCGTCACGCTGGTGATCGAGGCGCTCAAGGCCGAGGGCTTCGGGGTACTGACCGACATCGACGTGCAGGCCACCATGAAGGCCAAGCTGGGGGTCGATGGGCGCCCGTATCGGATCCTCGGCGCCTGCAATCCGCCGCTGGCCCATCAGGCGCTGGGGGCCGATCCCGACATCGGGCTGCTGCTGCCTTGCAACGTCGTTGTTCGCGAAGACGCCGACGGGCGTATCGTCGTCGGTTTCATGGACCCGGTGGCCGTGCTGCAGCTGACCGGCGACCCCGAGATCGGCCGCGTCGCGCATGAAGTGCGCGCGCGACTGGAGCGCGTGCGCGCGGCGCTCGTCGCTCGGTCCGACGGTTCAACGCGGCACTGAGCTGAGATCGCCCGAGTCTTGCCACCGCCGCGTCATCCCCGCCTCACACTTCATTGACTCTCACCCCGCCCACGAACGCCTCGATATTGGCGATCAGCTGATCGGCCAGCGCCTGCTGCGCCTGCTCCGACGCCCAGGCGACGTGCGGCGTGACGATGACGTTGGGCCGATGCGCGGCGCGCATGAGCGGGCTGTCGGCCGGAGGCGGCTCGCCGCCGGCCGCAACGTCGAAGCCGGCGCCGCTGACCAGCCCTTCGTCGAGCGCGGTGACCAGGCCGGCCTCGTCGACGAGCCCGCCGCGGGCCGTGTTGATGATCAGCGGCCGGCGTTGCATCGCACGAAATTCGGGCAGCGCCAGCAGGCCCTGGGTGTGTGGCGTGAGCGGGCAATGCAGCGTGATGATGTCGCTGGTGGCCAGCATTTCCTCCCAGGGTGTGTAGAGCGAGCCGAGTCCGCTCTTGCCCTTGTGCGCGGCGAACAGCGGCACCATGCCGAAGGCCCGGCCAAGCTCCGCGACACGCTGGCCGAGCACGCCCGCGCCGACGATGCCCAGGCGCGCGCCGCGCAGGTCGTGTATCGGATGATCGAAGAAACAGAACTGCCCGGCGCGCTGCCAGGCGCCGGCCAGCACGTCGTCGCGATAGGCGACCAGATTGCGGCGCAGCGCGAGGATGAGCGCGAAGGTGTGCTCGGGCACGGTGTCCACCGCGTAGCCGCGAATGTTGCTCACGGCGATCTCGCGGGCGCGGCACGCCGCTTTGTCGACGCAATCGGTGCCGGTGGCCGCCACGGCGATGAGCTTCAGCCCGGGCGCGTCGCGCAGCACCGCCTCGCCCAGCGCGACCTTGTTGGTGATGGCGATGGTCGCGCCGGCCAGGCGCGCCGCGACTTCATGCGGCTGCGTGCGGTCGTATTCGATCCATTCGTGCGCGAACGCGGGGCGGCGCAGGCGAATCTGCGGCGCGAGCGTCGCGCGGTCGAGAAAAACGATTTTGTGCATGGTCAAGATGTGTGCCGGTGCGGCAGGGTTCAAAGGAGCCGCATCGCCTGCGATGCGACCTGTTCGGCGGTGATGCCGAAGTGTTCGTATAGCGCGTCGGCGGGGCCGGAGGCGCCGAAGCCGGTCATGCCGACGAAGGCGCCGCGCTCGCCGAGATAGCGGTCCCAGCCGAGCCGCACCGCTGCTTCGATGCCAACGCGCACGGTGCCGGGCCCGAGCACGGCGGCGCGGTAATCGGCGTCCTGCGCCTCGAACAGCGCCCAGCACGGCATCGACACCACGGCGCTCGGCACGCCCTGGCCCTGCAGCCGCGCACGGGCGGCCAGCGCCACGGCGACTTCCGAGCCGGTGGCCAGCAAGGTGACTTGCCGCGCGCCGCCTTCGGCTTCGGCCAGCACATACGCCCCGCGACGCGAGAGGTTTTCCTCGACGTGTTCGGCACGCACCCGCGGCAGTGCCTGCCGGGCGAACACCAGCGTGCTCGGGCCGGTGCGGTGTTCGAGCGCGAGCATCCAGCACTCGGCGGCCTCGACCGCGTCGGCCGGGCGCATCACCAGCATGTTCGGCATCGCCCGCAACGAAGCCAGGATCTCGACCGGCTGGTGGGTCGGGCCGTTCTTGCCCACCCCGATCGAGTCGTGACTGAAGACGAATTTGACCGGCAAGCCCATCAGCGCGGCCATGCGCATCGCCGGCCGCTCGTAGTCGGAAAACGCCAGATAGGTGACGGCCAGCGCAATCACGCCGCCATGCGCGGCCATGCCGTTGGCCATCGCCCCCATCAGATGCTCGCGCACGCCGCAGTGCACATAGGCGCCGGCCCGCTCGCCGGCTGCGAACGCGCGCAGTTGCCGCTTGTGTCCGGTGGGCGCTTCGAGGTCGGCGCAACCGACCATGCGCTCCGGCAGATGCGGCGTGAGCAGGTCGTTGATGTCGGCCGAGATCATGATGCCGGCCTGCGCCTCGTCGCTTCGCATCGCGCGCCGGCGATAGTCTTCGAGCACGTCGCGCCAGCCCTCGGGCAGCCGGCCAGCCTGAATGCGCTCGAACTCGGCGCGCTCGGCCGGCGCCAGCGCGGCCACGCGCTCGCGCCAGGCATCGTATTCACCCCGGCTGCGGCGCCCGGCGGCGCGCCAGGCGTCGAGCACCGGGCCCGGTATCTCGAACGGTGCATGCGGCCAATCCAGCGCGTCGCGCATCTGCCGGGCATCGTCGGCGAACAGGCGCCCGCTGTGGCCGCCGCGCTGGCCCTGCAGGCGCGCGATGCCGCGCGCGATGACGGTGCGGCACGCCAGCAGCGACGGGCGCGGGTCCTGGCGCGCGTTGTCCAGCGCGGCCGAGACCGCTTCGAGGTCGTGCCCGTCGACTTCCTGCACATGCCAGCCGGCCACGCGAAAGCGCGCCGCGACATCTTCGCTAATCGACAGTTCGGTGCTGCCGTCGTCGGTGATCCGGTTATCGTCCCAGCACAGGATCAGCTTGCCCAGGCGCAGGTGCCCGGCCAGCGAGATCATCTCCTGGCCGATGCCTTCCTGCAGGCAGCCGTCGCCGACGAACGCGTAGGTGTAGTGGTCGACAATCTCGCGGCCGAAGCGGGCCGCCAGGTAGGCCTCGGCAATTGCCATGCCCAACGCGTTGGCAATGCCCTGCCCGAGCGGCCCGGTGGTGACCTCGATGCCGGCGCCGGTGTCGAATTCCGGATGCCCGGCGCAATGCGAGCCGAGCTCCCGGAACGACTTGATCTGGTCGAGCCCGATGCGCTCGTAGCCGGTCAGGTACAGCAGCGAGTACAGCAGCATCGAACCGTGCCCGTTGGAAAGCACGAAGCGGTCGCGGTCGGCCCAGGCCGGGTCGGCCGGATTGAATTTGAGATGGCGCGTGAAGAGCGCCGTGGCGATTTCGGCCATGCCCAGCGGTACGCCCTGATGCCCCTCGCCGGCTTGCAGGATGGCGTCGATCGACAAAAAGCGTATTGCGTTGGCCAGCGCCTTGGCATCGGTGTGCGACATGACAAAAGCATCCTTCGCGCGACCCTTGGGCGGGCCGCGTCAGTCAAAAAAGTGAGTGATGGAGCGGTTGGGTGCGGCAACGCTGCGGCGCGCCGCACCGCAGGTTCAGAGAAATCCGGTGGAGATCCACGGCACCGCCACGACCACCGCCAGGCCCGCGGCAAGCGCGCCCAGATACGGCCAGATGCGGCGCAGCCCGGCGTTGGGGTCGACCCGGCCGATCGTGCAGGCCGCGTAGTAACCCAGGCCGAACGGCGGCGTGAACAGGCCGATGCCCATGGCAAGAATCACGGTGATGGCGTAATGAACTTCGTTGATGCCGGCCTGGCGCGCGATCGGAAACAGCAGCGAGCCGAACAGCACCATCGCCGGAATGCCCTCGAGCACGCTGCCCAGGACCACGAAGGCGATCACCGAGATGAACAGGAACCCGTAAGCGCCGCCGGGCATGCGGGCCATCGCTTCGGCCAGCGCCTGCGAAAAGCTCGCCTGGGTCAAAGCCCACGCCATCGCGGTGGCCGCGCCGATGATCAGCAAAATCGCGCCGGACAGCGATGCGGTTTCGACCAGCATCGGATAGATGCGCCGCCAATCGAACTGGCGATACACCAGCAAGCCGATCACCACGGTGTAGGCAATGCCGATGGTCGAGACTTCGGTGGCCGTGGCCACGCCCTCGGCAACCGCATAGCGGATCAGCACCGGCAATACCAGCGCCGGCAGCGCCACGAACAGCGTGCGCAACACGGTCTTGAGGCTCGCCCGCGGCACTTTGTCCGCGGCGTCGCCGGTACGCCGCCGCGCGATGAAAGCCAGCGCCAGCGCCAGCACGATGCCGGGCAGCAGGCCACCCTTGAACAGCGCGGCAATCGACACGCCCGTGACCGAACCGATGATGATCAGCACCAGCGACGGCGGAATCGTCTCGGCCATCGCGCCGCACGCGGCCAGGAGCGACACCAGCTCGCCCTCGGGGATGCCGCGCCGCTTCATTTCCGGGAACAGCACTGGAGCGACGGCCGCCATGTCGGCCGTCTTGGCGCCCGAGATGCCCGAGACCAGCAGCATCGCCCCGATCAGCACATATGAGAGTCCGCCCTTGACGTGACCCAGCAGCGAGGCGAGAAAAGCCACCATCGCCTTGGCCATCTGGGTCATTTCGATGAGTTGACCCAGCAGGATGAACAGCGGCACGGCCAGCAGCACCAGCGAGCTCATGCCCTCGTTCATCTGCCCGGTGATGACCGCCAGCGGCGTGGTCGTGGTGGTGAGCAGGCACGCCACCGTGCACAGTCCGAAGCAGAACGCGATCGGCAGCCCGACCAGCACGCCGCCGCCGAGCAGCAGGCCGAAGAAAATCACCAGGTTCCAGTTGCCCATGTTCGCGAGCAGATCGCGCGCGCCGTAAAGCGCGAGAGCGATGAGTGCCAGCGCGCCGAAACCGAGCAGCAGTTCACGCGCCCGATGCCGCATCAGCCGGACCGCGCAGATCGCCAGCATCAGCGCGGCGCCCACCGGCACCGCCGCCGCGCGCACGGTGTCGTGCAGCCCCAGCACCGGCGTCTGCACGATCCACTGGTCGGAGGCGTAATTGATCGACGGGCCGAGCATGATGACCAGAAATACGCACGGCGCGCCGATCGCCAGCACCTCGGCAAACGCCTTCCACCGGCCCGGCATGCGTGCGGCCAGCACCGTCATACGCATGTGGTGCCCGCGCCGCAAGGCGACGGCCGAGCCCAGCATCGCCAGCCACAGGAACAGGATGGAAGCGATCTCGTCGCTCCATACCAGCGGGTGGTTGAAGACGAAGCGCGCAATGATGCCGACCAGCAGGATCATGACCTCGGCCAGTACCGCGATGGCCGAGGGGATTTCGATCAGCCAGCCGAGCGCGCTGTCGCACCGCCCCTGCCAGGCAGGCAGGGGTTGCTCGTCGATCGAGAGCACGCTTGTCATGCCAGCGCCCCGGTGGTTTGCTGCAGCAGGTCCCAGCCCTGCGCGCCGAACTTCGCGCGCCAGTCGCGATAGAAGCTGGTCTTGCTCAACTGGTTGCGGAACGCCTGCTTGTCGACATCGACGATCTGCAGGCCCTTGCTGGCCAGGCTTTGGCTCAACGTCGAGTTGAGTGCGGCGATGTCGGCCCGCTCTTCGGTGGCCGCGCGATCGAACTCCTTGAGCACGATGGCCTGCACGTCGCTCGGCAGACGCTTGAAGGCGGCCGGGTTGCCGAGAATCCAGTACGCGTCCCAGACGTGGCTGGTCATGCTGACGTACTTCTGCACTTCATAGAGCTTCGCGGTGGAGATGATCGGCAGCGGGTTTTCCTGGCCGTCGACCAGGTGGGTCTGCAGCGCCGAATACAGTTCGTTGAAGTTGATCGGCGTGGGACCTGCCTTGAGCGACTGGAACAGCGAGATCAGCATCGGCGCGACCGGCACGCGGATCTTGAAGCCGTGCAGGTCGTCCGGCGTGCGGATCGGCTTGGTCGACGAGGTGATCTGCCGGAAGCCGTTATCCCACGGACGCGACATCGCAAGCATGCCGGCCTTGGCGATTTGCGCCTGGGTGTATTTGCCCAGATCGCCGTCCATCGCTTTCCAGACATGATCGTAGTCGGGAAAGGCGAAGCCGGTGTTGGCGATGCCGGCGGCCGGCACGAGCGTGGAGAGCACCGAGGCGGCCATGTTGATGAATTCGACCCCGCCATTGCGGATCTGCGACAGCAGATCGGTGTCGGAGCCGAGCTGGTTGCTCGGAAATACGCGAATCTCCAGACGCCCGCCGGTGGCCTGCAGAATGCGCTCGGCGGCCTGCTTGGCGCGCACGTTCACCGGATGGCTCGGATCCTGGCCGGTGGCCAGCTTGTAGGAGAACTGCGGCGCCGAAAACGCCCGGCCGGAGACGCTCACCAGCGGCGCGGCCACCGACAGTGCGGCGCCGGCTTTCAGGAAGGTACGGCGGTTGATGCGGGTCTTCGTGTTGGAATCCGTGCTCATAATGTGCTCCTCCAGTGATGGGGTGTATTGCTGTTGTAGTTTTGATGCTTGCCTGAAACGTTCCGGCGCGCGCCTGCGCGCCGGGATGTTGCCACTGCTTAACCGTGAATCAGCATGCCGCCGTTGACGTCGATCACCGCGCCGGTGATGTAGGACGACAGATCCGAGGCAAGGAACGTGAAGGCGCCGGCCACGTCGTCGGGCACGCCGATGCGATTGAGCGGAATTCCCGCCAGGATCTCGACCCGCTTTTCGTCGCTGATCTTGCCGGCGTTGATGTCGGTGTGAATCAGGCCCGGCGTGACGCAATTGACGCGAATGCCGTCAATGCCGAACTCGCGCGCCATCGCCTTGGCCAGGCCCAGCACCCCGGCCTTGGCGGCCGAGTAATGCGGGCCGCCCAGGATGCCGCCGCCGCGCTGCGCCGATACCGACGACATGCAGGCGATCGAGCCGCCATGCTGTTTTTTCATCTGCGGAATGACCGCTTGCGACAGATAAAGAACACCGCGCAGATTCACGTCGAGAATCTTGTCCCAGCTCGCCGCGTCGATGTCGAGCAACTTGACCGGCTGGGTGATACCGGCGTTGTTGACCAGCACGTCGATGCGGCCGAAATCGCCGACGATCTGCTCGACCGCGGCCACGCACGCCTGCTTGTTGGTCACGTCGCAGGCATAGCCGCGATGCTCGGCGCCAAGACCTGCCGCGGCCTCGGCGGCGGCCGCCTGATCGAGGTCGAGAATGGCGACGCGCGCGCCGTGCCGGGCAAACATGCGCGCGGTGGCAATGCCGATGCCGCGCGGCGACGCCGCGCCGGAGATCACGGCAACCTTGCCGTCCAGAAGTTTTGTCTCGCTCATTTTGTTGTCCTAAAGTGGGTCACTCGAGAGGTTTTCGTCAGGGTGGCCGACGCCTCAGCGCAGCCAGGTTTTCACGGTATCGGCCATGGCCTGCGTGGAGATGCCGTAGCGATCGTGCAGGGTCGGCAGCGCACCGGCGTCGAGGAACGCATCGGGCAGGCCGATCTGGCGGAAGGCCGGCGTCACGCCGTGGCTCAGCAGCACGGCTGCGACTGCTTCGCCGAGCCCGCCGATCACCGTGTGGTTCTCGGCGACCACCACCAGGCGGCCGCTGCGGCGCGCCTCGCGCAGAATCGTCGCGGTATCGAGCGGCTTGATGGTCGGCACGTGCAGCACGCCCACGTCGATGCGGTCGTGCGCGAGCGTCTTGGCGACTTCGAGCGCGCGCATCGTCATGATCCCCGACGAAATGATCAGCACGTCGGCGCCGTCGCGCAGCAACTTGGCCTTGCCGAGCTCGAAGCGATAGTCGTATTCGTCGAGCACCACCGGCACGTTGCCGCGCAGCAGGCGCGCGTAGACGGGGCCGTGATGCGCGGCCATGGCGGGCACCATCTGCTCGATCTCCACCGCGTCGCACGGGTCGATCACCGTCAGGTTCGGCATGGCGCGAAACAGCGCCAGATCCTCGGCGGCCTGGTGGCTCGGCCCGTAGCCGGTGGTCAGCCCCGGCAGCGCGCAGGCGATCTTGACGTTCAGATTGTCTTCGGCGATCGCCTGATGGATGAAGTCGTAGGCGCGGCGCGCGGCGAACACCGCATAAGTGGTGACGAACGGCAGCGCGCCTTCGTGGGCCATGCCGGCGGCCGCGCCCATCAGCAGCTGTTCGGCCATGCCCATCTGGTAATAGCGCTCGGGAAAGGCCTGCGCGAAGATGTGCAGGTCGGTGTATTTGCCCAGGTCGGCGGTCATGCCGACGACGTCCGAGCGTTCGCGCGCGAGCGCCACCAGCGCGTTGCCGAACGGTGCGGCGCGGGTGGCCTGGCCATCGCCCGCGATCGAGGCGATCATCGCCGAGGTTTTAAGGCGCGGCTTGGTTGCGGCGTTGCTCATGCTTTTCTCCCGGCGTCGAGCGCTTGCAGCGCGAGTTGCCATTCGTGCGCTTCGACCCGAATGAAGTGGTTTTTCTCGCGGGCTTCGAGGAACGGCACGCCGCTGCCCATCTTGGTATCGCACACGATCATGCGCGGGCACGCGCCACGGTATGCGCGCGCCGCATCGAAGGCGGCGATCACGGCAGCCAGGTCGTTGCCGTCGATGCGCTGCACGAACCAGCCGAACGCCTGCAGCTTGTCGACCAGCGGCTCGAAGGCCATGACCTGCGTCGAGGGGCCATCGGCTTGCTGGTTGTTGACGTCGACGATGCCGATCAGGTTGTCGAGCTTCCAGTGGCTGGCCGACATGATGCCCTCCCACACCGCGCCCTCGTCGAGCTCGCCGTCGGAGAACAAGGTGTAGACGAAGGCGTCGGAGCCGCGGCGCTTGAGCCCCAGGCAACGGCCCACCGCAATCGTCAGGCCCTGGCCGAGCGAGCCGCCCGACATTTCCATGCCGGGCGTATAACTGGCCATGCCCGACATCGGCAGCCGGCTGTCGTCGCTGCCATAGGTTTCCAGTTCTTCCTCGGGGAGGATGCCGGCCTCGATCAATGCCGCATACAGCGCAATCGCGTAGTGTCCGTTGGACAGCAGGAAGCGGTCGCGGCCTTCCCATTCGGGATCGTCCGCGCGCAAGCGCAGCGCGTGCCCGTAAGCGACCGCGAGTACGTCGGCGATATCGAGAGCCTGGGCAATGTAGCCCTGGCCCTGCACCTCGCCCATGCGTATCGCGTTGCGCCGGATACGGTAGGCACACTCCGCGAGACGGGCATGCAACCCGGGGTCGCTCTTAGTCACCATGTTCTCCTTGTACCGGCCGCCGCACTCGGGCGCGGCCGGATTGGTTTGATGGATGCGGGCGCGCCAACGCCGCCTCGCCAGAACCTGGGCTTGGACAAGATGCTTGCCGTCGCAGCCAGTGAAACAAGCTTAAAGATTTGGACGGAGCGGCTCAAACGAATTAATATGGCCCTATCGTTGAATTCAATTCATGCATCCGCTGCAATGCACAATCGCGTCACGCTCAAGTCGGTTCAGGCTTTCGAGGCCGCCGCACGGCTTGCTTCTTTCTCGCTTGCGGCGGAGGAGTTGTTCGTCACGCCCTCGGCGATCAGCCATCAGATCAAGCTGCTGGAAGAACAGTTGAGCGTCAGGCTGTTCCATCGCGTGCATCGCGCGGTCGTGCTGACCGACCTGGGCCGGCAATACGCCGAGGAAGTCGCGGCGGCATTCGCGCGCATCGATCACGCGACCCGGGAGCTGGGCCGAGCCGCCAAAAGCGACATCCTCACGATCCATTGCACCCCGAGTTTTGCCACGCAATGGCTGATGCGGCGCCTGGCGCGCTTTAGTGCGCTACACCCGGACATCGACGTGCGCCTGAACGCCTCCGCTGGCGCGGTCGATCTGCTCTCCGAGGAAATCGATGTCGATATCCGTTATGGCGCCCGCAAGCTGCAGCCGCCGGGCGCCATGGTGATCGAATTGCCGTCCGAGACGGTCGTGCCGCTTTGCTCGCCCGATCTCGCGCATGGCGAGCATCCGATCACGCGGGCCGCTGACTTGCAGCATCACACGCTGATTCACAGCGAGGGCTGCCTGGTGGGCTGGCGCGACTGGATGCGCCTGCATCGCAAAGTGCCGCTCGACGTCACGCGCGGGCCGCGTTTCGACCGCTCCTTCATGTCGATCAGCGCGGCCGTCGACGGTTTGGGCGTTTGTCTCGACAGCCTGCTGCTCGCGCAACGCGAGCTCGAAACAGGCCAACTGGTGGCCCCGCTGGGCCTGACGGGGCTGACCGTGCGGGGCTACACGCTGAATCTGCTCAAGTCACGCGCCGAGCTGCCCAAGCTGCGCAGTTTCCAGGAATGGCTGGTCGGCGAGCTGGAAAAGTGAACCGGCGCGCAAGGTACGCCTTGCGACGAAAATAGTCCGTCGCGGCCACCCGCCGCGCTGCACCATTCGGGAGCCCTAGCCGCCCGCAAAAATCTGAGGCACACTGTGATTCAAGCGCAACGATACTGATCGTTGCGCGGGTATCTGTGAGACTGGGTCCATTCGGCCTCGACCCATTTCGAGGCCATTCGCGAGCGCGGTTGTCACATGTCGAATTTCACACACGATACCCCTGCCAACGGCGGCTGGATGGCTCGGGAGGCGCCCTTGTACGGACCTGCCGCGGCCGTCGTGCTCGCGCCCCTGTTCAAGATCTTCAGCGAGCACGCTGTCGACATCTCCGAACGACTGTTCGACAATCTGACGCGCTTGCCGATGTCGCCCCGTTTTTTCCAGATGCTGTCGGCCGACGAGCTCGAGCATGTCCGGCAGCGGCAACTCCAATATTTGCTGCAGCTCGCCTCGCCGACACTCTCGGCGCACGAGCATGGCGTGATGGCCCGCCGGATTGGCCGCATTCACGCGGCGATTGGCCTGGATCGCAGCGATCTGGCCAGATCGCCCGGCGCGCTATGGACATCGATCCGCAATTTCATCGCCCCCGACACGCATCACGCCGCGCTGGAGGTGCTCGAACGCCGCTTCATCCGGGATCTCGCATTGCAGCTGGAGGTGTATCAGAACCTGCAGACTTCACGCGAGACGATGCTGCTCAGTCTCACGGAGATGGCGTGGAAAGCGCAGACCTACGCCGACCTGATTACCCAGGTCGTCGAAACATTGAGTGATTACGACGAAATCGCCGGTTGCTCGGTCGGTCGCCCGGACGACGTGGGTGTGTTCCGCTACGAGGCCATCGGCGGCACGGCCATGGGGCGATACCTGAAGGAACTCGAAAAGTCCGCCGACGGCGCGATCATGGCCAACAGCGATACGCCCAAAGGCAACGGCCCGACCGGGCGCGCATGGCGCAGCGGGAATATCGAGCGCTCGCTCAATATCTCGACCGACCCTCATATGGCGCCCTGGAGAGAGGCTGCGCAACGAGTCGGCTTTCGCTCGAGCGTGGCGATTCCGCTGCATCAGCCGGATCATCCGACGCGCGCCATCCTGACCCTTTACAGCGCCTCGCCGGGCGCCTTCACCGCCAGCGACCGGATCGCATTCACGAGCCTGCTGCAGTCCCTGCTCGGGTTCGCCATCACGCGCCTCGAAGCATTGGAGGGCAAGACGCAGACCATATCTCACGGGTTGCGCCAACACTTTGCCGGCCTGCTTCGCGGCAATGCACTGGTGATGCACTACCAGCCGCTGATGGATCTGCACTCGGGGCGAATCGTGAAGGTCGAGGCGCTCGCGCGACTGCTCGACGGGGATCAATTGATCAGGCCGGACGCGTTTTTGCCGGCGTTCTCGGCGGAGGATCTGTTCGAGTTGTATCGCCTTGGCCTGGAACAGGCCCTGGCGGATCGCCGACGCTGGGCCGAGGCCGGCCACGACCTTGGCATCTCGCTCAATTTGCCGGCCACCGCGCTCGGCGACGGACGCTATTACCTGGCCACGCGCGACGCCCTGCACCGTCACGGCTGCACCGGCGAGAAGTTGACGCTGGAAGTGCTGGAGTACGACGCTTTTCCGTTGGGTGTCGATCCGCTCATCGTGTTGTCGCACTTCAAGGCGCTGGGCGTCGTGCTCGCCGAGGACGACCTCGGCTCCGGCCACAGCAGCCTCAATCGCCTGCGGGAAATTCCTTTCGACGACGTCAAGATCGACCGTCACACCGCGCGCGTGGGGCATCACAATCCGGAGCGCGTGCTGCTTTTCATCTACCAGTTGATTCAGCTCGGCCACACCCTGCTCAAGCAGGTGACCGTCGAGGGTATCGAAGATGCCGAAATGCTCGAGGCGGTCGCCGTGCTGGGCGCCGATCTGGCGCAGGGCTATGTGATCAGCCCGCCGATGCCTGCCAAGCAGCTCGCTCATTGGCTGAACCAGATGCGCCACGCCCCCGACCGGTCTCACCCGGTAACGGCTTATGGCGTGCTGGCGATGGACATTTTGAAGCGTGAGCGGCAACGCCTGCTCGCCCACGAAAACCAGCGCGTCGCGCCGGATTGAGGCCGGCGCGACCGGCATGATTTCCTGCACGGCTCAAGCGAACCCGATGACCGCGGATAAACGCCCGGGATGCTTTACAGCGTTTGCAATACCGCCTCGGCCGCGCTCACCTCGAATTTGCCGGGCGCTTCGACGAACAGCGCCTTGACCACGCCATCGTCGACCACCATCGCATAGCGCTGCGAGCGCACGCCCATGCCACGCGCCGACAGGTCCTGCTCCAGCCCCAGCGCGCGCGTGAACGCCGCGCTGCCGTCGCCCATCATGCGCACCTTGCCCTCGGTGTGCTGGTCGCGCGCCCAGGCGCCCATCACGAACGCGTCGTTGACCGACACGCACCAGATTTCATCGACGCCCTTGGCCCGCAGCGCGTCGTAATGCTCGACATAGCCGGGCACGTGCTTGGCCGAGCAGGTCGGCGTGAAAGCGCCGGGCAGGCCGAAGATCACCAGCTTCTTGCCGCGCGCCAGTGCCGGCACGTCCAGCGCGTTCGGCCCGATCGCGCAACCGCCCTGCTCGCTTTCGAAATATTCGTACAGCGTGCCCTGCGGCAGCTTGTCGCCTGTTTGAATCATGATTTTTCCTTGTATTCGAGAATGCGGCCGCGCTCGGCGGCGGGCATTTGCCGCCCGCGAACGGAAGCCTGAGTCATTGAACCGTCGCAGCGCCATGCCATGGGGATGCAGCCGTGCGCTACGGCCATACAGCCGGATTCATTCTAGGCAGTCCCCGGGGCTTTGCCAACCCGGACGAACCGCGGCCGGTTCGTCGGGATAACCACTTGTGACAAGCTGGTCGACATGTATGATATGTCTTCATACATTTGAGGCCGGCGGCACGACGAACCGCGTTGCCGCCGTGAAAGCCTGTCGCCACCGATCGATCGAGCATGAAACGTCAGAACCGTCCCAGGACACCGAGCGCCGCGCCCGCTGCCGCGCCGCTGCAGCGCGATAGCGCCACCTCGCTGTATCGGCAGATCGCCGACCAGCTCGAGCACGATATTCTCGCGGGGCATTTCGCCGTGCATGGCAAATTGCCCTCGGAACATGAATTGACCGTGCGCTTCGGCGTGAGCCGGGTCACCGTGCGCCAGGCGATGGATGCGCTGCTGGCGGCCGGACTGGTCGTCAAGAAGCAAGGCAAGGGGACTTTCGTCGCCGGCCAGAAGCTGCAGCACGATCTGCATTCGATGCAGGGCTTCTACGACTCGCTGATCGCGCAGGGCGTGGAGCCGGAGACGCGGTTGATCGAGTTCGCCGCGGTCGCGCGCCCCGAGCACGTCGACGCCAGCCTGGCGGGCGCCGATGACCAGTGCTTCTTCCTGCGGCGTATCTACCAGGTGGGCGGCGAGCCGATCGCGATGGTGTGCGCCTACCTGCCGGCCGAGGCGGCCCGGGTGTCGTGGCAGCAGGCCAGCGAGAACCCCATCTACGGCATTCTCGAGCGCCTGCTGCAGATGCGGATCACGCGCGCGGACGTGAGAATCCGCGCGCAGCCCGCCGGCACGCGAATCGGCCGCGAGCTCGGGCTGGGTCCGCGCGCCGCGCTGCTGGTCATGGAACGCGAGTCCTTCGGCGGCGACGGCAAGGTCGCCGAACACTCGTCGTTCTACATCCGTCCGGAAAACTACGAATTCCTGCTCAGTGCCCAAGGCCCGCTGCCGATCAGTTCATCGATCCGGGGCGCCACCCGCTCGCGCGTCGAGCAGCTCGCCTGAACGCCCGAATCGCTGCGTTCGGGTCGCGGCGCGCGCGACGCCCGTCCTTTTACGCATGCACCCTTTTGCCGGCCGGCCCGGCGATGAGATCCGACAGGCGCATTTCCGTGTCGATCAGCCAGACGAAGCCAGCCCCGACCAGCATCAGGCCGCTGGCCACCAGGAACGGCAAGGTCCAGCTGCCGCTCCATTGCACCAGCGCGCCGAACGCCACCGGCGAAATGATGCCGCCGACATTGGCCCATGTGTTCATCCAGCCCGCGGAGGTCGACGCATATGAGCCGCCCATGTCCATGGCGATCGCCCAGAACACCGAAATCGTCGCATCCAGGAAAAAGAACGAGCAGGAAAACAGCATGATGGTGACGAACTGGCTTTGCGCGTATATCGCGGGCAACAGCAGCAGGACCGAGCAGACCATCCCGGCGCTGGGAATCAGGCGCCGCCAGAGACGTTTGTTACCGGTACGCGCGCACAGGCGATCGCACAGCGCCCCGCCCAGCACGCTGCCGAGCATGCCGCCGATGAACGGCAGAAATCCGTAGATGCCCACTTTGAGCATGGTGAAATGGTGATCCTTGATCAGGAACGTCGGCAGCCAGGTCAGGTAAATCGTGAGAGTGTAGAAGTAGCAGAAATCAGCCAGGCAAAGCGCCCACATGCTTTTGCTCTTGAGCACCACCGCCCACACCTGCTTGCCATGTCCCAACTGGTTCCGGTGCGCGTGGCCGGTCGCCGGCGAACGGTACACCGCAAGCCATACCAGACCGATCAGCACCGTTGCACTGCCAAACACCCAGAACGGCCCCGGAATGCCGAATGCGACGATGCTGGCGACCCCGACAGGCACCGTGAGCGCCGCGCCCAGGCGCGTTGCCGCGTGCATGATCCCCTGCGACAGCGCGCGCCGCCCGGGCGGCACCCAGGGCGAGACGCCGCCGGTGGCCGCCGGCATCGAGGCCGCCTCGCCCGCGCCGGCCGCCGCGCGCATCCACGCCAGTTGCCCGAGGTTCAGCGCCGTGACGCCGCTGAGCAGCGTGAACGCGCCATACCAGAGCACCATCAGCCCGACCGAGCGTCGCGGCCCGACAATGTCGGACAGATAAGCGAGCAGCGGCTGAAGAATCGTGTACGTGATGGCGAACGCGGAGAAAATCCAGCCCATCGTGATCTTGCTGATATGCAGATTCGCGATCAGATGCGGCGCCACCACCGACATCAGCGCCTTGTCGGTGTAGTTGCTCATGTAGACCATCGAGCCCATCGCGATGACGATCCACGGATAGATGCGCGCCCGCTGACTGACGGCGGCGGGCGTCTGGAGCATGCCTTTCTTTGCCTCGGATGTTGCGTCCATTGTCTCCTCCAAGAAACATTTCGATCATCCGGCCCAGACGCGTCCGGTCGATGCGTGTCTGCGCGGGAACGGCACGCAGCCCGCCCGGCGAGGCGCCGCGAGCGTTGTGCATGTTGTCGATGCTCGTCGGTAAAGCCGGCCGGCGCGACGGCCGGAACTCCTGTGCGGCACGGCTCATGCAAGAGCGTGCCGTTCTTCTCTCATTGCTGTCTCGCAAGAAACGCTCGTCTCCTGCCGCGCGCGTGATGTCGCGCGCGCCAGGAGAGTCCAATTCACCCCCGCTCGACGAAACGCACCTTGCTCGTATTGCCCGGGGCGCCATGCCGCCCGGTCTCGCCCTCGCCCGTCGATGCCGAAGCACGCCCCTGCTGGTCCAGCACGCGCAGCGTGGCGGCGGCCGGGTCGACCTCGATCCACGCCCCATGCGGCACGCACGAGGTAATGTCCTCGTCGAAGCCGGCCAGCATGGGAATCCCGGCCAGCGCGGCGCCCTGCACCAGAATCGTGTTGACGCTGTTGAAAACGATGGCCAGCGGCGCCATGTCGCGTGACTGCATCTCGTGGAGCATCCAGGCGCTCGCGACCCCCCCCTTGGCGGTATCGAGCACGAGAATGCGGCCGACATACGACTGTCCGACCAGTTTGTGGGCCGGCCGCGAGAATACGCCGGTCAGGCGATTCAGGTCGTAGCGGGCCGACAGGCCATCGTTGGCGACGAGCGCATGCCCCTCGACCTTGCGCCCCATCGCATGGCGTGCGCTGAGCACCAGTTCATTCATTGCAGTTCTCCGGTTTCGGCGGCATCGACGCATGCCGTCATCGACGCGAGCATCGGCACATAACCATAGCCGCCCAGGATGTTGACCAGCTTCGCGCTGTTGCTTGCCAGCCGCTTCCAGCCTTTGGCCTCGGCCATCTCGCGTGCATATGATTGGTAGAAGCACATGCCCGCGAGAACCGTGCCTCCGGCCGCCTCGATGCGTTCGGTGAAGCCGAAGCGATCCGCGTCGGGCTTGACCTGCGGGCTGGTCACCGCCAGCAGCGGCACCTTGAAGCGCCGCCCGTCGCACAGTTCGGCCAGCGCACGAAGCTCATAGAGGCTCAGTTGCGGCGCCGAGAACACCACGACGTCGACGGCTTTTTCCAGCGCATAGCTGCGCGTGAGCGCCTCGATATCGGCGCGGCCGATGCACTGCCGCACCGGCAGGCGCTGCCCGCCCACCTCGCCCAGCGTGGGGGCCTCGGGCGTCACGCCGACGATATGGAACAGCGCGGTCGAGCCAAAGCTCGCCATTGCCGCGCCAAAGTGCTTGAGTTGATCCGAAGACGGTGCGACGTCGCCCATCTCGATGACCGGCACCTGCCAGTAGTTGCCGGCCAGACGGCCGATCACGCCGCCCAGCGCGCCCCATTCGTCGAGCCCGCGGGGCACGAAGTCGACCTGCACGCGCAGCGTGGCGCGCCGGTATTCGTCCAGATGAAATCCATAGCGCGGCGTGCGGCCGGTCAGGCCGGCCGCCAGTGCCGACGGTCCGCCCTCGAAATTCGAGCGCGCGCCGTTGATCGAGTTCGAGTAGATCACTACCCCGGTGTCGCCGAAAGCCACGTGCTCGCCGCGCGTGGCCGCCAGCACGGTCTGATAGTTGATGCAGGTGTCGGTCATGGTGACGCCGAGCTTGACGAAGGCGTCGATCGCCCGCCGCTCCAGCTCGAGCATCCACGCGCTTTGCCCGAGCGCATCGGCCTTGCTGAAATCGGTACCGCGCGGGTCGGTGATGGTCGGCACGCGCACCTGGTGCCGCCCGTCCTTGGCGTCGCACAGGCGTTCGAGCCACATCACGCCGGCCTGCCCCAGGCTCTCGGTATCGGCCATGATGTGCGCCTGTGTCACCGGCACGAAATCGCGGGCGTCGAAAAACTCGCCCACCGCTATCTGATGCTTGATGGCGATTTGGGCAACCTCGCCCATTTCGCCGGCCAGCATCGCTGTTTCTTCGTCATTGAGTCGCATTTTCTCGATCCCAGGTGATGTTCCGGCGCATCACGCCCGGCGGGCCCATGCACCGCCTGCGCGGACACCGTAGCGGCCCGCCGCGGCCTCGACGCCAGTTAATATGTATTAAGTTGTATTAATACATTGATGGACAGATAGTATGAAGACGGGATAGCGATGTCAATAGCTTCGATGTCCCGATTTCCGCCAATGCGTCGTCCCATCGCCGGCGCCGGCACTCCAGCGGCATGGCTTCCGTGGCATCAGGAAACCGTTGATCTTTGTCCCCGTTCGCGGCACGATGCCCGCATGACGCGATGCGCAGGGCCCCCGTAGGCGCCTGAAGAGAATCCGGACACAACGACAATGCGTTTTAAATTTTTCAAGGGCCTGCTGCCGCTCGAATGGCCGGGCGCGCTGCGTGACGCGCTGGCCGGCGTGACGCTGGCGTCGATGAATATTCCCCAGGTGCTCGGCTATGCGCGCATCGCCGGCATGCCGGTGGTGACCGGGCTCTATACGGTGCTGCTGCCGCTCATCGGCTTCGCCGTGTTCGGCTCGTCGCGCCATCTGGTGGTGGCGGCCGACTCGGCCACCGCGACGATCTTCGCCAGCGGGCTGACCGACATGGCGCCGGCCGGCAGCGCGAAATACGTCGCGCTGGTCGGCATGGTCGCATTGCTCACGGCCGGCTTCCTGCTCGTTGCGCGCATCTTCAAACTGGGGTTCCTGGCCGATTTTCTGTCCCGCACGGTGCTGGTGGGTTTTCTCGCCGGGGTCGGCGTGCAGGTCGGCATTGCGATGCTGGGCAATATGCTTGGCATCAGCGTGACTTCCGCCCACACGACGGACCAGTTGATGCGCCTGGCACAGGCCTGGCAGCAGACCCGCCCGCAGACCCTGGCGCTGTCGGTGCTGGTAGTGGCGTTGATTCTGGCGTGCAAGCGCTACGCGCCCCGGCTGCCCATGCCGCTGCTGACCGTGGTCGGCGGCATCGCCGCAAGCTATGTGTTTCATTTTTCCCGCCACGGCATCGCCGTGATCGGTCCGGTGCCGACCGGCTGGCCGCATTTTGGCGTGCCCATGGTCAGCTGGCGCGAGCTGATCTCGCTGGTGCCCATCGCCGGATCGTGTTTCGTCGTCATCATTGCCCAGAGCGCGGCAGCCGCGCGGGTATTTGCCGACCGCTACCACGAACGGCTCGATAAGGACGCCGACATTCTTGGCCTGAGCGTGGCCAATTTCGGCGCGGCGCTCTCCGGCGCATTCGTGGTCAACGGCAGCCCGACGCAGACCGCGATGGCCGATCGCGCCGGCGCGCGCAGCCAGCTCGCGCAACTGGTGTTCGCCGGGGTCGTGGTGCTGGTGCTGCTGTTTCTGACCGCGCCGCTCCAGTATTTGCCGCACTGCGTGCTGGCCGGCATCGTGTTTACCATCGCGCTCGGCCTGATCGATCTCAAAAGCCTGCGCGACATTCGCCGCGAGAGCCCCGGCGAATACGCATTGGCGCTGGCGACGGCCGCCGCGGTGGTGCTGGTCGGCGTCGAGGAAGGTATTCTGCTGGCCATTGCGCTGTCGCTGCTGCGACACGTGCGGCACAGCTACCGCCCCCATACGACCCTGCTCGCGCCGGACGCGCAAGGCAGGTGGCTGCCGGTGCCTGCCACGCCCGGCTCGCAGACGGCGCCCGGGCTGATCGTCTACCGGTTCGGTGCGGACCTGTTCTTCGCCAACGACAATCGCTTCGCCGATGAAGTGCGCCAGCTCATCCAGCGCGCGCCCTCGCCCGTGCAGTGGTTCGTGGTCGACGCCGGCGCCATTACCGACCTGGATTATTCGGCGGCCCGCTCGGTGCGCGCGCTGTGCGAAGACCTGACCGAACGGGGCGTCACGCTGGTATTCGGGCGCGTCAACGATTATTTGCTGGCCGACATGCGGCGGCACGGCATTGCCGAGGTGATCGGCGACGATCATATTTTCCCGACCCTGCACGAGGCGCTGTCGTTTGCCGGCGTTCACTCCGCTCGCGCCACGGTGTAGTGCCGCTGTCGGCCGAGCGCCTGCCCCCACTGCGCTGCCCGGCGCGGGGCTGGCCGCACGCCGCTCAGAACAGGACGTCGTCGTCCGGGTGCGGCGCCGCCGCGCCATGATGCTGGTGGGGGTCCGCCTGGCCTTGGACCTCCTGACGCTTGCGCCGAATGTGATAGGCGGTAAGCGATTGATGCGCGACCATGTCCAGTGCCGGCCGGGCCTGGCCCTGCTTGTCGGTCCAGACCTTGGGCGTGAGACTGCCCGAGAGCGCCACCGAATCGCCGTCGTCCAGCGCCAGCAGCGCCGCCCTGACATCGTCGGCAAAGGCGATCACGTTGACGAACAGCGTCTCGTCGCCGGCGGCGACCCGCACCTTGGCCGTCACGAATGCACGCCCACCCTGGCCGGTGCGCTCCTGCGCGGCACCGTATAGCCGCCCGCCAATCAACCCGTCGATCATGTCCCGCTCCCCAAGCTCAATGGCTCAGTGTAACCGCAAGCGGGCTCGCCGCGGCTCGGGCGATACGGATCGCCGCCGGCGCGCCGGCAGGCCGGGGCGTAAGATACTGAAACAATTATTCGACCGACAAGCATCGCGCCATTGTTGACGCGCGTGCGTCCGACCCTCTACCCTAGCGCCTGTCAAAGCGATGAGAATTGCCGTGAAAATTCCCCACGTAGTCGCCGGCCTTGGCCTGCTGGCCGTGCTGCCGATCGCGGCGGCACAACAGTCCTCGGTAGTCAAATCCATGCCGTCTTCGGCCGCCGATCAGGCGATCCAGCAAAACTGGAACGCCATCACCCATCCGCCCCCGCCGGCACCCGAGCCGGCGAGCAAGGCGCGAGCCGAACGGCGCGCGCACGAGCGGCGTGGCACTCGCCTCATGCAAACGACGAACTGAACGGCACCCGCCGCTCAGAGCGTGATCGTGCCCTGACCCAGTTCGATCACGCGGCCGCCGACGCGAATGCGCCGATCGGCGCCGACGTCGAGCTGCAGCCGGCACGGCCGCTCGATCTGGTCACCCTGGCTGATACGCAAACTCGCCGGCAACGCATGTCCGGTCGAGACCAGCCAGCCGCCCAGGTTGGCGCACGCCGACCCCGTGCCCGGATCCTCGCTGACGCCTCCGCCTTGCGTGGTGAAGAAATAGCGCGCCACCACCTGCCGCGTGCCGCTGTTCGGGCTGTTGCCCGGCGCATCGTCGAAAGCAAAGACGTAGCCGGTTTTGCGCCCCAGGCTGCTCAGCGGCCAGCGCTCGAGCAGGGGGCTGACCGGCGCCGCGCGCCGTACCGCGTGCGGATGCTTGAGCGGTATCAATAACTGATCTGCGCCGGTATCGACCCACATCGGGGCGGCGAGCAGATCGTCGGCCTGCAGCCCCACCAGCGCCGCCACCTCGGCCGGCGGCAACGACACCTCGCGCACCTTGGGCGCTCCCTCGCTGGGCGCGGTGAGCGTCCAGACGTCGCCGTGCGCCTGGACCGGCACCACGCCGGCCTTGAAGGAAAGCGTCAGCGCATCGCCGCTCTGGCGCAGCGCGCGTATCACGTGGGCGGTGCCCAGCGTCGGATGCCCGGCAAACCGCATCTCGTAACCCGGCGTGAAAATGCGCACGTTCGCGTCGGCCTGCTCGGCAGGCAAGATGAACGTGGTCTCCGATAAATTGAATTGACGCGCCAGCGCAAGCATCTGCGCATCGCTGAGCCCCCGGCCGTCTTCGAAGACACAGAGAGGATTGCCGCCGAAAGTGGATTCGGCGAATACGTTGACGATACGGAAGCGATAGTCGGGCATAAGGGATCCTCGGGTGGGGCATCGACGCCCATGAATTGGTGCGATTCGCTTAGCCTAGCGGCTTGCCAGGGCGCTTGCCATGGACAATTCGACGCGGATCGACCAAGCCAGTGAAGGCGCCGGCGACGGTCCCGGCAAACGCGGCGCGTCTGCCCTATACTGGCTCCTCCCCGAACTTGCCGCTGCGCCGAAGCGCCTCGTCCATGCTGCCGATCGCCATGACCCTGGCCATGCTCGCCGCGCCGCCCGCCGACCTGCTGGGCGCCGCACAGGCCCGCTTTGCCGCACTCGGCAGTTACGAGGCGACGATCCGCTCGTCGGGCGACAAGCGGGGCGCGGAAGTGATTCACTATTTCTATCGCCGGCCCGATCACGTGCGCATGGAATTCGATCAACCGCACCATGGCGCGGTCATCGTCTACGACCCCGCCTCGCGCCGCGCGGTGGTGTGGCCATTCGGCCAGGGACATTTCCCGCGCGTGGTGCTGCGCCCCGGCAATCCGCTGATTCGGGGCGCGCGCGGCCAGCGGGTCGACCAGTCGAGCGTCGGCGCGCTGCTGGCCAGCGCCCAGGCGCTGCAGGCCGAGGGCAACGCCTCGCCGGCCGGCGAGGCCATGGTCGGCGCGCAGCGCACATGGCATGTGGTGGTCACCGGCGCCGGCAACGCCAAGGTGGCCGGCGGCATTCATCGCTACGATCTGTGGCTCGCCACCGACTCCCTGTTTCCGGTCAAGGTGCAGAGTCGCGATGTCGCGGGTCAACTGCTGGAGTCGGTGCGCTTTGACGACGTGCGCCTGAATGTGCCGCTCGCGGCGAAGTTGTTCGACCCGCGGGCCAAACCGGCCGGGGCGCCCGCCGCCGTTGCGGTGCCGTCGACGCAACGCGCGCGCAACTGACGCGCGAATCCAGGCCGCGCGGAGCCTGTGCGAGAGCGTGCTCTGCAAAGTTTGGCCGAAGCGCTTAACATGCCACCTTCCGTCGTTTGGCTCACTGATTTCTCCTGACATGTCTTCTCGTTCCGGCAGTTCCCTGACACGCGGCAGCGTCTTGCTCATGGCAATCGCGTGCGGCTTGACCGTCGCCAACCTGTATTACAACCAGCCGATGCTCGACGACATCCGCAAGGACTTCGGCCTGAGCGCATCGCAGGTCGGCCTGATACCGATGCTCACGCAGCTCGGCTACGCCTTCGGCCTGCTCACGCTCACGCCGCTGGGCGACCGCGTCGATCGGCGCCAGCTGATTCTCGGCATGCTGGCCGTGCTCACCCTGTCGCTGATCGGCGCGGCGCTCTCGCCCGGCCTGGGCGCGCTCGGGGCAGCAAGCTTCCTGGCCGGCGTCACCTCGACCGTGGCGCAGCAGATCGTGCCGCTGGCGGCCCAACTGGCCGAGCCGGCCAGGCGCGGCAAAACCGTCGGGCAGGTCATGAGCGGCCTGTTGATCGGCATTCTGGCGGCGCGCACCTTGAGCGGCGTGGTGGCTACCGCCTTCGGCTGGCGCGATATGTTCTGGATCGCCGCCGCCATGATGGTGGCGCTCGCGCTCGTCCTCGCGCGCCGCTTGCCGCATGCGCCTGCCACCACCGATATGTCGTACCGGCAACTGATGGTCTCGCTGCTGCATCTCGCGCGCCGGCATCCGGCGCTGCGCGAGGCGTCGCTGGTCGGCGGGCTGCTGTTCGCTTCGTTCAGCGTGTTCTGGTCGACCCTGACGCTATGGCTGGCCAGCCCCGCCTTCGGGCTGGGCGCCGACGTGGCCGGCATGTTCGGCCTGGTCGGCGTGGTCGGGGCGCTGGCCGCGCCGATTTCCGGCCGGCTGGCCGATCATGGCGGCCCGCGCCGCGTGCTGGGCGTGGGCATTGCCATCGTGGTCGCGTCGTTCATCGCCTTCGGCTGGCTCGGCGCGAGCCTGTGGGGCCTGGCCGCCGGCGTGATTCTGCTCGACCTGGGCGTGCAAGGTTGCCAGATCGCCAACCAGACCCGCATCTACGCGCTCGATCATGCCGCCGCGAGCCGCCTGAATACCGTCTACATGACCAGCTACTTCGTGCTGGGAGCGTTGGGCTCGGCGCTGGGCTCGCTCGCCTGGTCGCATTTCGGCTGGCCGGGCGTATCGGCCGCCGGCCTGCTGCTCGGGCTCGCCGCCGGCATGTGCCACTGGGCCGGACGGCGTCACGTCGTGACCGCCACCAGTTGAGCCCCGCGAAGCGCCCGACGTGCCGGCATTGGCCAGGGCCGCTCGCAAAACCTTGGCCATCTCCATTTGCCCGATCCCCGGCGAACGGCCCGTTATCAGGCGCTGCGGCCGAAATGCCGTGGGAACTTCTCACGATTTCGCAACAGAATGATACAAATCATTACAGGAGCGGGCGACTCGATCGGGTATCTTGAAATCGCCAACTGTCAGCGGCAGCGCGACGCGCGAGCGTGTCGCGCAAACATGCCGGAGTCCGAAATTGACAGTGCCTTGAATGGAGATGAACAATGAAAACCTCACAACCTTTGCGCGCCATGAGCAAGCTCGCGCTGGCGCTTGCCTGCGCGGCCAGCCTCGCCGGCTGCGCGATGAACGGGATGTCGCCGCGCCAGGAACGCAACACGGCGCTGGGCGCCGGCATCGGCGCGCTGGGCGGTGCGCTGATTTCCGGCGGCGACGCCTGGACGACGATCGGCGGGGCGGTCGCCGGTGGCGTGATCGGTAACGTCACCACCGACAACCGCGGCCACTACTATCGCCGCGATCGCTACTGATCCACGCAGGCCACCAGCCTCCGCTGCCCCCCCTGTCCCGCGCGCGCCGGCATCGGTGAGCTCCGGCGCGCATCCCCCGGTCAACAGAACAAGGAACCACGATGAAGAAATCACTCATCGGCGCTTTTATCGCCACCTCAGCCACCTTTCTTGGCCTGGCCAGCCCGGTATCCTTCGCGCAAACCGGCATGCCGCAGCCCCCGGCAGCCCAGCAGCCGGCCTCCCCCGCGCCGGACTTCAACGACGCGCGCGATCAACGCACCGCGCTCAAATGGTATCTGCAGCGCACCTTCGAGGCGGTCGACACCAACCATGACGGCGTGATCGACCGCAAGGAGTGGGCCGCCTTCCAGGAAAAGGATCTGGCGCGCCGCCGCGCCGCCTTCGAACGGCACTTCAAGGCCGACGACAAAAACGGCGACGGCACCCTGAGCCGTGCCGAGGTACAGGCCTCGGAACCCTGGCTGGCGCCGCACTTCGACCAGGCGGATCTGAATCATGACGGCCAGTTGTCGCAGGAGGAAGTGCGGGCCTACATCCGCAAGCTGCGTCACGAGGAGTACGCACTCGATAACCCCGCCTCCAAACCGTAGGCGACAATCGACGTACCCACAGACGCGCCGGCGAGCCGCATTCGCCGGCGTTGTCGTTTGCGGCTCGATGCACCAGGGCCAAGGCGCCAGCGCGGCGCCTACTTGCCCGACAGTTGCGCTCTGACCAGCGCGCCCAGGCGCTCGATGCCGGCATCGATCTTGTCGACCCGGATCGACGAAAAACCGAGCCGGAAGCAATCGCGCTGCGGGTGATCCCCCATAAAGAACACATCGCCCGGCTCGATCAGGATGCCATGCGATTCGGCCTGACGCGCCAGCAGGCTGGCGTCGAGCCCCGCAGGCCCCTGCACCCAGCACGAGGCGCCGCCGGCCAACGGCACGAAGCGCGCCTCGGGCAAATGCCGGCGCAGTGCCTCGCCCAGCGCTTCGGCGCGTTGCGAATAGGCATGCGCGAGCCGGCGCAGCAACGCATCGTGATGCCCCAGCGAGAGAAACAGCGCGAACGAGCGCTGAATGAAGGCCGACGGGTGGCGCACCATCAGACGGCGCAGCGCGCGCAATTCGCTGACCAGTTCGGCGGGCGCGACGATATAGCCCAGGCGCAGGCCCGGCGCGAACGATTTCGACAGGCTGCCGACGTAGATCACGCGATTGTTGCGGTCGAGACTCTTGAGCGCGGGGTTGGGCGTGCCGGAAAAATTGTTCTCGCTCTCGTAGTCATCCTCGATGAGCACGAAGTCCTTGGCCTCGGCCAGCGCCAGCAGGGCCTCGCGCCGCTCCAGCGGCATCGTGGTGGTGGTGGGGCACTGGTGGCTGGGCGTGATGTAGACATAGTCGCACTCGCCCAGCGTGGCGCTCACCGGCAAGCCGCCCTGGTCCACCGGAAAGCCGACCAGGCGCGGCGTGCGCATGCTGAAGATGTTGCGTGCGTCGGGATAGCCGGGGTCTTCCATGCCCACCGTGGTGCGCGGCGACATCAATAGATCGGCCACCAAATAAAGCGCCTGCTGCGCGCCGTTGGTCAGGACGATTTCATCGGCGTTGGCCCAGACACCGCGGCGCGGCAGCACGCGCGTGCGCACTTGCTGGATCAGCGATTCATCGTCGCGCGCGATCATGTCGGGCGCCCAATCGCGAATCTCCATGACCGAGAGCGCCTTCATGCAGCACTCGCGCCAGTCGGCGGTAGGAAACAGGGCGGGGTCGAACTGGCCGTAAATGAAGGGAAATTCGTACTTCTGCCAATCGGATGCCTTGACGATATTGCGCTGGCGCGAGGGCCGCGACATGAAACGCGGCTCCCACACCGGCCCGCCCGGCCGCTCGGCGACGGCGCGCGGCGCGGGGGCATCGGCCGGACGCGCCACGCGACCCTGCAGCATGTCGGCATTGACGAAGTAGCCACGCCGCTCGCGCGCGATCAGATAACCCTCGTCCACCAATTGCTGATAGGCAAGCACCACCGTGTTGCGCGCGACGTTGAGCTGGTCGGCCAGCTCCCGGCTCGACGGTACCGGCACGCCGGGCTGCAGCTGCTCGTCGAGAATCGCCGACACCAGCATCTGGCGAATCTGGCCTTGCAGGCTCATGCCACTGTGGGCCGACAACTGGAACAACTGGTTCCACAGCACCGATGAAAGCCGGCTCGCCATGCGCTTATTCTCCCGTTGAGATTGCACTGCCAAAAATTTTGCCGCGTCGCCCGGCATTTCGCGAAGCGGCGCGGCACGCTGCCGCTATGATCGCTCCTGCAGCGCACAAATTCATATCGGGTTTGTACCAAGGTGCGCCAATGCGCCCCGGGTGCTGGCGCCCAGCCGCGCTTCGCGTGGCCTCATCGAATAATCTCATCTGGTTCTAACGCCCGGCCGCGTCACCGGCAATCATGAATAACACAAACGCGCGGTGCGCGGCCAGTTGCTTGGTGCGGACCGCTTCATAGCCACGTTTCGATTGCGTTCGCCATGAATCCATCCAGTGCCGTCGCGCCAGCCCAGCCGGCGACTCGCCAAGCCCCGCCCAAGGGCGCGGCCCACGAGTCTGCGCCCCCGCCTCATGGCGGCGCGCGGCGTTCGGCCTGGCGCTCACTGGCCAGCGCATCGGGCATGACCCTGTGCGACGGCCACGGGCGCAGCGTGCTGGACGCCACGGCCGGCAGCCTTGCGGTACCAGCCGGCCACAGCCGCGCGACGATCGCCGCCGCGGTCGGCCGGCAACTGGGCGAATGGCACGACAGCACCGCGCGTGGCGCGAGTCACCCGATGCTCGGCGAGCTGACCAGGCGGCTGCTGGCGCTGGCACCCGACGGCATGGAGCGCGTGCAATTCTCGACGACGCCGCGCGGCAGTCTCGAGCAGGCGCTGCGCGTGTGTGTCGCAACCCACGCCGCGCGCGGCGAACACCAGCGCACGATCGTGATCACCGACCAGCCGGCCGCGGCCGGCTTGAGCCTGGCCACCCTCAGGCCGGGCAGCAACGGCCGGCGCGTGCCGGACAACGGCCTGGGCGCCGGCCTGCTCGGCTTCGTGCAATTGCCCCATCCGCGCCTGGCGGAAAACCGCTTCGTCAAAGGCCAACCGGATCACGGCGATGCGCTGGCCGACGAGTTCACGCATATCGTCGAGCTGTTCGGCGCCGCGCATATCGCGGCCTGCGTGATCGAGCCGGTCGGCACCGCCAACGGCATCCAGGTGCCGCCGCGCAACTATCTCGAGACGCTGCAGACCGTGTGTCACGAACACGGCATCCCGCTGGTGTTCGACGAGTCCTCGTGCGGCATGGGGCATACCGGTGCGGCGCTCGGCGCGCTCAGCCTGGGCGTGACGCCCGACTTGCTGGTGCTGGGCAACGCACTGACCAACGGTACGCTGCCGCTGGGCGCGCTGCTGATCGGCGAGCGCGTCTGCCGGGCGCTGGGCGACACGGTCGGCGCGCCGGCCGACGACAGCGCTCACCCGCTGTATCCGGCCGCGGGCGCGGCCGCGCTGGCGATGCTCGATCTGTGCGAACAGGAAGCGCTGTTCGAGCGCGCGCAGCAACTGTCGCCCGCCTTTCTCGACCAGGTGTTCGCGCTGAGCGACCTGCCGGTGGTGCGCGACATCCAGGGCTTTGGCCTGCTCGCCGGGCTCGAGATCGACAGCGGCGCCGCCGCGAGCCGGCACGGCGCGCACGTCGCCGAGGTGCAGCGCCGCCTGTTCGAGGCCGACCTGAACGTGCTGGCGCGCGGCGACACCCTGCTGCTGGCGCCGGGCCTGGTGATGACGCCGCAGGAACTCGATCAGATGTGCCGCACGCTGCGCAGCGTGCTGACGGATTTCAGTTGAAGTAGAGAGGAGACCGCCCAAACCTGCCGTATTGGGCGAGACAGGCGGTTTGACAAACCGCGATATTCAAAACGAGAGAGGTGACACTGTGGCCCGCTTGAAGCATTTCATTCGCAGAACCGTTGCACTACTTGCAGCTCCCGCCCTGGCGTGGGCATCGCTGGGCAGCCTGCCCGCGCATGCCCAGGACAAGGAAATCACCATCGCCTATCAGCAGATCGTCGACCCGTGGCTGGTGGCCATTGCCAATCATAGTTTCGAGAAGGCGACCGGCTACAAGATCCACTGGCGTCAATTCGAATCGGGCGCGAAGGTGGCCACCGCGTTCGCCTCGGGCGACGTCAAGATCGGCGTGATCGGCTCCAGCCCGCTGGCCGCCGCGGTCACCCGCGGCGTGGATCTCCAGCTGTTCTGGATTCTCGACAACATCAACAACGCCGAGGCGATGGTGGTGCGCAACGGCTCGGGCATCAACAAGCCGCAGGACCTGGTCGGCAAGAAGCTCGGCGTGCCGTTTGCCTCGACCTCCGACTATCACGCGATGTTCGCGTTGCAGCGCTGGGGCATCAAGCCTGCGAGCGTGCATATCCTGAACATGCAGCCCAACCAGATCGCAGCGGCCTGGGAGCGCGGCGACATCGATGCTGCCTACGTATGGGATCCGGCCCTCTCCCGCATCAAAGAGACCGGCAAGGTGCTGATCACCTCGGGCGAGCTGAGCAAGGCCGGCAAGCCGACTTTCGACGGCATCGCGGTCGATCGTAAATGGGGCGCGGCCCACCCCGATTTCATGGCCAAGTTCGTCAAGGTCATCGCCGATGCGGACGCTGCCTATCGCGATAACGCAAAGGCCTGGACGCCGGACTCGCCCCAGGTGAAGGCGATCGTGCAAATGATCGGTGGCAACGCCAAGGACGTGCCGAACGCACTGGCGCTGTATGCGTTCCCGACCATGCAGGAACAGGCCTCGCCGGATTGGCTGGGCGGTGGCGAAAAGAGCCGCGCGGCATTCGCGCTCAAGGACACCGCCGCTTTCCTCAAGGGCCAGCATCAGCTCGACAGCGTGAAGGCCGACTACAGCAGTTATGTCACGCCGGCCTACGTCGACGCCGCGATGAAGCTGAAGTAACGCCGCACGCGCTATCTGCTTGAACGCCGGGGCGCATCGCAGCCCCGGCCATCTCCTCCAGTGGGATCGAGATCATGGAAAATATGCAAATCAAGGACGTCAGCGTCATCTACCCGGGCCGCCGCGCCGGCGAACAGGTGCATGCGCTGGCCAACATCAATCTGGACATCAACGCGGGCGATCTGGTGGTCGCGCTGGGAGCCTCCGGCTGCGGCAAGACCACGCTGCTGAGTCTGATGGCCGGCTTCATTTCACCGTCGAGCGGCGAACTGCTGCTGGGCGACAAGCGCATCGAGGGCCCCGGCTCGGACCGCGGCGTGGTGTTCCAGAAGCACGCGCTGCTGCCGTGGCTCAACGTCATCGAGAACGCCGAATTCGGCCTCAAGCTGCAGGGCGTGCCCAAGGCGAAGCGGCGCGAGATCGCGGCGCGCAATCTGGCACTGGTGGGCCTGAAGGACTTTCACCAACATATGATTTACCAGCTCTCGGGCGGGATGCAGCAGCGCGTCGGTATCGCGCGCGCGCTGACCTGCAATCCTTCGATGCTGCTGATGGATGAGCCGATGGCCGCGCTCGACGCGCTGACGCGCGAAACGATCCAGGAGCTGCTGCTCGACGTGTGGAAGGAAACGCACAAGATGATTTTCTTCATCACGCACAGCGTCGAGGAAGCGCTCTTTCTGGCCAGCCGGCTGATCGTGATGTCGCCGCGGCCCGGGCGCATCACGCACATGTACGAGCTGGATTTCAACCGGCGCTTTCTCGCGTCGCGCGATGCGCGCGCGGTCAAGTCGAGCCCCGATTTCATCAGGATGCGCGAAACCGTGCTGAGCATCATCTATGGCGACGAGCGTGCCGGACAGGCCGGCATGGTTGCCAACCAGGCCGCCGCGGAGGTCGCTCATGCTTAACAAACAGGCCTACTCCGCCGCCCAGGCGTCCGATCCCGAAGCCAGAGGTCACACCATGAACACCCTGCCCAAGGCAGCGCCGGCCCGCCCGGGCCTGCTGACCAAGCTGTTCGCCAAGAAGCCCGCCAAACCGGGTGAGGCGTTCGGCGCACCGGGCCAGGGCAGCAGCCTGGCCATCAGTATCACGACGGTCGTGGTGCTGTTCCTGGTCTGGATATTGGTGACGACGACCGGCATGGTCAAGCCGCTGTTCCTGCCGGGACCGCACGCGATCTATGCGAAATTCATCGAAGTCTCGACCGAGGGCTTTGCCGGCTCGACACTGTGGCAGCACACGCTGATCAGCCTGTATCGCGTGTTCGGCGCCTTTGCGCTGGCGTGCGTGACGGCCATCCCGATCGGCATCATGATGGGCGTGAACCGGGTGGTGCGCGGCATTTTCGATCCACCCATCGAGTTCTACCGGCCGTTGCCGCCGCTGGCCTACTTGCCGCTGGTCATCATCTGGTTCGGCATCGGCGAGTTCTCCAAGGTGCTGCTGATCTACCTGGCGATTTTCGCGCCGCTGGCGATCGCGGCCCGCTCGGGGGTGCGCTCGGTGTCGATGGAGCAGATCCACGCCGCCTATTCGATGGGCGCATCGCCGCGGCAGATCATCATGCACGTGATCGTCAAGTCGGCCCTGCCGGAGATTTTCACCGGCATGCGCATCGGCGTGGGCGTGGGCTGGACCACCCTGGTGGCCGCCGAAATGGTGGCCTCCAGCAAGGGGCTCGGTTTCATGGTGCTCAACGCGGCCGAGTTCCTGGCCAGCGACGTGGTGATCATGGGCATCATCATCATCGGCCTGTTCGCGTTCACCTTCGACTTGCTGATGCGCTATCTGGAGAAGGTGCTGGTGCCCTGGAAAGGCAAGGTGTAGGCCGCGCGGCGCGTGCGTTGCATCATCGCGCGCGCCGGACGTTGGCCGCCGGCAGCTCGAAGCGGAACATCGCTCCGCAGCCGGCATGCTCGATCAGGCGAATCTCGCTGTGATGCAGTTGCAGCATGCGTTGCACGATCAGCAGCCCCAGCCCGCCCGGCCGGCGCGGATCGCCCAGGCTGGGGCGGCGAAACAGGCCCTCGCGCAGCGCCGCCGGCACGCCCGGGCCGGTGTCGCTGACGGTCACTTCCACACTGTCCTCGCGCGGCGCGAGCGCCACTTCGACCGAGCCGCCCGGCGGTGTGTGGCGAATCGCGTTGTCGAGCAGATTGGTCAGCACGCGCTCAATCATGCCCAGATCGGCCGCCACCGCCGGCACGTGCGGCGGCAGGCTGGCCGAGAGGCCGACCTGCCGCGCCTGGGCCGCCAGCCCGAATTTCTCGAACACGTCCTGCACCAGATCGGGCAATGAGAAATCTTCCAGATTCGGCTGCACGAAACCGTGCTCGAGCCGCGCCAGTTCGAATAGCGACTGAGCCAGCCCGCCGACCTTGCGGCTCTGGTCCAGCGCGATCGACAGATAGCGGCGCCGCTCGGCCTCGCCAAGCGTATCGGCCTTGAGCGACAGGGTTTCCAGATAGCCGTGCAGCGACCCCAGCGGGGTACGCAAATCATGCGAGATATTGGCGATCAGATCGCGCCGCTCCTGGTCCTGTCGGGTCAGCGTGCGCCATTGCTCGCCGATCCGGGCGGCCATTTGCGTGAAGGCGCTCTCGAGCACGGCGATTTCGTCGCGCCGCCCGGGTGTCGGCGGCGCCGGCGGCTCGGGCGGCGGCAATGGCACGTCGCCGTTGGCGTCGAACCGGCGCACCCGCTCGGTGAGCCGGCGCAAGGGCCGGGTGATCAGGCCGAACGCGAAGAGCCCCGCCACCAGCCCGAGCAGCGCAACCAACGCCATCGACCATAGCGTCGTGCGCAGCACGGCACTCGCGGCCAGGCGTGCCGCCAGCCGGTCGCGCGCCTCGCCCTGCAACACCACGTAGATGTAGCCGGCCACGCCGTCGCGGCCGCCGACCTGCAACGGCGCCGCGCTGAACACCTTGCGCGCGTCGGTGCTGCGCGGGTCGTCGCCGAAGATCGGCAGCGGCGCGCCGGCCAGAAATCGCCGTACCGGCGCGAGGTCGACCCGGTTCCGCTTGAGGTGGCCAGCCGGGGCGTCGTCGCCCTTGATGCGGCCGCTGCTGTCGAGCAAATACACTTCCACGCTCGGGTTGACGACCATCAATTGCCCGAACAGCCGCCGCAGCGCGTCGGGCTTCAGCCCGCTGGCATCCATCAGTTCGGTATTGTGGGCGATATGCTCGGCCAGGCCGCGCGAGAGGCCCTGCACGACCTCTTCCTCGTGCATGTGGTTGGCCCGCACCTGCAGCCATGCGGAGGCGCCGCAACAGGCCAGCAGCAATGCGGAAAACACCAGCGACAGGCGCTGCGTGAGCGTCAGATTCATGATGCGTCGGCCTCCGGCACGAATTTGTAGCCGTAGCCCCACACCGTCTGGATACGGCACGGCTGGGCGGGGTCAGCCTCGATCTTGGCGCGCAGGCGATTGATATGGGTGTTGACGGTGTGCTCGTAGCCATCGTGCTGATAGCCCCATACGGCGTTGAGCAGATCCATGCGCGAGAACACCTTGCCCGGATGGCGCGCGAAGAAATACAGCAGGTCGAATTCGCGCGGCGTGAGTTCGATGCGCTTGCCGTCGACCGCGGCCTCGCGCGTGAGCGGATCGATCGACAGCCCGCCCAGTGCCAGGCTGCCGGCATCGAGCCGCATGTTGCGGGCCAGCGCATCGACGCGCCGCAGCAGCGCCTTGACGCGCGCCACCAGCTCGAGCACCGAGAATGGCTTGGCCAGGTAATCGTCGGCGCCCAGTTCCAGGCCGAGGATGCGGTGCACTTCGCTCGAGCGCGCACTGGTGATGATGATCGGCGTGTAGCGCGCCATCGCCCGGGCGCGCCGGCAGATCTCCAGGCCGTCGACACCGGGCAGCATCAGGTCGAGGATCAACGCATCCCAGCCACCCTGTTCAAGTCTTCGCAGACCCTCGTCGCCGTCGGCACAATGCACGACCTCATAGCGTTCGTCGCGCAGATGCAGGCACATCAACTCGGCGATGTGGCGATCGTCTTCGACGACCAGTATGCGTTTGGGCTGATCCATCCGTCGTTTTCCGGGAAGAGATGCGCCGAGCCCCGGGGGCCGCGGCGCTCATGCCGCCATTGTGCGCAATTCCGGGGCGGCCAAGTATCACATTTAATTTAAGTTTACGTGAGGATCTGGCAACCACGCGCGCCATACCATGCGCACATCGACCTTTGACTCCAGGAGAACGATGATGCCATCCCGCCGAGGTTTTCTACTTACCGGCGGCGCCGCTGCGGCCGCCATGGCGGCCGTGCTGGCCGGCCGGCGCGGGTTGCAGGCCGCGCCGGCCAGTGCCGCGGCGCCGCGCGAGACGTTCGAGGTGACGCACACCGAGGCGCAATGGCGCCAGTTGCTCGGCCCCGAGCGTTACGCGGTGCTGCGCGAGGACGCCACCGAGCGCCCCTATAGCAGCCCGTTGAACGACGAGCATCATGCCGGCGTATTCTCGTGCGCCGGATGCCAGTTGCCGCTGTTTTCATCACGCACCAAGTTCGACAGCCATACCGGCTGGCCGAGCTTCTGGGAGCCGCTGCCGCACGCGGTGGCCACGCGCGAGGATCTGTCGTTCGGCATGGCGCGCACGGAGGTGCATTGCCGGCGCTGCGGCGGCCATCTGGGCCATGTGTTCGACGACGGCCCGAAGCCGACCGGACTGCGCTATTGCATGAACGGGCTGGCGCTGCGCTTCACGCCCAAGGCCGCCTGAACACGGCCGCGCCGGCATGGATCGATTGTTGCATCAACCAAACCAGGGAACCTTCCAATGCTTCTCATTGTGCTCGCCTATCTCGGCGGTGTGCTGACGATTCTGAGTCCATGCATCCTGCCAGTGCTGCCGTTCGTGTTCTCGCGTGCGGACCAGCCTTTCGTGCGCAGCGGCCTGCCGCTGCTGGCCGGCATGGCGCTGACCTTCGCCGCGGTAGCCACCCTGGCGGCCGTCGGCGGCGGCTGGGTGGTGGCCGCCAACCAATACGGGCGCTGGCTGGCGCTGGTCATGCTGGCCCTGTTCGGCCTGACGCTGCTGCTGCCCCGGCTCGCGGAGCACCTGACACGCCCGCTGGTGGCACTGGGCAATCGCCTGTCGAGCGCCGCCCACGCCAGCGGAGCGCCGCGCGCCGGGTCGTCGTTTCTGCTGGGCATTGCGACCGGGCTGCTGTGGGCGCCGTGCGCCGGACCGATTCTCGGGCTGGTACTGACCGGCGCCGCGCTGCATGGCGCCAGCGTCGGCACTACGCTGTTGCTGCTGGCCTATGCCGCGGGCGCCGCCACGTCGCTGGCGGTGGCGCTGCTGCTCGGCAGCAAGGTGTTCGCCGCCATGAAGCGCTCGCTGGGTGCCGGCGAGTGGATCCGGCGCGGGCTCGGCGCGGCGATGCTCGGGGGCGTGGTGGCGATCGCATTGGGGCTCGACACCGGCGCCCTGGCCAGCGTCTCCACGGTGGCCACCAGCGGTCTCGAACAGGCGCTGATCCACGATCTTTCGCCAGCGGCGACGCACACCGGCGGCCCGGCCGGCGCGATGATGGCCGCGCAGGCCCAGCCGGAAGCGGCCATGCGCATGGTACGCACGGCGGCCCCGGTCGAGACCGCCGCCGCGCTGCCGGTCGAGGGGCAATTGCCGCCGCTGTCGGGCGCCGTGCAATGGCTCAATTCGCCGCCGCTCACCGCGCAGGATCTGCGCGGCAAGGTGGTGCTGCTCGATGTGTGGACCTACTCGTGCATCAATTGCCTGCGCACGCTGCCGTATGTGAAGGCGTGGGCGAGCAAGTATCGCGACCAGGGGCTGGTGGTCATCGGCGTGCATGCGCCGGAGTTCGCGTTCGAGCGCAACGTGGCGAACGTCAAGCGCGCGGTGCACGAGCTGGGCATCGATTACCCGGTCGCGATCGACAATCACTATGCGATCTGGCGCGCGCTGCACAACGAGTACTGGCCGGCGGAGTATCTCGTCGACGCGCAGGGCCGCATTCGCCATCATCACTTCGGCGAGGGTGAATACGCGCAGACCGAACACGCGATTCAGCAACTGCTGGCCGAGGCGGGCCATCGAAACGTCGCAACCGGCCTGGTCGGCACGCCCGATAAAGGCGTGCAAATGGCGCCCGACAATGCCGATCTGCAATCGCCCGAGACCTATATCGGCTACCGGCGCGCCGAGCGGTTTGCGTCCCCGGGCGGCCAGACACGCAATTTGCCGCAGCAATATACGGCCCCGGCGCGGCCGGCGCTCAATCAGTGGGGGCTGGCGGGCACCTGGCAGGTGGGCGGCGCCCATGCCACGCTCGACGGCGCGACGGGCCGCATCGTGTATCGCTTTCATGCGCGCGACCTGAATCTCGTGCTCGGACCGGCCAAGGACGGCAAGCCGGTACGCTTTCGCGTGAGCATCGACGGCGCGCCGCCGGGCGCTGCGCACGGGGTCGATGTCGACGCCAAGGGCGACGGCACGATTACCGAACAGCGGCTATACCAATTGGTTCGGCAGGACAAGACCGTGACCGACCGCACCTTTGCAATCGAATTTCTGGATCCGGGCGTTCAAGCGTACGCTTTTACTTTCGGATGACTTGTTACGCCACTCAAGCATGTATCGAGGAATCACATCATGAATACTTCAATCCGTCGCCGCACGCGCTGGACTCGGCCGATGCTGTTGAAAATGGCCGGCGCCGCCGTCGTGCTGGCTGGCCTGCTGGCATGGCAAGGGTCGGTACAGTCGGCCGAGAATGCGGTCACCATTCCGGCCCCGGCCAAGGATGAAACCGTCGGCTCCGTGCGTAGCGAGACAGCCGTGCTCGCCGGCGGCTGCTTCTGGGGCGTGCAAGGGGTCTTCCAGCACGTGCGCGGCGTCACGCAGGCGGTGTCGGGCTACTCGGGCGGCGCGGCCAGCACGGCCCAGTACGAGACGGTCAGCGGCGGCGACACCGGCCACGCCGAATCGGTGCGCATCACCTACGATCCGGCCAAGATCACCTATGGGCGCCTGCTGCAGATCTATTTCTCGGTGGTGCAGAACCCGACCGAGCTCAACTACCAGGGGCCCGATCACGGTACCCAATACCGCTCGGCGATCTTTCCGCAAAATGCGATGCAGCGCAGCGTGGCGCAGGCGTATATCGCCCAGCTCGACGCCGCGCACGTATTCCCCGCGCCGATCGTCACGCGGGTGGAAACCTTCAAGGGCTTTTACCCGGCCGAGGGCTATCACCAAAACTTTTTGACGCTGCATCCCGACAACCCGTACATCGCCTATAACGATCTGCCAAAAATCGCCAACCTGAAACAGCTTTTCCCGCATTGGTATCGCAGCGATCCGGTGTTGGTGAGTGCGGCGGCACGGTAAGACGCACCGGCGGCTCGGCGCTCGCCGCTCAGGCAAAGAAGCGCAGCGCCGTCAACCCGCCAATGGCGGCGACCACCCACTTCTCTTTGCCCGTGACGTGGTCCTTGAGCAGCAGGCTCGAAAGCAGCATGGCGAGGCATCCCGTCGAGTTCAAGATGGGCCAGGCAACCGCCGAGACGGCGCTGCCGACGGCGCCGATGAAGGTCATTTGCGTGACGACCGTGAGCCCGCTTCTGAGCATCAGCATGGCGCTCAGCGGCGGTCTGAAAACGTGCGACTGCCGCTGCATCAACCGACGCCACAAGGGGATGCAGCTCAAGGCCGCCCGCCAGATGATGACCGCGGTCGTGAAAACCACGGCGAGCCGCAGGTGCGAAGCGGAGAAAGACGGCACCAGGAGCGGCGAGAGGCTCGCCTGCAGCACCAGCGCACCGGTTATGAAAGCGCCGGCGGTCAAAAGCCCGGAACGGCGGTGGCGCGAATCCGCCGCAAGGAAAATCGGCAAGCTCACCACTGTCGTGGCAACCGCAAAGCCATAGGTTTTCCACTGCCAGTCGTATGTCGTCCAAAATATCCCGATGGGGATGAGCAAATCGGAGAACTTGCCAACGACCGTGACCTGGTTGACGTTCAGGTGTCGAAACCCATACGAGAATGCATAGGCAGTCAATTGCACCAGGGCGGCAAAGGCCACGGTGCGCCAATCCAGCAGGCAATGCGCGACCTCGCGCCCCGCACCCAGCAGCAGGCCTGCGAGCGTCATCAATGCCGCCGGAATGAGGTTATTCCATAAATTGACGTTGAGAATGGAGAGATTTTTGAGCCCGATCTGATATCGGTCGATGAGATTCAATCCGGCCCGGCTCACGGCGGAGATCAAAGCAAGCACCATGACCCATTGCGTGGTCGCGAGATCGCTCATGAGGTTGATGTTTTGTATTCGATGAATGGAGCGACATGCTATCGGGGTGAATTCCTGGCGGACATTAGAAATCTCCGATTGCGGGTTAAGACCCATAGAGTATGGCGGTACGATCCGTGGCGCACAGCAGCGCACAAACGAAAAGGCCGAACTGTCTGTTCGGCCCGGTCTGCGCAACGCAGCGGAAATGACGTCGGATCAGCGCCGCTTGGGTCGCTCGCTGTCGATCTCTTCGAGCACGTCGCGGAATTCGGCGACGTCTTCGAAACTGCGGTAGACCGATGCGAAACGGATATAGGCGATCTTGTCGAGCCGCTTGAGCTCGCGCATCACCAGTTCGCCGATGCGCTGGCTGGCGACTTCGCGCTCGCCGCCGGCCAGCAGCTTGTATTCGATGCGGGCGATGGCGGCGTCGAGCGCTTCGGCGCTGACGGGGCGCTTGCGAATTGCCAGTTGCATGCTGGCGCGCACCTTGGCGCGATCGTAGTCGGCCCGGCTGCCGTCTTTCTTGACGACCGAGGGCAGCGCCAGCTCGACCCGTTCGTAGGTCGTGAAGCGCTTGTCGCAGGCAGGGCACTTGCGGCGCCGCCGGATGGCGGCGCCGTCCTCGGCCTCGCGCGAGTCGATGACCTGGGTGTCATCGTGGCGGCAGAAGGGGCAGCGCATCGCGGCGGGCCGTGGTGGGTAGCGGGCTCAGGCGCTCAGCGATAGACCGGGAAACGCTTGGTCAGATCGGCCACTTGCCCGCGAACGCGCTCGATATTCGCCGCATCGGCGGGATTCTCGAGCACGTCGGCGATCAGGTTGCCCACCTGCACGGTCTCGGCTTGCCCGAAGCCGCGCGTGGTCATCGCCGGCGAGCCCAGGCGAATGCCGCTGGTCACGAACGGCTTTTCCGGATCGTTCGGAATGGCGTTCTTGTTGACCGTCATGTGGGCTTCGCCCAGCGCCGCTTCGGCCGCCTTGCCGGTGATTTGCTTGGCGCGCAGGTCGACCAGCATCACGTGCGACTCGGTGCGCCCGGAGACGATGCGCAAACCGCGCTGCACCAGGGTCTCGGCCAGCACGCGGGCATTGTCCACCACCTGTTGCTGGTACACCTTGAAATCGGGCGACAGCGCTTCCTTGAAGGCCACGGCCTTGCCGGCGATCACGTGCATCAGCGGGCCGCCCTGAATGCCGGGGAAAATCGCCGAGTTGACGATCTTCTCGTGCTCGGCCTTCATCAGGATCACGCCGCCGCGCGGGCCGCGCAGGCTCTTGTGCGTGGTGGTGGTGACGAAGTCGGCGAACGGCACCGGGTTCGGGTAGACGCCGGCGGCGATCAGGCCGGCATAGTGCGCCATGTCGACCATGAAGTAAGCGCCGATCGATTTGGCGATCTGCGACATGCGCTCGAAATCGATGTGCAGCGAGTAAGCCGAGGCGCCGGCGACGATCAGCTTCGGTTTGTGCTGTTCGGCGAGCTTGGCGGCGGCGTCGTAATCGATCTCTTCTTTTTCGTTCAGCCCGTAGCTGACCACGTTGAACCACTTGCCGGACATGTTGACCGGCGAGCCGTGCGTGAGGTGACCGCCATGCGCCAGGCTCATGCCCATGATCGTGTCGCCCGGCTTGAGCGCGGCGAAGAACACACCCTGGTTGGCCTGGGAGCCGGAGTTCGGCTGCACGTTGGCAGCCTCGGCGCCGAACAGCTGCTTGACGCGGTCGATCGCCAGTTGCTCGACCACGTCGACGTATTCGCAGCCGCCGTAATAGCGCTTGCCCGGGTATCCCTCGGCGTATTTGTTGGTGAGCTGCGAGCCCTGAGCGGCCATGACCGCCGGGCTGGTGTAGTTTTCCGAGGCGATCAGCTCGATATGGTCTTCCTGGCGCTGATTTTCCTGCTGAATGACCGCCCAGATTTCGGGGTCGATATTCGCGATCGTGTCCTTGGCTTTGTCGAACATGGCTTTTCCGTTGGGTTGAACAGGTTATCCGATGAGGCGGGGCAGGCATGCCAACGATTGGTGGCAAGCAATAGACAGAGCAGCCCCGCCATCACGGCTGCCCAGGCGAACGGCAAAAATGCGCCCCGCGCTTCCCGGTGGGTCAGTCCACCTCGGGCATGCCGGGCATGCCGTAATCGCCAGTCACGCGGGGGGATATGGCGCCAGTAGTGTATGCGAGGACGGCCTGATAGGCAACCGGGCCAACCCCGGTGGTGTTGCGCGGCCGCCGCGCCGGATTCAGGCGGCCGGCTTGCGTGCCGCGAACAGCACGCCGAGGGCGACCGAGGCCAGCCGCGAGAACGGCGAATCGGCCCGGCTGGTGAGGATCACCGGCACCCGGGTGCCGAGCACCAGCCCCGCGCATTCGGCGTGGCCCAGGTAGACCAGCGATTTGTAAAGGGTGTTGCCGGTTTCGAGATTGGGCACCAGCAGGATGTCGGGATGGCCGGCCACCGGCGAATGGATTTTCTTGATGCGGGCCGATTCGAGCGAAATGGCATTATCGAAAGCCAGCGGGCCGTCCAGCACGCCGCCGGTGATCTGGCCCCGATCGGCCATCTTGCACAGCGCCGCCGCGTCGAGCGTGCCCGGAATGGCCGGATTGACCGACTCGGTGGCCGACAGAATGCCGACCAGCGGCTTGGCGATGCCGACCACATGCGCGAGATCGATCGCATTCTGGACGATATCGCGCTTGACCATCAGGTCCGGCGCGATATTGACCACGCAATCGGTCAGCATCAGCGGCTTGGGCATGTCGGCCATGTCGAACAGGAACACATGCGAGATGCGGCGGCTGGTGCGCAAGCCCGCCTCGCGGCCGACCAGCACCCCCATCAGTTCGTCGGTGTGCAGGCTACCCTTCATGATCGCCTGGGCCTGCCCTTGCGCGACCAGCGTCGCAGCCTCCCGGGCCGCGGCGACCGGGTCGTCGGGCGTGTCGACCAGGGTCGCGCCGCTCAGGTCGATGCCACCGTCGGCCGCCACCTGCGTCATCCGCTCACGCGGCCCGACCAGCAGCAGCTTGCCCAGCCCGCGCGTGCCCGCCCCGATCGCCGCGCGCAGCGATACCTCTTCGCAAGGATAGACGACGGCGATCGTGATGCTGGAGCCGGCGGCCTGGTCGATCAGGCCGTTCAAATAGGGGTACGTATACGACATGTCTCCTCCTGGACGGGCGCGCCGCCCCTGGCCTGGCCGGCCGGGAGGAGCTCCCGCGACTAAAATGTTTGCGCCAGTTCCCGGGCTGCTTCCTGCAGGCGCGGCACGAACTCCATGGCCCGCGACAGCGGCGTGCGGGCGATCGGCGCGTGTACCGCGATGGCCGCCAGGCACGTGCCGTTGGCCGAAATCAGGGGCGCCGCCACGCAGGCGATGCCCGCCACGAATTCTTCGTTGTCGACCCCGATCTGCTTGTAGGCGATGCGATCGAGCTCGGCCTCCAGCAATTCGACGTCGGTAATGGTGTTGGCCGTGAAGCGTTCGAGCTTCAGGGTTCGCACCAGCATGCCGCGCTCCTCGCGCGGCAGCATCGCCAGCAGCAGCTTGCCGCTGGCCGAACAGTGCACGGGCACTTGCGAGCCGGGCTTCAGATCCAGCCGCAGCGGCCACGGGGCCTCTTTGCGATCCAGATACAGCACCTCCGTCTCGTTGAGCATGGTGAGATTGCAGGTCTCGCCCAGATCGGCCACCAACCGGCTCAGGATGGCATGCCTGACACGCCGCCCGCCGGTATGCATGACCACGTTCATGCCCAACTGCGACAGGCGCGGCCCGATCGCATAGGTATTCTTGCCGCCGGGTTCGCGAATCACCAGGCCGCCCGCCTCGAGCGCCGCCAGCATGCGGTGCAGCGACGCCTTGGGCGCCTCGAAGTCCTGCACGATCTCGGCCAGCGACAACGGCCGATCGGCCTTGACGAGGTGCTCCAACAGCGCAAAGGCCCGCAGGGTGGGCGTATCAGCTTTATTCATGCCGTCTTCCGTTCCGAAAAATGAAACGGGCTTATTGTACCGGCTGCCGTCGGCCGCATCCTGCTGCACACGCACTCCCTCCCGCGACGCCTGGTCTGGCGCCGTTTGCTTTGCTGGTTTGGCCTGCTTGGTCGGCAGGCCCTCTGCAAGCACTCCAGTCATTGCTTCATAACTCCCGGTATGCACGGACTCAATATGCGGCACGATTAAAATTTTGTCAACGAATCGTACCGAAAAATTTTTTTGTAACCGGTATTGTCTTTTTAGTGTCTTTGTACAAAAATAAACAGTACGTTTTGTTCCATTAATTTTTTGGCGGCTGACGCCGTCGCCCACCGCCCCCCCTAAATAGGAGACATACCATGGCCAACCGCCAAGTCACACAGGGCAAAACCAAAATGACGCCATCCGAAGCGTTTGTCGAAACGCTGGTCGCCAACGGCGTGACCGATGTGTTCGGCATCGTCGGCTCGGCTTGCATGGATGCGCTGGACATTTTTCCGGCCGCCGGCATTCGCTACATTCCGACCGTGCACGAACAAGGCGCCGGCCATATGGCCGACGGCTTCTCGCGCGTGGCCGGCCGCCATGGCGTATGCATGGCGCAGAACGGCCCCGGCATCACCAACTTCGTGACGTCGATCGCCGCGGCCTACTGGGCGCATAGCCCGGTGGTCATGATCACACCGGAATCCGGCACCATGACGATGGGTCTGGGCGGCTTCCAGGAAACCGAACAACTGCCGATCTTCTCGAAGATCACCAAGTTCCAGGGGCACGTCAATAATCCGCGCCGCATGGCCGAGATCACCGGGCGCTGCTTCGATCGCGCGATGCTCGACATGGGGCCGACCCAGCTCAATATTCCGCGCGATTATTTCTACGGCGAATACGAGTACGAAATTCCCGAGCCGATCCGCATCGAAAACGGCCCGGGCGGCACGCAAGCCCTGGTCGAAGCGGCCGAGCTGCTGGCCAGCGCCAAGTTCCCGGTGATTCTGGCCGGCGGCGGCGTGGTGATGTCCAACGGCGTCGAGGCCTGCGTGGCGCTGGCCGAGCTGCTCGACGCGCCGGTGGTCAACAGCTACCTGCACAATGATTCCTTCCCGGCCAGCCACCGCCTGTGGTGCGGCCCGCTCGGCTATCAGGGCTCGAAAGCCGGCATGAAGCTGATCTCCAAGGCCGACGTGGTGCTGGCCCTGGGTACCCGGCTCGGACCGTTCGGCACGCTGCCGCAGCACGGCATGGACTACTGGCCGAAGAACGCCAAGATCATTCAGGTCGACGCCGATCCGAAGATGCTGGGCCTGGTCAAGAAGATCTCGGTCGGCCTGTGCGGCGATGCCCGCTCGGCCGCGCTGGCCCTGGCCGAGCGCCTGAAGTCGCAATCGCTGGCCTGCCACGCCAACCGCGACCAGCGCCTGAACGACATCAAGCAGGAAAAGGCCGCCTGGGAAGCCGAGCTGACGGAATGGACGCACGAGCGCGATCCGTACAGCATGGACGTCATCAAGAACGCCAAGGAAATGCATCCGCGCCAGATGTTGCGCGAGTTGGAAAAGGCCATGCCGAAGGATGCAATGGTCTCGACCGACATCGGCAACATCTGCTCGGTTTCCAACAGCTACCTGCGTTTCGAGCAGCCCCGCTCGATGTTTGCGGCGATGAGCTTCGGCAACTGCGGCTATGCGTTCCCGGCGATCATCGGCGCCAAGGTGGCCGCGCCTCATCGTCCGGCCGTGGCCTACGTCGGCGACGGCGCCTGGGGCATGAGCTTCGGTGAAATCCTGACCTGCGTGCGCGAGAACATCCCGACCACCGCCGTGGTGTTCCACAACAAGCAGTGGGGCGCGGAGAAGAAGAACCAGGTGGACTTCTACAGCCGCCGCTTCGTCGGTACCGATCTGGAAAACCCGAGCTTCGCCGCGATCGGCCGCTCGATGGGCGCCGAAGGCGTGGTGATCGATCAGCTGTCGGACGTCGGCCCGGCGCTGGCCGCGGCCTGCGCCGCCCAGAAGGACGGCAAGACCACCATCATCGAAGTGATGGTCACGCGCGAACTGGGCGACCCGTTCCGTCGCGACGCGTTGTCGATGCCGGTGCGCCTGCTGGACAAGTACAAGGACTTCGTCTGAGTCGCTGGCTGGGCGCCACTTGCGTGGCGCCCATTGGCCGCCGCGGGCTTCGTCCCGCGCGCGGTAAAATTTGCGCAGTACCCTGGGGGCGTCGCCACACCGCTTCCCGTCAATAACGAAATAACGAAAAGCGCCAGCCGCTGCCCAGCGCAGCCGGTATAGAGCGTCGAGTGAAAAAATCAGGAGGCTTCACTGTGTCAGTCGTTCCCTTTCCCGCTCGTGCCGTGACGCGCGCCCGCGCCGGCAGCCTGCCTGCGGCGAATCGTCATCCGTTCCCGTTCCTGGACCACGGCGCGCAGCGCCGGCGTAGATCCCTGGCACCGCGCGCGTAACCCGCCCGCGAGCCGCGCGGCCGCGGCCGCATCCCTATCGCAAACCACACCGTTGCCAACGGCACCGGCCGGGTGCATCCGTTCGCGCGCAGCGCGAGCCCGCCCCGCGCATGCCGCCGGTGTTTTCGTCACGCTTGTCCGCCAAGAGGAGGCCGGCATGTATCAAGATCCACGCTCGAACCCATCAGCGAGCCGCCTGCAGCACAGTCTGAAACAACGCCACATGTCCATGATCGCGCTGGGCGGCGTGATCGGCGCCGGCCTGTTCGTCGGCAGCGGCGTCGTTATCCACTCGGCCGGTCCGGCCGCGATTATTTCCTTTCTGATCACCGGCGCACTGGTGGTGCTGGTCATGCGCATGCTCGGCGAGATGGCCTGCGCGCTGCCGGCCGTCGGCTCGTTCTATGAATATGCCCGGCTGGCGTTCGACGACCGTCCGGCGGCGGGCGAGCTGGCGGGCTTTCTGACCGGCTGGATGTACTGGTATTTCTGGGTCATCGTGGTCGCGGTCGAGGCCGTGGCCGGGGCCTCGCTGGTCCAGTTCTGGCTGCCTGGCGTGCCGGCCTGGACCATCAGCCTGGTGCTGCTGGTGCTGCTGACGCTGACCAATCTGGTGTCGGTCGCCTCGTATGGCGAGTTCGAGTTCTGGTTCGCCTCGATCAAGGTCGCGGCCATCGTGGTGTTTCTGTTCCTGGGCGGCCTCTACGTGCTGGGCCTGTGGCCGCACGCCACCGGCGGGCTGGGCAATATCACCGCGCACGGGGGCTTCATGCCCAACGGCATCGGGCCGGTACTCAGCGGCGCGGTAGCCGCCACCGGCTTCTACTTCGGCGCCGAGATCGTGACGATTGCCGCGGCCGAGGCCGCCGAGCCGCACCAGGCGGTCGCACGGGCCACCAATTCGGTCATCAGTCGCGTGCTGTTCTTCTACGTCGGCTCGATTCTGCTGGTGGTTGCCCTGGTGCCCTGGAACTCGGCCGGCATGGCCACGCCCTATGTGAGCGCGCTCGAGGCGATCCATATTCCGGCCGCGGCCAACATCATGAATGCCGTGGTGCTGACCGCCGTGCTCTCGGCGCTCAATTCGGGGCTTTATGCGTCCTCGCGCATGCTGTTCGCGCTGACCCGGCGCGGCGACGCGCCAGCCGCCCTGGCCCGCCTGAACCGGCGTGGCGTGCCGGTGCGCGCGATCCTGGCCGGCACCCTGTTCGGCTATGCGGCGGTCGTCATGTCCTACGTCTCGCCCGACAAGGTGTTCGCCTTCCTGGTGAATTCGTACGGCACCGTGGCGATTTTTGTCTATGTGCTGATCGCCCTGTCGCAATTGCGCCTGCGCGCCCGGCTCGAACGCCAGGCGCCCGAGCGCCTGAAAGTGCGGATGTGGTGCTTTCCGTGGCTGACCTACGTTGCCATCGCCGGCATGCTCGGCATCGTCACCGCGATGGCCTTCATTCCGTCGCAGCGCACGCCGCTGGCGCTCGGCGTGGTAAGCCTGGCGATCCTGCTGGCGGCCTTCGCGCTGCGCTCGATCTGGCGCGGGCCCCGCCTGCCGCAGGGGCAATACGAGACGTAAAACCGGCGTCCGGCGCTCGCCGGTCGCGAATACCCAGCCGGCGCCGCTTGTGCGCCGGCTTTTTTTTGCACCATTCTGGCTCCCACGAAGGCCCCCAACTGGCCCTAACGCATCGGCCGCGCAACTGGTTCAATGACATGCATGGGGTCGCCCGAACCCCGGCATCGAACCAGTATTCCGAGGAGTCACAAATCATGGATCAACAAAACCAAGTCAGCGTCGAGTTCCTGCAAGCCTTCAGCGATGCGTGGAACCGCCACGACCTGGACGGCCTGATGGAATTCATGGCCGACGACTGCATCTTCCAGGCCGCCGGCGGCCCCGAATTGTGCGGCAAGACGTTTGCCGGACGCGCGGCGGTACGCGAGGGCTTTGCGCTGGCCTGGCAAACCTTCCCGGATGCGCAGTGGCTCGACGGCGTGCACTTCGTGTGCGGCGATCGCGGCGTGTCGGAGTGGACCTTCACCGGCACCCGCGCCGACGGCACGCGCATCGAGGCGCGCGGCGTCGATATCTTCACGTTCCGCAACGGCAAGATCGCCGTCAAGAATGCGTTCCGCAAGGACCGCCCGCCCGTTTCCGGGGCCGCTCGCTAATCCGGCCGCCGCTAGGAGACAGTCATGGAAACGATCCTGAAACAGGCGAGCGCTACGGGCGACAACGGCGATAACAGCCGTCACGGCAGCCCGACCCAACCGTCGAACAAGTACGATCCGCAGTACGATCCGCTGGTCGCGCCCGATCCGGGGCGCGGGCGCGAATATGCGCCGACCTACTGGGCGGCCACGGCCGGGCCGGCGCCCGACGACGACGGCCCGATCACTCACGACATCGATGTCGACGTGGCGATCATCGGCGCCGGTTTCACCGGCCTGGTGACGGCGCTGGAACTGGCGCGCGAATATGGCATCAAGGCCACCGTGCTCGAAGCCAACCGGGTCAGCTGGGGCTGCACCAGCCGTAATGGCGGCCAGGCGCAAAACGCCTCCGGGCGCCTGACGCGCGGCCAGTGGATCGAGCGCTGGGGGCGCGAGACGGCGCTCCGGATGCACGCCGAGATTCTCGACGGCTTCGATTATTTCAAGCACCTGATCAAGAGCGGCAACATCGCCTGCGACCCGCAGCCGGGCGGTCACCTGTACATCGCCCACCGGCCGTGGGCGCTGGAGAAACTGCGCGCCCAGTCGAAGGTGTACAACGAAGTCTTCAACTATAAATCACGCATTCTCAGCGCCGAGGAAGTCAAGCGCCAGTACGTCGGCGACGCCGAGTGCCATGGCGCGATGCACGAGCCGGATGGCATCGGCGTGCATCCGCTCAAGCTGGCCTACGGCTACTTGCGCATGGCGCGCGAGGGGGGCGCGACGGTACATCCGTCCAGCCCCGTGACGCACTGGGAAACGCGCAACGGCATCCACTATCTGACAACCCCCGGCGGGGTGGTGCGCGCCCGCGCGGTTGGCGTGGCCACCGGTGGCTACACCTCGCAAGGGCTGCATCGGCAGTTGCGCAACCGGATCATGCCGATCCTTTCGAATTCGATGGTGACGCGGCCACTGACCGAGGCGGAGATCGCCGCCTGCAATTTCCGCACCAACGAGGTCATTACCGACACCCGCACGCTGCGCCACTACTACCGCAAGCTGCCCGACAACCGTGTGCAGATCGGCAGCCGCAGCGCGATCACCGGACGCGATGCGCCCAATCCCCGGCACCAGCAATTGCTGATCGACGGCCTGCACCGCAAATTCCCGGCGCTCAAGGGCATCCAGATCGATTATTCGTGGTGGGGCTGGGTCGACGTCAGTCACGACATGATGCCGCGCATCGTGCAGCCCGATCCGAATGAAACCGTGTATTACGCGCTCGGCTATGGCGGCAACGGCGTGATGTATTCGGCCCAGGCCGGCCGGCATATGGCGCAATGGATCGCAGGTCACGGGCGCAAGCTGGATTTGCCGATCTTCACCTCGCCGCTGCCGGGCCACATGTTCGCGCCGTTTCGCCGGCTCGGCCAGCGCATGCTGTTTCACTGGTATCACTTCCGCGACGAACGCGCCTGAGGATCCCCGAGCGGCCGGCGCTGCCCGGCCCGGCGGGCGCGCGCTATGGCTGCGCCGGCTGCTGCAGCAACGGCGCGAGCCGTCGCGCCGTCTCCTCCATTTTGGGGACCGACTGCATCAGGTCGCTCAGGCTCAGCCGCGCGGTCGGCGCATGGCACGCCAGCGCGGCGATGGCGTGACCGTCGGCCGCGCGGATCGGCAGCGCCACGGCGACCATGCCGCGCACGAATTCTTCATTGTCCACCCCGATATTGCGCACCGACATGCGGTCTAGCTCCGCCGCCAGCAACCCCGCATCGGTCAGCGTGCGCGGCGTCATGCGCGGCAGCGGCAAGCGTGCCAGCAACTGCTTGCGCTCGAGCGCGGACATCTGCGCGAGAAACAGCTTGCCGCTGGCGGTGCAGTGCAGCGGCACATGGGCGCCCGGCTGCAGTTGTTGGCGCAGCGGCTCGTCGGTTTCGACCCGTTCGACGTAGAGCACGCGGTCGCCGTCGAGCGCCGTGATATTGCAGGTCTCGCCAAGCGCCGCCACCAGGGTGCGCAGCACCGCGCGACACGAGCGCGTGAAGCTGTTGTTGCCAAGCGTGGCCAGCGCCAGGTTGGCCAAGGCCGGCCCCGGCATATAGCCCCGCTCGTTGGGAGCGTGCACGATGAAGCCGCCGGCTTCGAGCGACTCCATCAAACGCAGCAGCGTCGCCTTCGGAATATGCAGGCGAACCGACAACTGCGACAGCGTGAGCGGATGGCCCGCCCCCGCCAAGTGCGCCAGCACCGCCACCGGCCGCAGCGCGCGCGCCTCCTCCGCGCCTCCGTCACCGCCGCGCGGGACACCGCGGGCGGCAGCTTCCTCACTCGTCTCCATGTCTGTCTCTTTTGAAACAAAAATAAATGTTTTGATCCACTTTTTTCGATCTTAGCCCAATTTGCTTGATGAGAAATCAATTGCTTCATAAAGTCGAAACAAATCATTCCATTATTAAAACAGGAGCGAGACACCATGAAGCGCGATTACGACTATGTCGTGGTGGGCGCGGGTTCAGCCGGCTGTGTCCTGGCAAACCGCCTGAGCGAAAACGGTAAATACTCGGTCTGCCTGCTCGAGGCCGGCCCGCCCGACCGATATGTGTGGATTCACATCCCGATCGGTTACGGCAAGACGATGTTTCACAAGGTCTACAACTGGGGCTTTTATACCGACCCCGATCCGAACATGCTCGGGCGCCGCCTGTATTGGCCGCGCGGGCGCACGCTGGGCGGCAGCAGCTCGATCAACGGCTTGATCTACATTCGCGGCCAGAGCGCCGATTACGACCGCTGGGCCGCGCAGGGTAACTCGGGCTGGAGCTGGGAGGATTGCCTGCCTTACTTCAAGCGGCTCGAACACAACGACCTCGGCCCCGGCGCCACGCGCGGCACCGACGGTCCGTTGTGGGCAACCAGCATCCCGACCCGCAACGAACTGGTGGAAGCTTTCATCGGCGCGGCCAATAAGCTTGGCGTGCCGCGCGTGGACGACTTCAACACCGGCCATCAGGAAGGCGTCGGCTACTACCAGTTGACGACCCACAACGGCAAGCGCTGCTCGACCGCCGTGGCCTATCTGAAGCCGGCGCGCCAGCGCCCCAACCTGCATGTGGAGACCGATGCACAGGCGACCCGGGTGCTGTTCGAGGGCGCGCGCGCGACCGGCGTGCAATACGTCAAGCACGGACAGCAGTTCGAGGTAAGCGCGCGCCGGGAGGTGATTCTCTCGGCCGGTGCGCTGCAGTCGCCGCAGTTGCTGCAACTCTCGGGCGTCGGCCCGGGCGCATTGCTGCAGAAGTTCGGCATTCCGGTGGTCAAGGACGCGCCGGGCGTGGGCGAAAATCTTCAGGACCACCTGCAGATCCGCCTGATCTACGAGGTAAGCAAGCCGATCACCACCAACGATCAGCTCAACTCGCTGTGGGGCCAGGCGCGCATCGGCATGCAGTGGCTGTTCTCGCGCAGCGGGCCGCTGGCCGTGGGCATCAACCAGGGCGGCCTGTTTTGCCGCGCGCTGCCGGGCGAGGCCGTCACCCCCGATATTCAGTTCCACTTCGGCACCCTGTCGGCCGATCAGGCCGGCGGCTCGGTGCATCCGTTCTCGGGCTGCACCTACTCCGTGTGCCAGTTGCGCCCGGAATCGCGCGGCACCGTGCGCATCCAGTCGACCGATCCGCTCACGCCGCCGTCGATGCAGCCGAATTACCTGTCGTCCGAACTGGACCGGCGCACGGCCGTGGCCGGCGTGAAATTCGCGCGCCGTGTGGCGCAGGCCGACCCGATGCGCGCGCTGATGAAGCGCGAGCACCGGCCCGGCCACGAAGTGCAAAGCGACGACGAGATTCTGCATTTTTGCAGGGAATACGGCGCGACGATTTTCCACCCCTCGGGCACCGCCAAGATGGGGCCGGCGCACGACCCCATGGCGGTGGTCGACGAACGCCTGCGCGTGCGCGGCGTGGCCGGCCTGCGGGTGGTGGACTGCTCGATCATGCCGACCCTCGTGTCGGGCAACACCAACGTGCCTGTCGTGATGGTGGCCGAGAAAGCCTCGGACATGATCCTGACCGATGCCGTCGCCGCGCGCGAGGCGCTCGCCGCCTGAGACCGTTTTTTTTGCAGTACGTACGACCAGTTGTATCTCATCAGAAAAAAAGCGCCGGGAGGAGACGTCGACGGCGCGTATCAACCGCCATCCGGCGGCAACCATCAACGGAGACATTATGGCAAACGATAGCATCGCAATACGCCGCGTCGCGCTCGCCAGCGTGATCGGCGCGACCATCGAGTGGTACGACTTTTTCCTGTATGGCGTGATCGCCGGCATCGTCCTCAACAAGCTGTATTTCCCGGGTCACGACCAGGTGGTCTGACCATGCTGGCCTATACGACCTTTGCGGTCGGCTTTGTGGCGCGCCCGCTCGGCGGCGTGATCTTCGGGCACTTCGGCGACCGGATCGGCCGCAAGAGCATGCTGGTGCTGACGCTGCTCATCATGGGGGTGTCGACGGTGCTCGTCGGGCTGGTGCCGACCTATAGCCAGATCGGCCTGTGGGCACCCACCTTGCTGTTGCTGCTGCGCGTGTTCCAGGGCATCGGCCTGGGCGGCGAATGGGGCGGCGCGGTACTGATGACCTATGAATATGCGCCGCCCAACAAGCGCGGCTTTTATGCCAGCCTGCCGCAGATCGGTTTGTCGATCGGCCTGTGCCTGGCTGCCGGCGTGGTTGCGCTGCTGTCGAAGACGCTGACCAACGAGCAGTTCCTGGCGTGGGGCTGGCGCGCGGCATTCCTGCTCTCGGCGGTGCTGGTATTCGTCGGCATGTGGATCCGGCTGCGCGTGATGGAGACGCCCGAATTCGCCTCGCTCAAAAGCCGCCATGCGCAGGCCAAGGTGCCGTTCCTGGAAATGCTCAAGCACTTCCCCAAGAACGTCATGCTCGGCATGGGCGCGCGCTACATCGACGGGGTGTTCTTCAATGTGTTCGGTGTGTTCATCATCAGCTACCTGACCCAGCAGATCCATATCGACCGCACCGACGCGCTGATGAGCGTGATGGCCTCGGCGCTGGTGATGTGCCCGTTCATTCCGATTTTCGGTCGCCTGTCGGACAAGATCGGCCGCGCCCGCGTGTACTTCTGGGGCTCCCTGATCACCGGGCTGTCGTCGTTCCCGGCGTTCTGGCTGATCCTGACGCACTCGACCAATTTGCCGGTGATCTGGCTGTCGGTCGTGGTGCCGTTCGGGATTTTCTATGCGGCGGTGTATGGCCCAGAGGCAGCGCTGTTTGCCGAGCTGTTCGACGCCCGCGTGCGCTATACCGGCATTTCGTTCGTCTACCAGTTCTCGGGCATTTTCGCCAGCGGCCTGACGCCGATCATCGCCACCGCGCTGATCAAGGTCGGCGGCGGCCAGCCGTGGCTGATCTGCGCCTACGTGCTGTTCGCCGCGCTGGTCTCGGCCGTGTCGGCCGCCGCCATCGGCAAGCGCGCACCGGCCTATGCCTACGGGACGTAAGCAGCATCCGCCCATAACCGCCGCGGCCGCCAGACGTAATGCCTGCGCGGCCGCGGCGGTTTTCTGCTTTGTGGCGGGCGCGCCGCGGGTCAGTCGTGGAAAGTTTTAGAGATATCGAGCGCGGCCTGGCGCAACTCCGGCACGTAATTCAGCAAGCTGTCGATGCTGGCGCGACCGAGCGGGGCCTGCACGGCGATGGCCGCGCAGGCGCGGTTGCGATCGAGCATGACGGGCACGGCAATGGCGATCAGGCCCTGCAAATGCTCCTGATCGTTGATGCCGATGCGGCGCTTGCGCGTGAGCGCGAGCTCTTCGCGCAACGCGTCGAGGTCGGTGATGGTGTTCTCCGCTTGCGCGCGCAGCGGCAGCGAGGCAATCAGGCGCTCGCGCCGCATCTTGGGCAGCAGGCTGAGCAACAGTTTTCCGCTGGACGTGCAATGCAGCGGCACGTGCGAGCCCGGCTGCAGATGCATGCGCAGCGGCCACTGGGTTTCGACCCGATCGAGGTAGACAATATCGTCGCCGCTCAGGATGGTCAGGTTGCAGGTCTCGCCGATGCGGTCGACCAGATGCTTGAGGATGGCGTGCCGCGCCGCGGCGGGCCCCGAGTTCATCAGCACGCTGATCGCCATTTGCCGCACCCGCGCCGAGCATTCGTAATAGCGCCCGCCGGTACCGCGGGTGACGAGCCACGCGCTCTCGAGTTGCTTGAGAATGCGGTGCACGGTTTGCTTGGGCAATTCGATACGGCTGACGATATCGGTCAGCGCAAGCGGCTTGTCGGCCTCGGCAAGAATCTCGAGGATGCGGAAAGCGCGCAGCGCGGCGGCATTGGACTGGTTTGAGCTCATGGCATCAAATTTAGTGGTTATTGGGACTCGACTTGTCCCGATAAATGCACTTTAGTATGCTTCCTGCATAAAAAAATATAAAAATGCGCAAATTGGGACAGATCAGTCTCGACACTCGTCTAAATTGATACCAGGGCGTCGCCTCATCCGCCTGCGGCATTCAACGCGTTCCAACCACGACAGGGCCCATTGCATGAGTGCAACAACGCCGCCACGCATTGAGAAGCACGCTCCGCTGCCGGCCCGTACGAGCGCTTGGCGTGGCCCGCGCCCGCTCCGCCCGGCCCCCCCGCCGGGCCGCATCATTTCCCCATTGCAGCAGGAGGTTCAGCACCGTTGAGACTGGCCGGAATGGCTCCGCGCTCAACGGAGGGGCGCATTGCCAATGCTTTCATCCAAGTGGTTTGCAGTCGCGTTTCACATCCATCAAAAACGACGCATTACATGCAGTACATAAACTCAAGGAGACAGCCATGCGTTCGACGATTTCCGGGCGACTTCCCGGTCTGGAGACCAAGCGTTTCACCTTTGCCGCAGGCCTACGCGCATTAGTCCGCCTGGGCGGCCCGCTGCTCGGCCTGGCGATGCTGTTCGGCGGCGCCGGCCAGGCCTTTGCGGCGTATCCCGATCACCCGATCAATTTCATCGTGCCATGGGGCGCCGGCGGCGGCGCCGACCTGCTGGCGCGGACCTCGTCGAACATCATGCAGAAGTCGCTCAAGGTGTCGCTGCCGGTGATCAACGTGCCGGGCGCCGACGGCATGGTCGGCATGACCAAGCTGCTGACCTCCCCCGCCGACGGCTATAGCGTGGCGGTGCTGATCGGCGACACTTATGCGCTGCTCGCGCGCCAGAACCCGCCGTTCAAGCTGGATCAGGTGATCCCGCTGGCGATCATGATCCAGCAGCCGTCCGGGTATTGGGTCAGCGCCGACAGTCCTTACAAAACCTGGGCCGACCTGGTCAAGGCCGCCAAGACCAAGAACATGACCGTCGCCGTCACGGGCCTGGGCAGCGCGGACGACATCACCACCCGCTACCTGGCCAGCAAGGGCCTGAAACTGCAATCGGTGCCGTACGGCAAACCGGGGTTGCGCTATAGCTCGATTCTCGGCGGCAATAGCGACATTTTGTATGAACAGACCGGCGATGTGCGCAGCTATTTCGATTCCGGGAAAATCCGGCCGCTGATCTTTTTCTATCCACATCCGGTCGATATCCCCGCCTTCGCCAAGGTGCCGGTGTCGACGCAACTCGGCTATGACGTGACCCTACCGCAATTCCGCGCGATCGTGGTGCGCGCCGGCACGCCGCCCGAGCGGGTAAAGATTCTCGCCAACGCGCTGGCCGAAGTCGCCAAGAGTCCGGAATTCAAGGATTATCTGAAGCAGCAATACGCCGATCCGAACAGCTACGTGCCGCTGGCCGACGCGCATGCATTCATGGCCAACTGGCTCAAGCAGGCGCAAGAGGTGATCGCGCGGAGCAAGCAATGATGCGTGTTCCCGACCAGGCGCTGGCTGGCCAGCGCAAGAGCGCCGCGCCGTCGAGACTGACCAGGACGCTGCCCTATCTGCTGATCGCGGCGTTCTCGGTGTTCCTCTACCACAACGCGGACAGCTTCGAGTTCGTGAGGACGTACGGTCAGATCGGGCCGGACGCCTGGCCGAAGATCGTCCTGGTGGTCATGCTCGTCACGGCCTGTATCGGTGCGCTCAAGACGCTGCGGGCGCCGTCGGGGGCGCAACCGCGCGGCGAGGACGACGAGGCCGCCCTGCTCAATCCGCCCGAGCTGTACCCGGGCATGGTATGGGCAGGCGTGGCCGCGACCGCGTTCTATGCCTTCGCGCTGCCGATCCTGGGCTTCGCGATCGCCACGGTGCTCTACAGCATTGCCCTGATGTGGGTCGGGCACCAACGACGGCTCAGCGTCCTGCTGGGGTTGGGCGTGGGATTTTCGCTGTTCTTCATGTTCCTTTTCATGAAGGTCGTGTACGTCTCGCTGCCGCTGGGCGATGAGCCCTTCTCCAAGGTCTCCCTCCTGTTGATGTCGCTCCTGGGAGTGCACTGACCATGGAACTCCTTCACGATCTTGGCATGGGATTTTTCCATGTCTTCCAGTCCTTCGATTTTCTGATGCTGGTGGTGGGACTGCTGGTGGGCATGGCGGTCTCCATCATGCCCGGCCTGGGATTTGTCATGGGCGTGGTGCTGGCCCTGCCGTTCACCTACAAGATGCAGATCGAGCCGGCAGTCATCCTGCTCACCGCGATCTATTTTTCCGGTACCTACGGCGGTGCGTTCACAACCATCCTGTACCGCATTCCGGGCGAACCGAGCGACGTGCCGCTGCTGTGGGATGGCTACGTGATGGCGCGCAAGTCAGGACCCGCCAAGCCGCTGGGCTGGGCACTGGTGGCGGCCCTGGCGGGCGGACTGGCGTCGTCGGTGGTGATGGTGCTGCTGGCCGAGCCGCTCACGGCGATCGCGCTGAAATTCAATTCGGAGGACTATTTCGCGGCCATCTTCTTCGGCCTGACCACGGTCGTGTCGCTGGCCGGCAAGTCGCTCGTCAATGCGGTGATCAGTCTGTGCCTGGGCCTGTTGGTGGCGTGTATCGGCGTCGACAGCACTTATGGCGTCAACCGCTTCACATTCGGGGTACCGGTGCTTGGCGACGGCGTGCAACTGGTGGCGGTGCTGGTGGGCATGTACGGCCTGGGCGAGGTGTTCAAGCGGCTGGGCCAAGGACTGGCGCTGGATAACACGCACGCCGCCACCGGCAAGGTACAGACGCACTTCCCCTCGCTGCGGGAGATCTGGCAGATCAAGGGCACGCTGTTGCGCAGCAGTGCGATCGGCACGCTGCTGGGCATCGTGCCGGGCGCCGGCGCGACGATCACGTCCTTCATTTGCTACGGCACCGAAAAGCAGTACGGCCGGCGCCGCACGCAGTTGGGCACCGGCATGCCCGAAGGCATCGTGGCGCCGCAAATCGGCTCCACCGCCTCGGTCGCCGGCCATATGATCCCGATGCTCACGCTGGGCATTCCCGGCAGCGCGGCCACCGCGGTCATCCTGGCGGCCTTCCTGCTGCATGGCGTGCAACCCGGCCCGATGCTGTTGACCGACCCGACCTCGCACCAGGTGGTGTACACGATTTTCGCGTCGATGTTCGTCAGCATCATCGGCATGTGCATCATCGGGTTCTTCTGGATCCGCCTGGTGGTCAAGGTGCTGACCATCCCGCAGTCGGTGCTCAACGCGGTGGTGGTGCTGTTCTGCCTGATCGGCGCGTACGCCAGCCGCAACAGCATGTCGGACGTGTGGATGATCGTGGTCTTCGGCGTATTGGGCTATCTGTTCGAGAAGTTCAACTTCCCGATTTCGCCGTTGGTGCTCGGCGCGATTCTCGGTCCGATCGGCGAGAACAATTTCATGCGCAGCATGATCATCAATCACAACGATTGGACCATGTTCTTCCGTCAGCCGTTGAGCGGCTCGCTGATGGCTGCCTCGTTGATCTCGATTCTTTACCCCCTGCTCAAGCCCGTCGTGCGCTCGCTGCTCGGGCGCGGCAAACCCGCCTGAGCACCGCCGCGATGCCGTCGCGCCGCGTCGATCGCGCGGCGCGACGGCCGCAGCGGACGTGGCCGGCGGCCTGACGCGCCAACCTTCCCCCGAGATCTGTTCGATACCGCCCGATGAGGTATTTCATGCGCGCGAATTCATTGGAAATTACATTTATCGGGACAATAAAAATCCCGATAAATAAATTATTCGATGCTTTAAAGGAACGTGCGCTACAAAATGCGCAAATTGGGACGTTTGCGTCCCGAGGTTCCTCTAGATTGATACCAGAGCATGTTTTGCCATTGATACCAGCCGATTCGTTTCAATCCTGATGGGAGCCGTCACATGAGTGTTAACGCGCCATCGCGCGCCATCCAAAGCGATCCGCAAACCCACGCCACGGTCGCGCAGCTCGTGGCCCGCGCGCGCGCCGCACAAGCCGCTTTCTCGCAAGCGGGCCAGGGCGTCATCGACGATGCCGTCGCCGCGGTAGCCTGGGCCATCATGGAGCCCGAGCGCAACCGGCAACTGGCCGAGTGCGCGGTGCACGACACCGGGCTGGGCAATGTCGACGACAAGATACGCAAGAACTATCGCAAAACGCTGGGGCTGCTGCGTGATCTGCACGGCGTGAAAACCGTCGGCGTGATTGCCGAGGATCCCGCCAAGGGCATTGTCGAAATCGCGCGGCCAGTCGGCGTGGTCGCGGCCATCACGCCCTCCACGAATCCGGCGGCCACCCCCGCCAACAAGATCATCAACGCGCTCAAGGGCGGCAATGCGGTGATCGTGGCGCCCTCGCCCAAGGGCTGGAGCGCCGGCGCGATGCTGCTCGAATTCATTCATCATGAATTGCGCAAGGTCGGCGTCTCGCCCGACCTGGTTCAATGCCTGCCCTCGCCGGTCAGCAAGGCGGCGACCTGGGAGCTGATGCAGCAGGCCGATCTGGTGGTGGCCACGGGGTCGCAGGCCAACGTGCGCATGGCTTACACCAGCGGCACGCCGGCGTTCGGGGTCGGCGCGGGCAACGTCGCCTCGATCGTCGACGCCTCGGCCAATCTGGCCGACGCGGCCGACAAGATCAAGCGTTCGAAGACTTTCGATAACGCGACGAGCTGCTCGTCCGAGAACAGCGTGGTGATTCTCGACGCCGTATATGACGCAATGCTCGCCGCGCTCGATGCCTGCGGTGGAGTATTGCTGGACGCCGACGAGAAAGCCCGCCTGCAGGCTGCCATGTGGCCGGACGGCAAGCTCTCCGGTCATATCACGGGCAAGAATGCCGCGACGGTCGCTCAGCTGGCGGGCCTGTCGCGCGCGTCCCGGAGCCACGCTGGCCAACCGGCGTTTCTGATGGTCGAGGAAACCGGCTTCGGCAGCGACTACCCGTTCTCCGGCGAAAAGCTCTCACCGGTGCTGACGGTGTATCGCGCGCGGGACTTCGCCCATGCCTGCGAGATCGTCGAGCACATTTACGCTTATATGGGCGCCGGTCATTCGGTGAGCCTGCACTCGGCCGATAGCGCGCAGGCGCTCACGCTCGGGCTGCGCCTGCCAGTGGCTCGGGTCATCGTCAATCAGGCGCACTGCCTGGCGACCGGCGGCAACTTCGATAACGGCCTGCCCTTCTCGCTGTCGATGGGCTGCGGCACCTGGGGCGGCAACAATTTTTCGGAGAACCTCAATTACCGCCACTATTTGAACATTACCCGTATCGCCCGCCCGATCCCGGAACGGGTTCCTGCGCAAGAGGATCTGCTCGGCGCCTACTTCAGGAAATACGGCAAATGAATGCACCTCGCACTCTGCACGAATTGATCGAGCAGCGCGCCGCCGCGCATCCCGACAAAACCTATCTGATCTCGACCGAGAGCGGCCGCGAGCTGACCTATGGCGGCTTGCGCGACGCTTGCCGCAGGTTCGGCCGGCAATTGGCCGCCAAGGGGCTGAAGGCCGGCGACACGGTTTCGGTGTTCCTGCCCAATGGCGAGCAAACGACGCGCATCCTGCTGGGCATCATGGCCAATGGCCTGATCGCCAATCCGATCAACCTGTTGTGCCAGCCGGCCCAATTGCGCCACATCCTGGATCATTCGGACACCCGCCTGGTGTTTACATCCGAAGAAGGCGCCCAGGTGTTGCGCCAAGTGCTGGAGCAGGTCGAGCGTCCGATCGAGCTGATCGTGACGCGCGCCGACGCCACGGCGCTGCCTCCGGCTTTTTCCGGCGACGGCGACGACGCGACCGGGCCAGTCCCGCAGCCCGACCAGGACGCGCTGCTGATGTACACCTCGGGCACTACCGGCGTACCCAAGGGCGTGCTGCTCACGCACCACAACCTGGTCATTACCGGCCATCACATCAGCCGAGAGCATCGCCTGGGCGACAGCGACCGGGTGCTCGCCTCGCTGCCGCTTTATCACATCAACGGTCTGGTCGTCACCGCGATCGCGCCGCTCGTGCATGGCGGCTCGGTGGCGATGCCCGCGCGCTTTTCGGCCGGCATCTTCTGGCACGACGCCAGCCGCTTCGGCTGCACCTGGATCAATGTGGTGCCGACCATCATCGCCTACCTGCTCAATGATCCGACCGACCTGGGCGGCACCGATCTGAGCCTGTTGCGCTTTTGCCGCTCGGCCTCGGCCGCACTGCCGCCCGAGCATCATCGCGCCTTCGAGCAGCGCTTCGGCATCGGCGTGATCGAGACCATGGGCATGACCGAGACCGCGGCGCCGGCGTTCAGCAATCCGTTCGATCCGGCCCAGCGCAAGGTGGGCAGTATCGGCAAGCCGTCGGGCACCGAAGCGCGGGTCATCGATCCGCAAGGCAACACGCTCGGGCCGAACGAGACCGGCGAGATCGTGCTGCGCGGCGGCAATGTGATGCGCGGCTACTACAAGGCGCCGGAAGAGACCCGCAAAGCCTTCACGGCCGATGGCTGGCTGCGCACCGGGGACCTGGGCTATCACGACGCCGACGGTTATTTTTTCATCAATGGCCGCGCCAAGGAGCTGATCATCAAGGGCGGCGAGAACATCGCACCTCGCGAGATCGACGAGGCGCTGCTCAAGCATCCGGTCGTGCTGGAGGCGGCGGCGGTCGGCGTGCCCGATGCCAACTACGGCCAGGAAATTGCGGCGTATGTGGTGGTGCGCGAGAATCTTTCCTACGACGAGGCCGACCTGCGCGAGCACTGCCTGCGCGAGCTGGGCCGCTACAAGACGCCGCGCGAGTTCCACGTGATCACCGAGCTGCCGCGCGGCCCGTCCGGAAAGGTGCAGCGCCTGAAATTGCTCGACATCAAGTAATCCGCAAAAAACAAGCAGGCAACCCGATTGCCTCGCCAGAGACAGACAGAACTACGACAGAGACAGCGGCGGACCGCGCAGCGGCCTGCTCGCCAGTATGCGCCGCGGCGCCCAAAGGAGGTCGTATGAAGTACCGCATCAAAACCCGCCACATCATCCTCGGCGTCATGTGCCTGATGTATTTCATCGCGTACATCGATCGCGTCAATATCGCCGTGGCCGGACCGATGATCCGGCACGAGATGGGGCTGAGCAATACCGAGCTAGGCCTGATTTTTTCCGCCTTTGCCTATCCCTATGCCGTCATGCAGATCCTGGGCGGCTGGATGTCGGATAAATTCGGGCCGAAGAAGGTTTTGTTGGTGTTATCGCTGATCTGGGGCGCGTCGACACTGGCTACCGGGTTTGCCGGCAGCGTCATGGCACTGGTGGTCCTGCGCTTTGCGCTGGGCATTGGCGAAGGCGGCGCGTTCCCCTCGGCCACCCGCGCCTTTACGCACTGGATGCCGACTGCCGAGCGGGGTTTCGCGCAGGGCATCACGCATAGCTTCGCGCGCCTGGGCGGCGCGATTACCCCGCCGGTGGTGGTGGCGATCGTGATCTGGAAGGGCTGGCGCGAAGCGTTCATCGTGCTGGGTGCGCTCAGCCTTTGCTGGACCGTGCTGTACGCGCTGGTCTTCACCAACACGCCCGAGGAGCATCGCCGTGTCACGCCGGATGAGCTCAAGGAGATCGGTTATGCCAAGGGCGACGGTCTTCAGGCGAGGCGCACGCCCACGCCGTGGCGCAAGCTGATCAGCCGCATGTGGCTGGTGACCTTCGTGGACTTTTGCTACGGCTGGTCGCTATGGGTGTTCCTGACCTGGCTGCCTTCGTATCTGAAGGATTCGCGCGGTTTTGATTTGAAGCATCTGGCGCTGTTCACGGCGCTGCCTCTGCTGGCCGGCGTGGTCGGCGACACGCTCGGCGGCGTGCTGTCCGACAAGCTCTACAAAATCACCGGCAACCTGCGGCGCGCGCGCGGCACGATCCTGTTCACCGGTCTCGTCGGTGCGCTGATTTTCATTCTGCCGATGATCTATACAGCCAGTCCGATCGGCGCGGTGATCCTGCTGTCGCTGTCGTTCTTCTGCCTGGAGTTGACCAATGCGGTGCTGTGGAGCCTGCCGATCGACATCGCCGGCAAGTTCGCCGGCACGGCCGGGGGCATGATGAATACCGGTTTCGGCATCGCCGGCATGATTTCGCCGGTGGCGTTCGGCTTTCTTATCCAGATAACCGGCAGCTACACGATCCCGTTCCTGATTTCGGCCGGGCTGCTCGGCATCGGCGCGATCGCGGCGCTGTTCATCGATCCGAATCGGACCGTGGAGGCGGACGACGCCACGCTCGAAAACTTGAAGCCCGCCCTGTCCTAGCAGGCATGCGCGCACCCGGGCGAGGAATGCCGGGGCGCGCCGCCCAGTTTGCGCTTACTTATCGGTCAGACGGCGCAGACGGCGAATCAGACTCGAAGTATCCCAGCGATTGCCCCCCATCGCCTGCACATCGGCGTAGAACTGATCGACCAGGGCCGTCACCGGCAGCGATACGCCGGTGCGTTGCGCTTCTTCGAGGCAAAGCCCGAGGTCCTTGCGCATCCAGTCGACCGCAAAGCCGAAATCGAAGCGGTCCTCGACCATGGTGCGGCCCCGATTGTCCATTTGCCAGCTGGCGGCGGCTCCCTTGCCGATGACATCGAGCACCAGCGGCATGTCCAGTCCGGCATGCTGCCCGAAGTGAACCGCCTCGGAGAGCGCCTGCACCATGCCGGCGATGGCGATCTGGTTGACCATTTTGGCGAGTTGCCCGGCGCCGGGCCCGCCGATGCGCGTCACTGCCCGGCCGTAGGCCGACAGCACCGGCGCGACATCGGTGAATACCGCTTCGTCGCCGCCGCACATGATGGTGAGAATGCCCTTTTGCGCGCCCGCCTCGCCGCCCGAGACCGGGCCGTCGACGAAATGCAGGCCGGCGGCGGCCGCCGCCGCGTTCAGTTCGCGCGCCACGTTGGCCGAGGCCGTGGTGTGGTCGACATACGTGGTTCCCTTGGCCATGCCCGCAAAGGCGCCGGATTCGCCCAGCACGACGCTGCGCAGGTCGTTGTCATTGCCGACGCAGGAAATCACGATGTCGGCATCTTGCGCGGCGTTACGTGGCGTATCGGCACTTTTACCGCCGAATTCGGCGACCCATTGATCGGCTTTGGCTTTCGTCCGGTTATAGACCGTGACATGATGACCGGCTCGCGCCAGGTGTCCGGCCATCGGGTATCCCATTACGCCAAGCCCCAAAAAAGCAACGCGGCGCGGTTTGGCTTGCGAATTCTCGTTACTCACAGGATCTCCTCGAAGTGGTCAATTCATAAAAATATGTCAATTATAGGGGCGCGGCCGGATTCGCAGAGGTGTCACATCCGGTCACAAAAAAACCACACAAAGGCGCTGGCGTCACGCCGTGCATCCGCTAAAATGCGCGGCATGGCAGAATTCCACTTTCACTGGTCAATCCGCGTTTACTACGAAGACACAGATGCGGGCGACGTTGTCTTTTATGCCAATTACCTCAAATTTTTCGAGCGGGCGCGCACCGAATGGCTGCGCTCGCTCGGCATTGACCAGTCCCTGCTGGCAAAACGCACCGGCATGCTGTTCGTGGTGCGCCACACGGCCGTCGACTATCTCAGCCCGGCGCGCCTGGATGACCAGCTCGCGATTCGCAGCCGCATCGAGCGGCTTGGCCGCGCGTCGGTCGATTTCCTGCAGGAAGCCTGGCGCGGCGAGCAATTGCTGGCGCGCGGCACCATCAAGGTCTGTTGCGTCGCGGCAAGCGACCTGAAGCCAAATGCCATCCCCCCGGACGTCCTGAGCGCCATGCGCTCGGCCACCACGGCAGAACAAGAACTTACCGCCCATTTTTCACACTAAGAAACAAATTTTTCGTCGGTTACACAATGCCCGCACAAGACCTTTCAATGATCTCACTCGTCGTCAACGCCAGTTTGCTGGCGCAGGCCGTCATGGCCCTGCTGCTGGTGCTGTCGCTGATGTCCTGGACATTCATCTTCCGCAAGCTGTTCGGCATCCGTCGCGCGCGCATCCAAACCGAACGCTTCGAACGCGATTTCTGGTCGGGCGGCGATCTGCAGTCGCTGTATCAAAGCGCCGTCAACAACCGGCACAATACTGGTGCACTCGAGCGCATTTTCGAATCCGGCATGCGCGAATACCTGAAGGCGGTCGAAAAACGCATCTCGGATCCGAGCGCGATTCTCGACGGGGCACGGCGCGCCATGCGGGCGGCCTACCAGCGTGAAATGGACTCGCTCGAATCGAATCTCGCGTTTCTCGCGTCGGTCGGCTCGGTCAGCCCGTACATCGGTCTGTTCGGCACGGTCTGGGGTATCATGAACGCGTTCCGCGGCCTGTCCAACGTTCAGCAGGCCACCCTCGCCAACGTGGCGCCCGGGATTGCGGAAGCCCTGGTGGCAACGGCCATCGGCCTGTTTGCCGCAATCCCCGCGGTCGTTGCCTACAATCGCTTCTCGCACGACATCGACCGCCTGGCGATTCGCTTCGAGAGCTTTATCGAAGAGTTTTCCAACATCCTGCAACGGCAGATTCACTAGGAACCGACATGGCAGGCCCCATTCGCAGCAGTAGCCGTTCGCGCGGACGTCGCGCAATGGCCGACATCAACGTCGTGCCGTACATCGACGTCATGCTGGTGCTGCTCGTCATTTTCATGGTCACCGCGCCGATGGTGGCACCGTCGATCGTCAATCTTCCGACTGTCGCCAACGCCAGTCCGCAGCAGCAAACGCCGCCGGTCATCGTCAACATCGACGCGAACAACCAGTTGCTGGTTCGCTACAAGGACGCCCAGGAAACGCACGAGCAGAAAATGACCGAACAGGATATGCTCACGTTCCTGCAGAATCGCCAGGAGGTCAACCCGGATCAGCCGGTGGTGATCGCCGCCGACAAGACGGTGCGTTACGAAATGGTGATGAACGTGATGTCCGATCTGAAGGCCCAAGGCATTAAGCGTGTTGGCTTGCTCGTGAAGCAAAAATGACCCAGATGTTCGCGCGTCCGACTCCCCCCGAACCAGAACGAGGTACGGGCCGGTCTTTTTTACTGGCGCTGTTGATGCACCTGTTGCTGCTCGCGCTGCTGATTTACGGCATGCGCTGGCAGAATAGTTCGCCGGCCGGTTCGGAGGCGGAATTGTGGACCCCTGCCGAATTGAATCCGCCGACGCCGCCTCAGCCGCAGGCGCCGCCGCAACCGCCGACCCCGCCGGTCGCCGCTCCCGCGCCTGTGCCGGAAAATGCCGACATCGCGCTGCAGAAGGAAAAACGCCGCCGCGAGGAAGAGGCCGCCGCCCAGGCAAAGTTGCTGCAACAGGAGCAGCAGCAGGCGCAGGCCAAGCTCCAGCAGGAAATATTGCGCCGTCAGCAGGAGCAACAGCAGGCCGAGGCCGCCAAGGAAAAGGCACGCCAGCAGAAATTGGCGGCGCAGCAGAAAGCCGCCGAAGCCTTGAAACAGCAGCAGCAAGCGCAGAAACAGGCCGAGCAGGACAAGATCGCGAAACAGAAGGCCGAGCAAGCGGCTGCCGCCCAGAAGAAGGCCGAACAGGAAGCCGCCGCCAAGAAAAAGGCTGAACAGGAAGCTGCCGCGAAGAAGAAGGCCGCGCAGGAAGCGGCCGCCAAGAAGGCCGAGGAACAGGCCCGCCAAGCCCGCCTGGCAGCGCTTCGCGGTGCCGCCGGGGCGTCCGGCAACGGCTTGGGCAGCGCCGCGGCCGGCAATGGCGCCGGCGCCGGGGGCACGGCAACGCCGGGTTACGCCGATCGCGTGCGTCGGCGCGTCAAGCCGAACATTGTGTATACGGAGCGCAACCCGGGCAATCCGACGACGGTGATCGAAGTCCATCTGGCGCCCGACGGCACACTGCTCTCGCAGCGTATCGTCAAATCCAGCGGCGTGCCGTCGTGGGATCAGGCAGTCGAGCGCGCGGTAACGCGTTCCGATCCATTGCCGCGCGACACGAACGGCAAAGCCCCCTCGAGTTTCACCATCACGTTCCGGCAAAACGATTAGCCGACCGACATGACGAACTTGGGAACGAACAACCCTGCAACTAGTCACCACCACGGATGTGGTGATAGCCTGTTGCTTTTCTGATAGAAGGCCTACCGACAGCATGCGAATTTCCAGCAAGTCTGCATGGCACACCCTGATCGCCACGTTTCTGGCCGTGGCCTGCAGTGCCGCCAATGCACAACTGAACGTTGACATCACCGGCGTCGGCTCCAACCTTTACCCCATTGCCATCGCCAACTTCGCCAACGGCGCCAGCGCCCCGCAGGACATCAGCAGCATCGTGCGCGCGGACCTGACCGGCAGCGGGCGGTTCAGCCAGATCAACGCCGGCGACGCTCCGGTGTCCGAAACCGATCAGGTCGACCTGGGCAGCTGGAAGGCGCGCGGCGCCGACGCTTTCGTCGGCGGCAGTGTGACCCGGCTGGCCAATGGTCAGTACGACGTGCGCTTCCGTCTTTACGATACGGTCAAGCAGGCGAGCCTCGGCGGCCTGTCGATCACCAGTCCGGCCAGCGATCTGCGCCTGACCGCGCACAAGATCTCCGACTATATCTATCAGAAGCTGCTCGGCGTTCGCGGCGTCTTCGCGACGCGGCTGTCGTACATCGTGCATACCGGCAATCGCTATCAGTTGGTGATTTCCGACTCCGACGGCCAGGACCAGCACGTCGCGCTGACCAGCCGCGAACCGATCATCTCGCCGTCCTGGTCGCCGGACGGCACCAAGGTCGCCTACGTCTCGTTCGAACGTCAGAAGCCGATCGTCTACATTCACGACCTGCCGACCGGCCGGCGCGTGATGATCGCCAATTACAAGGGCAACAACAGCGCGCCGGCGTGGTCTCCCGACGGCAGGACGCTGGCCCTGGCCCTGTCGCTCACGGGCAACACCCAGATCTACAGCATCAACGCCAACGGCGGCGGGCTGCGGCGATTGTCGCGCGGCAGCGGCATCGACACCGAGCCGCAGTACTCGCCTGATGGCAAATGGATTTACTTCACCAGCGATCGCAGCGGTGGGCCGCAAATCTACCGCATGCCGGCCGCAGGTGAAGCCGCAGGTGCCGCGCAACGCGTCACCTTCCAGGGAAATTACAACGTCAGTCCGCGTATCAGCCCAGACGGCAAGCTGCTTGCCTATATTTCACGGGTCGGGGGCAGCTTCAAGCTGTACACGCAGGATTTGACCACCGGGGATGTCACCGCAATGACGGACACCACCCATGACGAGTCACCGAGCTTTGCCGCAAACGGCAAGTACATTCTTTATGCGACGCAAGTCAATGGCCGTAAGGTATTGGCGGTGGTCTCGGTGGACGGGCGAACACGGCAAATATTATCAGTGCGGGGAGGAGGCGTTCGCGAACCTTCCTGGGGTCCATTCATGCAATAAAACTAACCGGAGGTCCTATGAGTTCTTTACTTCGTAACATCCTGGCCGCATCCGCGGTCGTCGCCCTGGCCGCTTGCAGCTCGGGCGTCAAGCTCAACAATGGCGCGGGTTCGGCCAACGGCGCCGGCGCCAACGCCCGCAGCGTTGCTCCGGTCAGCGCCGTCGACGAGCTGAACAATCCGAACAGCCCGCTCGCTCAGCGCAGCGTGTTTTTCGATTTCGACAGCTACACCGTCAAGGACAGCTACAAGAGCATGCTCGAAGCCCATGCCAAGTACCTGATCGCTCACCCGAACCGTCATGTGCTGGTGCAAGGCAATACTGACGAACGCGGCACCAGCGAATACAACCTGGCACTGGGTGAGAAGCGCGCTGAAGCGGTCGTCAAGGTGCTCGAGCTGCTCGGCGTGCCGAGCTCGCAACTCGAAGCGGTCAGCTTCGGCAAGGAAAAGCCGAAAGCGCTGGGCCACAACGAAGCGGCTTGGGCTGAAAACCGTCGCGCGGATCTCGCTTATCAATAATCATCGCCATGCAACCTCGACTGCTTAAATCATTTGTACATGCCGGCCTGCTCGGCTGCCTGCTGCTGGGACCGGTCGCTCATGCCGGCTTGTTCGATGACGATCAGGCGCGCCAAGCCGTACTCGACTTGCGCGCCAAAGTCGATAGCAGTAATACGCGTATCGAGGGGTTGACACGCAACCTGCTGGACCTGAACAATCAGGTCCAGCAGTTGCAACAAGCCCTGGACGCGGAACGAGGCCAAAACCAGGAGCTTCAGAACCAGCTCGCGACACTGCAGAAGAATCAAAAAGACTACTATGCGGATCTCGATGCGCGGCTGAAGAAACTCGAACCGCAGCAAGTCACCGTCGACGGCGTCACCGGTACGGTTCAGCCGGGCGAAAAGACCGAATTCGACGCGGCGCTCAATCAGTTCCGCAACGGCGATTTCAAGGGCGCTTCCGGCAGCCTCTCGTCGTTCGTCAAGCACTACCCCAACAGCCCATATCTGCCCGACGCCGAATATTGGCTCGGCAACACGTATTACGCGCTGCGTGATTACAAGGCGTCGAACAACGTGCTGCAGAACGTCGTCAGCCAGTTTCCGAATCATCCTCGCGCACCGCAGGCGTTGCTGGCGATCGCCACCAACCAGCAGGAGACCGGACAGAAGGTCGCCGCACGCCGAACCCTGCAGACCATCATTTCCAAGTACGCCGATTCCGACTCGGCGCAGGTCGCCAAGCAGCGTCTGGCCAAGCTGCGCTGATTCGTCCACAGCCAACCGGCAGCAAGAACGCCGCTCGAACGAGTGGCGTTTTTTGTTTTTGACGTCGACCGCCTCATCGCGAACAGGCGAGGCGGCGCGTGCGACATGCCCATGGCGAGCGACGCACTCGGCCGAGAGCGCATCGCCGGCGCCTGAACTTGACACTCTCTCCGAAAAACAACTAAAATCGCTGTCTCGTTGGGTCGTTAGCTCAGTTGGTAGAGCAGCGGACTTTTAATCCGTTGGTCGCGTGTTCGAGTCACGCACGGCCTACCAAAAAAAAGAAGGGTTAGCTCAGGCTAACCCTTTTTCACTTTCAAACGCGCCGCCGACATGCCTGTGGCGCGACAGCCCAGCGACTCGACGGGCCGGCCACGCGCCACCGACTCTCACGACATGTCGCTCAACCGTCGCTTCGTGTCACAACCAATTGCCAGCCCGGCAGCAGCAAATCAGGATTCGCCGCCAAGTTGTATTGCGGATTGAGATTGATCAACTCCTCCAGGGCGAAATCGGCCACCAACGTATCGTTGCTCAAGTGCCGGCGTTGGCCATCCGTTTTTTCCTTATCCGTGAGCAATGTCCCCAGATGTTCCTTGGCAATGCCGTCCAATGTGCTGGTCGCCTCGTTGCCGGGATGGTATGGCGCGACGACAACCGTTTGCGGTTGCGGAGGCTGTTTCGGATGTGGATGGGGATGCGTGTGCTCACCGGGCGGCGGCGTCGTGGATCCCCCGCTGGGCGTCGTGGGTGACGTCGTGGGTGATGGTTGTGAAGAAGCCGCCGGATTGGGCTTCTTCTTCGCCGGCGCAGCCTGAGTCAAAGTGCTGACCAGGTAGCTCGCGCCGAAACTGGTCAGCCCGACAGCGCTGGCCCAGGTGGCGATTTTGTTGTCGAGCGGCATTTTCGGGGCGGCCTTCACGACCGGCGCCTCGCCAGTTGACACTGCGGCCTCCTCCACATTTGCCTCTTCGGACGGCGACTGGGCCACCACCTCGGGTGCAACGGCACGTCTTGCCGCAATGCTGCTGCGCAAATCGGTCAGCGCCATCTTCCCCAGTCCGTAGAGCACGCCTCCGCCAAAGCTGACCGTCGGCAGCCAGAACTGCGGCCCCGCCTGAATCGAATAGTCGGCCATGAGAAACGAATTCGCCACCGTTGCCGTCACCTGTGTAACGTACTTCTCTGTCTTGCTCGCCGGAAACGCCCTGCCCTTGACCAATTCATAGGCTCTCTGCGTGCCGCTCATTTCGTCGGTCAGCGCATAGCCGCTATTGTGCGGCTGGCTTTTCCAGTTCCAGTGGCTCGGATCGAAGCTCCAGGTCGCATAATTATGGTAAGCGCCATTCAAGAACAGGCTGACCATATTCCAGCCGTTCACCAGCCGCCCGCTGATTTTCGGGACGATCAGCGGCGCCGCGGTGCCCAGGCCGCGCATCACGAACCCGGTGCCGTTGCCCAGCGCGAGCTCATGCGGATCGATCAGAAAAGAAGCCGGTGCGGAAACACTTAACGTACCCAGATACCACGGCAGCTTGGAATGCCCCACGCGGCTGAAGAATCCTTTCACACCGCCAGGCTGGGCTGGCGGCGACACGCTCGACGCCTCGCTTCCGGAAAGCGTTTCGATCTGCTGGCCTCCCCCTTGCGTGGCGTTTGTGGCGTTTGCGGCGGTCGTTTCCGTAGCAGGCACTACCGACGCCGCGTTTGGATCGGTCAACCAGGAGGTCGAAAGCAAAACCCTCTTCGCGCCCACGTACCACAAAGGCATGGCGCTCGCCGCCCCACTGCCAGCCGATTGATTCGGGCCGGATGACGCCAGCGGTTGCAACAAGCTGGCCGTCTCGACGCCGCCCGGCGCCCCCGGCGTCGGAGGCAACGGGCCTTGCGTCGGCGCGGTCGGCGCACCGCCCTCCGGCGGCGCCGCATCGTCGATCATGCCCAACATCGTGTTATAGAAGCGCCGCAACTCCACGTCGCTAATGCTGCGCTGAAGCTCCTTGAGCGCCAGGGTGTGCGTGAGCGCCTCGCTCGCGCTGATGTTGCGCGGCGCACGAAACATTGGCACAACGTAGGATTCGTCAAGCTTGCCGCCAAATTTCTTGACCTGGGCCATGACAACGCTATTGTCACCGAGGATTTTCTTGGCGGCCTGCCACACGGCAAACGGGTCATCGGAAGTCGTCACCACCATCGTCTGATTGTATTCGGGGCCGACAGCCGGCCCCGTCGCTTGCAGGTCCAGGCTCGCGGTGATCACCTTGGCATGGTCGACCATCGGATCGATCACCGGCACGTCACCCATGCCGCGAGCGGCCAGCGCGGCACGGATGCGATCCGCCAGAACCGGATAATGCGTGCAATTGCACCACACCGACGTCGCATTGGGCGGCACCTGATCGACCACGGCGCGCACCTTTTCGTCCAGTCCGGCGGAAATTTCCGGATTCGGGCTGACATGCTCCATTTGATTGACCGCCGGAGCCCATGTCGGGGCCGCGAGCATGTGCACGGTCGGCGCGGTAACACCGGCCTGGTCCGCTGCCTCCGCAATCGCAACGGGATAGGCGCCTACGTCCACAGTGCCTTGGGTGGCGATCAACACCGGGTGGGGATCACCATGCGCCACGATCGCATTGGCCGTCGGAATTACCAGGTCGGTTACGGGGGTGCTCACGCCCGCAGCATAGACATTCTCCCCCGACGCGCTGGCTGTATTGCAGACAATGCCGAGACCGTGCAGATTGAGTTCGTCCATGCTCTTGAACGCGCTATGGGTATGTTTCGCGACCATTCTCGGTGTCAGCTCGCCATACGGCGCATTGTCGTGATCGAGAAACAGTACCTGGCGTACCGGCGAGCCGGACGTCAGATCGGACATCTCGTTCCCGAGCGTCTTGGCGGCCACGATGCCGCCATTACTCGAATCGAACAATCCCAGTTCGATCGGCGTCACGGGAGGTTGCGCGAGCGCTTGCTTCGCCAGTCTGTACCATCCGCGATGGGCCTTCGGATTGAAACCGTCCACCCCGGCGGCAAGGCCCGTATCGGCCTCTACCTCGCCCGGCGGCAGACGCATCACGCCATCGACCGCGCCGGCCCGCCCTGCCGCCATGATGGCGGCGGTCTGCTGGTCCACGCTATGCCACAAGTGCAACTTATTGGCATTGCGCAACACGGCGCCCCCCAGCAATTCGGCGCCCCAGTTCGACACACTGGCGGTAATCGGATAGTCCGAGAGAACCTTCGTGTAGATGGCCGGCATGTCCGCGCGCGGATTGTTCAGGTTCAACACATCGCTCGGCATGTGGTTATTGACGTTGCCCATGCCGATCTCGTTGCCCCCGTCGCCGATGGCAATCGCCCGCCCATTCGGGCGGTTATCGAATAATTCGAAGAGAATATCGAGTGGCGGGTTAAAGCCCTTGACGGATACCCCTCGCATATTCAGATATTCCCCTTGGGCATTACGCCCCGGGCGCTCTATCGACACCATCGTGTCGGGTTTGAGTCGATCAAGCAGCGCCTTGGCCGCAATCCGCGCCTTGCCAAAGTTATGCGGTGCGTCGAACACCACCACGTCCTGGGCTGTCAAGCCGATCGCTCGCAGGCATTTGCGCACCACCGGCGCATTGGTCTTGTCGGTGATGATGGTCGCTTTGATGCCGGCTTTCTGCAGGTCGTGATAGAGCAATACCGTGCCGGGGGGGCCGTCGGTTTCGGGCATGCCCTTGGCCACCGTGAAACCGGTGATCAGAGCGACGTGCTGGGCGGTACCCACCACCCGCGCAGCTTCCTCGATGCCGTTGCGCGCCATCATGATATGGATGCCGCGCCCCGGGAAAAGCGTGGCCACCTGATCGATGGGAGACAACCCCGACACGCCGTCGAGCGCGGAGCTCAAGGTGGCGCTCGAAACCATCGTGCGATCGGGCAAAGCGGGAGCTGTCGGCCGGCGAAACGCGGCCGGCACGGGGTTGCGCTCCTCGTAGGGCGCCGAGGGATCGTGATACGCCGCGCCCATGCTCTGGGGCGTGACCGAAGTCGACGGATTCATCAGCATATCGGTCAACGTCAACGGCGCGGCAGACAGCGCCGTCAGATCGATCAACCCTGGCGCGAGCCCAGTGTTGCCTTGGGCTCCACGACCAGCCGCGGAGCGCTGCCCCGGGATTACCGGGCCGGCATTGCCGGTCGCACCGGCGGCATTTGTGTTGGTATTTGTGTTGGTATTTGTGTTGGTATTTGTGTTGGTATTTGTGTTGGTATTTGTGTGGGTATTGGCGGTCGCTGCCGTGGCTGCGACGGCCGCCGTGACTTCGGTGGCTGAGTTCGCGCTATCGGAATTTCCCACACTGGCCGCCGTTGCCGCTGTGTCAGTCGCGGCCGGGTCGCCACTGAAGCTGTTCGCCTCGCTCCCGCCAGGCGCGCCCTCCGACTGAGCCCCGCGCACCTGGCTCCCCACCGAGCGCACCGCCCTGTGGATACCGAACGGCACCAGATTCATCCCCAGCGAGGTCAGCTGGCTCCACTTTTGATAGCCGCTCATCTGATCCCAGTTGTGGATCAGCGCGGCGCCCTGAGTGGCCATCTGATACGTGCCGCCGATCATCGCCGGGCGGTTGATGCGGCTGGCCAG
>NZ_SCSK01000007.1 GCF_004297875.1 Pandoraea sp. | reverse complement strand
CGGCGCATACAGCCACGGCACGTCCTCGGTCGCGGTCGATGGTCCGCGGCGCGATGCGCCTGCTCCTGGCGCCAGTGGCCCGAGACGCGACGCTCCCAAGAGCATCGACGGACCGCGGCGCGAGATCGACGGCCGTATGGTCGGGCTCAACACATGTACCTCCAGCCCGTTCTGGCATTGCTATTGATCGGCATCCTAAGATTGCCATGGCGACGGGCGTTGCAGGTTTGAAACACCGCGCGCGTCGGCTGATGCCGCATGCCGATGAGATGACTTCAATCGCGGAAAATCTGACCTAAAATGGAACGATGGTGCCTGAATGAAAGGAGGTTGCCATGTCTGGAATCGGGCTGTGGTGGATGATCATTGCATTGATCGTAAGCTTCGCGCTTGGCATGGTGGTCGACTACCTATGGGTCAGCCACGCCGGTGAGAGTACGTCGCACAAACGCATGGACTGGCATCACCTGCGCGACCGCATGCGTCACGGTCACTGAGCGTTTGGTCCCGTGGGGCTGTGCGCAGTCGAACGGGTCAATCGGCGGGCGACTCGCGCAGCCTTCGCCATAGCGTCGAACGGCTGATTCCCAGCCGTCGGCAGACTTCGTCGCGATCGCCGCCGCACTCGGCGAGCATCGCGCGGATCAGCTCGCGCTGGCTTTGCTGGCTGATATCGCGCAGCCCGCGTGCCGCCAGCCCGGCCGACGGCGTGGCGAACGCGGCAACCGGGCCGGCCAGCTCCGGTGCGATGTCCTGCCACTGTATCGAGCGCAGCGACGCGACGTCGGGCAAGGCTGCGCAGGACACGGCGATGCGCTCGAGCACGTTTTCCAGTTCGCGCACGTTGCCCGGCCACGCGTAGTCCTGCAACAATGGCTCGAGCTCGGCCAGCAATTGCGCTGCGCTCAGCCGTGCGCCGGCGCGCGCCAGCGCGCGCTCCAGCAAGCGCTGCGCCAGTGTCGCGATGTCGTCGCGCCGCGCGCGCAGCGGCGGCAAGGTCAGGCGCAGAATATTGAGCCGATAGTAGAGATCCTCGCGGAAGTCGCCTTGCGCCACCAGTGCGCGCAGATCGCGGTGAGTGGCGGCGATCACCCGGACGTCGAACGGTATCGGCTCGTTCGCCCCCAGCCGCAGCACTTCGCGTTCCTGCAGCACGCGCAACAGGCGCGTTTGCAGCGGCAGCGGCATCTCGCCGATTTCGTCGAGAAACAGCGTGCCATTGTGCGCGGTCTCGAAAATCCCGGCCTTGCCGCCGCGCCGCGCGCCTGTGAACGCGCCTTCCTCGTAGCCGAACAACTCGCTCTCCAGCAGCGTCTCCGGAAACGCCGCACAATTGATCGCCACGAATGGATAGTCGGCGCGCCGGCTGGCATTGTGGATGCCCTGTGCGACGAGCTCCTTGCCGGTGCCGCTCGCGCCGTCGATCAATATGGTCGAATCGGTCGCGGCATAGTGTCTGGCGAGCGTGCGGATCCGCTCGATCGGCGCCGACGTGCCGACCAGATCGTCGAGCCGGTAGCGCGCCACCAGGTGACGCGGCCGATGACGCGAGCGCAGCGAACGGTCGATCCGGCTGACTGCCAGCGAGTCCTGGCAGGTCAGCACGGCGCCGGTCAGCACGCTTTGCTCGCGCAGGGGAATGCGATTGACCACATAGGTCTTGCCAAGCAGCGGCACGATGGTTTCCAGTTCAGCCTCGCCGCTGGCCAGCGTGCGCTGCAGGCTGAGCTCCGGCGCGACGCTGGCCAGCGTGCGGCCAGTCAGCGGCGTGCCGGTCTCAAGGCCGAGCATGCTTAGCATCGGCGCGTTGATTGATTGAATCCGCTCGTTGGTGTCGACCGCGATCACGCCATCGCGCAAGTGGCGCAGGATCGTATCGAGCCGCTCACGCCGCCACGCCTCGATGCGACTAAAGCGTGCGACTTCGAGCGCGGTCTCGAAGGCCGCATGCACCGAGTCGTGCGAATAGAGAAAAATACCCGCCATGCCGCTTTTCTCGGCCAGCTCCGTCACCAGTCCCGGGCCGACCACCGCCTCGACGCCGCGCTGGCGCAGCATCTGCACCAGATCCTCGGCGTCCTGGGCATTGCGATAAGACCACTGGCCGACATCGAGCCCGAAGGCGTTCTTGAAACGTTCGAATTCCAATACCGGCCGCGCGTAAGACACCAGCGCGATACGCGACGAAATACGGCGCGCGCGCGCCAGCGCCTGCATCACGTCGAAACCGGTGACCTTGACCAGCACCACGGGCAGCGCCAGACGCTCGCGCAGATAGGCGCCGTTCGATCCGGCCGCGATGATGCCGTCGACTGTGCCCGCCGGTTGCGTGGCCAATTCGTCGATCACCTCGTCATAGCCCTTGTCGATGATCTGAATATCGGCGGCTGCCGCATACTCCGGCACAATATCGCGGTACAAGGCGCCCAGTTTGCTGATGCCGACGGCCCATAGCGTCGGCTTGCGCGACGTTGTCGCAACGGGACGTGTCAGAGAGGGCAACGGGGACGCGGGCAGGGAAGACATGAGTTCAGCCTGGGTGGGGAAACCGGTTCAGCATAGCACGCGGCGTTTCAAATTTGCATGCTGAGATTTCAAAATTGAAATAATGAGATGCCGCAGGTTTTTCAAGCGGCCAGTGAAACGCAGAAATAATTCAATGGAAATAATGCGTTAGCGTTTTGCTTGGCGGTACGGCCGCCGATGGCACGGCTCTTGCTGAATATCAGCCATTTTGCCACCCAGTCTTCGGAGAAGTCTCATGACAACATCGTCATCCGGTTCCGCCGGCGCGAAATTTCGTGCCGCAGTGCAAACCGAGCGGCCGCTGCAGATCGTCGGCGCGATCAACGCGAACCACGCCTTGCTGGCCCAGGCGGCCGGCTTCAAAGCGATTTACGTCTCCGGCGGCGGTGTGTCCGCCGGCTCGCTGGGGTTGCCCGACCTGGGTATCTCGACGCTCGACGACGTGCTCACCGACGTGCGGCGCATCACCGATGTGTGCGATCTTCCATTGCTGGTCGATGTCGACACCGGCTTCGGGCCGTCCGCATTCAATATCGCGCGCACCGTCAAATCGCTGATCAAGTTCGGCGCCGGCGCCATGCACATCGAAGACCAGGTCGGTGCGAAACGCTGCGGGCACCGGCCCGGCAAGGCGATCGTCAGCCAGGAAGAAATGGTCGACCGCATCAAGGCGGCCGTCGATGCGCGCACCGATCCCGATTTCGTCGTCATGGCGCGTACCGACGCGCTGGCCGTCGAAGGCCTGTCTGCCGCCATCGATCGCGCCTGCGCGTGCGTCGAGGCGGGCGCCGACATGATCTTTCCCGAAGCCATGACCGAACTGTCGATGTACCGACAATTCGTCGACGCGGTGAAAGTGCCTGTGCTGGCCAATATCACCGAATTCGGCGCCACCCCGCTGTTTACGGTGGACGAATTGCGCAGCGCCAACGTCAGCCTGGTGCTCTATCCGCTGTCGGCATTCCGCGCGATGAACAAGGCTGCCCAGAACGTCTATCAGGCGATTCGCCGCGACGGTACGCAACAGGCCGTGCTCGACACCATGCAAACGCGTGCCGAACTGTACGAAAGCATCGGTTACCACGTCTATGAACAGAAGCTGGACGCGCTTTTCGCCCAGCAAAAAGCTTAAGCACTCTCTTTGATCTGGAGGACTCCATGAGCGAAAACACCGCCGCCGGCTTCAAGCCGAAGAAATCCGTCGCCCTGTCCGGCGTCACCGCTGGCAACACCGCGTTATGCACCGTCGGCCGCTCGGGTAATGACCTGCACTATCGCGGCTACGATATTCTGGACCTGGCCGAGCAATGCGAATTCGAGGAAGTCGCTCACCTGCTGGTGCATGGCAAGTTGCCCACCGGCACCGAGCTGGCCAGCTACAAGCGCAAGCTCAAAGGGCTGCGCGGCTTGCCTGCGAACCTGCGTGCGGCGCTCGAGCAGATTCCCGCCAGTGCGCATCCGATGGATGTGATGCGCAGCGGCGTCTCGTTGCTGGGCACCATCCTGCCGGAGAAAGACGACCACAACCTGCCCGGCGCGCGCGATATCGCCGACCGCCTGATGGCCAACCTGGGCAGCATGCTGCTGTACTGGTATCACTACAGCCAGCACGGCCGTCGTATCGACGTCGAAACGGACGACGACAGCATTGGCGGACATTTCCTGCATCTGCTGCACGGCACCGTGCCCAGCGAACTCGCGGTGCGCGCGATGCACACCTCGCTGATTCTTTACGCCGAGCACGAATTCAACGCGTCGACCTTCACCGGGCGCGTGGTGGCCGGCACCGGCTCCGACATGTATTCGGCGCTGACCGGCGCGATCGGCGCGCTGCGTGGCCCCAAGCACGGCGGCGCCAACGAGGTGGCGTTCGAGATCCAGCAGCGCTACGATACCCCTGACGAGGCGGAGGCCGACATCCGCCGTCGCGTCGAGGCCAAGGAAGTGATCATCGGTTTCGGCCACCCGGTCTACACCATCAGCGATCCGCGCAATGAAGTCATCAAGCGTGTCGCGCGGCAATTGGGCGAGGCGCAGCACAACCTGAAGATGTATGCGATCGCCGAGCGGCTCGAGAGCGTGATGGCTGAAGTCAAGAAGATGTTCCCCAATCTCGACTGGTTCTCGGCGGTGAGCTATCACCTGCTGGGCGTGCCCACCGCAATGTTCACCCCGCTGTTCGTGATTGCCCGTACGTCCGGCTGGAGCGCGCATATCATCGAGCAGCGTATCGACAACAAGATCATTCGGCCCAGCGCGAATTACACTGGCCCCGAAAACCTGAAGTTCACGCCGATCGACCAACGCGGTTGAGCGGCGCGCCGGATCACGATTTTTTTTGACTGAAGAGAAACCATGTCTGCTGCCATTTCATCCGTTCGCCCGGCACCCGATCAGGTGCTGGTCGACATCGTCGACTATGTGCTGAATTACGAGGTCAAGAGCGACGCCGCGTGGGAAACCGCGCGCTATTGCCTGATCGATACGCTGGGCTGCGGCCTCGAGGCGCTGTCGTACCCGGCCTGCACCAAGCTGATGGGACCGATCGTGCCCGGCACGGTGGTGCCCAACGGCGCCAAGGTGCCCGGCACGCAATTCCAGCTCGATCCGGTGCAAGCGGCTTTCAACATCGGCGCGATGATCCGCTGGCTCGATTTCAATGACACCTGGCTGGCTGCCGAATGGGGGCATCCGTCTGACAACCTGGGCGGCATCCTCGCCACCGCCGATTGGCTGGCGCGCAACGCCATCGCCAACGGCCAGCAGCCGCCGACCATGCGCGCGGTGCTCGGCGCGATGATCAAGGCCCACGAAATCCAGGGTTGCCTGGCGCTGGAGAACTCATTCAACCGCGTCGGGCTCGATCACGTGCTGCTGGTGAAAGTTGCCTCCACCGCGGTGGTCGGGCAGTTGCTGGGTCTCACGCGCGACGAGTTGCTCAACGCCGTGTCGCTGGCTTTCGTCGATGGGCACAGCCTGCGCACCTACCGGCATGCACCCAACACCGGCAGCCGCAAGTCGTGGGCCGCGGGCGATGCCACCAGCCGCGCCGTGCGTCTGGCGCTGATGGCAAAAACCGGCGAGATGGGTTACCCGACCGTGCTTACCGCCAAAACCTGGGGCTTCTACGACGTGCTGTTCAAGGGCCAGCCGTTCAAGTTTCAGCGCCCCTACGGCAGCTACGTGATGGAGAACGTGCTGTTCAAAATCTCGTTCCCGGCCGAGTTTCATGCGCAGACCGCGGCCGAAGCGGCGATGACGCTGCATGGTCAGCTGGCACAGCACGGCAAGCGCGTCGAAGACATTGCGAAAATCACCATCCGCACGCACGAGGCGGCAATTCGCATCATCGACAAGCAGGGCCCGCTGGCCAACCCGGCTGACCGCGATCACTGCATCCAATACATGGTGGCGGTGCCGCTGCTGTTCGGCCGCCTGACCGCCGAGGACTACGAGGATCGCATCGCCAGCGACCCGCGCATCGACGCCCTGCGCGCGAAGATGAGCTGCGTGGAGGATCCGCAGTTCACCCAGGACTACCACGACCCCGACAAACGCTCGATCGCCAACGGCCTCACGGTAACCTTCAACGACGGCTCGCAATTGCCCGAAGTCGTGGTGGCGTACCCGATCGGTCATCGGCGCCGGCGCGGTGAAGGCATGCCGCTGCTGGTCGAGAAATTCAAGACCAATCTGGCGCGGCGTTTCCCGGCCAAGCAGCAGGACGCGATCCTCGCGGCCACGCTCGACGCGGCCAGGCTGCAGGCCATGCCGGTCCAGCAATTCGTCGACTTGTTCGTGATCTGAGCCGGCGTGCCGCCGACAGCGGACCATCGTTCGGTTCGATGAGCGCCGGCCGCTTCGCGTGTGCCTCACGCGCAGCGGCCGGCGTTGTTATTCGTGACGCTCCCCGGCGCGCGCTGCGCGCCCGGGGTTAACCCCGATGTAATTTGCAATGTAAATCGTAGGATTTCATATATATATGAAATCCTAAAAAAGCATGCCGCCAGCCGGCGGGGCCGGATCCCCTGCGCCAAAACGCGGGTGGACCAAGCGGTTCGGCGGAACTGGCACTATCGCGCGCAATATTGCGTGCGCATACTTGAATCACCTCACCGGACCGTCGCCCGATGTGGCGGTCGACCGGGGGACGCCAGGCACAAGGTCCCCAATCGTTTGGCCGAAGACGCGGTTCGAGCGCCGAGTCAAAAGGAAAAGGAGTCTCGCATGCCCGTGACGCCGGATATTCCTGACAGGCAGGCCCCCGATGCGGCGGCGAACACCGCAACCGATGCCGGTGATGTTGTTTCCGACACATCCTCCATTGACACGGTCGAGGCCGAAGGCCTGCGGCGCGGCTCCATGGGTGCGCGGGTGGGCGGCCATGTGCATCGGCTGGCGACATTCATTGCGCTGGTCTGCGCCATCGCGATTTGGCAGATCGTCTCGATTTTTCATGTATTCCCGCCGATTGCCTTGCCGTCGCCCACGGCTGTCTGGAAGGCACTGGTGCTGCTTCTCTCGCAAGGCTACGGTGGGCGCTCCCTGTATGACGACATGTGGATCAGCGTCGTGCGCATCGGCATCGGCTTTCTCGGCGCGGTGCTGCTCGGTGTGCCGATTGGCCTGGGCATGGCCCGCAATCCGCTGATCTTCCGGGTCATCGATCCCTTCCTGCAGTTTGTTCGGCCGGTGCCGCCGCTGGCCTATATTCCGTTACTGGTGGTGTGGTTCGGCATTGGCGAACTGCCGAAAATACTGCTGATCCTGGTGGGTACCGTGCCGGTCATCATCATCGGCACCATCTCGGGCGTCAAAGGCACGCCGGCACTCAGGCTGTCGGTGGCGCGCACGCTCGGCGCCTCGGAGGCGCAGATTTTCCGCTACGTCATTTTGCCGTCGGTATTGCCGGAGATCTTCACGGCCATGCGGGTGGGCATCGGCGTGGCATGGACCTGCCTGGTGGCCGCGGAACTGATCGCGGCCGATCAAGGACTTGGCTGGCTCGTCCAGTATGCCGGCCAGGCGTTGCAGGTAGCGATCGTCATCGTTGGCATCATTGTGATTGGCATCCTTGGTTATTGCATGGAACTTCTTATCCGCGTGGTCGAGAGCCGTGCCGTTCCGTGGCGCGGTTACACATAACAACGGAGGTTGCTGTGAAAAAGATCAGTCAATACGTCGGGGTTTACCTGTTCTCGTCGCTGCTTGGCCTGGCGATGGCCGCGCCGGTCCTGGCGCAGACGCCGGATGTGGTCATCGGCTACGAAAACAACGGCGCCGACCCGTATATGGTGACGCAGGGCCTGGGGTTGTTCCAGAAGAACATTCCCGGTCACGTCAGTCTCAAGTTCTTCGATTCCGGCCCGGCGGCGATGAGCGCGCTGGCCTCCAACAGCCTGCAGTTCATGTGCGGTCTGGGCATCCCGCCGTATGTCACCGGCATCTCGCAAGGGCTGCCGTTTGCCATCGTGTTCAACCAGGAGCGTTACACGACGGACGCCGGCATCGTCGTGCGTCCAGGCAAGGGCATCAATTCGGTGGCCGATCTGAAGGGCAAGACGATTGCCATCGTGGTTGGCTCGCAAGCCTCGTTCGAGCTTGCGACGTTCCTCGATCAAGCTCACGTGCCGCTGGATTCGGTGCGCCAGCTCAACATGTCGCCGCCTGAGATGCACGTGGCCTGGAGCACCGGCAGCATTGATGCGGCGATTGTCTGGGACCCTGTATTCGACGCCTTGCAGGGGCTGGGCGGACATGTCCTGAAATCCGACGGCGATTTGCCGCAGGACGCTTCCTCCTACAACATCTGCATCGTCAACACCCAGTGGGCGAAGCAAAACCCCAAGATCGTCGCCGCTTTCGTGCGCGCGATGGATCAGGGCGTCACTTACACCAAGGAACATCCGGACGAGGCGCTTGCCATCATGGCCAAGCAATCCGGCGTAACCCTGCCGGTCGCCAAGGCCGAGCTGGCTGGCTATGACATCTATTCGGCTCAGGATCAGCTCACCCCCAAGGTGCTGGGCTCGGGCGCCGGCGTGGCCACTTCGGCGACCACCAAGACGTTGGAAAACACCGCCAAGGTCTTGATGAAGATCGGCCGGATCACGGAGATGCCGAGCAATTTCGCATCGGCGGTCGATTCCAGTTACGCGGCCGAGGCGGTCAAGTCGAAGTGACCGGTTCACCGGCCCGCCGCGCGTGTCGGCGGCGGGCTTTGGCTCGCATTGCTAGTAAAGGTTTGGTATGCCGATTGTCATCGACCAGGTCTCCAAGAATTTTGGCGCGACACGTGCGCTGGACAAAATCTCCCTGACGATCGAGGATGGGACTTTCGTGACGATTCTTGGCGCCTCGGGCTGCGGCAAGTCGACCTTGCTGAACATGCTGGCCGGCCTGACCGCATTGAGCGCTGGTCGCCTGACGCTCGACGGCCGGCCGATCACGAAGCCTGGCCCCGATCGGGTGGTGGTGTTCCAGCAGCCCGGGCTGTATCCGTGGCTGAGCCTGCGCGAGAATATTGCCTTTGGCCTGCGCATGCGGGATGCGCGACAGATCGACTGGAAGCTGGTCGATGAGCTGATTGACATCATTGGCCTCAAGGGCTTCGAGAAGCACAAACCCTATGAGCTCTCGGGCGGCATGCAGCAGCGGGTGGCGATCGCGCGGGCGCTGGTGATGCAGCCCCGCGTGCTGCTGATGGACGAGCCGTTCGGCGCGCTCGATGCGCAAACGCGCCGGACCATGCAGCAATTCCTGCTCGACCTGTGGGAGCGCATTCACGCGACTGTCGTATTCATCACGCACGACATCGACGAAGCCATTCTGCTCGGCAGCCGGCTCGTGGTGATGAGCACGCGCCCCGGGCGAATTGCCTTGACCAGCGACATCCCGCTGGCTCGCCCGCGCCACTGGGAAATGATGCTGGAGCCAGCGTTTCTCGATCTCAAACGGCAGGCCATGGCAATTCTTTCAGTCTGACGGGGTCGCTAGCTTGCATGCCCGCTGGCGCCGAAGCTTGCGCCGGGGACGCCGTGCACCAGTTGCTCGAACAAGCCGATCTCGCCCATTTGCCCGCCCTTGAGGGCGACTTCGACGCCGTCGAGCCGGGGCTCGCCGGCATGCAATCGGCACAGTGCCACATTGCCGGGCAAGCCCGCCAGGTATGACAATCCCCAGGCGTCGAGCGCCTGCATCGCAAAGCTCGAGGTGTCGCCGCCGGCTACGCCGATGCGCGCGACACCCACTGCCGTGACAATACGTCGCAACAGCACCGCGCAAGCCTGCGCCACCGTGCCGGGCGGCGGGCCGCCGGCCTCGCTGGCGCGGTGTGTAAAGGCCAGTGCATGCCGACCCTCGCGCAGTGCTGAGACCACCGACGCGGCTTGCCGGTCGAGATAGTCCGGTGCACTGGCGCCGGTGAGTCGAGCCGGGTCCAACGCGATGCGCGTGAACGAATGTGCCGCTTCGATTTGCGCGGCGGTCATCGGCGACAGACTGCCGGCCAGCACCAGTACCGGCGAGCGGGCCGGCGCGACGGGTGCGGCACTCGAAGGCATCGGCGGCACGGCGCCCGCCAGCGCCAGCGCATAGGCTTGTGCAATGCTGCTCGGGCCGATCGCGCACAGCGGCTGGTGTGCCGCCTCGTCAATCAGCAGACGGCCGAGCGCGGGCAGTTGCGCATCGTCGAGCACGTCGAACAGCACTGCCCGAGGCTGCTGGGCGAGCGCCTCGGCAAGTGCGCTTGCCAGGGCCGGCGCGCCCCCGCCGCGCCAACGCCAGTCGACCAGACCAATGTTTTCCAGACCCTGCTGCCGAAGATGCTGGCGCAGATCCGACTCGCGCATCGGACTGACCGGATGGCGGCTCATCGTCGGGTGACGATCGAGGCGATGGATCGCCGGCGACCCGCTGTGTTCGGTGCTGCCCGCAGCAAACAGGTGGCCAAACACGCAATAGCGCTGTAACCCCGGCTGCCCGCCGACGATGGCCGCCAGCGGATGCGGGAAATAGCCGCGCAAGGTGTTCAGCGCCACGCCGATATTGCCGATGTGCGGCGCGCTGTCAAAAGTCGAGCACACCTTGTAATGCATCAGCCGCACGCCGAGCGATGCCATGCGCGCGCCGACTTCGCTCAGTTCCCGCGCCATGCGTGCCGGCGGCATGGCGCGCGCCGCGCCGGCGATACCGATCGCGTCGAGTTCGCCGGCCAGTGCCAGCTGCGCATCGTCCGGTGCGCGCAGATACAGCATGGTGCGCAGCCCGGCGCGCGCCAGATGGGCAAGTGTGTCGGTGGCGCCGGTGAAGTCGTCGCCATAGAAGCCATAAAAGGCCGATGCTGGGCCGTTCATCCGCGCGAACCGAAAAAATCCAGCGCATGCAGCAGCTCGGCGGCCGTGCGGGCGTGCTCTGCCAGCGGCACGCCCGCCTGCGCGGCCTCCCATGCCTGACGAATGCTCGTCACACCCGCGGCCGGCCCGTCCGGATGCGCGAGAATGCCGCCGCCGGCCATGAACAGCAGGTCGGTGCCGCCCAGCGCCGCGAAGGTGGCGGGCACGGTACCGGCCCATTGCCCCGACGAAAACGCCGGCAGCACCGTGTCGTCGACGCCGGGCGCAAGCGGCGTGGCGCACTCGCGCGCCGAGTCAATGACTTCGTCGTCGCTTTGCGCGAACTTGCCCGACAGGCCGTGCACATGCATGTGATCGACCCCGGCCAGGCGCCAGAGCGTCTGGTAGGCCTGGAATCCGATGCCCAGCGCAGGGTCGCGCGACATCATGCCAAAACCGTTGCGATGCGCATGCAGCGCCAGCGGCGTGGTCCGGCGCAACGCCTGGATTGCCGAGAGGCCGCACCAATTGATGCTGGCCATCACGCAGGCGCCGCCCTCGCGCTCGACCAGATCCGCATGCCGGCGCATCGCGTCGAGCTCGTCGGTAATGTTGAAGGCCACCATCACAGTTCGACCGGTGCGCTCGCGATAGTCCCGCACCACCTTCATGACGGCGCGCACGCGCTCGGCCAGCGGCGCGTGAACCGGGTTGGCGCACACTTCGTCATCCTTGATGAAATCGACGCCGGCCTCGCACAGATCGCGCACCAGGGCGGCAGTTTCGTCGGCACTTAACCCCACGTTCGGCTTGATGATGGTGCCGATCAATGGGCCCGTGGCGATGCCGCTCAGGCGTCGCGTGCCGGCCACGCCGTGGCGCGGCAGTTCGAAACGGGCGCGATAGGCTGCGGGCAGGCGCAAAGCCTCGAGCCGCATGCCGGTGACCTCTCCCAGATCGTAGAGGTTGCCGGCCACGGTCGCGGCCAGCGTCGGCAGATTGGCATCGATATTGGCCAGCGGAAACGACAGCGTGAGGCGCGCGCGGTGCCACGGTCCGGCAATTCGCTGGCGTGCCAGCCATGCGTTGGGCAAGCTCGGTCGCACCAGCGGCTCGATTTCATCGACACGCTCGACCACGGCGCGACTGCGCGCGCGCAGGTCGTCGGTTTCATGCGCCACGCGCACGAAAGTGCCGCTCGATTGCTCGCCGGCCATCACCTCGGCCACGCTGGCCGGGTCCAGCGGCGTCTCGATCAGGTAATCGGCCTGCAGGCAGTCGTCGCGCAATGGCGCTGCGGTGGCGGATGAGTTCATAGCGTATTCAGGTCAGGAAAGGGGCGTACCGGATCGCGGCCGTCCCAGTCGATCGAGGCCGCGCGAATCAAATCGAACATTTTCCCCTTGGGGCCGGCGACTTCCGATAACTCGATGACCGTGCCCGGGTGAGCCTCGGTGTCAAAATAAACGAAGCGGCCGTTCTGACCCACTTCGCCGCTCATCGCGACCCGAAAGCCTTGCTGTTCGAGGCGCGCCAGATCAGCGTCGAAATTCGTCGTCCAGTAAGCGTTGTGCTGCAAACCCGTGTGTCCGGCGGCGAGAAAGTCGCGGTACATCGACGGCGCGTCATTGCGCGTCTGGATCAGCTCCACCTGCAATGGCCCGGAGTTAGCCAGCGCGACCGAGTTGTGAATCTCATAGGACTGGCCGCGATAGCGGTAATGCTCGACCGGCACCCGCTCGTTATAGAACCACGGACCCACGCCAAGCACGCGGCTCCAATGATCCATTGCTGCCTCGATATCGTGCACGACGTAACCGGCCTGGCGAATTTCGCCAAAAAAACGACTCATGAAAATCTCCCGATACTGCCCAATTGGAAATCAAGTCGCGCCACTTGCAATAACCGCCTTGCACGCGGAGCGACCAAGTGCCCGTTGCTATAAAAAGCCGATGGATAGCCAGGGGATCGCGGCCACCAGAATCAGCCCGACCAGCAGCGCGCCCATGTAGCCGAGGATCGGGCGAATGCCGGCGTCGGGGTTGACCTTGCTGATGGCACATGCCGAGTAATAGCCGACCCCGAACGGCGGCGAGAACAGACCCACGCCCATGGCCAGCACCACGACGATGGCGTAGTGAACTTCGTTGATGCCGGCGGCGCGCGCGATGGGAAACAGCAGCGGCCCGAACAGCACAATGGCGGGAATGCCTTCGAGCACGCTGCCAAGCAGGATGAACACCGCGATCGAGATCGCCAGGAATCCGTAGGCGCGCCCGGGCATCTTCGCCATGAGCGCGGCGAGGTCCTGCGAGAAGCCCGATTGGGTGAGCGCCCACGCCATGGCAGTGGCGCAACCGATAATGAAGATGATCGCCCCGGACAAGGTGGCCGCGCTCACCAGCATGCGGCCGAGCCGCCGCCAGGAAAATTGGCGATACACCAGGATGCCGATCGCGCTGGCGTAGACAATGCCGATGGTCGAGACTTCGGTGGCCGTGGCGATGCCCTCGACCACAGCAGTGCGGATCACCACCGGCAGAATGAGCGCGGGTAGCGCCACCAGCATGAGGCGGGCGATCTCACGCCGGCTGGTGCGCCGCGCGCCGCTCAGGTCTTCCCTGCGATAGCGCCATGCCACCACCGCGCACAGCATTAAGGCGAGCAGGGCGCCTGGCAGCAAGCCGGCGGTAAACAGCGCGGAAATCGACACGCCGGTCACAGAGCCGATCGTGATAAGCACGATGCTGGGTGGAATGGTCTCGCTTTGCGCGCCGGCAGTCGCCAGCAACGCAATCAGGTCGCCTTCGTCGGCGCCGCGCTTTTTCATCTCGGGAAACAGCACGGGCGCGATGGCGGCCATGTCGGCCACCTTGGAGCCTGAAATGCCCGAGACCAGGTACATCGCGCCGATCAGCACATACGACAGGCCACCGCGCACATGCCCGACCAGACTGGCGAGAAACGCGATCATCGCGCGCGCCATGCCGGTCATTTCGATGAGCAGGCCGAGAAACACGAACAATGGCACGGCCAGCAGAATAAGGTTGGACATGCCCTCGTCCATGCGACCGACCATCACCTCGAGCGGCGTGGTTGTCGTCAGCGACAGGTAGCCAAAGGTCGCCAGCGCGAAGGAGAACCCAATCGGTACGCCCGAGAAGATGCCGATGGCGACCACGCCGACGAAGAAAATCAGCAGGTTGGCTTTGCCCAGCGTTTGGAACCACGGTGCGGCGAGCACGGCAGCGGCGCTAAGCGCGGCGGCCATCGCCAGCGCGATGAGGATGTCGCGCCGGCGGCCGACCTGCGCCAGGCGGATGAGGCCGACCGCGAGCATCAGGCCGATGCCCACCGGCAATGCCAGCGCCCGCCAGCGATCGCTGACCTCCATGGCCGGCGTGAGAATGGGGATCTGGTCGAGCGCGTAATGGCAGGCCGGCGTCATGATCAGGCCCAGCATGGCCACCGAGGCCGAGATCGCCAGCGTATCGACGAATGCGCGACGCGACGGGCTCAGTCGCGCCACGCACGCGGTCATGCGCATATGCTCGCCGCGCCGCAATGCCAGCACCGCGCCGAGCATCGACAGCCACAGAAACAGCATGCCGGCCAATTCATCCGACCACACCAGCGGTGCATGCAATACATATCGGCAGATCACGCCCGCCAACAGCACGATGATTTCGACCAGCAACAGCAAGGCGGCGCAAATTTCCACCGCTGTCATCAAGGTGCGATCCAGCGCCCGCGGCCAACGGCGCGCCGCGGCAGCGCTGCCCGGTTCGGCGCGCTTGGCGGCAACCGGCGCCGACGCCGATATCGGCTCAACCATACGAGTGTCTCCTGAGAGCCCGGCGCCGATGCCGGCGCGGGCGCATTGGCAGCGCGGTCTTACGCCAGCTTGCCGGTGTATTGCTCCAGCGAGGCCCACGCCTGCTCGCCGAAGCGGGCTTTCCATTTGGCGTAAAAGCCCGACTGGCGCAGCGTTGCGCGAAAGCTGTCCGGCGCCGGGTGGTTGATCGTCAGCCCTTTGCCGCGCAGGTACGTGACCGCGTCTTCGTTGAGTTTGAGCACGTCGGCCCGCTGCTTGAGCGCCGCCTCATTGAAGGCGTTCTCGGTGATTTGCTGGAGATCCTTGGGCAAACCTTGCCAGGCGCGCTGGTTGAGCACGAACCAAAAGCCGTCCCAGATGTGATTGGTCAGCGAGCAATACTTCTGCACCTCGTACAACTTGGCCACTTCGACGATGGACAGCGGATTTTCCTGGGCATCGACGATGTGGGTCTGCAGCGACGAGTACACTTCGCTGAATTCCAGGCTGGTCGGCGAGGCGCCCAAGCCCTTGAACATATCGATGCTCAGCGGGCTTACCGGCACACGGATCTTCAGGCCGCGCATGTTCGCCGCGCTGTCGATCGGCACCGTGCCGGTGGTGGTCTGCCGGAATCCGTTGTCCCACATGCGCGCGAACGAGGCCAGGCCGGCCTTGGCCATCGCCGCGCGCACATTGGCGCCCAGCTTGCCGTCCATCGCTGCCCACACCTGCTGATAATCGGCAAAGGCGAAGCCCACCGCGTTGATGGCTGCGACCGGCACCAGGGTCGAGACGACCAGGCCCGACGGCGTAAACATCTGAATGCCGCCGCTGCGCACCTGCGCCAGCATATCGGTGTCGCCGCCCAATTGATTGTTGGGGAAAATCTGGATCTGCATGCGCCCCTTGGAACCCTCATGGATCTGATTGGCGGCTTCCTGGGCGCGCACATTCAGCGGATGCGTCAGCGGCAGGTTATTGCCGTACTTGAACACATACTGAGGCGCGGCGGCGCGCGCGATGGCGGGGAAGGCCAGGGCGCCGGCCAGCGGCGCAGCGGCTGTGGCACGCATGAGGGCGCGCCGTTTAAGGTTAATCATTCGCTTGTCTCCAATTATTGTTGATGATTCAAAAACAATCAAAAAACATCATTTCATCGGCAACACAAGCCAAGTATGCTGCTCAGGAAATGAGGCGTTGTGCTCAGTCGATAGCAGCAAGACTAGGTGGGTGGACGAAGCATGTCAAACCACAAAAATGATGTTTTTTGATGTAATCTGCGATTTGTGCAAGCTTTCGAGAGTTTGAAAAATGACGGACATCCTGTCCCGCTTGGCGGTGGCGCGCGCACGTATCCCCGACATTGCCCAGAGCGCCGGCGTGTCTACCGCCACGGTCGACCGGGTGCTCAACGGTCGTGGCGGGGTGCGCGCCCAAACCGCCCAACGGGTCATGCAAGTGGCCGCCCAACTGGGCTATCTGCCGGCGCAGGCGCCCTTGAGCGCGCCGACCGCGCGGCCGTTGCGCATCGCGTTTTTGTTGCCGGCCGGCAACAATCGCTATTTGCGCATGCTGGGTGATTACATCGATTTTGCGCAGGATCAATGGGCCGCGCTCGATATGAAATGCCGCACGCACTATGTCGAGAGCTTCAACCCGAATGAGCTGGCGGCGCGGTTGCTGCATTACGGCCAGCGCTCCGACGGCGTCGTGTTCATGGCGCTCGAACACCCCGTGGTACGCGACGCCGTGAACACGCTGGCGGACCAGGGCGTGCCGGCCATCACGCTGATCTCCGATTTGTCGAATGCGAGGCGGCTGGCCTATGTCGGCATCGACAATCGCGCGGCGGGGCGCACGGCCGGATTGCTGTTGGGGCGTTTCATGGGCCCGCGCCCGAGCGGCAAGATCGCCATGCTGGCCGGCAGCCTGAACTATCGGGGGCACGAGGAGCGCGAGATCGGCTTCCTGCATCTGATCGAGTCGACTTTCCCGCAACTGCGAGTGATCGGACTGCGCGAAGGGCAGGACGACAGCGAGCGCAACTATATGCAAACCCGCAAACTGCTCGAGCAGCATCCCGACCTGGCGGGCATTTACAACAGCGGCGGCGGGTCTGACGGCGTCGCGCGCGCCATTCTCGAGGCCAAGGCCGATCAAAAAATTCTTTTCATCGGTCACGGCCTGACGCCGGACACGCGCGCACTGCTGATCGACGGCACCATGGACGCACTGATCACGCAGACGCCGCAATCGATGGTCGCCAATTGCCTGAAGATTTTCCGCAATGTGCGCGACCAGCGCAGCCCGCTCGACGGCGTCAAGCCGATCCAGTTCAGCATCGTGCTGCGCGAGAACCTGCCGTAATTTGGATCCCGAACCATGCGCCGTTTCGGTGCAGGCCCCCTTGTATCGCCTGTGCCCTCATCCCGCTCGCGCGAGCGCCGCTGGGCGTGTCAGTGTTTCTCCCTATGGTGCTACCTGGTTGCAATGATAGGATGAATTAAATGCTATTTACTATTCACAAATGAATAGATCGGCCCCGGACGCGTCATTCGACGCACCGGGCAGTGTCGTACTGGCGAGGTGTCATGTGGTGACGATGGTTTCCGAACTGCAGGCCGAAGATCAAACTCCACCGTTGCGCCGACGGCCGATAGGCTGGCGCCGGCTTGGCACCCGTGTGTTCGTGGGGCTGATCTATTTCTTCATGCTGAGCCCGATCATCTTCGTGCTGTGGCTGAGCTTTTTCTCCGACGCGATCCCGACCTTTCCGCCCTCCGGCTATACCTTGCATTGGTACGTGCAGGCCTGGCAAAACCAGGCGTTTCTCGGCGGATTCATTCTGAGTCTCAAGGTTGCCGTGGTGGCGGCCGTGCTGAGTGTTACGTTGGGGATCGCCGCCGCGCTGGGCATTGCCCGCCACGCGTTTCGCGGCGCGTCGCTGTGCAACGGCGTGCTGATGTCGCCGCTGATCGTGCCGGGCATCGTGGCGGGCATTGCGATCTACCTGTTCTACCTGCGCGCGGAAAATATGCTGAACATGGATATTGTCGGCACCTTCGGCGGGCTGATTGCCGCACACGTGTGCTTGACCATTCCGTGGACCATGCGGCTGGTCTCGGCCAGTATCGGCGGGCTCGACAGCACCGTCGAGGAAGCCGCGCGCAATCTCGGCGCGAGTGGCCTGCAGACCTTCTGGCGCGTGACGTTGCCGATGCTGCGCCCGGCCATCGTTGCCTCGGGGTTGTTCAGTTTCATCATTTCGTTCGAAAACCTCGAGGTGACGCTGCCGCTGGTGGGGCCGGGGCACACGACGCTGCCGATCGCCATCATGCAGTACCTCGAATTCAATCTCGATCCGACGATTGCCGCTGTCTCGGCGGTGCAAATCGTGTTGCTGGGCATCGTCATGCTGGTCACCGACCGGTTCGTCAAACTCAGTCAGGTGGTATGACCATGGCACAGGTATCGCTGCGGAATTTGCGCAAACAATACGGCACATCCCTGGCGGTGTCGGATTTCTCGCTCGACATTGCGGATGGCGAAATGGTGGCGTTCCTGGGCCCCAGCGGCTGCGGCAAGACCACTACGCTGCGCATGGTGGCCGGGTTCGTCGCGCCGACTTCCGGCACGGTTCATATCGGCGGCAAGGACGTCACGCAATTGGCGCCCAATCGGCGCAACACCGGCATGGTGTTTCAGCGCTATGCGCTATTTCCGCACATGACGGTGGCGCAAAACGTGGCCTTCGGCCTGGAGATGCGCAAGTTTCCGATGGCCGAGCGTGCCGCGCGCATCAAGCAGGCGCTCGAGATGGTGCGGCTGCACGCCTTGAGCGAGCGCTATCCTCGTCAGTTGTCGGGTGGCCAGCAGCAGCGCGTGGCGATCGCCCGCGCGCTTGCCGTGCAGCCCGAAGTATTTTTGCTCGACGAGCCCTTGTCGAATCTCGATGCCAAGCTGCGCGTCGAGGTGCGCGAGGAAATTCGCGCGCTGCAGCAGCGCCTCGGGCTTACGACCATTTTCGTCACGCACGACCAGGAGGAGGCGCTGACCATCGCCGACCGGCTGGCGGTGATGCATGACGGCCGGGTTCAGCAGATCGGCACATCGGCCGAGCTGTACGAGCGTCCGGCCAATCGTTTCGTTGCCGATTTTCTCGGCCAGATGAATTTCCTCGAAGGTCGCCTGCACGCGGACGGGGCGTTCGTTACCGAGCGCGGCACGCCGCTGAGCGTGGCAAGCACGGATGCGGCGATTCGTGTGGTGGGTTTGCGTCCCGAGCGCGTGGCGCTGGCCGATACGCCACTGACGCTGGGCAACTGCCTGCCGGTGACCGTGTCCTCGGCGGTCTACAAAGGCGCCACGGTCGAGGTGCATGCGCAAACGGAGCGTGGCGACACCTTGATCTGCCACGTGCAAAACAACGGCAGTACGCCACACCAATCGATCGCTGCTGGCGCCAAGGCCTTTGCGGGCTTTGCGGCAAGCGATTGCGTTTTCTTCCACTGAAAGGGGTTAGTTATGACGTATCGCATCGATCGCCGCAAATTTCTGCAAACCGCCTCGGGCCTGCTGGTGGCTCCCGCGTTAGGCCTCGAGACCCTGAGCGCACGCGCCGCGACGGCGTGTCCGAACGTCGTGGTCGGCACCTGGGGCGGCGACTATGAGCGCCTGCTCGACAAGAACGTGGCGCCCATCATCAAGGCGCAAGGCGGTGCGGTAACCTACGCCACGGCCGACCAGGTCTCGCGCATGACCAAGATGCGCGCCGAGAAAATGTTGCGCCATGGCTCGCTCGACGTCAGTTGCCTGGCTGATACCGACATGTTCATCATGAATCAGGCCGGCACCCTGGCGCCGGTGGAGGCCAGCCTGGTGCCCAACGAGGCCAACGTATTCGAGCCGCTGCGCAAAGCGTATTCGGTCCCGCACATCTTCAGCGCGATGGGGATCGTCTATAACCCCGAAAAAATCCCGACGGCACCCGACGCCTTCAAGGCCGCCCTCGACCCGCGTTTCAAGAATCGCGTGGGGCTCTCCGATATCCTTTTTGCCTACTACGGCATGGCCGGCGCGCTGGCCGCGGGTGATCCCAAGGGCGATCTGTCGAAGGGCATCAAGTTCCTGCGCGAACTCAAGCAAAACCGGCCTAAGGTTTATCCGTCGAACGAAGCGGTCGCATCGGCCCTCAAGACCGGCGATATCTGGATGACCTTCATGTGGAAGGCGCGCGCGCTGCAATGGAAGAAGCAGGGTGTGCCGGTGGAATTCGCGTTCCCGTCCGAAGGTGCGATTCCGGCCGTATTCGAGGCGGCCGTGCTGAAGAACGCGCCCGAGAAGGCCTGCGGCTTCAACTACCTGAACGCCATGCTCGATCCGCACGCGCAGGTCGAATTCGCCAGCACCATGGGATATGCACCGACCGTCAGCAATGCCAAGCTGCCGGCCGATCTGCAGCAAAGCGTCGGTTTCACCGACGCCCAGCTGAGCAAATTCCTCAAACCCGACTATCAGGCGTTTGCCGCGCAAAAGCCGGCATTCCTCAAATACTGGTCAGAAGACTTCAAGGTCGGCCTGTAAGAGCGCGCTCATGGAACCATTGGCTGCACCGCCCGCCGGGGGGCGCCGGAGATTGACGCTGGGCCCCCTGCTGGCGGGCCCGGCGACGCTGGTCGTGCTGCTTGTGATCATCCTGCCGTCGCTGCAGCTGATCCGCTACAGCTTCAATCGCTTCGATCCGACCAACTTGATGCAGACGGCGTGGACCTGGCAGAACTACCGGGAATTCTTCGCCAACATGTACTACTTCACGGTGTTGATGACTACCGTGAAGGTGGCCTTCATCTGCACCGCGCTGTCGTTCGTGCTGGGATTTCCGGTGGCCTATGTGCTGGCCAAGACGCAAAGCCGTTACAAGAGCGTGCTGATCATCCTGCTGGTGTTCCCGCTGCTGGTGGGCAACGTCGTGCGCGCGGCCGGGTGGATGGCGATCCTCGGCACGGCGGGCTTCGTCAATGTGCTGCTGCAGGACATCGGCGTGATTCACGCGCCGCTGCGCCTGCTCTATACCCCGCTGGCAGTCATTCTCGGCACGACCGGCGTGGTGCTGCCGTTCATGATCCTGACCCTGCAAAGCGTGCTCGAAGGCATCGATATTTCGGTCGAGGAGGCTGCCCAGAACCTCGGCGCCAACTTCATGCAGACCCTGCTGCGTGTGCTGTTTCCGATGGCTGCGCCCGGCATTGCGGCCGGCACCATGCTGGTGTTCATTCTTTGCATGAACGCCTACGCGACGCCGGTACTGCTCGGCGGCACGGGCCTGGCGATGATGGCGCCGGCGGTCTACGACCAGATCTCCCAGGCTTCGAACTGGCCGTTCGGCGCGGCGCTCGCGTTGATTTTGATGGTCGTCACGCTGCTCGTGGCGGGGCTGTCGAACCGGCTTATTCACCATAGATACGCGCGCACGATGATGTCTTGAGGCTGCCGCCGGCCGCCCGCGCGCGGCCGTCGCTTGCCTCCACTTTTCAAAGGATCGACCTCATGCCGAAACTGACACAACGGACCCGGGCGCAGCGCCTCGATGCGATGCGCCAACTCATGGCGCGCGAGCGTGTCGATGCGCTGCTGCTGACCAGCGCCGATTTCTTTCAATGGGCCACCAATTTCCATGTCGACGTGCTCACATGGGAGCGACCCATCGTAGTTTGCGTGCCGGCCTCGGGCGAGCCGTTCGCGGTGATGAACGAACTCTCCACGCATCACATGCGCTTCGCACGCGAGCGCGGTTCGGTGTGGCTCGATGACGTCGCCTTCTACGCCGAGCATCCGCGCATATCGGCGCGCCAGCCCTTGCTGGGCCAGGTACCCGAACTGATCGCCGAGCGCCTGCGCCAGGCCGGGCTTGTGCGATCGCGCATCGGCGTCGAGGCGGTGGGTGGTCCGCTCGCGCGCGCCGCCGCGCTCTTGCCGGAGGCGCGCATGGTGCCCATGACCCCCGAGCTGCGCGGGCTGCGCTGGGTAAAGACCGACGAGGAGCTGGCCATCATGCGCGCGGCCGCCGAGCTGTCGGACTGGGTGCAGGCGCGTTACCGCGAAAACATCCGACCCGGGCGCCTGGTGCAGGAGCTCGATTACCAGATGGCCGCCTTGATGGTCGAGGAGGGCGCGCGCCGCTTTCCGGGAGAAAACCTCGAGGTGCTGCGCTGCTGGACGCTGTCGGGACCGGCATCGGCCTCGCCGCACGGCGACGGCGCCTCGTGCGGGGCCCGCATCAATGCCGGCGACGGGCTGGTCAATATCGTGATTCCGCGCTTGAATGGGCTGGTGATCGAAAACGAGCGCACCTGGTTTTGCGCCAAGCCGTCCGACGAGCAGCGCAAGTATTACGAGGTCGCGCGCGCGGCCAATGAAGCCGCGCTCGAGGCGGCGGTGACCGGCCGCCCGGTCTCGGGCATCGACGCCGCGGCCCAGCAGGTCATCGAGAACGCGGGATGCGGGCATTTGATCCGGCATCGCACAGGACACGGCATGGGCATCATCGGCCATGAGTATCCGGAAGACATGGCATTCAATCACCGGCCGCTGTTGGCCAACGAAGTGTATTCGGCCGAGCCCGGCCTCTATGTGTTCGGGCTGGGCGGATTCCGACTCGACGATTCCGTGGTGGTCGGCAGCACCCCGGAAGTCCTGACCCAAACCCCGAAAACGCTGGCCCACGCGACGCTCGACTGAGCCGCCGCGCGGACCCCGACAACGATCAAGGAGACTTATGACAGCCGTTCTGTTTGCCAACGCCGCATTGCTCGATCCGCTCGAACCCGAATTGCTCGAAGGGCGCCATGTTCTGATCGAGGACGGCATCGTGCGCGAGGTCTCCGACCGGCCGCTCAAGCATCGCGGCACGACCATCGACCTGAAGGGCAAGACCCTGATGCCCGGCCTGATCGACCTGCACGTGCACCTGTGCGCGACGCAGCTCAACCTCTCCTCGCAGGCTCACGTGCCGAATGTGCTGGTAACCCTGCGGGCGGTGCCCATCATGCGCGCGATGCTGCGCCGCGGCTTTACCACGGTGCGCGATGCGGGCGGGGCCGGGGCGCCGCTCAAGCAGGCGCTCGAGGAGGGGCTGGCCGAAGGCCCACGCGTGTTCGTCTCCGGCCGGGCGATCAGCCAGACCGGCGGCCATGGCGATGGCCGCATGCGCAGCGATTTCCTGCATGATGCGCCGTGCCAGTGCGTGCGGGTCGGCGCTATTGGGCGCGTGGCCGACGGGGTCGACGCGGTGCGGCGCGCGGTCCGCGAGGAACTGCAGATGGGCGCCGATCAGATCAAGATCATGGCTTCCGGCGGCGTTGCTTCGCCGACCGACCCGGTCGGCGCGCTGGGGTATTCGGAGGACGAGATCCGGGCAGCCGTTGCCGAGGCCCATGGCCGGCAGACGTATGTAATGGCGCATGCCTATACCTCTGAAGCGATCCAGCGCGCGGTGCGTTGCGGCGTTCGCACCATCGAGCATGGCAATCTGGCCGACGAGGCGACCGCGCACGTCATGGCCGAGCACGGCGCTTATGTCGTGCCGACGCTGATTACCTATGACGCGCTGGCCAGCGAGGGCGCGCAATACGGGCTGCCGCCGGAGAGCGTGGTCAAGATCGCCGCCGTGCACGAGGCGGGCAAGCGCTCGCTCGAGATGTTCAAGCAAGCCGGCGTCAAAATGGGGCTGGGCACCGATTTGCTGGGCGAGTCGCATCGCCATCAGAGCGACGAGTTGCGCATTCGCGCCGAGATCCTCTCGCCGGCCGAAGCCATCGCCAGCGCCACGGTGATCGGCGCCGAGGTACTGGGCATGCAGGACAGGCTCGGCCGCCTGGTGCCCGGGGCCTACGCCGACGCGCTGGTGGTCGACGGCAACCCGCTGCGATCGATCGATTGCCTGCTCGGGCAAGGCGAGCATATTCCGCTGGTCATGAAAGGCGGCAAGATACACTTCAATGATTTGGCGCAGGCCTGAGACGGCTGCCGGACATGAAGGTACTTGAGGGATTGAATGGACTTTCGCCACATCGACGCTTTTCGCGCGGTGATGCTGACCCGCACGGCCACCAAGGCGGCCCAACTGGTCGGCACATCGCAGCCCGGTATCAGCCGGCTTATCGCGGAACTGGAGAAATCGACCAAGTTGACGCTGTTCAATCGCGAGCGCGGGCGCCTGGAGCCGACGGCCGAGGCGTTTGCGTTTTTCGAGGAGGTCGAACGCCGCTACGCCGGGCTCGATAACCTGCGGGAATTCGCTTTGCGCCTGCAGGACCCGACTACTGCGGTGATGCGCGTGGGCAGCGTGGTGTCATTCAGTCTCGGTTACTTTGCGCGCGCCATCGCGCACTACCGCCGGATTCAGCCGGCGGTGCAGATCGGCCTGACCACAGGCTCCTCGGCGTTGATTCGCGACCAGGTGGTGATGCGCTCGCTGATGCTCGGCGTGGTCACCGACGTCGTCGATCTGACCGAAACCGATGCCGTGGCGTTCTCCAGCGACAGCACGCTGTGCGCGATGCCGGGCGATCATCCGCTGGCCCGGAAATCGGTGGTCAAGCTGGCCGATCTCGCTGGTTATCCGATCATTTCGTATGAGCCGGCGGACATGGTGCGCTGGGGCATGGACAAGATCTTCACCGAGGGCAATCTCGGGCCGCAGATCGCCGCGATCGTGCGCTATTCGGTCAATGTCTGCACGCTGGTGCGCGAGCGGGTCGGCGTGGGTTTCGTGCACCCGGTGGCCGCCTATGACTTTCTGAATGTCGACGGCATTGTGTTTCGCCGGTTCGAGCCCGACATGAAATTCCACTCGCTGCTGATCAAGCCGCGTACGCCGGCAGCCTCGCCGCAGGTCGAGCAACTGATCGACGTGCTCGACGAGACCCTCGTCGAAGTCCTGGACGAGGTGGAGGCGAGGCTCTAGCCCAGGGCGGGCAGCGAATGCAGGCGGGTCAACTGTTCGGCGCTGTCGGCCAGCAGGCCGGCGGCATTGGCGATCGCCTCGTCGAGGGTGGTCGGGCCGAAAGTCAGCGAAAAGCAACCGGCGAATACGCCGTTCAGGCTCTCCAGCGCGGCGCGGTCGACCGCGCCTGAGAGCAACGTGGCCGGCACGCCGGCGCGGCGCGCGAACTGCGCGGCGACCATCGGGGTCTTGCCCGACAGGGTTTGCACGTCGCTGCGACCCTCGCCGGTGATCAGCCAGTCGGCGCCATGCAGCGCATCGGCCAGGCCGATGCTCTCCGCCACGACCTCCGCGCCGGAGCGAAAAGTCGCGCCGAGCAGTTGCAGCGCAAAGCCCAATCCGCCCGCGGCGCCGGCGCCAGGCCGGTCAGCGGCGCCGCGAGCCGGCGCGCCGAAGGCCGCCTCGGCAAGCCCGGCGAATCGCGCGATGGCCTGATCGAACGATTCGACCTGTGCCGCGCTGACGCCTTTTTGCGGGCCAAACACCGCGCTGGCGCCGCGCGGGCCGCACAGCGGATTGTTGACGTCGGACATCGCCACCAGCTCGCAATCGCGCAGGCGGGCGTCGAGCCCGCTCAGGTCGAGCGCGGCCACCTTGCCGAGTTCGGCCGGCACCGGCGCGACCGGCTGGCCGTCATGGTCGAGCAGGCGAGCGCCCAATCCCACCAGCAAGCCGGCGCCGCCATCATTGGTACTGCTGCCGCCCAGCCCGATCAGAATGCGGCGCGCGCCATGCTCGAGCGCGGCGCGCAACTGCTCGCCGAGCCCGACGGTGGAGCGCCCGGCGACCGGCTCGGCCATGCCTTCCGGGTCGGTGATGCTGACCACCAGCGCGCTCTCCAGCACGCCGCTGCCGTCGGGCAGCAACCCGAAGGCCGATTTCAGCGGCGCGCCGCCGGCGCCTTGCACCGTCTGCTCGACGCGCTGGCCGCCCCCGGCCAGCAGGGCATCGAGCGTACCTTCGCCGCCGTCGGCCATCGGACGCTGGCGTACCTCGGCACCCGGGCGGACCCGCGCAATGCCGGCGGCGATGGCGGCCGCGACGTCGCCGGCGCTGAGCGACCCTTTGAACGAATCGGGAGCGATGACAATGATGGGCGCGCGCGAAGGTGTCGACATATCGGATGCGAAAGGCTGGGAAATGACTGTGGGAAATGGCGTTGGGAAACAGCAAAGCCGCCGACAGGCGCAGGCGGCCAGCCCCGCAATATACGCGATTTGCTCGCGGCTTTCATGATGCGTCGCACCATCCGGGCGCGCCGTGGAGCGATTGTCAGAACCTGAAATTCGCGAGTAAGATGACCGGCTGGGTGCCGGTTGCCCGCGAGGTCGCGCGCGAACTCGCGGCACGCCACGGGGCGATCAAGAACACGGAGCAGGACGATGATCAAGCGGCTATCGGGGGGCGTGGGTCTGATATTGGCAGCGGGGGCGCTGGCCGGGTGCGCGGTGCACTCGCCGTCTGTCGATCCGGTCGCGCCTGCCGGGCATGACAAAATCGAAACGGTGGTGATACCCGCCTACCAGGCCAGTTCCGCCGATTTGCGCGCCAGTGCACCGCAGCTCGACGCACATGCGCGCCGGGTCGAGTGGCGCGTGGCTTCGTGCATCTCGTATGCCTGGCGCAGGCAGCCCGGCATTCGGGTCGATGTGGTGCAGATCGACCACGGCCGCTCGGTGCAGGCCTCGCATGCTGGCGAAGGCGAGGTGGCGGTGGCCGACGTGACGTGGCAGCCCCGCAAACGCGGCAGCACCGTGAAGTTCTATCAGGCGGATGGCGCGCCGCAGGCGCTGCTCGGTGCGCTCAAGCACTGCCTGTGATGCCCGGCCGCCGTTGGCGGAGATCGGTAACGATGGCAGAAAAATACATCCTGGCGCTGGATCAGGGCACGACCAGTTCTCGCGCGATTGTGTTTGACCGGCGCGGCCATATCGCCGCGTCGGCCCAAAAGGAATTCCAGCAGATCTATCCACAGCCTGGCTGGGTCGAGCATGATCCGCGCGAGATCTGGTCGACGCAGGCAGGCGTGGCCGCCGAGGCGGTGGCCAAGGCCGGCATCGACGGCCCTGCGGTGGCCGCCATCGGCATTACCAACCAGCGCGAGACGACGATCGTATGGGATCGCGCCACCGGCGCGCCGGTGTATAACGCGATCGTATGGCAAGACCGGCGCACGGCGGATTTTTGCGCCGATCTGAAGCGGCAGGGGTTCGAAGATACGGTCCGCGCCAAGACCGGCCTGCTGATCGACGCGTATTTTTCCGCCACCAAGATTTGCTGGATCCTCGACCATGTCGCCGGCGCCCGCCGCCTGGCCGAGCAGGGACGGCTGGCGTTCGGCACGGTCGACACCTGGCTGATCTGGAATTTCACACGAGGCCGCTTGCACGTGACCGACGTCTCCAATGCGTCGCGCACGATGCTTTTCAATATTCATACACTGGCCTGGGACGACGAGTTGCTCGAGGTGTTCGACATACCGCGCAGCCTGTTGCCCGACGTGCGCTCGTCCAGCGAAATCTACGGCCATACCGAAGGGGCGGTGTTTTCCAGCGAGATTCCGCTGGCCGGCGTGGCAGGCGATCAGCAGGCGGCGTTGTTTGGCCAGATGTGCCTGCGCCCCGGCATGGTGAAAAACACCTACGGCACCGGCTGCTTCATGGTGATGAATACGGGTGCCACGCCGAAGGTCTCGCGCCATCATTTGCTCACCACCGTGGCCTGGCAGATCGGCCGCGAAGTGAACTATGCGCTCGAGGGCAGCATCTTCATCGGCGGCGCGGTGGTGCAGTGGCTGCGCGATGGCCTGGGCATCATTCGCCGCTCGGCCGATATCGAGGCGCTGGCCAGGAGCGTGCCCGACAGCGACGGGCTGTATCTGGTGCCGGCTTTCGCCGGCCTGGGGGCGCCGCATTGGAACCCGCACGCGCGCGGCGCCATGTTCGGCGCCACGCGCGGGACCACCGCAGCCCACTTGGCGCGCGCCGCGCTCGACGGTATCGCCTACCAAACGATGGACGTGCTGCGCGCCATGGAGGCCGATGCCGGCCTGGCGGTGCAGGAACTGCGGGTTGACGGCGGAGCCACCGCGAGCGACCTGTTGATGCAGTTCCAGGCCGATCTGCTGGGCGTGGCGGTGATACGGCCGAATATCACCGAGACGACTGCGCTGGGCGCGGCTTATCTGGCTGGCCTGGCGGTCGGCTACTGGCCCGACGTGGAGGCTTTGGCGGGGCAGTGGCAGCTCGACCGGCGTTTCGCTCGCCGCATGGCGGAGGCCGACGTCGACCGTGTGGTCCGAGGCTGGCGGCGCGCGGTAGCCGCGACCGTGGCCTGGGCCGACGGTTGAGCCCAGGCATCGCCCGCGAACACGGCGGGGTACAGGGGTACACGGCGTGGCTCAGGCCGCCGGCGGATGCAGCAGCGCGCGATATTGGCTGGGGGTGAGGCCCACGGTTGCCTTGAATTGGCGGGTGAATGCGCTGTGGTCGTTATAGCCGCACAAAGCGGCGATGTCGGTGATGCTGGTCTGGCCCGCCAGTAGCGACGAAGCGGCGTCCAGGCGTGTCTTGAGCAGCACCTGGCGCGGCGTCAGATGGAAGATCTTGTGGAAATAGCGTTCGATCTGGGCCACCGACATGTTGGCCAGCTTGGCCAGATGCGCCAGGTGCAGCGGCTGCGCGTAGTTATCCTGAATATATTTGGCGACCGTGGCGAGCCGGTGGTATGCCGGATGGCTGCCCTCGGGGGCCTGCAGGTCGCGCGAAATGCCGGCCACCCCCAGCACCTTGCCGCTCGGATCATGCAACGGCAGTTTGCAGGTCAGGCACCAGCCGGGCTGTCGCCCGGGGTATAGATGCAGCTCCAGTTGATCGATCAGCCGGCTGCCTTGCGCAATGACTGCCTTGTCCTGCGCGGTATAGATGCAGCCGAAGCGCGCCGGGAATACCTGCTCGGCGGTCTTGCCCAGCAGCGCGGCCTTGTCCTTGAAACCGCAACGCGCGGCCAGCGTGCGATTGGCCAGCACATAGCGGGCCTCGGTATCCTTGACGAAAAATACGACGTCCGGCATCGCGTCGAACACCGGTTCGAGCAGCGAGAAGTGCGCCACCATCTGCGGCAGCGTGGTGCTTTCGATGGCGGGCAGCGGCGCGAAATCGGACATGGCGTGTGTCTCAGCTGGCTGAAACGATCGGCTCGCGGGTTGGCTCGCCGTCGACCAGGCGCAGCAGGCCGAGCGGATTGGCGTTTTGCAGTGCCGGCGGCAGCAGCGCATCAGGGGTGTTCTGGTAGCACACCGGCCGCAGAAATCGCGCGACTGCCAGCGTGCCGACGGACGTGCCGCGCGCGTCCGTGGTGGCCGGGTAGGGTCCGCCATGCACCATCGCGTCACACACTTCGACGCCGGTTGGAAAGCCGTTGAACAGCACGCGCCCGACCTTTTCCTCCAGGGCCGCGAGTACTGCGCGGTAGTGAGGCAATTCGGCTGACTCGCCAATCAACGTGGCAGTCAGCTGGCCGTGCAGATGAGCAACGGCGGCGAGCAGTTCGGCCTGGTCGTCGAGTTCGACGACCACCGTCGACGGGCCGAACACTTCGTCCTGAAGTGTTGTGGCGCCGCTGAGCAGCAACGCCTTGTCGGCGACGAACAGATGCGGCGCGGCGCGCTGCTCGTCGTGCCCGCTCACCAGGGTGGCGACGCCGGAGGTCTGGCGCAGGCGCTGCGTGCCAGCCCGATAGTTGGCGAGAATGCCGCCATGCAGCATCGGCTGCGGCGCCTGGCTTTGCAGTGCCGTGCGCAGCGCCTCGATGAAAGCGCCGCTGTGCGGCGTGCGCAACAGTAGCACCAGACCGGGATTGGTACAGAACTGGCCGCAGCCCAGCGCCACCGAGGTGGCGAGATCCCTGGCGATGTCGGCCGAGCGGGCCTGCTGCGCCTGCGGCAGGACGATGACCGGGTTGATGCTCGACATTTCGGCGAAGACCGGAATCGGTTCGGGGCGGGCCGCCGCCAGATCGAACAGGGCGCGCCCGCCCTGCAGCGAGCCGGTGAAACCGACCGCGCGGATCGGCGCGGCCTGCACCAGCCAGGCGCTCACGGCATTGCCCCCGTACACCATGTTGAACACGCCGGCAGGCATGCCGCATCGAGCCGCGGCGCGGACGATCGCGTCGGCCACACGCTCGGAGGTGACCAAATGGCCCGGATGCGCCTTGACGACGACCGGACAGCCGGCGGCCAGGGCCGCCGCGGTATCGCCGCCGGCCACTGAAAACGCGAGCGGGAAATTGCTGGCGCCGAACACCGCTACCGGGCCGAGTCCGATCTGGTATTGGCGCAGATCGGGGCGCGGCTGCGGCTGCCGGTTCGGCAGCGCCCGATCGATGCGCGCGCCGTACCAGTCGCCGCGTCGCAGCATCTTCGCGAACAGGCGCATCTGGCCGGATGTGCGGCCCCGCTCGCCGGCCAGGCGCGCGGCCGGCAGAGCGGTCTCGCGCTGCACTTCGGCGAGGAAGTCGTCGCCCAGCGCATCGATCTCGTCGGCGATGCCATCGATAAAATCCGCGCGAACGGCAGCGCTCAGTTGGCGATAGGCCGGATAAGCTCGCGCCGCGCTGGTTGCGGCAGCCAGCACCTCGGCCTGCGTAGCCTCGAAGAATTTCACCGGATAGGGCGCACCGTCCAGTGCTGCGAGGCTCTCCAGCACGGCTTGCCCCTGTGCGCTGCGGGTGCCGCCAATATATTGGCGACCCTGAATCTCGCTTGTCTCGCTCATCTCGCTATCTCCATCAGGAATGATTTGATTCACCTTGCATCAAGGTGTCGATACGCGCCGGCGCAAAAGGCGGGCGCTGCGTTTGAGTTCCTGGGGTTTGCCAGCCGAAACAAAAGCCGGCGGCGCTGCCGCACACTTTACCTTGGCAGGGCCCCATGCCGCAGCGCGTGTGCAATTTGGCGCTGCGCCACGAATCGTGCGCGGCGGCCTGACCGAAAGTGACGTCTTCGCAGCGGCACAGCAATGTGTCGGACTGCGCCAGCGAGCGCAGCGCTGGGTCCAGCGCGAAAGCGGCGTGCAAGCGCGCGGCGAATTGCCGGTAGCGCTCGCGCAGCGGGAAGCTGCGCCGCGCTTCGTTGTGCTGGCCGAGCGCGGCATGCGCGGCGATGCGTCCCTCCACGGCTGCCAGCTCCATGCCGCCCACGCCGGTGCATTCGCCGGCGGCGAATATGCCGCCCACCGAGGTGGCCTGCCATGGGTCGACCGCGATCATCGGCGCGTTTGCATTGGCCGCGTCGACATCGAGCCGGCATCCCAGCGCGGCCGCGACCTCGGTATTCGACAACAGGCCATAGGCGCAACCCAGCCGGTCGCACGGCACGTTCGTCTCGCGCCCCTGGCGCCGGATCGTGACGTACTCGAGGCGCTCGCCGCCGCGCGCGGCCGTGACATAAGCGCCTCGCCAGTAGGGGGTTTGCCACAGGCCAAGCCGCAAGCGCAGCGCTTGCGCCAGCTTGGCCGGCGTATGCACCAGTGCCGTGGCAAAGCGCACGACGGCCGACGCCTGCGCCTGTTCGACGATGGCCACGATGCGCGCGCCTTGCGCGCGCGCACTCGCCGCCGCAGCCCACAGCAGCGGCCCCGACCCCGCCATCACGACGCGCTGGCCGCGCACCGGCACGCCGCCCTTGACCAGCGCCTGCAGGCCGCCGGCGCCGGTGACGCCCGGTAATGTCCAGCCGGGAAATGGCAGAAAGCGCTCGCGCGCGCCAGTCGCGAGAATCAGCTTGCCGTAGCCGAGCGTCAGACCGTGCTGCGCATCTTCAGCCAGCAGGCGACCCGGGCCAAGCGACTGGACCACGCGCGTGCCGCTCAGGCGCGTGACGTTCGGATGGCCGGCCAGTTCGGCCAGCAGGGCGCGCGCCGAGCCGCCGGGCGGATGATCCGGCCCTTGGCGCCAGATTTGGCCGCCCGGCAGCGGATTGTCGTCGATGATGCCCACACGGGCGCCGCAGCCGGCGGCGACCGTCGCAGCCGACAGGCCGGCCGGGCCGGCACCGATAATCAGGATATCGAAATATAAAATCATGAATGCATTGTGACGACGACCATGCCGGGGGTACATAGGGTTTGGCACGCCAGGCGGTGCGGGCGGCCATCGATCGTCACGCGGCATTCCTGGCAAATGCCCATGCCGCACAACGGGCCACGCACCCCGCCGTTGACGGTGCGGCGCGTGAGCACGCCGGCATTGTCGCTGGCGCGCGCGATGGCGGCGGCGACGGTGCTGCCTGCCGGCACGCTTACCGTGCGTGCGTCGATCTCCAGCGTAATGGTCTCAGGCATGAGCGACTCCCGGGCTGGCGAAACGCGCCGGCAGGTAGGGCGCGGCGTCCAGCGGCGCCTGCGTGTGCAGCATCTGGGCGGCAATCAACTGGGCGGTGCCCAGCGCGGTGGTAACGCCCAGGCCTTCGTGGCCGAGCGCGAGCCAGGTCGCGGGATGCGGCGCATCGCAGGCCGGGCCGATCAGCGGCAAGCCGTCGCTGGAGGCCGGTCGAAAACCGGTCCATGCGCGGATCGCCTGCAGCGCGGGCAGATTCGGCAGATACTCGGCGGCGCGCCGCAGCATGCGCGCCAGCACGGCTTGATCGATTGCAGGGTCGAGGCTGTCGAACTGGCGCGACGAGCCGATCAGCAGTTGTCCCGTCGGGCGTGGCTGCACGTTAAAGGCCACCGACGTGCCGCTCTGGTGATGGGCGCTCTTGACGTAACCGAGTTCGAGGATCTGGTGGCGCACCATGCCGGGGTAGCGGTCGGTGATCAGCAGATGTCCCTTTTTCGCTTGCAGCGGCAAGCCCGGAAGCAGCTCGGGCGCCTGGATGCCATTGGCCAGCAGCACGGCGCCGGCGGCAATGCTGCTGCCGTCGGCCAGCCGAACGCCATCTCGCTCGAGCGCGACAACTTCGCTTGCGAGCCGGGTGTCGATGCGGCCAGCGACCGGTTGCGCGAGCAGCCAGGCGGCCACCGTTGGCGCATAGACCACGGCGTCGTCGGGCACCACCATGGCGCCGGCCAGGCCGTCGCGTAATTCCGGTTCGGCCTGGCGCAGCTGGCCCGCGTCGAGCATATGGCAGGCAATGCACTGGGCCTGCAGCGCCTGCTGGCGGGTTTGCGCCAGCGCGAGCTCCTCGTCGTCGGCGGCCACCCATAACGTGCCGCATTTGACGAACGCATGACGGGCGTCCAGGCGCGGCGCGAGCGCCAGCCAGAGCGCGCGCGAATAGGCGCTGAGCGCGAATTCGGCGGGCGAATCGTCCATCACCACCAAATGACCCATGCCGGCCGCGGTGGTGCCGGTACCGACGCCGGCTCGGTCGATTACCATCACATGCAGTCCGCGCGCGGCCAGCTCATGGGCACACGCGGCGCCGACGATGCCGGCGCCGATGATCGCGACATCGGGCACGCGCGCGTTCATGCTGCCTGAATGCCCCAGGCGAAAGGATCGTCGTCGGCGAATATCAGGGTGGCCTGCGCGCTGATGTGCGCGGTGCCGCGAATACTCGGCAGCACTTGCCCGGCAGGCAGCGTCGCATCGAGCGCATAGCTGGCTTCGAACACGCTGCCGATAATGCTCTCCTGGCGCCAGGTCGCGCCCGGCGCGAGCTTGCCGTCGGCGGCCAGACAGGCCACTTTGGCGCTGGTGCCGGTGCCGCAGGGCGAGCGGTCGTAGGCCTTGCCGGGGCACAGTACGAAATTGCGGCTATCGATGCCGGGTTTGGGCGAATCGGCGAACAGTTCGATGTGATCGATCAGCGCGCCTTCGGCACCCGTGATGCCGTTGGCATCGAGGGCCTGGCGTATCGCCCAGGTGTGGTCCGTCAGCGCATCGACGTTGCGGAATTCGAGCGTCTGGCCGTGGTCGGCGACAAGGAAGAACCAGTTGCCGCCCCAGGCCACGTCGCCATGCACGCGGCCGTGGCCCGGCACGTCTAGTGGCACGGCATGACGGTAGCGCCAGGCCGGCACGTTATGCACGGTGACGCTGCCGTCGGCATGCAACTCGGCCTCGACCACGCCTACTGGCGTCTCGACGCGATGCGCGCCCGGCGCAATGCGGCCAAGATAGGCCAGCGATGCGATCAGGCCGATGGTGCCGTGGCCGCACATGCCGAGAAAGCCGACGTTGTTGAAAAAAATCACGCCGGCCGAGCAGCTTGGATCGTGCGGCTCGCACAGCAGCGCGCCGACCATGACGTCAGAGCCGCGCGGCTCGTTGACGATGCCGGCGCGAATCCGGTCGAAGTCGCGCTGGAAGATCGCCAGCCGCTCTCGCAGCGGGCCGCTGCCCAGATCGGGGCCGCCGGCGGTGACCAGGCGGGTCGGTTCGCCGCCGGTATGGGAGTCGATAACGGTTAAGGTTTTCATAAGGGCTATCGTAGGTCAGCCAGCGCTGCGCGTCTTGCTCATTCTCGTTCGCGGGGGTGACGATTTCTGCATAATGCCTGCGTTGCCAGGGGCTGGTCGCCCATCATTCCGGCGCGACCGGGTTGCACCGGCGCAACCCGGTCGCGCGGCTAAAGCGGCGCCCCGCGCCGTGGGTTGGCCTGCATCGTAGCGCATCATGCCGATTCTGGCATGTGGCGTTCCGGCATTCGTGTATTGCAGAGGTCATTGAGCAAAACGGCATCTGTATTGCCTGTGACGCATCGATTGTGCCGAGATGCTCATCGAATGCGCGCCATCGATGCAAGACAGAGGCGCTCGCGTTTCCTATAATTTTTTCACCATCACGTCACATTCTGGAGAGCAACGATGACGCATTTGTGGGAAGGTGTACTGCCTGCGGTCACGACAAAATTCAATGCTGATTACAGCATAGACCGTGCCGGCACGAAAAAGAATATCGAAGCGCAGATCGACGCCGGCGTCGACGGGATCATCGTATGCGGCTCCCTGGGCGAGGCCTCGACGCTCTCGCTCGACGAAAAATTGACGGTGCTTGACGTGGCGGTCGACGCCGCGGCCGGTCGTGTGCCGGTCTTGCTGACGGTGGCCGAGAACAGCACGCTCGACGGGTGCCGCCAGGTGACCGAAGGCGCCAGGCACGGCGCGGCCGGCTACATGGTGCTACCGGGGCTGCGCTATCTGTCGGACCGCCGCGAGACGCTCAACCATTTTCGCACCGTGGCCGAAGCCAGCCCGCTGCCGATCATGGTCTACAACAACCCGCTGGCCTATGGCGTGGACGTGACACCGGATATGTTCGCCGAACTGGCAAGCGAGCCCAAATTCGTCGCGATCAAGGAATCGTGCGGCGATGTGCGCCGCATTACCGACCTGATCAATGTGGTGGGCGATCGCTACAGCCTGCTGTGCGGTGTCGACAACCTAGCGATGGAAGCGATCCTGATGGGCGGCCACGGTTGGGTCGCCGGCCTGGTTTGCGCCTTCCCGCGCGAGACCGTGGTGATCTATCGCTTGCTCAAGGCCGGTCGGCTGGAAGAGGCGCGCGCGATCTATCGCTGGTTCGCGCCGCTGCTCAAGCTCGATGTGTCGGCCAAGCTGGTGCAGAACATCAAGCTGGCCGAAGCCATGGTGGGCCTGGGCACCGAACACGTGCGCCTGCCGCGCCTGCCGCTGGCCGGCGAGGAGCGCGCCAGTGTCGAAGCGCTGATTCGTCATGCGCTGGAGACACGGCCGACGCTGCCGGACGTGCCGGCGCCGCGGTGAGATCGCCGCAGCGCGATTGATTAGTCGCTCGTTGAAAGCGCCCTGACCGGGCGCTTTTTTTTAGGTTCATCGCGGATGCCGATTTCCGGCATGCGTTACGGAAGGCCAAATGAAAACACCCGCGATAGCGGGTGTCGTATGAAAGCCTGGAAGCCACGCGGCTTCCGATCGGCACGCCACACCGCCGACCCGAGGCGCGGGCACCTCGACGGCAGCGAGCGAAACCTGACAGTGCGAAGGTCGTCGCTAGGACGAGACAGCCGCGGCGATGTCCAGCAGCAGGAACCCGACAATAAAACAACTGACGGCGGTAACAGCCACGCGCAGGAACAACTGCTCGCGCTGCTGTGCGATTCTCTCGGGCGGCAATGCGCGTTTGAACGTCCCAACCCGGCTATGCGAATGCGGAAATTCCCAGCGGATACCCATGTTTCACCTCGCGTGGTAAGGGCTCGACTCCACTTCAACAGCGACCGGTATTATCTGCAATCAGGGAAAACGCGAAGATGGATCGGTATCCAAACCTCGATTGTTGCGCCGCGCGCCGGCTCGTTTTGCTGCGGTGCAAAATAGACGGCACTCCAATAAATAAAACAGAGTGAACCCGCCAATGCCTCGAATGCGGTGGCGCAACATGGGGTGTTGGGCAAGCGGGCACTGCGCTGCGTCAGACAGCCAAATATGTAACCAAATCCGGAATTGGGCCGGGCGACAGCGAGCGGCTCGTCCTGCGTCGACGTTGGTATCGTTTTCATCATCGTCCCGCGCCGGCGATGGTCGGTGAATGAGTGCCGTGACCTGGCCGCTACCCGAGCGGTGATCTTCAGAACACGCGTTGGGGCGACGCGGAGAGCTCGATTTCATCGTCGCGAATCGGCATGGTCTTTCAGCGAGAGGCGGGCAAACGAGAGGCCGGAACGAGGACGATCGAAGCGGGATGGCGGAGGGCGTGGGATTCGAACCCACGAAGGCCGTGAAGCCTTGCCGGTTTTCAAGACCGGTGCATTCAACCGCTCTGCCAGCCCTCCGAGGGCGCTATTGTAACCGCAAGCGGGCCGGCGGCGCGCGCGTCGCCATTTTTTTTGCCCGCGTCGAGCGGTTCAGGACGACAGGAACAGTGCCTGCAGGTCGTTGAGAAAACGCAGGCCGAGCGGGGTGGGCGCGATGCGGCCTGGATCGTCGACCAGCAATCCCTTGGCGACGGCTGTCGCCAGCGGTTTGGCGATCTGCGCGACCGACAGGCCGGTGCGGTCGGCGAAAGTGTCGGTAGGCACGCCTTCGGTCAGGCGCAGGGCGTTCAACATGAATTCGAACGGCAGTTCCTGCACGCTGACTTCATGTTCTTCCTGCAGTGGCGTGCCGGCCGCGCACTGCGCGATGTATTGCTGCGGATGCTTGTGCCGTACCTGGCGCACGATGCGATGCGGGAACGACAGTTTGCCGTGCGCGCCGGCGCCGATGCCGAGATAATCGCCGAAACGCCAGTAGTTCAGATTGTGGCGCGATTGCCGGTGCGGCTGACCATAGGCGGAAACCTCGTAATGCGCGAAGCCTGCCTCGGCAGTGCGCTGGTGAATCCATTCCTGCATGTCGGCCGCGGCATCTTCGTCGGGCAGGCTGGGCGGATATTTATGGAACAGCGTATTGGGTTCGAGCGTCAGGTGATAGAGGGATAGGTGCGGCGGCGCGAAGCTCAACGCCGTTTCGACATCTTGCCGGCATTCGGCCAGGGTCTGCGAGGGCAGCGCGAACATCAGATCGAGGTTGAAGTTATCGAAATGACGCTGCGCGATGTCGATCGCGTGGCGGGCCTCGGTGGCATCGTGAATGCGCCCGAGCGCCTGCAGGTGGCGATCGTTGAAGCTCTGGATGCCGATCGACAGGCGGTTGACGCCACTGGCGCGAAAGCTGCGGAATTTCTCCGCCTCGAAGGTGCCGGGGTTGGCTTCGAGCGTGACTTCGGCGTCGGCGTCGAGCGGCAGCAGCGCGCGGATGTCCGAGAGCAGGCGATCGAGCCCGGCGGCCGACAGCAGGCTGGGCGTGCCGCCGCCGATGAACACGGTGTGCACCAGCCGCCCCCACACCATCGGCAGGCTGTGTTCGAGATCCTGGCGCAGGGCGTCGAGATAGGCTGATTCGGGGAATGCGGTGCTGCCGCCTTCGCCCTTCCACTCGTGCGAATTGAAATCGCAGTACGGGCATTTGCGCACGCACCACGGGAAATGCACGTACAGCGACAGCGGTGGCAGGGCCGGCAGCTTGAGCTGGCCGGGCCGCAGGAAATTCTGCACCGGGGTAGTCATGCTCACGTCGTTTGCCCCAGTTTGTCGATCAGTTGGCGCAGCGCACGGGCGCGATGACTGACTTCGTTTTTTACGTCGGGCGATAGTTCGGCCGCGGTCTGGCCGAGTGCCGGAATGAAAAAGTGCGGATCGTAGCCGAAGCCGTGGGTGCCGCGCGCGAGGTCGACGATCTGCCCGTCCCAGCGGCCTTCGGCAATGATCGGCAGCGGATCGTCGGCACGCCGCACCAGCACCAGCGCGCAGTAGTAGCAGGCGGCGCGCTCGCCGGGGCTGGGGTGCGCGGCGAGTTGCTCGATCAGATGTGCGTTGTTGGCGGCGTCGGACTTGGCTTTGCCGACGAGGCTCGCATAACGCGCCGAATGGACGCCGGGCGCGCCATGCAACGCCGCGACGCACAGGCCGGAATCGTCGGCCAGGGCCGGCAGGCCGGTGGCGGCGCTGGCGTGGCGCGCCTTGGCCAGCGCATTTTCAATGAAGGTCACGTGCGGCTCGTCCGCCTCGCTCACGCCGAGCGCGCCTTGCGGTACCAGTTCGATGCCCAGCGGCTGGAACAGCGCGTCGAATTCGCGCAGTTTGCCTGGGTTATTGGAGGCCAATACGATGCGGTCCAGCATGTCACAGCAATCCCAGGGCTTGTTTTTGCAGTTGGACGAGCTGGCCAATGCCGGTGCTCGCCAGATCCAGCAGCGTGTCGCTCTGCTGGCGCGTGAACGGCTCGCCCTCGGCGGTGCCCTGGATTTCGACGAAGCCACCGGCGCCGGTCATGACGACGTTCATGTCGGTGTCGCAGTCGGAGTCTTCGAGGTAGTTCAGGTCGAGCACGGGCACGCCGCGATGAATGCCCACTGACACGGCGGCGACGAAATCGCGGATCGGCGACTCGGCGAGCTGGCCGCTGGCCAGCAGTTCGGTGACAGCGTCGTGCGCCGCGACGAAGGCGCCGGTGATCGAGGCGGTGCGGGTGCCGCCATCGGCCTGGATCACGTCGCAGTCGAGGTGCAGCGTACGCTGGCCGAATTTTTCGAGATCGAACACGGCGCGCAGTGCGCGGCCGATCAGGCGCTGGATTTCCTGGGTGCGGCCGCTTTGCTTGCCGCGCGCGGCCTCGCGATCGCCGCGTGTGTGGGTGGCGCGCGGCAGCATGCCATATTCCGCGGTAAGCCAACCCTGGTTTTTGTCACGCAGGAAGGGCGGCACCTTTTCCGCCACGCTGGCCGTGCAGATGACCTTGGTTTCACCGAACTCGATCAGTACCGAGCCCTCGGCGTACTTGGTGTATCGGCGCGTGATGCGCACCGGGCGCATGGCATCGGCGGGGCGGCCGTCGGGGCGGGAAGAAGGTGGCATTGCAGCAGAGGTCATGAAGGTATCCGGCAAGAGAAAATAGGCCAATGGTAGCGCCAAACGCGCTGCGTGCGCGCGCCGGCGCACCGCGCCGCGACGTTTTGGCGGAGGCAAAACCGGAAAGTGCGATAATCGACGCTTGTCAACGCTCTCCATGAAAGCGCCGCGCCGCGGTGCTTTTCGGATTTTCCAATGAAAGAAAAAAATCTTTACAGCATGACCGGCTACGCGAGCGCGACCCGCGAGATCGCAGTGGCCGGGCTCGCGGGCACGGCGCATAACCTGAGCGTGTCGGTGGAGCTGCGTACCGTCAACTCGCGCTTTCTCGATTTGGCTTTCCGCATGCCTGAAGAATGCCGGGCATGCGAGCCCGCGCTGCGCGAGTCGCTGACCGCGCGCCTGTCGCGCGGCAAGGTGGACATTCGCGTGAATGTGCAACGCGGCGAGAATTTGCTCTCGGGAGAGGTCAACCGCGACACGCTGGTGCAACTGGCCGCGCTCGAGCAGCAGGTACTGGCGGTGTTTCCCGATGCCGAGCGCATGCGCACCGGCGAAATTCTGCGCTGGCCGGGCGTGCTCGGCGAGCAGGATCTGACGGCCGACATGCTGCGCGATGCGGTGATCGAGTGCGGCAAGGCGGCGCTCGACGATCTGATTGAAGTGCGCCAGCGCGAGGGCGCGCAGCTCAAGGTGATGCTGCTCGATCGCATCGCGAAGATGGAGGCGATTCTCGTGGGCCTGCAGCCGCTGGTGCCGGATCTGATCGCGCGCCATCAACAGAAAATCGTCGATCGCTTGCAGGAGGCCTTGGGGCTGGCGTTGCCCGACGGCACGCCTGGCATCAGCAAGGAGGAAGTGGCCGAGCGGATTCGCCAGGAAGTGACGATGTATGGCGTGCGCATCGACGTGGCCGAGGAAATGACCCGGCTCGACACGCATCTGAAGGAGACGCGGCACCTGCTCGACAAAGGCGGCCAGCTCGGCAAGCGGCTCGACTTCATGATGCAGGAGCTCAATCGCGAGGCCAATACGCTGGGCTCGAAAGCCGCTTCGAAAGAACTGGCCGATGCGTCGATGGAACTGAAATTGTTCATCGAGCAGATGCGCGAGCAAGTGCAGAACCTGGAGTGAGCGATGAAGCACGAGATCAAGCACGATATCCCGCACGAGGCTTCCGAGCACCGGGATTATCCCGGCAACCTGTTCATGGTGGTGGCGCCGTCGGGCGCCGGCAAATCGACGCTGGTCAACGCGCTGCTTGCGCAGGATCCGGATATTTGCCTGTCGGTGTCGTTCACCACGCGAGCGCCTCGCCCCGGCGAGCAGGATGGCCAGGCCTATCATTTCGTCAGCGTCGAGGAATTCCTGCGGCGCCGGCGCGCGGGCGAGTTTCTCGAAAGCGCCGAGGTGCATGGCAACTATTACGCGACATCGCGCTTGTGGATCGAAGAGCAGATGAGCGAAGGCCGTGACGTGCTGCTGGAGATCGACTGGCAAGGCGCGCAGCAGGTACGCAAGCAATTCCGCAACGCAGTAGGCATTTTTATTTTGCCACCGTCGATCGCTGCGCTCGAGGAGCGCCTGAAAAAGCGCGGGCAGGACGAGCCGAATGTGATCGCGCGGCGCCTGCTGGCCGCAGGCGGCGAAATGGCGCATGCGGGCGAAGCCGATTATGTGCTGATCAACGAGGAATTCTCACGCGCACTGGGCGAGCTGCAAAGCGTGGTGACTGCCACGCGTTTGCGGGTCGCTTCGCAGCGCGCGCGTCACGAGGACCTGTTTATTCAATTGGGCATTCATTCGCCCCAGGCGACGGAATAAGCGATTGCTGCAAGACACACTCGCAGGCATCGCGAGAAGCAGAATTCGCAAGACTTTGAGCGGCCGGCGCGTGAACTTGCCGGCTGAGCTAAAATACGCACATCTTGAGAAGGAATACCGTTATGGCCCGAATTACCGTTGAAGACTGCCTGAAGAAAATCCCGAACCGCTTCGAGCTGGCGCTTGCCGCAACCTATCGCGCGCGCCAGCTGGCGCAGGGGCACACGCCGAAGGTCGACAGCAAGGACAAGCCGACCGTGATCGCGTTGCGTGAAATCGCCAGCGGGCAAGTCGGCGTCGAAATGCTGAAGAAAGTCCCGGTCTGACGACTGGTCATCGCTCGTAGTCAATCCGAGGGCCGACCGATGCAGGTGCAAGCATGAGTACCGCGAAATCTCCGGCCCCCGATATTGCGCCGGTCGAGAAGAAAAAGAAGAGCGAAAGCTCGACCCGCCTGTACATCGACGCGCTGCTCGAGCAGTCGTATCGTCATCTTTTTGGCCCCACCGCAACACCCGAGCAACCCCGCAAGCCGGAGGTCGTATCGATCGCCCGCCTCAAGGGGCTGCTCAGTGCATACCTGAAAAGCAGCGATCTGGCTCAGATCAAGGAAGCGTTCCACTTCAGCGATGAAGCGCATCTGGGGCAATACCGTCAGAGCGGCCAGCCTTACATCACGCATCCGGTGGCGGTGGCCGAGATCTGCGCCGAGTGGAAGCTCGACCCGCAATCGGTGATGGCCGCGTTGCTGCACGACGTGATGGAAGATCAGGGCGTGACCAAGGCCGAGCTGGCCGAGCGGTTCGGCCCGAAAGTCGCCGAACTGGTCGATGGCCTGTCCAAGCTCGACAAGATGGAGTTCCGCAGCCGCGAGGAAGCGCAGGCCGAGAGCTTTCGCAAGATGCTGCTGGCGATGGCGCGCGACGTACGGGTGATTCTCGTCAAGCTGGCCGACCGCCTGCACAACATGCGCACGCTGGGCGTGACGGCCATGGAGAAGCGCCGGCGCGTAGCGCGCGAGACGCTCGATATCTATGCGCCGATTGCCAATCGGCTGGGTTTGAACAATACCTACCGCGAGCTGCAGGATCTGAGCTTCGCCAATTACTATCCGCGCCGTTACGCGACGCTCGACAAGGCGGTCAAGGCCGCGCGCGGCAATCGCCGCGAAGTGGTCGGCAAGATCCTCGACGCGGTTCAGAAGGCGCTCAAGGAAGGCGGCGTCAAGGCCGAGGTCTACGGGCGCGAGAAGACCCTCTACAGCATCTACAACAAGATGCGGGAAAAGCAGCTGTCGTTTTCGCAGGTGCTCGACGTGTATGGCTTTCGGGTGGTGGTCGAGGCCAACGTGCAGTGTTATATGGCGCTTGGCATTTTGCACGGGCTCTACAAGCCGGTGCCCGGCAAGTTCAAGGATTACATCGCGATTCCGAAGCTCAATGGCTATCAATCGCTGCATACGACCCTGGTCGGGCCGTTCGGCACGCCGATCGAGTGTCAGATCCGCACGCGCCGCATGCACCAGATTGCCGAGGCCGGGGTGGCGGCGCACTGGCTTTACAAGAACGGCGGCGCCGACATGAACGATGTGCAGAAGCACGCGCACCAGTGGCTGCAGTCGCTGCTCGATATCCAAAGCGAAACGGGCGATTCCACCGAGTTTCTCGAGCACGTCAAGATCGACCTGTTCCCCGACGCGGTGTACGTGTTTACGCCGAAGGCGCGCATTCTGGCGCTGCCGCGCGGGGCCACCGCGCTGGACTTCGCTTATGCGGTGCACAGTGATCTGGGCAATCAGTGCGTCGCCGTGAAGGTCAACAATGAATTGCTGCCTTTGCGTACCGAGCTGAAAAACGGCGACATCATCGAAGTCATTACCGCACCGTACTCGAAGCCGAATCCGGCATGGCTGGGGTTCGTGCGCACCGGCAAGGCCCGCTCGGCGATTCGCCATTACCTCAAAACAATGCGCTTTGGCGAGTCGGTACAACTGGGTGAGCGGCTGGTCGAACAGGCGCTCAAGAGCTACGGGCTCAACGTGGCCGAAATCAGCCAGGAAATCTGGGACAAGCTGGCGCAATGGACGGGTAACAAGGATCGCCAGGAGATCTTCGCCGATATCGGTCTGGGGCGCCGCGTGGCCGCGGTGATGGCCAAGCGCCTGGCCGTGCTGATCAGCGGCAAGGATGGCGAGAACGAAACGCTGGACGAGGCCGAGGCGCTGCGCCTGGAAGAGGCGGTGAGCGCGCCGGTGCTGATCACCGGCACCGAGGGCATGTCGGTACAGTTTGCGCCCTGCTGCCGCCCGATTCCGGGCGATAACATCATGGGCTACATCGGCATCGGCATGGGCATGGCGATTCACACCACCGACTGCCGCGTGGCGCGCCGCATTCACCGCAAGGATCCGACGCGCTGGATCGACGTCGCATGGTCGCCGCAACCGGGGCGGCTGTTCGATGTGGCGATCAGGATTCTGGTGCGTCACAACCGCGGCGTGTTTGCCCGGGTGGCGGCTGACATCACCGCGTCGGACGCCAACATCGTGCACATCGCGATGGACGATGTGATGCCACAGGAGTCCGCGCAGCTGCGCTTTATCATCCAGGTATCCGACCGCGTTCATTTGGCCAATGTGATGCGGCGCGTGCGCACCAATCCGGACGTGATTCGCGTGGCCCGCGAGCGGCCCGGCGAGCGGCACCAGGAAGAGCTGCATGCCGCTCATGCGATGCGCGTGACGCGCGATCGCGGCGAATACTGAGCGACGGCTACGCCGCCAGAACCGGGTAGCTGACGTCCAGTATCTCGATTTGCTCGACGCCACCGGGCGTGCGCAGCGAAATGGTGTCGCCCACGCGCGCCTTGGTGAGCGCCCGCGCGATCGGCGATACCCAACTGACGTGACCGCGCTCGAGATCGACTTCATCGACCCCGACGATCATGATCGTATGCTCGTTGCCGGCTCCGTCGGCGTAATGGACCCGTGCGCCAAAGAAAACCTGGTCCTGGTTTTCCTGGCGCCGCGTATCCACGACTTCCGCCAGGTCCAGCCGCTTGGTGAGAAAACGAATGCGGCGGTCGATTTCACGCAGTCGGCGCTTGCCGTAGATGTAGTCGCCATTCTCGGAGCGGTCGCCATTGGAAGCGGCCCACGAAACGATGCGCACGACCTCAGGGCGCTCGACATCGATCAGGTGCAGCAACTCGTCCTTCAGGCGCTGGTAGCCGGCCGGCGTGATGTAATTCTTCGCGCCGGCCGGAATTTCCGGTGCGGCGAATTCCAGATCGTCATCGTCGTTATCATTCTCTTTGACAAAAGCTTTGTTCATGGTGTCCGGGCTTGCAATTCAACGGCTGACTGAACAATTATAGGATGCGGTTTACAATCCTCGCCTCCGGGAGCTCGATATGACACAACCTTTTCTGGCCGTGCTCAAGCCTCATACTAGCGACATCGGCGCATTTACCGTGCAGCGCTCGTTGCCCGGCATGCCTTTCAAGACGGTCGGGCCATTCATTTTCTTCGATCATATGGGGCCTGCCACGCTGAGTGCGGGGCAGGGCATGGACGTGCGCCCGCATCCGCATATCGGTCTGGCGACGGTCACGTATCTGTTCGAGGGCGAAATCATGCACCGCGACAGCCTGGGCAGCGAGCAGCGTATCCGCCCGGGCGATGTCAATTGGATGACTGCCGGGCGCGGCATCGTGCATTCCGAGCGCACGCCGGCCGATGTGCGTGAGTCGGGCGGGCCGGTGCACGGCATTCAGACCTGGGTCGCGCTGCCGCGCGCGGACGAACAAACCGAACCTGCATTCTCGCATCATCCGGCGGCAACTCTGCCCGAGATCGATCTGCCAGGGGTGCGCCTGCGCGTGATCGCCGGCAACGCCTACGGCAGGCAATCGCCTGTGCGGGTTTTTTCCGGCACGCTGTACGTGGCCGTCGAGATGCAGGCGGGAGCATCGTTCGAAGTGCCGCCCGAGCATGCCGAGCGAGGCCTCTATGTGGTCGATGGCGACGTGACGGTCGACGCCCGGGCGCTGCCGCCGCAGCGCCTGGGTGTGCTCGCGCCCGGCCTGAGCGTGACTGTCACGGCGGCCCCCGGCCGCGCGGCGCGCCTGATGTTGCTGGGTGGCGAGCCAGTCGACGGCGAGCGCTACATCTGGTGGAATTTCGTCTCGTCCGATCGCGCGCGCATCGAAGCGGCCAAGGCCGACTGGCAGGCGCAGCGCATGGGGCAGGTGCCCGGCGAGACCGAATGGATCCCGCTGCCGGAGCGCCGCTGACGGGCGACGCAGTGGCATCGGCCGGATTGCGCAACGGCAGCTTTGAATTATTGTGTTGCAAGGCAATGGAGCATGCATGATCGATACCAATCAAGCCAATTTTGAAATCGACGTGATCGAAGCGTCGCATCGGGTTCCGGTGCTGGTGGATTTCTGGGCGCCATGGTGCGGCCCCTGCCGGGCGCTCGGCCCGCTGCTGGAAAAACTCGAAGCGGCGGACGGCGGGCGCTGGAAACTGGTCAAGATCAATTCCGACGAAAATCAGGAACTGGCGATGCGCTTCGGCGTACGCAGCATCCCCTTTGTCGCGGCATTCGTCGACGGCGCGATGGTCGATCAATTCGTCGGCGCTTTACCGGAGGGGCAGCTGCGCGCTTTCCTCGACCGCCTGGTGCCCGACCCCAGTGAAATCGAGCGTCGCCGGGCCAAGGCGGCGCTTGCCGACGGCGACCCCGAGACCGCACTGGAAGCGCTGCAGGCGGCCTTGGCGCTCGATCCGGGGCATGACGAGGCTCGGCTCGATTTGATCGAACTGTTGTTGAATCAGGACAGGCTCGACGCCGCCCGGCAAGAGATCGCCCTACTGTCGCCGAAGATCACCGGCGGTTACGATGCTCGCTTTACCGCGCTGCAGACGCAGCTCTCGGCTGCCGAGCAGGCCGAAGCCTTGCCCGATCCGGCCACCCTGGCGCAGCGCGTGGCCGCTCACCCGGACGATTTGCAGGCCAGATTCGACCTGGCCAATCGCCATATCGCCGCGCGCGAATTCGAGCCGGCGCTCGAGCAGTTGCTGGCGATCGTGCAGCGCGACCGCGGTTTCGGCGACGACGCGGCGCGCAAGACGATGTTGTCGGTGTTCGACCTGATGGGCGAGCCCGAGCGGGTCGCCGCCTGGCGCCGCAAGCTGGCCAGCGCGCTGAATTAGGCCTCGCCATGGCTCGGCTCGTCTTCTTTTGCGGCCACGCCGGCACCGGCAAGACGACGCTGGCCAAGCGCCTGATCGGCCCGCTGATGCAGCGAACCGGCGAATCCTTTTGCCTGCTTGACAAGGACACCCTGTACGGCAATTACAGCGCCGCGGTGATGGGCGCATTGACCGGCGACCCGAACGATCGCGACAGCCCGACCTACCTGCGGTTGCTGCGCGACCCGGAGTATGCCGGCCTGCTCGACACCGCCCGCGAGAATCTGACTCTTGGCGTGAACGTCCTGGTGGTCGGGCCCCTGTCGCGAGAAATCAAGAATCGCCAGCTGTTCGATCGTGCCTGGCTGGGCATCGGGGCCGACGTGCGATGGCGGGTGCTGTGGGTCCATTTGCCCGAGGCGCTGGCACGCGCGCGCATCAGCGCCCGCGGCAATCCGCATGACGCCTATAAATTGGCGCATTGGGACGAATATCGCCAGCGGCGATTCGCGCCCGACGCGGTTACCTATCCTGAACTCCTTCATTTCGATAACAGCGCCCCCGGCGCCGGCGATTACGCGGCGCTGCTCGATGCGCTAGTGGCGCTGTAACGCCGGGCCGCGTCTGGCCGGTCTCCGGCGTTTACGGCTTTTTTACGCCGCGCCCGTCGAAATTATCCCTATCTTTACGCCTGGCTCGATATCGTCCTGACATTGGTCGTGGCGACCCATTTGCCGAGTTGCGTGGGCTGCTGTGTCGACCGCTTATCGAGAAACGTGGACAAGGCTATGGACTGGATCTATCTCGGCTTACTGGTGCTCTTCGCAGCGCTCACCGTTTGGCTGGTGGCGCTGTTTGGCAGCGCGGAGGGCAAGCGATGAACTGGATGTATTTGATCAGCGGCACACTCACGTTGCTGCTGCTTGTGTATCTCGTTTATGCGCTGTTTTGGCCGGAGAAACTCGCATGACGACTAACGCATGGTTGCAACTCGGCGCTTATCTGCTGGTGCTGCTGACGCTCGCCAAGCCGCTGGGCGCCTACATGGCGGCAGTGATTGGCGGCGAGTCGCGCGTCAATCGCTGGTTCGGCGGCTTCGAGCGCGGCCTGTACCGCGCCTGCGGCATCGATCCGACGCAGGAGATGAACTGGCGCGTCTATGCGGTTGCGCTGATCGGCTTCAACGCGCTGGGGGCGCTGGCCGTCTATGTGCTGCAGCGCTGGCAGGGCTGGCTGCCGCTCAATCCGCAAGGCCTGGGGTCCATCAGCCCCGATTCGTCGTTCAATACAGCGGTGAGTTTCGTCACCAACACGAATTGGCAGGGCTATAGCGGCGAGACCACCATGACTTACCTCACGCAGATGCTCGGTCTGGCGGTGCAGAATTTCCTCTCCGCCGCGACCGGGATAGCCGTGGTGATCGCGTTGATTCGCGGCTTCGCCCGCCATACGGTGCAGACCATCGGCAACTTCTGGGTCGATCTGACGCGTATCACCGCATATATCCTGCTGCCGCTGTCGATCGGGCTGGCTGTGCTGCTGATGAGTCAGGGCGTGATTCAGAACTTCGATCGATACCAGACGGTGTCGACGTTGCAGGCCACGCATTACGACCAGCCGAAATTGGACGCGGCCGGCAACCCCGTGCTCGATGCCGCGGGCAAACCGGTCAGCACGCCGGCGGTGACGGGCACGCAGCTATTGCCGATGGGACCGGTCGCCTCGCAGGAGGCGATCAAGATGCTCGGTACCAACGGAGGCGGCTTCTTCAACGCAAATTCAGCGCACCCGTACGAGAACCCGACGCCGCTGTCCAACTTTCTGGAGATGCTGGCGATTTTCCTGATCCCGGCCGGCTTATGCCATACGCTGGGCCGCATGATCGGCGACAGGCGTCAGGGCCTGGCGATTCTGGCGGCGATGACGATCGCGTTTACCGGCGCGGCCTGTCTGACGATCAGCGCGGAGCAGGCCGGCAATCCGCTGTTGAGCGCGGCCGGCGCCGATCAGAGCGTCAGCGCGTTGCAGCCGGGCGGCAATATGGAGGGCAAGGAAGCGCGTTTCGGCATCGTCGACACGGGCCTGTTCGCCACCGTGACGACGGCCGCATCGTGCGGCGCGGTCAACGGCATGCATGACTCGTTCACGCCGCTGGGCGGCATGGTGCCGCTGTTGCTGATCCAGCTGGGCGAGGTGATTTTCGGCGGCGTCGGCTCGGGGCTCTACGGCATGCTGGTGTTCGCCATGCTGGCGGTTTTCGTGGCCGGACTGATGATCGGCCGCACGCCGGAGTACCTCGGCAAGAAAATCGAGTCGTTCGAAATGAAGATGGTGTCGGTGGCCGTCCTGATGACGCCGCTGCTGGTGTTGCTCGGCACCTCGCTTGCCGTGCTGGTCGGTGCCGGCAAGGCCGGCGTGGCCAACCCGGGCACGCACGGCTTTTCGGAAATCCTGTACGCCTTCAGCTCGGCCGCCAACAACAACGGCAGCGCATTCGCGGGCCTGTCGGCCAATACGCCTTTCTATAACGTGACGCTGGCAATCGCGATGTGGTTCGGCCGCATGTGGGTGATCGTGCCGGTGCTGGCGATGGCCGGCGCGCTCGCGCGCAAGAAGCGCATCGCCCCGACGAGCGGCACCTTGCCCACGCATGGGCCGCTGTTCGTCGTGCTGCTGCTGGGCACGCTGCTGTTGGTCGGCGCGTTGACGTATGTGCCGGCCCTGGCCCTGGGCCCGATCGCTGAGCATTTGCAGATGCTCGGCGTGCACTGAATCTGAGGAGTGTCATGAATCAATCATCCACGACGGGTGCCACGCTGCCGTCGAAGTCCGTTGCGCGCGCCATGTTCGATGCGTCGATCTTGCGTGCCGCAGTCGTCGATTCGTTCCGCAAACTCGACCCGCGGGTGCAAGCCCGTAATCCGGTGATGTTTGTCGTCTTTGTCGGCAGCATCCTGACCACGGCGCTGCTGGGCATGGCCATCGCCGGCCGTGGCGAGGCGTCGTCCGGCTTTATTCTCGCGGTGGCCCTGTGGCTGTGGTTCACGGTGCTGTTCGCCAATTTCGCCGAGGCGCTGGCCGAGGGCCGCAGCAAGGCGCAGGCGGCTTCGCTGCGGCACGCCAAGAAGAACGTTCCGGCCAAGAAGATCAATGGTGCCGCGCGCGACGATGAAATTATGATGATCGACAGCGCCAGCCTGCGCAAAGGCGATTGCGTGCTGGTCGAGGCGGGCGATACGATGCCGGCCGATGGTGAAGTCATCGACGGTGTCGCATCGATCGACGAGAGCGCCATCACCGGCGAATCGGCGCCGGTGATCCGAGAGTCGGGCGGCGATTTCACGGCGGTGACCGGTGGCACGCGCGTGCTGTCCGATTGGCTGGTGATGCGCGTGACGGCCAATCCCGGCGAATCGTTCCTTGATCGCATGATCGCCATGGTCGAGGGCGCCAAGCGCCAAAAGACGCCCAATGAGATCGCCCTGACCATTCTGCTGGTGGCCTTGACGATCGTGCTGCTGCTGGCCACGGCCACGCTGCTGCCGTTCTCGCTGTTCAGTGTCGAAGTCACCAGGCTGGGTGCGCCGGTGACGATCACTGTGTTGGTCGCGTTGCTCGTGTGCCTGATACCGACCACCATCGGCGGGCTGCTATCGGCCATTGGCGTGGCCGGCATGAGCCGCATGATGCAATCGAACGTGATCGCCACATCCGGGCGGGCGGTAGAAGCCGCTGGCGACGTCGATGTGCTGTTGCTGGACAAGACCGGCACGATCACGCTGGGCAATCGCCAGGCATCCGGATTTTTTCCGGCCCCGGGCGTGACCGAGCAAGCGCTGGCCGATGCCGCCCAGTTGGCCTCGCTTGCCGACGAAACCCCCGAAGGGCGCAGTATCGTCGTGTTGGCCAAGCAGCGCTTCAATTTGCGGCAGCGGGAAATGAACGCGCTGCATGCCGTGTTCATCCCGTTTACGGCGCAAACGCGCATGAGCGGCGTCGATCTGGCCGAGCGCAGGATCCGCAAGGGAGCGGCCGACGCCGTACGCCAATACGTGCTGGCGGCCGGCGGCACTTATCCGGGCCCGGTGGCGGCGGCGGTCGACGACGTGGCGCGGCGCGGCAGCACGCCGCTGGTGGTGGCTGAGCACACCGAGGAAGGTGCGCGCGTGCTTGGCGTGATCGAGCTCAAGGATATCGTCAAGGGCGGTATCCGGGAGCGCTTTGCCGAACTGCGCCGCATGGGGATCAAGACAATCATGGTGACGGGCGACAACCGCCTGACCGCCGCCGCGATTGCCGCCGAGGCCGGGGTGGACGACTTCCTGGCCGAGGCCACGCCCGAGGCCAAGCTGGCTACGATTCGCCAGCACCAGGCCGAGGGCAAGCTCGTGGCGATGACCGGGGATGGCACCAACGACGCGCCGGCGCTCGCGCAGGCCGATGTCGCGGTGGTGATGAATACCGGCACGCAGGCGGCCAAGGAAGCCGGGAACATGGTCGACCTCGATTCGAATCCGACCAAGCTGATTGAAATCGTCGAGATCGGCAAGCAGATGCTGATGACACGCGGCAGCCTGACGACTTTCAGCATCGCCAATGATGTGGCGAAGTATTTCGCCATCATTCCGGCGGCGTTCGCCACCACTTATCCGCAACTCAATGCGCTCAATGTGATGCATCTGGCGAGCCCTGCCTCGGCCATCATGTCGGCGGTGATTTTCAATGCGCTCGTGATCATTTTCCTGATCCCGCTGGCACTCAAGGGCGTGGTCTACCGGCCGTTGGGCGCGACCACGCTGCTGCGCCGCAATCTGCTGATCTATGGCCTGGGCGGCATCGTCGTGCCGTTCATTGGCATCAAACTGATCGACATGGTGTTGAGCCTGTTTGGCTTGACGTGATTTTTGCACCCGCTTAGGAATTCACATGAAAACTCTCTGGCGACCGATGGCGACGCTGTTCGTCGCGTTGAGCTTGCTCACAGGCGTGCTGTATCCGCTGCTGATAACCGGCATCGGCCGTGCGGCATTTGCGCGGCAGGCCGCAGGCAGCCTGATATACCGCGACGGGCAGCCGATCGGCTCGGCGTTGATCGGTCAAAATTTTGATCAACCCGGCTACTTCTGGGGGCGACTTTCGGCGACCGCGCCGATGCCCTACAACGGCGACGCCTCGGGCGGCTCCAATGAAGGGCCGCTGAACCCCGCGCTGGTGGCGGCCGCGCAAGCGCGCATCGCGGCGCTGCGCGCGGCCGATCCCGGCAATACGGCCCCGGTACCGGTGGATCTGGTGACCGCCTCCGGCAGTGGTCTCGATCCGCAGATCAGCCCCGCCGCGGCCGATTATCAGGCCGCTCGCGTGGCCCGCGCCAGACGGTTGCCCTTGAGCGAGGTGCAGGCGCTGATCCGGCGCTATACGGCGGGACGGCAGTTGGGCATACTGGGCGAGCCGACGGTCAATGTGCTGGCGTTGAATCTCGCGCTCGACGCGCTCAGCGCGAAACCGGCCGGTTAGTCCGCGTGCCCGGCCCCTTTCTCATTACATGACTTCATGGAACGCCCCGATCCGGATGAGCTGCTCGACAAGTTGCAGCGTGACGAAGCCAGGCAGCAGCGCGGGCATTTGAAGGTATTTTTCGGCGCCTGTGCCGGGGTGGGGAAAACCTATGCCATGTTGCTGGCCGCGCGCAAACTGCACGACGAGGGCGGCGACGTGGTGGTCGGGATCGTCGAGACCCACGGGCGGGAAGAGACCGCGCGACTGCTCGACGGGCTCGAGTCGATAGCGCCCCGGCAGGTCGATTATCGCGGCCGCCGCATGAGCGAATTCGACCTGGACGCGACGCTGGCCCGCCATCCGGCGGTGGTGCTGATCGACGAGCTGGCGCACAGCAACCTGCCGGGCTCGCGTCATCTCAAGCGCTGGCAGGATGTCGAGGAATTGCTCGGCGCCGGCATCGACGTCTACACCACGGTCAACGTGCAGCACCTGGAACGGCTCAATGACGTGGTCGGGCAGATCACCGGCATTCGCGTGTGGGAGACGGTGCCCGATCGGGTGTTCGATCTGGCCGACGAAGTCAAGCTGGTCGACCTGCCGCCCGAGGAGTTGGTCGAACGCTTGCGTGAGGGCAAGGTGTACCTGCCGCACCAGGCAGAAAACGCGATCCGCAATTTCTTTCGCAAGGGCAACCTGATCGCGCTGCGTGAGCTGGCGTTGCGCCGCACGGCCGATCGCGTCGACGCGCAGATGCGCGAGTATCGCGCCGACCAATCGATCAGTCGCGTGTGGCAAGCGCGGGAGCGCTTGCTGGTGTGCGTCGGCCCTGGGCCCGAGGCCGCCACGCTGGTGCGTGCGGCCGCCAGGCTGGCCGCCAGCCTGAAGGCCGACTGGCTCGCCGTGTATGTGGAGACGCCGCGTCTGCAGCGCCTGCCGGCGTCGCGCCGCGGGCCGGCGATCAGGGCGCTCAAGCTGGCTCAGGAGCTGGGCGCGGAGACCACTGCGCTCGACGGCGCCGACGTGGCGGCGACGCTGCTCGGCTATGCGCAGGTGCGTAACGTGTCGAAGCTGGTGCTCGGCGCGTCGTCCGTCCGCCGGCGTTGGCAATTCTGGCGCAAGTCCTTGTCGGAGCAGCTGGCGCAGCGGTCGACCGAATCCGACGTATATGTGATTCGGCGCGACCTCGAGCACGCGCCTGAGACGCCCAGGATGGAGGCGGGCGCCGAGAGTGGCCTCTTTGGCGAAATGCCGCAAGCCAGGTGGGGCAGCCCGCTGCGGGCTTATGGCTGGGCGGCGGCGGCGTGCGGCGCGATGACATTGGTGGCCGCGACGCTGGTGCCGTTTCTCGACCTGTCGAACGTCGTCATGCTGTATTTGCTGTGCGTGATCCTGGCGGCCCTGCGCCTGGGGCGGGGGCCGAGCGTGCTGATCTCGTTTCTGAGCGTGATGGCGTTCGACTTCTTTTTCGTGCCGCCGAAACTCTCGTTTTCGGTCTCGGACACCCAATACCTGCTGACCTTCGCGGTGATGCTGACGGTGGCGCTGGTGACCAGTCACCTGACCACCAGCCTGCATCTGCAGGCGCGTGTGGCGACCTGGCGCGAGCGGCGCACCGCGGCGATGTATGCAATGGCGCGCGAACTGGCCGCGGCGCTGACGACCGCACAGATTCTGGAGATTGGCGAGCGCCACGTGCGCGAAGTGTTTCAGGCGAGGGTCGCGGTGTTGCTGCCCGACAGCGCCGGGAAGGTGCGCCAGCCGGTCGAGGACGCCGATCCGGCCCATCTGCCGGCGCATCTGGACGAGGATGTCGCGCAATGGGTATACGACCAGCAAAAGCCCGCCGGCATGGGTACCGACACGTTGCCTGCGGCCGATGCGCTGTACGTGCCGCTGCGCGCGCCGATGCGCACACGCGGCGTGCTCGCGCTGGCGCCCCAGAACGCCCGCCAGCTGGCGGTGCCCGAGCAGCAGCGCCTGCTCGATACGTTTGCCGCGCAGATTGCCCTGGCGCTCGAGCGCGTGCATTACGTCGAGATCGCTCAGGACGCGCTGGTCAATATGGAGTCCGAGCGTTTGCGCAATTCGCTGCTATCGGCGATTTCCCACGACCTGCGTACGCCGCTGACCGCCATCGTGGGCTTTGCAAGCATGCTCGCGCGCGACGAGCACTTGCCGAATCAGACGCGCGCCGAATTGATCGACGCGTTGCACGAAGAAGCGCTGCGCATGAACGGGCTGGTCACGAATCTGCTGGACATGGCCCGCCTGCAGGCCGGCGGCGTGCCGCTGAACAAGCAATGGCAGATGCTCGAAGAAGTGATCGGCACGGCGCTGCGGGCTTGCCGGCTGCCGCTGGCCGGGCATCACGTCAAGGTGATGCTGGCGCCGGGATTGCCGCTGCTCAATTTCGACGCCGTCCTGCTCGAACGCTTGTTTACCAACTTGCTCGAGAACGCAGCCAAGTACACGCCGCCGGGTTCGAGCATCGACATCGACGTGCGGCGCGACGGCGACCAGGTGCTGGCCACCATTACCGACAATGGGCCGGGGCTGCCGCCGGGCATGGAGACGCGCGTATTCGACAAGTTCACGCGCGGTGAAACCGAGTCGGCCAAGCCGGGCGTGGGGCTGGGGTTGGCAATTTGCCGGGCTATTGCCGAGGCGCACGGCGGTAAAATCAAGGCCGAGAATCTTGCCGGCCGCGGCGCGCGGTTTATCCTGAGCTTGCCGATCGAACCGATGCCGGCCGAGATGGACGTGGCCGCGTGGCCGGGCGAGTTGCCAGCCGAATCACAGTCTCCCGCAAGCGAACATGAGTGAACCGTCAGCGTCGGTGGTGGTCATCGAAGACGAAAAGCAGATCCGCCGCTTTCTGCGGGCTTCGCTCGAGGCCGAGGGCATGCAGGTCCATGAGGCCGGCACGGGCCGCCAGGGCCTGGTCGAGGCGGCCACGCGCAAGCCGGATCTGGCGATCGTCGACCTGGGGCTGCCCGATATCGATGGACTCGAGGTCATCCGGGAATTGCGCGCCTGGAGCGCGGTGCCGATCATCGTCCTGTCGGCACGCAGCGAGGAGCGCGAAAAGGTCGCGGCGCTCGACGCAGGGGCCGACGATTATCTGAGCAAGCCGTTCGGCGTGTCGGAGTTGCTGGCGCGCATCCGCGCCCAGTTGCGCCGGCATTATCGCGCCGGCAGCGTTGGCGACGGACAGGGGGAGTCGTTCGCTTTCGGCGATATCGAACTCGATCTGGTGCGGCGTCGTGTCGCGCGTGGCGGCGTGGCGGTTCACCTTACGCCGATCGAGTACCGCCTGCTCGTCACCTTGGTGCGCCACGCCGGCCGTGTATTGACGCACCGCCAATTGCTCAAGGAGGTGTGGGGGCCGTCGCACGTCGATAGCAATCACTACCTGCGCATCTACATGGGACATTTGCGGCAGAAGCTGGAAGTTGATCCGGCTCAGCCGAGGCACATCCTGACCGAGACGGGCGTGGGCTACCGGCTCGAGGTCGACGCGTAAGCCCCTCCAGGTTTGCTAAAATGTCGCCGGTTCGTTCAGCGCGGAACGAACCGGCGGCGGGATGACCCGTTCGCCTTCTCTTCGTTCGCGGGGACAGCCCCGGATTTTCAGTCGGAGGTTGTCATGGCCTGGATTCTCCTTATCCTCGCCGGTTGCTTCGAAGTCGCCTGGGCGGTCGGCCTCAAATATTCGCACGGCTTTTCCCGGTTCTGGCCGTCCACGTTCACGATCATAGGCATGGTGGCCAGCGTATGGCTACTGGCGCTGGCCATGCGCACGTTGCCGCTGGGCACCGCTTATGCGATCTGGACCGGCATTGGCGCGATCGGCTCGTTCGTGCTCGGCATTGTGCTGTTCGGCGAAGCGCTCAGCGCGGCCCGCCTGGGCAGCGCGGTGCTGATTTTCGCGGGGCTGATCGGGTTGAAACTATCGGCCGCATAGCGCAATTCCGGCCTGCGCCTGGCGTGAGAAGCCCCCGACTGTTGCCGTTAGCACGAAAACCCGTCGAATAGCGCCTGCACGCCGCGGCGAGCGGGAGCATAATGAAACGCATGTAGCCCTCCTCGCGAGAGAATCATGCTCGAATCCATTGCACTCGGCGCCGGCTTGTCCTGGGCCAGCGGTCTGCGCTTGTATCTGACCGTGTTTTGCGCCGGCCTGCTGGCTCGGCTGGGGTGGCTGCATTTGCCGCCGACGCTCGAGGTCCTGGGTTCCTCGTGGGTAATCGGGCTGGCGGGTTTGCTGGCGGTGGTGGAGTTCGTGGCCGACAAGATTCCCGTGGTCGACACCGTGTGGGACGCGGTTCACACATTCATCCGGATTCCGGCCGGCATTTTGCTGGCGGCCGGCGCCATGGGGCAGATCGACCCCTTGGTGACGGTGAGCGCCGGGCTGCTGGGCGGTGCGTTGGCCGGGACCTCGCATCTGACCAAGGCGGGCACGCGCGCATTGATCAATACCTCGCCCGAGCCGCTTTCCAACCTGGCCGCTTCGGGGGTCGAGGACGTCTCGGCACTGGGCGGTTTGAGCCTGGCATTTTTCTCTCCATTGCTGTTCCTGCTGCTTCTGTTGCCGTTTTTGCTGCTGGCGGCCTGGTGGCTGCCCCGATTGTGGCGCGGATGGCGCAGCGCGGTCAGCCTGGTTCGGCCGCGGCATGAGGGCGGCGGCTTCAGGGCTTGATGCCACGATGACTTTTCCGGGATTGGCGCGCCAGGCCTGGCGCATGTTGCGACGCGACTGGCGCGCCGCCGAGTTGTATTTGCTGTCGGTGGCGCTGGTGCTGGCGGTGGCCGCCCTGTCCAGCGTCGGCTTTCTGGCCGATCGCATGCGACTGGGGTTGGCGCAGGATGCGCACCAGATGCTGGGCGCGGATCTGGTCGTGCGCGGCGATGCGCCGCTGGCGCCCGATTTCGCCCAACACGCCGCGCAGCTTGGGCTGCGGACGGCCCGCACCGCGGTTTTCCCCAGCATGGTCATGGCCGCGCCGTCCGATGGCGGGGCGGCGTTGAGCCGGCTGGTATCACTCAAGGCGGTTTCGCAGGGCTATCCGTTGCGCGGTCAATTGCGTATCGCGCGCGCGCCCGAAGCGGTGTCATCGGCCAGCGTGGCCGCCAATGGCATTCCCGAGCCGGGAACGGTGTGGGTCGACCGGGCGCTGCTCGAGGCGCTGCACTTGCCGCTTGGCGGTACGGTTCGGATCGGTACGCGGTCGTTCACCGTCAGTGCGCGCATTACGCGCGAGATGGATCGCGGCTTCGGTTTCAGCAGTCTTGCGCCGCGCGTGATGATGCGCCTGGATGAGTTGCCGTCGACCGGATTGGTGCAATTCGGCAGCCGCATCACGTACCGTTTGCTGGTCGCTGGCGCAAGCGCGCCGATGGCCGCGTATCAGCGCTGGGCCGAACCGGTGATACGGGCACAGCGGGGCGTGCAACTCGAAACCCTGCAGGGGCAGCCGCAAATGCAGCAAACCCTGGAGCGGGCTGACCGCTTTCTGTCGCTGGTCGCACTGCTGGCCGCCGTGCTGGCCGCCGTGGCGATCGGCATTGCTGCGCATCGCTATAGCACGCGGCATCTCGACAGTTGTGCGGTGATGCGCTGCCTGGGCATCGGGCGCATGGCGCTGCGCGGCATGGTGGCATTGGAATTCATCTATCTGGGGGCGGCGGGCAGCGCGCTCGGCGTGCTGGCAGGTTATGCCGTCCATGGACTGTTGCTGCATCAACTGAGCGGTCTCGTGCCGGCCGATCTGCCGCCGCCATCGTGGCGGCCGGCGGTGCTGGGCGTGGCCAGCGGTCTTTCGTTGCTGCTGGGGTTTGCCCTGCCTCCGTTGTTGCCGCTGGCGCGGGTCTCGCCGTTACGTGCCTTGCGCCGCGAGTGGGGTGGCGCCGTGCGGCGCGGCTGGCTTGCCTACGGCTTGAGCGGGCTGGTGTTCGCCGGCCTGCTGCTGTTCGCGGCGCGTAATGCGCGATTGGGCGGGATGGTCGCCGGCGGCTTTGTCGGTGGGGCCCTGGTGTTTGGTTTGCTGGCATGGTTGAGCATTGGCGCGCTGGCGCGATGGGCGCATCGGCGGCACGCCGCTGGCGGGCGCGGCGTCGGCTGGCGATATGCCATCGCGGGCCTGCACCGGCGCGGCCTGGGCAGCGTGCTGCAGGTGGTGGCGTTGACGCTTGGATTGATGGCCCTGTTGCTGCTGGCCATCACGCGCAATGATCTGATCGCGGGCTGGCGGCAGGCTACGCCGCCCGGCGCGCCCAACCGCTTCGTGATCGATATCCAGACCGGCCAGCAAGCGCAGGTGGCGCAGCAATTGCGGGCTGCCGGCATGAGCGACGCCAAATTGTGGCCGATGGTCAAGGCGCGCCTGACCTCGATCAACGGGCGGCCCGTGACGGGCGCCGATTACACCGACCCGCGCGCGCGCCGGCTGGCCGAGCGCGAATTCAATCTTTCCTATACCGATGCGTTGCCACTCGATGACCGCATCGAAAGCGGGCAGTGGTTTGGCGCCAATGCCGGAACCCCACAGATTTCGCTGGAAGCCGGTATCGCGAAAACCCTCGGCGTGAAAATGGGCGATCGCTTGCGATTCGAAGTCGCGGGGCAGGTCATCGAGGCGCCGGTGACCAGTTTGCGCAAGGTGGATTGGGGATCGATGCGTGTCAATTTCTTTGTGCTGATGCCCCCCAAGGCGCTGGAGGATTTTCCGGCGACCTGGATCACCGCGTTTCATCTCGCGCCGGGACAGCAGAACATCGTGGATAATCTGCTGCATATGATGCCGAATCTGACGGTGATCGATACCGGCGCGCTGCTCGATAAAGTGCAGCACGTCGTGAACCAGGTGATCGACGCCGTGCAGTTGCTGTTCGTATTCACACTGGCCGCGGGCTTGCTGGTTTTGTATGCGGCGCTGAGCGGCACGCGCGACGAGCGCATGCGCGAGTCCGGCGTGTTGCGGGCATTGGGCGCGTCGGCGCGCCAAATCGGCGCGATTCACCGCGCCGAGCTGGTGACGGTGGGCGCATTGGCGGGACTGCTGGCGGCCGCGGGCGCGGCGCTGCTGGGCTGGCTGCTGGCGCGCGAGGTGTTCGACTTCACGCTGGCCGTGAATCCGTGGCTGGCGATCGCCGGTGTGGGCGGCGGCATTTTGTGCGCGTTGGCGGGAGGCTGGAGCGGCCTGCGCGCGGTATTGCGGCAATCGGCCCTGCGCACACTGCGAGAAATTTGATTGAATGGGTAACGAAAGACCATCGATGGCAACGAATTCCGAGACAACTGAAACGACGGCGGCCGACCAGGCGCCGAGCGCCTTTGCATTATTGGGTGGCGAGCAGGCGGTGCGCACGCTGGTCGACCGCTTTTATGATTTGATGGATCTCGAACCGGAATTTGCCGGCATACGCCGGTTGCATCCCGAGTCGCTCGACGGTTCGCGCGACAAGCTTTTCTGGTTTTTGTGCGGCTGGCTGGGCGGGCCGGACCACTACATCGAGCGTTTTGGACACCCGCGCCTGCGGGCGCGCCACCTGCCATTCGCTATCGCCAGCGACGAGCGCGACCAGTGGCTGCGGTGCATGGCTTGGGCGATGCAGGACACGGCGGTGCCGCAGGCACTGCAGGAGCGGCTGATGCAGGCGTTTTTCCAGACGGCCGACTGGATGCGCAACCGCGCGGGCTGAGGGCCGTGCGACATCGTTGATCAACGCGACGCGGGAGGGAGTTGATGGCTACCGAGGCCTTGTTTCGCAGCGATGCCTATTTGCAGGAATGCATGGCGATTGTGACCCGGATCGATGAAACCGGCATTGGGCTGGATCGAACGGTGTTTTATCCGCATGGCGGCGGCCAGGCTGGCGATGCCGGATGGCTGGTGCTGCCTGACGGCGCGCGCCTGGCGATTGCCGATACGCGCAAATCGAAGCATCCCGAAGCCACCCCTGACGACGCGGTGCACCTGCCGGCGCCGGGGCAGGAGGCGCAATTGGAGACGCTGGTGGTGGGCATGCCGGTCGCCGCGCAAATCGACTGGACGCGCCGCTATCGGCACATGCGGTTTCATACCGCGTCGCATCTGATGTGTGCGGTTTTGCCATATCCGGTGGATGGCTGCAGCATTACGGCCGACTATGCCCGGCTGGATTTCGTCACCAACGAGCCGATCGCGCGCGAGACGGTGGAGGCGGGACTCGCGGCGCTGGTGGCGGGGGCTCATCCGGTGACGATCGATTCGATCAGCGACGAGGAACTCGCGGCGCGGCCGGAACTGGTGCGAACCATGAGCGTCAAGCCGCCGAGCGGGCTGGGACGGGTGCGGCTGGTGCACGTCGAAGGAGTTGACCTGCAGCCGTGCGGCGGCACGCATGTAGCCAACACGCGGGAGGTGGGTGCGATGCGGGTCGCCAAGATCGAAAAGAAGACTGCGCGCACGCGCCGCATCGTGCTGGAGCTGGTATGAGCGCACCCATCGATGCCTGGCAGGAAGTGCTCGATTTCTGGTTTGGCGCGCCCGGCTCGCCGGAATTCAATACCGAGCGGAATTTATGGTTTACCAAGTCGGCAGCCACCGATCAAGCCATCGAGCACGCATTTGGCGCCCTGCATGCACGCGCGATCGGCGGCCAACTCAACGCGTGGGCCGAGGCGCCGGCCAGTGCCTGCGCATTGATCGTGCTGCTTGATCAGTTCTCGCGCAATCTTTATCGGGATGACGCGCGCGCCTTTGCCGGCGATGCCCAGGCTCTTGCGCTGGCGCGGCGCATGGTGGATACCGGCGCCGAGCGTCGATTGCCGACGGAGCAATCGTCAAGAGTGGTGTATGCGGGTCGGTCGACATGATCAGGCGGCCAGCGCTTGAGGAGCCGGTGTGCTTTCAATCACCGGCGTTCCGTCCTCGAAGGGAATGCCCTTCAGA
>NZ_SCSK01000006.1 GCF_004297875.1 Pandoraea sp. | reverse complement strand
GCCTGATGACCATAGCGAGTTGGAACCACCCCTTCCCATCCCGAACAGGACCGTGAAACGACTCCACGCCGATGATAGTGCGGATTGCCCGTGTGAAAGTAGGTAATCGTCAGGCTTCCCCTCTAAAACCCCCAGACTCAGCGCTGGGGGTTTTGCTTTTTTAAATAAAAATTATCGATGTAAACTGACCTGCCCCTCACCTGCTCCCCAAGATTAGTACGGCGTGACCTGCTCCCACCAAACCATGCCTTAGCGGTTCTAGTAAAGTTCGTTTTTGAGGCTGGCCCCAAAAGACACAAGCGCACTGAATCGCTGGCAACAACCTGCGAATGGGGCAGGTCAACTCAGCTCGGTCAGTTTTTAGAGAGATATTTTTCGACCAACCGAACCCAATAAGTGCCACCGAGTGGGAGCAAGTCGTCATTGAAGTCGTAGCTGGCATTGTGAAGATTGCAGGGACCGAGACCATGCCCGCTATCCCGGTGAGCACCGTCACCGTTACCGATAAAAACGTAGCATCCCGGCTTCTCCAGCAGCATAAAGGAGAAATCTTCGGCCCCCATCGTCGGTTCGACCTTCGCGTCGACATTTTCCGCTCCGACGATTTCACGCATCACTTCTGCGCAAAACGCGGCTTGCTTGTCGTCGTTGATTGTCGGGGGGTAGTTCCGGTTGAACAGGACTTCGGCTTCGCAACCCAAGCCGCGCGCAACGTGCGTGGCGATGTCTCGCAAACGTTGCTCGATCAGGTCAAGCACTTCCAAGGAAAAAGTTCTTACGGTGCCACCGAGCCAGGCAACGTCCGGGACGACATTGGTCGCATCGCCGGCATGTATTTGCGTAATCGAAAGCACCGCGGCATCGATGGGCCGCTTGTTGCGCGTGATAATGGTCTGCAGGGCCTGTGCCACCTGGACGGCAGCGATAACCGGATCAATGCCGTTGTTCGGAATCCCTGCGTGCGTGCCCTTGCCAGTCAGGGTGATTTTAAATTCGTTGCTCGACGCCATCATCGGGCCCGGCGTCAAACCAAATGTCCCGACCTTCGACCCTGGCCAATTGTGCATGCCAAAAACGGCTTCCATGGGAAACTTTTCGAATAGCCCGTCTTTGATCATTTCCCGAGCGCCACCGCCACCTTCTTCGGCGGGCTGGAAAATCAGGTAAACGGTGCCGTCGAAATTGCGATGATTCTGCAAATACCGCGCTGCGGCCAAAAGCATCGCCGTATGGCCGTCGTGGCCGCATGCGTGCATTTTCCCGGGATGTTGCGACGCGTGATCAAACGTATTGACTTCCTGAATTGGCAACGCGTCCATGTCGGCCCGCAACCCGATCGCCCGCTTGCTGTCGCCGTTTTTTATAATGCCTACCACGCCTGTCTTACCCAGCCCCCGGTGGATCGGGATACCCCAGGATGCCAATTTACCGGCAACCACGTCGGCAGTGCGTTGCTCTTCAAAGCACAGTTCTGGATGAGCGTGAATATCGCGACGTATCGTTTGTATTTCGGCCCGAGCGGCATCAATTTCCGGAATTAGTTTCATAAGATCCTAAGCGACGCATTCATCAATCGAGCAATTATGTTACTCCCAATGCCCGCTACCCGCCTATTTCGAATCATGTCGCAACGCAGCAATGACTGATTTCCGCGGATGACCACTACAATTGGAATATTTGCCCGGCAGACCGCATGCGGCAGCGATTAACCAAGGAGTCATGTTATGACGTCGTCTACGCAGACCATCGTTCGGGCGGCATGTCCCCACGATTGCCCCGACACCTGCGCGTTACACGTCACTGTAGAAAATGGCGTCGTCACACGAGTTCAAGGGGACCCGGAGCATCCGGCCACGCACGGGGTATTGTGCACAAAGGTCTCCCGCTACGCGCAGCGGACTTATCACCCGGATCGCGTCCTGCGCCCGCTCAAGCGGATTGGCAAAAAGGGCGAGGGCCGGTTCCAGGAAATCAGCTGGGATGCAGCGCTCGACGAAATCACCGGACGATTGCGCGAAATCGCCGCTCGCAATCCACAGGCCATCGTGCCATATAGTTACGCCGGCACGATGGGCCTGGTCCAGGGCGAAGGCATGGCGGCTCGATTCTTTCATAAATTGGGAGCTTCGTTCCTCGACCGGACGATCTGCGCCAGCGCCGGCAGTGCCGCGCTACGCTATACCTACGGCGGTGGTTTCGGGATGCACGTCGAGCATTTCGTCGATAGCAAACTGATCCTGATTTGGGGCAGCAACCCGATCACCTCGAGCCTTCACTTCTGGGTGCAGGCACAGGAAGCGAAGCGGCGCGGCGCGAAACTCATAGCGATTGATCCCTACCGCTCATTGACCGCGGAGAAGTGCCACCAGCATATCGCTCTCCTGCCGGGCACAGATGCCGCACTCGCACTGGGGATGATGCACGTTCTGCTCCAGGAAAACCTGATCGATCACGAATATATCGCGCGTTACACGCTTGGCTTTGCCCAACTCAAGGAGCGTATTCAAGCCTACCCTCCGGAGCGGGTCGCTACGATCTGCGGCATTACGGCGCAAGAGGTCACGCAACTCGCGCGGGATTATGGCACGCTACGGCCGGCGGCTATCCGTCTGAACTACGGCATGCAGCGAACTCACGGGGGTGGGCAGGCGGTGCGTGCCATCGCGTGCCTGCCGGCCTTGATAGGCGCCTGGCGGGATGCCGCAGGCGGATTACTGCTCTCCTCGTCGGGGTTTGCGCCTACCGATGTCGCTGCACTGTCGCGTCCCGATCTGTTACCCGGATGGCCGCGAACGCTACCGCGCACCATCAATATGTCCACCATCGGCGACGCGCTGGCGCATCCGGGTGACGACGCTTTCGGCCCACGCATCGAGGCAGTAATCGTCTACAACAGTAACCCTGTTGCTGTGGCGCCCGAGTCCGCCAAGGTCGCCGCCGGTTTTGCCCGGGAGGACCTTTATACGGTCGTGCTGGAGCACTTTCTAACCGATACCGCCGACTATGCTGACATCGTGCTGCCTGCGACCACGCAACTCGAACACCTCGATATCCACAAAGCCTACGGCCACACCTACGTGATGGCCAATAACCCGGCGATCGCGCCGCTTGGCGAAGCGAAACCGAACGCTGAGATTTTCCGGCTGTTGGCTAGTCGCATGGGATGGACGGATCCGTGCTTTCGCGACACAGACGACCAACTGGCCGCTCAGGCGATGCGCTGGACAGATCCGAAATTTGGCGGCAGCGATTGGCAAAGTGTGAAGGACGCCGGCTGGATCAAGCTCGCTTTGCCTGGGGCCCCCTTTGCTCAAGGCGGGTTTGCTACGCCGTCAGGCAAGTGCGAGTTTTGGTCGGCGGCCATGGAAAAGGACGGGCTTGACCCGCTGCCCGACTGGGTGCCGCCGTATGAATCCGTCGCCAGTGCCCCCGCTCTTGCCGAGCGCTTCCCGCTCGCAATGATCTCGCCGCCAGCGAGGCATTTCCTCAACTCGAGTTTCGTCAACGTCGCGAGCCTGCGATCGGTCGAGGGCGAACCGTATCTGGACATTCACCCGACCGACGCCGCGGCCCGGGGCATCGCGCAGCACCAGGGGGTACGCATCTTCAACGACCGAGGCAGTTTCATCGCCAAGGCCCGCGTCACGGAGAAGGCGCGACCTGGCGTGGTTGTCGGACTGTCGGTCTGGTGGAAGAAATTTACCTCCGACGGTAAAAACGCAAACGAAGTCACCGGTCAGCGGTTGACCGACCTCGGGCGCGCGCCAACCTTCTACGATTGTCTGGTCGAGGTCGAAGCGCTGGACGCCGCATGAGGCTGCGATGATGTCGGCGCGGGCCGGTCGGGGATGGCGACAGCCCCTTATCTGGCTAAGCGCCGCGTGGGCCATCGTGGGCTTGAGCGGTTGCGCAGAAGTCGATTATTACGCGCAGGCTATTCACGGACAATTTGCATTGCTCGAAGCAGCGCGGCCGGTCGATGCGTTGTCGAAGAGCGACCGCGTTGATGAACGCTTGCTTCGGCGCTTACGCTTGGCTGAGGAAATTCGCATCTACGCTGTCGAAAAGCTCGGCCTACCCGACAATGGCAGTTACAGGAAGTATGCCGATCTGAAACGCGCCTACGTTGTTTGGGATGTGTTTGCCGCGCGGCCCCTCTCATTGAGGCTCAAGCAATCCTGCTTCCCCATTGCCGGCTGCGTTGATTATCGTGGTTACTATTCGCACGCCGATGCCGAGCAATATGCGCGCGACTTGCGACGCCATGGCTGGGAAACCTGCACGGTCGGCGTGCCCGCGTACTCAACGCTCGGCTATTTTGACGACCCTCTGTTGAATACCTTCTTGTTCAATCCCGAGGCAGAGCTGGCGCGAATCATATTCCATGAACTCGCCCACCAGGTCGTTTACGTGCGTGGCGATACCATGTTCAACGAATCCTTTGCCGTCACTGTGGCCGCCGTGGGTGTGGCCCGTTGGCTTCGCTCTCGTCCTCGTGCGGCCAAAGCCCCTGATGTCGCTGACCTGCATCGGCGCGCATTCCGAGCGCTCATCAAACGCTATCGGGATCGCCTGGCCGAGCTCTATGCCAGCTCATTGCCCCGCGAGCAGAAGGAAATCGAAAAGCGCCGAATCTTCCGAGAAGTACGGGTGAGTTATGCGCACCTGCGCGCCTCCTGGGGTGGCTACGCCGGCTTTGACCGATGGATCGATAATGGCTTGAACAACGCCAAGTTTGGTGCTTACGCTGACTATTCCCGATGGGTGCCGGCGTTCAGGGCATTGCTCGCGCAGCAGCATGGAAACTTGCCTGCTTTTTACAAGGCGGTTAAGGAATTGGCGGCTGAGCCCGCCGACAAGCGCCAGGCCGAACTGGACGTTCTGTCGCAGGGCAACGCTGAAAAGCCTGCTCAACCCTGAGACGGGATGGCAGCCTTCAGGCGGCCAAGTAAATTAAAGAGCTGTTCCCGCTCCGTCGCCGAGAGTTGCCCGATAGTGCGCTCAATCCAGGTTTCGTGGGCCTGGGCCATTTTCGCGAACGCTTTCTTTCCGCGGGGCGTCAGCTTGATGAGAAAAGCGCGACGGTCGTGTTCCATCTTCTCGCGGATGACCCAACCTTCCTTCTCAAGTTGGTCCGTGATGCCGGTCACGTTGCCGCCGGTTACCATCATGCGTTTCGAAAGCTCACCCATTTTCAGTCCCTCCGGATGCCGGTCCAGCTGAGCCAGCAAGTCGAAGCGCGGCAGCGTGCAATCAAAGTCCTGCCTCAAGCGAGACCGGATTTCCGTCTCGACCAGATTGGTGCACGTCAGCAACCTGAGCCACAAGCGCAATGCTTCGTGGTCGTGCACGTTGGCCCGCGTTTCCAGATCCAGGGATGTCGCCTCGACTATTTGCATGAGGAAATGAGAGTGAGAAAGATGGATGCTGAAAAGTTCAGGTTTAAATTAAATTGACTCCCAAGTCAATCTACAAAAGAGATTGCGCGAACATAAAAAAAGGCACCCGAAGGTGCCTTTTGATTCAAACCTGACGGTTAAGTCAGATTAGAACTTGTGACGCAGGCCGACGCGAACAGCGACTTGATGCTTCGTGTCCGATGCGCCCAGCGCATTGATGTCTGCAACTTGTGCGTCGCCAGCGGCTTTTTGGTAGATACCGATCACGTACGCATCGGTCCGCTTGGACAGCCAGTAATCGGCGCCCAGGTTGACTTGATGGTACTTCGGCTTCAGACCAGCAGCGTCCTTCGCCCAGGTGTACGTGTAAGCGGCACCCAGTTGCAGGGCCGGGGTCAGCATGTACTTGCCGTTCAGTTCGACGTTCTGCACGCGCACGTCGGTATCGGTTGCGCCGTTGCCATTGTCGTTGATCAGGCCGGTGCCGTTGACTTTGACGTTGGTGTAGACCAAGCCAACCGTTGCCGGACCAAACGCGTAGGCGCCGCCCAAGCCCCAGATTTGCTTGTTGCGAGCACCGTCGCCGAACGTACCGTCGGTGTTAGCACCGTTGCCGTTCGTTGCGGAGCCCGGGTTTTGACCGTACAAGTAAGCTGCGCCCACAGTCAGAGGACCGTTGGCGTAACCGGCACCGATACTCCACAGGCGGTTGTTCGCGAACTGGGTGGAGTTGCTGAAGCCATACAACGTGTCGAAGCTGAAGCCGTTGTAGTTGACGCTGCTGTACTTGACCGAGTTGTTGGTTCTGAAGAAGTTGTTCAGGTTGTCGTTATCGGCCGGGTGAGCGCCGATGTAGCCGGCCCACTGAGCGCCAGAAGCCAACGGACCCAGGTAGTCAACCACGGAGTCGTATTGACGACCGATCGTGAACGTACCAGCCGTCGCGCTGCTCAGGCCAACCCAAGCTTGGCGACCGAACTCGCGGCCACCTTGGTTCAGCTTACCGTTCATCAGGTTGAAACCGTTTTCCAACTGGAACACGGCCTTCAAGCCACCGCCCAGATCTTCAGCGCCTTTCAAACCCCAACGGCTGCTTTGCATCACGCCGTCAGTCGCGGTCCAAGCCGAATGGCCACCAACATTGCTGGTGTAGTTGATACCCGCATCAATAATACCGTACAGGGTCACGCTGCTTTGTGCTTGAGCAGCGCCGGCGAAGGCGCCGAGCACAGCAAGAGCGAGAAGCGACTTTTTCATTGAGTGATCTCCAAGAAGATTGTGAGATTTGTTTAACAAGGTCACTAGTGATAACGTCCTTGCTAATCAACTTCGCGAGAAGTTGGACGTAATGTAACAAATTCACTGGTGCTGGCAAAGGAAAAGGCGCGTTTGCCGCCTGAATCGAGCGATTCATGTTTCTTTTTTGCAACAGCCCCATGGCGTGGGCTTTGCGCCCGAATCGGAGCGCTCCATGGGGCGCTGCGCCGCGTTCAATTTGCGTCGGGCAAGGCCGGCAAATTGAGCGATTGGAGCCTTCCACCCTGCCGTCATCTCATATCGTAAAATACGTAAAAACGGTTGTTCGAGAAAGCGATCATGTCATTGGATGCCTGGATTAACGAATTCGACCGCGGCCTGCGCGCCGTCACTGGCGTGACCCGCGCGGGCCGCGCTCTGCCTCTACCGGCCGCTCCGGCACAAGCGGCGCAGCCGCAACTGAGCGAGCGCGAGCGGCGGCACGTGGCCGGCCTGATGCGCGTCAACCATGTCGGCGAGGTTTGCGCCCAGGCGCTGTATCAGGCCCAAAAGCTGGCGACGCCGTCCGAGCGGCTGCGTGTGGCGTTCGAGCGCGCGGCGCGCGAGGAGGAAGATCATCTGGCGTGGACCGCTACGCGACTCAGCGAGTTGGACGCGCGCCCCAGTCTGCTTAATCCGCTTTGGTATGCGGGGGCCTTGGCGATCGGATTCCTGGCCGGCAAGGCTGGCGATCGCATCAGTCTCGGATTCATGGCTGAAACGGAGCGGCAGGTCGAGCATCACCTGGACGGTCATCTCGAGCGCCTGCCGGCGCAAGATGCACGCTCCAGGGCGATTCTCGAGCAAATGCGCGCGGATGAGATCGTGCATGGGCAAACTGCGCGAGACGCGGGAGGCGTCGAGTTGCCCGCGCCGGTGCGACGGGCGATGAAGCTCACCTCCAAAGTCATGACCACGATTGCTTACGCGATATAAATACGGCTGGGGCTCCCATTGCTTTTCTGGCGCGGCGGTTTTGGGGGCTTGGCTAAAGTCTCCCTATTTCCCTGAATGTGCCAAACCGCGTGTCGGCCGGCAGAGCCCTGCCGATGACTTGGTGGCGTGAGTACCTACTTTTGTTGAACTCTCCATATGCTTGGACGTTGGCCGTTTCGAGCGTCCGGTTTCTGATGTAGCACTTTCACAATCTTTCTTATCCCATTAATTTTTATCGAAATTTAGCTGGCGGCGACATGAGGAATGTGCGCTAAGTCATTGTTCTGGCAAGAAATTTTCATTCAAAAAACCGCCAAAACGCTTGACCGCCATAAATGCTTACTCTAAAGTGGGAAATAGTGTGAGAAAGTGCAATTTCGTGTGAAATTTTCTCGTTTTGTCGAGTGTTGAATGGGCTCAGGTGGCCGCTGATTTTTCGAGGAACTCGCCGTGTTTCAAGGGGCTTCGGCACTATCACTGGATGCAAAGGGGCGGATGTCAGTGCCGGCCCGGCATCGTGACGTGCTGAAGGAACAGGCTGAGGGCCGGGTCACGATTACCAAGCACCCGGATGGGTGCTTGTTGCTTTTCCCGCGCCCGGAGTGGGAGGTTTTTCGCGGCAGGGTCGCCGCGCTGCCGATGGACGCCACCTGGTGGCGTCGTATTTTTTTGGGCAGCGCAGCGGATGTCGAGATGGATGGTACCGGCCGGGTCCTGATTGCCTCCGAGCTCAGGTTGGCGGCTGGTCTGGACAAAGACGTCATGCTGCTTGGCATGGGCAGTCACTTCGAAATCTGGGATGCCACGACGTATATCGCAAAAGAGCAGGCGGCGATGGCCCAGGGTATGCCGGATGCGCTGAAGAATTTCACTTTTTGATAGTCAGGTGGCCTGTCGAGCATGACGCACGCGGTGGAAACGGAAATGCAGCACCGCACGGTTCTGCTGGATGAGGCCGTGGATGCACTGCTATGGCGGCTCGATGGCGTGTATGTCGACGGCACTTTCGGGCGCGGCGGTCATAGCCGCAAGATTTTGAACCGCCTCGGGCCGCAGGGGCGCCTGATCGCTTTCGACAAGGACCCGCAGGCCATTGCCGAGGCGAGCAAGATCGACGACCCGCGATTCGCGATCGTGCACGAGAGCTTCGCGGCAATGCGAGAGGTGCTTGCGCGGCTTGGTGTGAATGCGGTGGCGGGTGTGTTGCTGGATTTGGGCGTGTCGTCCCCGCAGGTGGACGATCCGGCGCGAGGCTTCAGTTTTCGTTTCGACGGGCCGCTCGATATGCGCATGGATCCCAGTCGTGGAGAGTCGGCCGCCGACTGGCTCGCCAGGGTGTCGCAGGACGAATTGACGGAGGTCATCAGAAATTATGGGGAAGAACGGTTTGCTGTTCAGATTGCAAAGGCGCTTATTGCTCGCCGGGCAGACGCCGACCGTCTTGGCCCACTCGTCAGCACGCGCGAGCTTGCCGAGATCGTGGCTGGTGCAGTCAAGACCCGCGAGAAGGGCCAGAATCCGGCCACACGCACCTTTCAGGCTATACGGATTCACGTCAATCAAGAGCTTGCGGAGTTGCCGATAGCACTTGGGGCCGCATTGGATGTGCTGGAGTATGGAGGCAAGCTGGTGGTAATCAGCTTTCATTCGCTGGAGGATCGCATCGTCAAGCGCTTCATGCAGGCGCATGCGAAGCCGCCCGTGATCGATCGGCGCGTGCCGTTGCGAGCCAGTGACATCCCTCGCCCCAAGATGATCCTGCGCGGGCGCGTCAAGCCCGGCGATGCCGAGACGACGGCCAACCCGCGTGCGAGGTCAGCCATCATGCGCGTGGCGGAAAGGGCTGCGCCATGAGCCGCCTCAACATTCTGCTGCTTGCTGTCCTGCTGCTGTGCGCTCTTTCACTGGTCAATGCCCAGTATCGTGCCCGTACGCTCTTTATCGAGCTTGGGCGTGAGCAGGCGCTCGAATACCAGCTGGCGCAGGACTGGGATCGCCTCCAATATGAGCAAAGCGCTCAAAGCAAGAGCGCGCGCATTGAGTCCGTGGCCCGCAATCAGTTGCACATGATGCCGGCCAATCCTGGCCGAACCCAATATCTGACCGGCTTGCCTGCTGTTATGCCGCCAGGCGGGAAGAGGGGCGGCCGATGAAGCGCAACGAATCGCAAAACGTCCAGTTCGCGACCAGCCCGGTGCTTGCCGTGGCTGTGCCTGCCTGGCGTTCGCGATTGGCGATGTTTCTGGTCTTCGCGGTTTTTACCGCGCTGCTCGTGCGCGCGTTCTGGATTCAAGGCCCGGGCAACGATTTTTATCAAAGGCAGGGTGAAAGCCGCTACAAACGCACGCTCGAGTTGCCGGCGACACGCGGCAAGATTTTTGACCGCAATGGACAGGTGCTTGCGACGAGCCTGCCGGTGCGCGCCATTTGGGCGCTGCCGGAGGATGTGCCACAAGATGTGTCGGCAAGTAAGCTCAATGAGTTGGCCAGACTGCTCGACATGAAGGGCGACATTCTGCGCCGCAAGCTAAGTGCCGACAGGAGTTTTGTCTATCTCAAACGCCAAGTCCTGCTGGATAAGGCCGAGCAAGTCGCGGCACTTGGAATCCCGGGAATATATCAACGCAAGGAATACCGGCGTTTTTATCCGGAAGGCGAAACCGCGGCGCACATCATCGGTTTCACCAATGTCGAGGATGCCGGACAGGAAGGTGTCGAGCTATCGCGTCAGGCCGACTTGGCGGGTGTTCCGGGTAGTCGCCAGGTCATCAAGGATCGTCTGGGGCGAATTGTCGAAGACGTCGGCGTACTGGCCTCGCCCAGGGACGGAAGAGATATCGCGCTGTCGATCGACAGCAAAATTCAATTCCTGACCTATCGGGAACTCAAGGATGCCATCGAGCGTACGGGCGCCCGGGCGGGCAGTGCCATCGTCCTGGACACGCGCACCGGGGAAGTGCTGGCGCTGGTCAATTTGCCGACCTACAACCCCAATGATCGGCTCAGGCTCACAGGCGCTCAACTGCGCAACCGTGCGTTGACCGACACCTTCGAGCCTGGCTCGATCATGAAGCCGTTCACCATCGGCCTGGCGCTCGAACATCGGCGCGTCACGCCGGACACCATGATCGCAACCTCGCCGGGGCGCATCCGGCTCGACGGCGCGACCATCACAGACACGCGCAATCACGGCGCTCTGACTGTCGCCGGCGTGATTCAGAAGTCGAGCAACATCGGCACGCTGAAGATCGCATTGATGATGACGCCGCAGGAAATGTGGGAGATGTATACCCTCGCCGGCTTTGGGCGTGCACCGAACGTGGGCTTCCCGGGGGCAGTCGCCGGCCGTCTGCGCCCCCACCGCAGTTGGCGGCGCATCGAACAGGCCACCATGAGCTATGGCTACGGGATGTCGGCGTCCTTGCTCCAATTGGCGCGCGCATACACCGTCTTTGCCCACGACGGCGAACTGATCCCCGTTTCCATCTATAAAACGGATGGCGCGCCAGCTCGCGGCGAGCGCGTGTTCTCCGCACAGACGGCTCGGCAAGTGCGGCAGATGCTGGAGATCGCAACTTTGCCGGGTGGCACCGCGACGCGGGCCCAGGTGGTGGGCTATCGCGTCGGCGGCAAGACCGGCACGGCTTACAAGCAGTCGGGTAATGGTTACGACCGAACCAAATATCGCGCATCGTTCGTCGGCCTGGCGCCGATGTCCGCGCCGCGCATCGTCGTGGCGGTCATGCTGGACGAGCCGTCGCGCGGCTCGCATTACGGCGGCACGGCCGCAGCGCCGGTTTTCTCGAGCATCGCCGGCGGGGCGTTGCAGGCTTTGAATGTCGCGCCGGATGCGCCAATCCGTCAATTGGTGCTGAGCGACCCGACCACGGAGAGTGAGCCATGGCCGTCGACCCTGTAACGTTGAGCGCGCCGATGCGCGCGACGCTGACAAACGCGCATGGCTGGCTCGCCGAGCATTGCAGCGCCGAAGCGTTATTGCAGGCAGACAGTCGTCGCATCCAGCCCGGTGATGTGTTTGTCGCCTACGCCGTCGAGGGTGCCGACAATCGGCCGTTCATCGCCGACGCGGTGGCGCGCGGTGCCGCTGCGGTACTGTGGCAAAGCGACGCCTGGCGCTGGCCCGCCGACGTGACGAGTGTGGCGCATCTGGGCGTGGCGCGACTCGACGCGCTGGCCGGCGAATTGGCTTCGCTCTGGTATGGCGAGCCAAGCCGCCATATGCGGACGATCGGCATTACCGGAACCAACGGCAAGACGTCGGTCAGCCAGTGGCTGGCAAGGGTGCTGTGCGACGCCGGACAAACCTGCGCGATCATTGGTACGCTCGGCACCGGCATGCCGGGGCAATTGCGGAGCACGGGATTCACCACGCCCGACGCCGTACAGCTTCAGCAAAATCTGCGTGATTTGCAGGCGCTTGGCGCGCGTGCGGTCTCCATGGAAGTGTCATCGCACGGGTTGGCTCAGGGGCGGGTCAACGGTGTGGCGTTCGACATCGCCGTATTCACCAATCTCACTCAGGATCATCTCGATTATCACGGCACCATGGCGGCCTACGAGGCTGCCAAGGCGCGGCTGTTCACCTGGCCGGGTTTGCAATGCGCGGTGATCAACCGCGACGACGCTATGGGGCAGCGGCTGTTGGCCAAACTCGCCGGCAGGTTGCCGGTCATCGAATACGGGTTGGGTGTGCCGACCCCGTCGGCCCACGGCAACCGCGTGTTGACTGCCGCCGACGTGCAGGCGACTGCCTCCGGCACGACGTTTCGGTTACATGCCGAATCCACATCGACAATCATGCACACGCCGCTGCTGGGCACCTTCAACATCAGCAATCTGCTGGCCGTGCTCGGTGCGGCGCTCGCTGCGGGCGTGCCGGCTGATCAGGCCATGTCGGCGCTGGCGAAGCTGGAGCCGGTCGACGGTCGCATGCAGCAATTGGGCGGCACCGGCGCGCCGCTGGTCGTCGTGGATTACGCTCACACGCCGGATGCGCTCGAAAAGACGCTCGGCGCGCTGCGGCCGGTCGCACGCGCGCGCGACGGCCAGTTGATTTGCGTATTCGGCTGCGGCGGCGACCGCGACGCGGCCAAGCGTCCGCTCATGGGCGCCGCGGCGGAACGGTTGGCCGACGCCGTGGTGCTCACCAGCGACAATCCGCGCAGCGAGTCGCCGGCCGGCATCATCGCTCAAATTGCGGCAGGTTTGAGTGCCCCGGAGAAAGTCCGGCAAATCGAGGATCGCGCCAGTGCGATCTTGCAGGCGATCCGGCAGGCTGCACCGGCCGATGTCGTGCTGATAGCCGGCAAAGGGCATGAAAACACGCAGGAAATCATGGGTAAGAAGCGGCCGTTCTCCGATCAGGAGCATGCCCGCCTGGCGCTGGCAGCTCGCGCGACTTCGCGTGGAGGTGGCGAATGATGATGCGCCTGAACGAGGCTGTCCAGTACATGCATGACAGTCAATGCGTCGGCGATGATCAGGTCGCCTGCGAGCGGATTGTCACCGACAGCCGCGCCGTGCACGCCGGCGATCTGTTCGTGGCGCTCAAGGGCGAGCGCTTCGACGCGCACGATTTCCTGCCCGACGTGGCGCGCCAGGGTGCGGCCGCGGTCGTGGTGGAGCGTCTGCCGCAAGACCTTGCAGTGCCTGCCGCGCTGGTGCCCGATACGCGCATCGCGCTGGGCGAGTTGGCCGCCGGATGGCGTCGTCGTTTCGTCCTGCCGGTCGTTGCCGTGACAGGTTCGAACGGCAAGACCACCGTCAAGGAAATGATCGCCGCGATTTTCGCGCGGGCAGTGGGCGAATCTCACCGGCTTGCCACGGCCGGCAACTTCAACAACGACATCGGCGTGCCGCTGACGCTATTTCGCCTGAGTGCCGAGCATCGGCTGGCGGTGCTTGAGCTCGGCATGAATCATCCCGGCGAAACTGCATATCTGGCGACCATTGCTCAGCCGACCATCGCGCTGATCAACAACGCGCAGCGCGAGCATCAGGAGTTCATGGTCGACGTCGCAGCCGTCGCGCAAGAGCACCTGTCTGTCATCCTCGCACTGCCTGCCGACGGCACGGCGGTGTTTCCGGCCGACAGCGAGTTTGCCCCGCTGTGGCGAGCTGCTGCTGGGCAACGCCGGATTTTCGACTTTGCGCTGGATGCGCCGGCTGTCGTCAGCGGGCACTATGACGCGGCCACGCGCGCCTTGCGGGCGACAACTCCCGCTGGCGACATTGCTCTGAACCTACCGGTGCTCGGCGAGCACAACGCCCGCAACGCGCTTGCCGCGATCGCCTGCGCGCTGGCTGCTGGCGTGACGCCGGATGCCATCGCGTACGCCCTGTCCCGGTTTGGTGCCGTCAAGGGCCGGCTGCAGGTCACCACGCTCACGCGTGGCGCGATGGCGGGCACGACGCTCGTTGACGACACCTACAACGCCAATCCGGACTCCGTGCGTGCCGCGATCGACGTACTCGCCGTCATGCCGGGGCCGCGCGCGCTGATCCTTGGCGACATGGGGGAAGTCGGCGACCAGGGGCCTGCGTTTCATCGCGAGGCCGGTGCCTATGCCCGCGCGCACGGCATCGAGGTGCTGTTGGCCACCGGCGAGCTGGCGCGCCATGCATGTGAAGCGTTCGGTGCGGGCGGCAAGCATTTCGCCGACGTCGGCGCGCTCAACACCTACATGCAAAGTGCGGCGCAGCCGATCGCATCGGTATTGGTTAAGGGGTCACGTTTCATGCGGATGGAGCGCGTTGTCGGCGCGCTCGAAAATTCTTATGGCGCAATTGAACAACAAAAGGAATAGCTGAATGCTCTTGACCCTGGCGCAGTGGCTGCACAGCGATGCAAGCTTCTTGCGCGTCTTCAATTATTTGACCTTTCGCGCGTTGATGGCCAACCTGACCGCGCTGGTGATCGGTCTGTCCTGCGGTCCGTGGGTCATCCGCAAATTGACGGCGATGAAGGTCGGCCAGGCCGTGCGCACCGATGGGCCGCAGACTCACCTGGTCAAATCCGGCACCCCGACCATGGGGGGCGTGCTCATTCTGATCGCGATCACTGTTTCGACGCTGCTGTGGGCCAACCTCAGCAATCGGTTCATCTGGATCGTGCTGCTGGTCACCATTGGGTTCGGCATCATTGGCTGGGTCGACGATTACCGCAAGGTCGTCTACAAGGATCCGCGCGGCATGTCGTCCCGCGAGAAATATTTCTGGCAGTCTGTCATCGGCTTGTTTGCCGCGTTGTACCTCGCCTTTAGCGTGTCCGAAGCCAGCAACCTCAAGGTGCTTGAGCTGTTCGTCAGTTGGGTGCGCAATGGCTTCCCGATGAGCCTGCCTTCCAAGGCCGATCTGTTGCTGCCTTTCCTGAAGTCGGTTCGCTATCCGTTGGGTGTATTTGGTTTCATCGCCCTGACTTATTTCGTGATCGTCGGCTCCAGCAACGCCGTCAACCTCACCGACGGGTTGGACGGACTGGTCATCATGCCGGTCGTGCTGGTGGGCGGCGCGCTGGGCATATTCGCCTACGTCATGGGTAACGCGGTGTACTCCAAATACCTGTTGTTTCCGCATATCCCGGGGGCGGGCGAGCTGCTGGTGTTTTGTTCGGCCATGGGTGGCGCTGGCCTGGCCTTCCTTTGGTACAACACGCACCCGGCGCAGGTCTTTATGGGTGATGTCGGTGCGCTGGCCCTGGGCGGCGCGTTGGGCACCGTGGCAGTCATTGTCCGGCAGGAAGTGGTGTTGTTCGTCATGGGCGGCGTGTTCGTGGTCGAAACCATGTCGGTCATGCTTCAGGTGGCCTGGTTCAAGTTCACCAAGCGACGCTATGGGGAAGGGCGCCGTATCTTCAAGATGGCGCCGCTGCATCACCACTTCGAATTGTCCGGCTGGAAAGAAACCCAGGTCGTGGTGCGTTTTTGGATCATCACCCTGATGTTGGTGCTGGTGGGGCTGTCCACCCTGAAGTTGCGGTAAATCAGAGTTAACCAAGGAAGCAGCGACGTGTTCAACGAGATGTTCGGCAATCAACCACAACCGCGTGTCCTGGTGCTGGGCTTGGGTGAGTCCGGCTTGGCCATGGCTCGCTGGTGCGCGCGCTATGGTTGTCGCGTCCGGGTTGCCGACACGCGCGACGCGGGCGCGCTCGGCAATTTGCCTATTCTCGAGGCGGAAGTGACGCAAGCCGAGTTCGTCGGTGGCGCATTCACCCCCGCACTGCTCGACGATGTCCAGCTGGTCGGAATCAGCCCAGGGTTGTCGCCCCGCGATTCGGCTGTCGAGGCATTGTTGGCTGCCGCCAAAGAGCGCCAAATTCCCGTTTGGGGGGAAATCGAATTCTTTGCCCAGGCGCTGCGCCATCTTGGCGCTGCCAGCGGCTACGCGCCAAAGTTGCTTGCCGTGACAGGCACCAACGGCAAAACGACCACGACAAGCCTGACCGGCAAGCTCTGCGCACGGGCCGGCAAGCGGGTTGCCGTGGCGGGCAACATCAGCCCGTCGGTGCTCGACAAGCTCAGCCAGTGTATTGCCGAGGCGACGCTGCCGGAGATCTGGGTCATCGAGTTGTCGAGTTTCCAACTCGAGACCGTGCATACACTCGCGCCGGACGCCGCGACAGTGCTCAACATCACGCAGGACCATCTCGACTGGCATGGCGACATGGCGTCCTATGCCGCAGCCAAGGCGCGAATTTTTGGTGCGCGGACAGTGCGCGTGCTCAATCGCGACGACGCGCTGGTGGCCGCCATGACCGTGCCCGATGCGGCCGTCGTGACGTTCGGCGCCGGGTTGCCAGCGGCCGACGGCGACTTCGGGCTGCAGATCGTCAACGGTATTTGCTGGCTGGTGCAGGCGGAGAGCGCCGATGACGCGCCCCCAGCGCGACGCCGCAAGACCGAGCCCGCGCCGCCGGCCGAGCTGTCGATGAAGCGGCTGATGCCGGCCGATGCGCTTCACATCCGGGGCACTCATAACGCCACCAATGCGTTGGCGGCGCTTGCCTTGGCACGCGCCATCGGTTTGCCAATGGCGCAGTTGCTGCATGGGTTGCGCGAGTACCAAGGCGAGCCTCATCGGGTCGAATTGATTGCCACGCTCAACGACGTCGCCTATTTCGACGATAGCAAGGGCACCAACGTTGGCGCCACGGTTGCGGCCATCCGCGGTCTGGATCAGCGAGTGATTTTGATCGCCGGCGGCGACGGCAAGGGCCAGGACTTCTCTGCGTTGGCCGAGCCGGTGGCACAAAGCGTGCGAGCCGTATTCCTCATCGGGCGTGACGCACCGGCGATCCGGGCGGCGCTGGCCGACACCGGCGTGCCGCTGCACGACTGCGTCACGCTCGAGGACGCCGTGCAGGCCGCGGCCAAGGTGGCGCAACCGGGCGACGCGGTGTTGTTGTCGCCCGCCTGCGCCAGTTTCGATATGTTCCGTAATTACGCGCATCGGGCCGAGGTCTTTCACGACGCCGTGAGCGCACTCGCAGCACAGGCGGGGGTGATGCTATGAGCTGGTTCAAGGCGTTCTCGAGCAAGAAACGGCAGGCCGGGTATGCCAGCGCCACGATCGGCAAAGCCCGCACCGGCACGGCCAGCGCGCTGGGCGGCATCAAGCTGACCCGCTCCAAAATGATGGAGTACGATCAGCCGCTGTTGTGCGTTGTGATCGCGCTGTTGTCGCTTGGGCTCGTGATGGTCTATTCGGCCTCGATCGGTCTGTCCGATTCGCCGCAAGTCAGCTATTACAACACCTCGCATTTCCTGGTGCGCCACATCATTGCGCTGGTGGTGGCTTCGATCGCCTCGATCATCACGTTCAAGATACCCATCAAGGTACTGGACAAGCTGGCGCCAAAAATCCTGTTGCTCGCGCTGTTCATGCTGGTGATCGTGCTGATCCCGCATATCGGCAAAGGAGTGAACGGCTCCCGGCGCTGGATTCCGATCGGTGTGCTCAATCTGCAGCCATCCGAATTCATGAAGCTGGCGGTAACGCTTTATGCGGCCAATTACACGGTGCGCAAGCAGGACTTCATGCAAAGCTTTCGCAAGGGCTTTTTGCCAATGGGCGTTGCCGTGGCATTCGTCGGCATGCTGCTGTTGCTCGAGCCCGACATGGGTGCGTTCATGGTGATTGCGGCGATTGCGATGGGCGTGTTGTTCCTCGGCGGCGTCAATGGAAAGTTGTTCGCCGGCCTGACCCTAACGGCCGTTGCCACCTTCACGGTACTCGTTTGGGCCTCACCCTGGCGGCGGGCGCGAATTTTTGCGTATCTCGATCCCTGGAGTGCGGATCATGCGCTGGGCAAGGCCTATCAACTGACTCATTCGCTGATTGCCTTCGGTCGCGGCGAATGGTTCGGTGTCGGACTCGGCGCCAGCGTCGAGAAATTGCATTATCTGCCGGAAGCCCATACCGACTTCATTCTCGCGGTGATCGGGGAGGAGCTCGGCTTCGTCGGCGTATTCACCGTGATCCTGCTGTTCTATTGGCTCGTGCGCCGCACTTTCGACATCGGCCGCCAGGCGCTCGCACTGGAGCGGACCTTCGCCGGCCTGCTGGCCAAAGGCATCGGCGTATGGTTTGCCGCGCAAACGTTCATCAATATGGGAGTGAATCTGGGGCTGTTGCCGACCAAGGGCCTGACGTTACCGTTCGTCAGCTATGGCGGCTCTGGAATTCTGCTCAACTGCATCGCCTTTGCCATGTTGATGCGAGTCGACTACGAAAATCGAGTGCTGATGCGCGGAGGGAAGGTATGACCGTAGCGCATCAGCACTCGATTTCGGCGCAGGCTAACCTGGCGCGCGCAGCGTGCCAGGTTAAGCGCAGCGGCCGTAGCCAAAATCCGCGGTTATCGCGGAGGGAAGGTATGACCGTAGCGCATCAGCACACGGTGTGGTTGGGAGGGCGGCCATGAGCGTTCGTCGCCCCGCTGACGCGTCGAGCATGCCCGTCGGACCCGAGCGCACGCTGCTGATACTGGCCGGCGGTACGGGCGGGCACGTCTTCCCGGGCCTGGCGGTCGCTAATTTCCTGCGTGTGCAAGGCTGGAGGATCGTATGGCTGGGCAATCCGACCGGCATGGAAGCCAGTCTGGTGCCGAAATACGACATCCCGATGGAATTCGTGCGGTTCGGTGGCGTGCGCGGCAAAGGCCTGCTGACGAAACTCTGGTTGCCGTTCAATTTGTTGCGCGCGTTCTGGCAAAGCCTTCGCGCGATCCGTCGGGTGCGGCCGAGCGTGGTACTCGGCATGGGCGGGTATATCGCTTTTCCGGCAGGAATGATGGCGTCGCTGCTTGGCTATCCGCTGGTGCTGCACGAACAGAACTCGGTGGCTGGCATGGTCAATCGGATCCTGGCGAAGATCGCCGACCAGGTACTGGTCGCATTTCCGGATGCGTTGCCCCGTGCCGAATGGGTCGGCAACCCGATTCGTGCCGATTTCGCCCTTCTTCCGCCCCCGGAAGAGCGCTATGGCGCACGTAGCGGACCGCTGCGCTTGCTGGTGGTGGGCGGCAGTCTCGGCGCTGCGGCTCTCAACGAGATTGTTCCCAAGGCGCTGGCAGCGCTGCCGCGCGACGCGCGTCCGCATGTGACGCATCAGGCGGGCGTCAAACATATCGCCACGTTGCAGGCGAACTACGCAGCCGCAGCGGTCGCGGCCGACGCAGTACCGTTTATCGACGACATGGTGCGGGCCTATGCGGATGCGGATCTGGTGATCTGCCGGGCCGGCGCGATGACGGTGGCCGAAGTCGCCGCGGCTGGCGTCGCGGCGCTGTTCGTGCCATTTCCGCAAGCCGTCGACGATCACCAAACGACCAACGGGGAATTTCTGGCCGGCCAAGGCGCTGCGGTGCTGATACAGCAGCGAGACCTGACGGCCCGGAAGTTGGCGGACTGGCTGGCACAGCAAACGCGCGAAGGGTTGATGGCGATGGCGCAAAAGGCCCGCTCGCTGGCCAAGCCGGACGCGGCCGAACAGGTTGCGCGCGTCTGCGTTGCGGTGGCGAGGGACTGACATGAAACATATCGTCAAAAATATCCACTTCGTCGGCATCGGTGGCGCCGGTATGAGCGGCATCGCCGAGGTGCTGCTCAACCTCGGGTATCGCGTGAGCGGCTCCGATCTCGGCAACAACGCGACGACGCAGCGGTTGATAGCGCTGGGCGCGCGCGTCGTGCAAGGGCACGCGGCTGAAAACATCCAGGGCGCGGACGCGATCGTCGTGTCTACCGCGATTACCGCCGACAATCCCGAAGTTCTGGCCGGTCGCGCCAAGCGAATCCCGATCGTGCCGCGTGCGGTCATGCTCGCGGAATTGATGCGCCTGAAACAAGGTGTCGCCATCGCGGGCACGCATGGCAAGACGACCACCACCAGCCTGGTGGCCAGTGTGCTGGCGCAGGGCGGTCTGGATCCCACTTTCGTCATAGGCGGGCGCCTGAACAGCGCCGGGGCAAATGCCAAGCTCGGGACCGGCGACTTTATCGTGGTCGAGGCGGACGAGTCCGATGCCTCGTTCCTCAATCTGTTTCCCGTGATCGAAGTCATCACCAACATCGATGCCGATCACATGGATACCTATGGCCACGACTTTGCCCGGCTCAAACAGTCATTCATTGCCTTCACGCAGCGTCTGCCGTTCTATGGCATCGCGGTGTTGTGTGTCGATGACGCCAATGTGCGTGAGATTTTGCCTTTCGTCTCCAAGCCGATCATCCGCTACGGTTTGGCCGAGGACGCTCAAGTGCGAGCCGTCGACGTGCGGGCGGTGGGTGGCCGCATGGAATTCACTGTTCTGCGCCACTTCAATTTGAATGGCAACGGACAGTACCCGCCGCTCGACATCGTGTTGAATTTGCCAGGCCGCCATAACGTGCAGAACGCGCTGGCCGCGATTGCCATTGCGACGGAACTGGAGGTGCCGGACGAAGCGATTCGCACGGCGTTGGCCGAGTTCAACGGCGTCGGCCGGCGCTTCCAGCGTTATGGCGAACTGGAATTGCCCAAGAGCAGCGGCGGCGGGTACGCGACGCTGGTCGATGATTACGGACATCACCCGGTCGAAATGGAGGCCACCCTGGCGGCCGCGCGTGGCGCATTTCCGGATCGGCGTCTGTTGCTCGTATTTCAACCACATCGCTACACGCGCACGCGTGATTGCTTCGAGGACTTCGTGCGCGTGCTGTCGAGCGTCGACGCCCTGATTCTGGCCGAGGTGTATGCCGCAGGCGAGATGCCGATCGTGGCCGCCGACGGTCGAGCGCTGGCCCGCGCGATACGGGTCGCCGGCAAGGTCGAACCGGTCTTTGTCGAGGATGTGGCGGCATTGCCCGAGACCATACTTTCCACCGCGCGCAATGGCGACGTGGTGATTACGATGGGTGCCGGCTCGATTGGTCTGGTACCCGCCAAATTGATTGAGCAGCAGGGAGTTTGAAGTGAGCGTATTCGATCCAAAGCGATTCGGCAAAGTGGGCGTCCTGATGGGCGGGCGCTCGGCCGAGCGCGAGATCTCGTTGATATCCGGCAAAGGCGTGTTGGACGCGTTGCGCTCGCGCGGCGTGGACGCCCACGAATTCGATACCGGCACGCGCAGTCTGGCCGAATTGGCGGCACAGAAATTCGATCGGGTGTTCATCGCCCTGCATGGCCGCTTTGGCGAGGATGGCACCCTGCAAGGCGCGCTGGAGCACCTGGGGGTGCCCTACACGGGCAGCGGCGTGCTGGCGTCGGCGCTGGCAATGGACAAGGAAATGACCAAGCGCATCTGGCTGCACGAAGGTCTGTCGACGCCTCGTTTCGTCATGCTCAAGGCCGATAGCGACTGGCAGGCGGTCGGACGCGATCTGGGCTTTCCGCTGATCGTCAAACCCTCGCGCGAAGGCTCCACCATCGGCCTGACCAAGGTCATGGACGTTTCGCAATTGCCGGCGGCATACGAGAAGGCGGCGCGCCTGGATGGCGACGTACTGGCCGAGGAGTTCATCGATGGCGACGAGTTGACCGTGCCGGTGCTGGGCGTCGGTACGCAGGGCGCGGGCGCGGCGCGCGCCCTGCCGGTGATTCGCATCGTCGCGCCCGACGCCAATTACGACTATCGAAACAAGTACTTTACCGACGACACGCGCTACGAGTGCCCGCCCGCGCTGCCGGTCTCACTCCAGGAGGAAGTGCAGCGACTGGTGCTGCGTGCCTACCTTGTACTGGGGTGCCGGGGATGGGGACGTGCCGACGTGATGCTGCGCAAGCGCGACAACAAACCCTATTTGCTGGAGATCAACACGTCACCCGGCATGACCGGGCATTCGCTCGTGCCGATGTCGGCGCGAGCAACCGGCCTGAGCTATGAGGATCTCGTGCTGGAAATATTGAGTACCGCAACCCTGGACCTGCATCCGACCGACCAGTGGAAACCGGAATAAGCAAAGGAAACCGAAGTCGCTATGTGGCAAAACGTCCGCTTGCTCAACATGCTCGCCAATACGCTGATTGCGTTGAGCATGCTGGCCGCCCTTGCGGTGGGCGCGCGCTGGCTGATGCAAAGGCCGATGTTTGCGCTGCGCGCGGTCGTGATCGACGGCGATACCGATCACATCAACGCGGCAACTGTTCGGGCCGACGCGGTGTCGCGCCTGCATGGCAATTTTTTTACGATCGATCTGGATGCCGCGCAGCGGGCGTTCGAAACGGTGCCCTGGGTGCGTCACGCCAGCGTGCGGCGCGTCTGGCCCAACCGGCTCGCGGTCAGTTTCCAGGAATACCAGCCGCTGGCGACCTGGGGCGATGGACAACTGGTGAGCGTGGATGGCGAATTGTTTGCAGCCAATCTGGCCGAAGCGGAGGAGCACGGCAAGCTGCCCGAGTTCTCCGGGCCGCCAGGCAGCGAAAAGGAAGTGACGTCGCGTTATTACGATTTCGTCAAATGGTTTGCGCCCCTTCACATGAAGCCCGAAGCGGTGACTTTGTCGGCGCGATACGCATGGTCGCTGCGGCTGTCGGGCGGGATGCTGGTGCGGTTAGGGCGGGAGCGTGGCGACAATACGCTGGCGTTGCGTTGCCAGCGGCTGGTCGAAGCGTATCCGCAGGTGGCGGCACGCTGGGGAAATCAGATCGAGTACGTCGATCTGCGGTACCCCAACGGGTTCGCCATCCGCGCCGCCGGGATGCAGTTTTTGAATGACAAATCAGCGCAGCAGAGCAATTGAGACTTCGGGACGTACACACGCTATGAGCAAAGATTACAAGGATTTGTTGGTGGCCCTGGACATTGGCACGACGAAGATCGTGGCGGTGGTCGCCGAACTTCAGGCTGAAGGGCACTACGAAGTCATCGGTCTTGGACAGAGCGAATCCAAGGGACTGAAAAAAGGCGTGGTCGTCAACATCGAGGCGACCGTGCAGTCGATTCAGCGGGCGCTCGAGGAAGCCGAGTTGATGGCTGACTGCAAGATCACCAATGTGTTTACCGGAATCGCCGGCAGCCACATTCGGAGCTTCAATTCGAGCGGCATGGTCGCGATCAAGGACAAGGAGGTCACGCAGCCCGACGTGGCTCGCGTCATCGAGACCGCCAAGGCCATCAATATCCCAACCGATCAGCAGGTGCTGCACATCCTGACCCAGGAATTCATCATCGATGGCCAGGAGGACGTGCGCGAGCCGATCGGCATGAGCGGTATCCGCCTCGAAGTCAAAGTGCACATCGTGACCGGCGCAGTGTCGGCAGCGCAGAACATTGTCAAGTGCGTGCGCCGTTGCGGCCTGGAAGTCAACGATCTGGTGCTGCAGCCGCTGGCATCGAGCATGGCGGTGCTGACCGAGGACGAAAAGGAACTCGGCGTCGTGCTGATCGATATCGGCGGCGGCACTACGGATATCGCCATTTTCGGCGAAGGCGCGATTCGGCATACCGCGGTGATACCGATCGCCGGCGACCAGATCACTAGCGATATCGCGATGGCCGTGCGCACGCCGACACCCGACGCCGAGGACATCAAGATTCAGCACGGCATCGCCAAGCAGGCGCTGGCTGATCCGGACGAAATGATCGAGGTGCCCGGGCTGGGCGAGCGGGGGCCGCGCACGCTGTCGCGGCAAGCCTTGGCGGCGGTGATCGAGCCACGCGTCGAGGAGCTGTTCTCGCTCGTTCAACAGGTCGTGCGCGAATCCGGCTATGAAGAGCTGCTGTCCTCCGGCGTGGTGCTCACCGGCGGCGCGGCGATGATGCCCGGCATGGTCGAGCTGGGTGAAGACATCTTCCTGAAACCGGTGCGCATCGGTGTGCCGGAATACTCCGGCGGCCTGGCCGACGTCGTGCGCAGCCCGCGCTACGCGACTGCCATGGGACTGCTGCTCGAGGCTCGCTCGCAGCGCATGCGCGGACGCAAGGTGTCTGTGCAGTCCGGCAATGCGAAGCAGGTCTGGCAGCGGATGCGGGACTGGTTTTTCAGCAATTTTTGAGTGTTTTTTTGAGGAGCGTAGAGAGAGCAACGAGGTTTGCGGCGTAATGCCCGACGCCACTGAACTTCGATGAGGTATCTACATTTTTTTACTGGAGGCAGTATGGACTTCGAGATGTTGGAAACTGAAACCAACGGCACCGTTATCAAGGTGGTGGGTGTTGGTGGCGCTGGCGGCAATGCCGTGCAGCATATGATTAACCGCGGCGTGCAAGGCGTCGAGTTCATCGCAATGAACACCGACGCGCAGGCGCTGGGCCGCTCCAAGGCGGAGATCTGCATTCAGCTGGGTAAGACCGGCCTGGGTGCCGGCGCCAAGCCCGAAATGGGCCGCGCCGCTGCCGAAGAGGCCCGCGAGCGCGTGGCAGACGCGCTGCGCGGCGCGCACATGGTGTTCATCACCGCAGGCATGGGTGGCGGCACCGGCACCGGCGCGGCGCCGGTGGTGGCCCAGGTCGCCAAGGAGATGGGTATCCTGACCGTCGGCGTGGTGTCCAAGCCGTTCGAATTCGAGGGCGGCAAGCGGATGCGCGTGGCGGAGACGGGCGCCCAGGACCTGGAAAACAGTGTCGATTCTCTAATCGTGGTCCTGAACGACCGCCTGTTCGACGTGATGGGCGACGACGCGGAAATGGACAAATGCTTCCAGTGCGCCGACGACGTGTTGCACAACGCCGTGGCCGGCATCGCCGAGATCATCAATGTCGACGGGTTGGTCAACGTCGACTTTGAAGATGTGAAGACGGTGATGGGCGAGCAAGGCAAGGCCATGATGGGAACCGCCACCGTCGCTGGTGTCGATCGTGCCCGCCTGGCAGCCGAGCAGGCCGTGGCCAGCCCGCTGCTCGAAGGCGTCGATCTGTCTGGTGCGCGGGGCGTGTTGGTCAATATCACCGCGTCCCGTTCGCTGCGTCTGTCGGAGACGCGCGAAGTCATGAACACCATCAAGAGCTATGCGGCCGAAGACGCCACTGTGATCTTCGGTACCGTGTATGACGACAAGATGGGGGACGCGCTGCGGGTGACCGTGGTGGCGACTGGATTGGGCCGTGCTGCTTCGAAAAAGGCAGCCGCACCGATGACGTTGCTCAAGACCGGTACCGACAACATGCCGGTGGCGGCGCACCATGGCACCAGCTATGGCGGCAGCACTACCGATTACGGCGCGCTGGACACGCCGGCGGTGTGGCGCAGTTCGCGCGAAACGGCGTCGGCGCATGTGGCCGCGCTGCAGGACAAAGGGGTGGATACATACGACATCCCGGCGTTCCTGCGTAAGCAGGCGGACTGATCCGGCTGCGGGTTGGAGGGCGCTCGCGCGCCATCTGGCGGAATGAAGTCGAGTCGGCACTCAAAATGTGCCGTGGCTGAACTGTCTTCGGCGGAGCCTACCGATAGCAGGGCGGTGGCGCTAGAGGGCGGAGCGGTCTAGTTTGCCGATCGCCGTGTCGGTGACCATGGTTTGCCGTAAGGCCAGGCAGACCGCGCCACCGAGGAGTCGGCCGCAGTGCGCCGGGTACGCATTGCGGTTTGGCGGCGCTGGGCAGGGCTCGTATTCATCGTCATGGGCCGACGTCAGCCTGGTAATGTTGTGTGCGGATGCCTGCAGTGCCGGGGCGCGGCGCATAGCGTGATGGCCAGCAGCAGCGACATGCCTCCGTCGCTGCTGCTGGCGCACCGTCCCTGGGATTTGCGTTGGGACGGCGTCAACTTATCGTTACATACGTTGCTTTTGGTAAACCACAACTTGACAAGGATTCTGATATAATCCTACCTATCATAGTCAAATAATAATAGCTTTAATTAATCGAATGTTGAAGCAGCGCACCATCAAATCTATCGCCAAGACGGTCGGTATCGGTCTGCACTCGGGACGCAAAGTGCAACTGACCTTGCGTCCGGCGGCACCGGACACCGGTATCGTGTTTTGTCGCACCGATTTGCCCGAGCCGGTGGAAATTCCGGCAACGGCATCCGCGGTGGGCGACACGCGTTTGGCGTCGGTGCTGCAGAAGGATGGCGCGCGTGTCTCGACGGTGGAGCATCTGATGTCGGCCTGCGCCGGCCTTGGCATTGACAATCTTTATGTCGATGTCACGGCGGAAGAAATTCCGATCATGGATGGCAGTGCCGCGACATTCGTATTTTTGATTCAGTCCGCCGGTATTGAAGAGCAGAATGCGCTCAAGAAATTCCTTCGCGTGACCAAGTCGGTCGAAGTGCGCGATGGCGACAAATTCGCCCGATTCGACCCGTATTTCGGCTTTAAACTCAAGTTCACCATCGATTTCCGCCATCCTGCCGTCGACCGCACGGGGCAGGAGTTGGAAATTGATTTTGCGAACACTTCCTATGTAAAGGAAATCGCGCGCGCGCGTACCTTTGGTTTTGCCCATGAGGTCGAGATGCTGCGCGAGCTGGGTCTGGCGCGTGGCGGCAGCATGGACAACGCTATCGTGCTGGACGAATACCGCATCCTGAACAACGACGGACTGCGCTATGACGACGAGTTCGTCAAACATAAGATGCTCGATGCGATTGGCGACCTGTACGTGGTTGGGCATCCGCTGTTGGCGTCCTATACGGCATACAAATCGGGGCACGCGCTCAACAACGCGTTACTTCGCGAGTTGCTCGCACAACAGGCATACGAGACGGTGACGTTCGAACTCAAGGATGCGCCACGCGGCTTTCTTTTCGAGCCTCAATCGGCTTTCGCCTGATCTCGCTGGTTGCCCGATGTCGCTACTTCCGGTGGCCTGTGGGCGAGTGATGGGCGACGAGTCTCTCCAGGGCGTCGCGCAGGGGCGAGGCTGGCAGCTCATCCCGTAAAGCCCGCAAGCTGCTCAATCCCTGTTGGCTCAGATGAGCTTCCTTGGCGTGCCGTGCTGGTTCCTCAATTTTCTTCAGGCTGACTCGAATGCGCACTGCTTCGAGTTGCCAGCCCTTTTGTCGTAGCCGATCCAATAGGCTTGGTGCCTGTTGCCGCAGGCGCGCGGCGAGCGCGTTATGAGCGACGAGCAGAACCAAGGTCCCTTCCCGTGGCGGCACGACCGTCACATTGGCCGCCAGCGCCGGCGGTAGCAGTCGGCGCAAATCCCGTTCGAGTTGTCCCAGTTGCCGTGCCGTCGCCATCAACGAGCCCGCCGCTTCTGTCTGGCGGAGCAGGTCGGACAGAGGGCGAGCCTGGGAGCGGGAAGATTTCATGATGCGTGGTGAATAAGACGGACACCGCATTGTAGCGGGACCTTGCATCGCCTGTTGTGGCAACCAATGGGAATATTCTTATGTTTTGCGGGGATTTGTCGCCCTGATTCCGCTGTCTATGCGGCAATGGCGCCACAGGTGCGCATGCTAGAATCACTTTTTTCTATGTCGGCATCTTGCCGGGGCGCGCCCAGCGCCCTTGGTGGTGCTGAACGCCGTTTCCTTTATCCTGCGATCCGATGACTTCCGGTCTACTCAAAAAAATATTCGGCAGCCGCAACCAGCGGTTGATCAAGCAATATCAGAAAACCGTCGCCGCCATTAATGCGCTCGAACCCGCGATGGTCAAGCTCAGCGACGAGCAATTGCGAGCCAAGACCGATGAATTCAAAGGACGCGTGAGTCAGGGTGAGTCGCTCGACCAGTTGCTGCCCGAAGCGTTTGCAGTTTGCCGCGAGGCTGGCAAGCGCGTGCTTAAGATGCGCCATTTCGACGTCCAGTTGATCGGCGGCATGGTGCTGCACTACGGCAAGATTGCGGAAATGCGCACTGGCGAGGGCAAAACACTTGTGGCGACCTTGCCGGCCTACCTCAATGCACTGTCGGGCAAGGGTGTTCACGTCGTCACCGTCAATGACTATCTGGCCCAGCGGGACGCCGAATGGATGGCGCGGCTATACAACTTCCTTGGCCTGTCGGTCGGCATCAATTTGTCGCAGATGCCGCATGCGCAGAAGCAGGAGGCCTATGCCGCGGACATCACCTACGGGACGAACAACGAATACGGTTTCGATTACCTGCGCGATAACATGGTCTACGAGGTCTCGCAGCGAGTCCAGCGCGGCCTGAATTTCGCGATCGTCGATGAGGTCGATTCGATTCTGATCGATGAGGCGAGAACGCCACTCATCATCTCGGGGCAGGCTGAAGATCATACCGATCTGTACGTGAAAATGGACGCCTTGCCGGCTTATCTCGAGCGCCAGATCGGCGAGGAGAAGGTCGACGGGACTGGTATTGAAAAGCCGGGTGATTACACGCTCGACGAAAAGGCCCGGCAAGTGTTCCTGACTGAAAGCGGTCATGAAAAAGCCGAGCGAATTCTTGCCGAATGGGGCTTGATCAACGAAGGCGATAGCCTGTACGCAGCGCAAAACATTACGCTGATGCATCACGTTTATGCGGCTTTACGCGCGCATACCCTGTTCCATCGGGACCAGCATTACGTGGTGCAAAACGACGAGATTATCATCGTCGACGAATTCACCGGCCGCCTGATGGCCGGGCGGCGCTGGTCGGAGGGCCTGCATCAGGCCGTCGAAGCCAAGGAGCGCGTGACGATCCAGCACGAGAATCAGACGCTGGCGTCGGTCACCTTCCAGAATTATTTCCGGATGTACAAAAAGCTCGCCGGCATGACCGGGACGGCCGATACCGAAGCGTATGAATTCAATGAAATCTATCGGCTCGAAACCGTCGTTATCCCGACCAACCGGCCGTCGCAACGTATCGACAGGCAGGATCAGATCTACAAGACGTCGAAAGAGCGCTACGACGCCGTGATCAAGGATATCCGCGATTGTTACGAGCGCGGGCAGCCGGTGCTGGTCGGCACGACGTCGATCGAGACCTCCGAGTATCTGTCGGAGCTGCTGAAAAAGGAAAAGCTGCCGCATCAGGTGCTCAATGCAAAGCAACATGCGCGCGAGGCGGAAATCGTCGCGCAGGCAGGGCGCCCCAAAATGGTCACGATCGCCACCAACATGGCGGGACGGGGAACCGACATTGTCCTGGGCGGCAGCGTCGAGCGGCAGGCGGCCCTGATCGAGGCAGATAGCGCGCTGCCGGAGGACGAAAAGCAGCGCCGCATTCAGCAACTGCAGGACGAATGGCAGGGCCTGCACGAGCAGGTCAAGGCCGCCGGCGGCCTGCACATCATTGGCACCGAGCGGCACGAGTCGCGTCGCATCGACAATCAGTTGCGCGGTCGTTCAGGCCGCCAGGGCGACCCGGGATCCTCGCGTTTCTATCTGTCGCTGGAAGACCCGCTGCTGCGCATCTTTGCCGGCGACCGCGTGCGCGCGATCATGGAGCGCCTGAAAATGCCGGAGGGCGAAGCGATCGAGGCCGGCATGGTGACTCGTTCGATCGAGTCGGCGCAGCGCAAGGTCGAGGCCCGCAATTTCGACATTCGCAAGCAGTTGCTCGAATACGATGATGTCGCCAACGATCAGCGCAAGGTGATTTACCAGCAGCGTAACGAGCTGCTTGCCGCGACCGATATTTCGGAAACTATCCGGGCAATGCGGCAAAGCGTATTTCATGACATTGCGCAGGTCTACATTCCCGTGGGCAGTGTCGAGGAGCAATGGGACCTGCCAGGGCTGGAGGCGGTGCTGCGCGACGAATGGCAGGTGGAATTGCCAATGGTCCAACGCGTCGAGCAATCGGACAGCGTTGACGAGGAAGCGTTGCGCCAGGAGGTTGTGCAAGCCGCCGAAGCTGCCTACCAAGCCAAGGTGGAGCAGGTTGGACGGGAGGCCTTTTCAGGCTTTGAACGCTCGGTGATGTTGCAGAATCTGGATTCGTATTGGCGCGAACATCTGGCTGCGCTTGATCACCTGCGCCAGGGTATTCATCTGCGCGGCTACGCGCAGAAGGATCCGAAGCAGGAGTACAAGCGCGAAGCGTTCGAACTGTTCTCGCAACTGCTCGAAGGCATCAAGCTCGAAGTCACGCGCATCATCATGAATGTGCGCATCCAGTCGGCGGAAGAGCTCGAAGAGGCGTCCGAGCAGTTCGAGGAGAGCGTCAGCCATCTGGAAAATGTTGAATTCAAGCACGCTGACGTGACTGAACTGGAGGGGGCGGGCGATTCAGCTGGCGACCAAGCCGCACCGCCTCAGGCAGCCGTGCAGCCGATTCGCCATATGGCGCCGAAAGTCGGGCGCAATGATCCTTGCCCGTGCGGCAGCGGCAGGAAATACAAGCATTGCCACGGTAAGTTGGGGTAAGCAGGGGTGGGCGCGCGAGATGGCGCGCCCTGTTATTTTCATCGGATTTTCTGCAAGCGATCGAAATCACCATGGCCGTCAATTTTCCTACCATCGATCCGGCGCAACTGTATCCCGTTCCGGGGGTTGAGCTAGGCTGGGCCGAAGCCAACATTCGCAAACCTGGCCGCAAGGATCTGCTGGTCATGCGCCTGGCGCCCGGCAGCCGTGTCGGCGGCGTGTTTACCACCAACCGCTTTTGTGCCGCACCTGTCACGGTCAGCAAGGAGCATCTCGCACAGGCAGCTGGCGGGCAGGGCGTTCGCGCGCTCGTCGTCAATACCGGAAACGCCAACGCCGGCACCGGAGCCGAAGGGTTGGCCAACGCCCGCCAAACGTGCTCCGCGCTGGCGCACCTGCTCGGTGTCTCCCCCGAGCAAGTGCTGCCGTTTTCCACCGGGGTGATTCTCGAACCTTTGCCGATCGATCGCGTGGTCGCCGGTTTGCCCCATGCGATCGCGAACCTTGGCGCCGCGCACTGGTACGATGCCGCGCAAGCCATCATGACCACCGATACCCGGCCCAAGGCGGGCTCGCGCACGGTGACGATCGGCGGGCACGCGATTACGCTGACGGGCATCAGCAAGGGCGCTGGCATGATTCGTCCGAACATGGCGACCATGCTGGGCTTTATGGCCCTCAATGCCAAGGTCGCTCAAGCACCGCTTGATGCGCTGGTCAAATATGCCGCCGACCGCTCCTTCAATGCGATTACGATTGACGGTGATACATCGACCAACGACGCTTTCGTGGTTGTCGCGACTGGGCAGACTGAATTGCCCGAAATCACCGACACGACGTCGACCGAATACCTTGCGCTGCGCGATGCGGTGACGGCGTTGTCGCAGGAGCTCGCCCAGTTGATCGTGCGCGATGGCGAAGGCGCGACCAAATTCATGACCATTGCTGTCGAGCAGGGGCGGGACGTCGAGGAGTGCCGCAAAATCGCCTACGCCATCGGACATTCCCCGTTGGTGAAAACGGCCTTTTACGCGTCGGATCCCAATCTCGGACGGATCCTCGCCGCGATTGGGTACGCAGGTGTCGGCGATCTCGATGTAAGCAAGATCGATCTTTACCTGGATGAGGTCTGGGTGGCGCGCCAGGGCGGACGGCACCCCGATTACCGCGAAGAGGACGGACAACGGGTGATGAAGCAAAGCGAGATCAAGGTGCGCGTGGTGCTGGGGCGGGGCTCCGCCGAGGCGACGATTTGGACTTGTGATCTGTCGCACGACTACGTGAGCATCAACGCGGACTATCGATCCTGAGCTTGGCGGCGTCCGATGGATGCCGCGTGGACAACACACATGGATAATCTCGAGCGAATTTTGGAACGCGCCGACGCATTGATGGCGCGTCTGGAAGCGATGCTTCCGCCGGCCGTGCCGGAGGTCGACTGGTCACGCGCGGTTGCATTTCGCTGGCGAAAGAAGCAAGGGCGTGGCTATTTGCAGCCGGTGGCAAATATCTCGACGATCGCATTGACCGACCTGCAGAATATCGATCGGCAGAAGGAATTGATCGAACAGAATACGCACCAATTCGTTCTTGGGCAGCCCGCCAATAATGTGTTGCTGACCGGTGCGCGTGGCACCGGCAAGTCGTCGCTCATCAAGGCTTGTTTGAACGCGCATGCGAGCGAGGGGCTGCGCCTGATCGAAGTCGACAAGGATGATCTGGTCGATCTGGGCGATATCGTCGATCTGATCGCGGGACGGCCGGAGCGCTTCATCGTATTTTGCGATGACTTGTCGTTCGAAGAAGGCGAGTCGGGCTACAAGGCGCTGAAGACCGCGCTGGACGGATCGATTGCAGCGCAGTCGGACAATGTGCTGATCTACGCGACCTCCAATCGTCGACATTTACTTCCCGAATACATGCGCGATAACGAAAGCTATCGCCATACCGACGACGGGGAAATTCACCCGGGGGAAGTGGTCGAGGAAAAAATTTCGCTTTCAGAGCGCTTTGGCCTGTGGGTCAGCTTTTATCCGTTCAAGCAAGACGATTATCTGGGGATCGTCGCCCATTGGCTGCAGCACTTTGGCTGCGAGGAGGCCGACATACCGGCCGCACGGCACGACGCATTGATTTGGGCACTCGAGCGCGGGTCGCGGTCGGGCCGGGTCGCATGGCAGTTTGCGCGTGACTGGGCCGGCAAGCAGCGCGCGCTGGCGTTGGCCGCCTCGAAATGAATACAATCGCATCCGCTTCGGTGCCTGCGCGCCCGATCACCGAAGTCGCGGTCGGTGTGATGATCAAGCCCAGCGGCGAGGTCTTGCTCGGCCAGCGACCGCCCGGCAAGCCGTACGCAGGCTATTGGGAGTTTCCAGGCGGCAAACTCGAGTCCGGAGAGACCGTCGAGCAAGCCCTTGCGCGGGAGCTGCAGGAGGAATTGGGCGTGAGCGTGCAAGTCAGCGAGCGCTGGCGGGTATTGGAGCACGACTATCCGCATGCCTATGTTCGCCTGCATTTCTGCAAGGTCACCGCATGGCAAGGCGAACCACATGGCCGGGAAGGTCAGGCGCTGGCATGGCAGACGCTGCCGGTCGGGCTTGCACCGTTGTTGCCGGCAGCGATGCCGGCGCTGGCTTGGTTGCAGGACGAACGCACGGCCGCCTGACCGGTCGCGTCGCGCGATATAGGCGCTTCAGTTCAGCGGATTGCGGGACTCGTCCTCGGGGACATCTTCCGGCGCGTCGGCCGGGATGCTGTATTTTTCAGTTGCCCAGGCGCCGAGATCGATTTGTTTGCAGCGTTCCGAACAAAAAGGGCGGAAGCGATTTTCCGCTCGCCACACCACCTTTTTCCCGCAAGTGGGACAAGCAACAGTCGTGACCATCGGTTAGCTCAACCGTCAAAACTCAAAGGTTACACAAGGTCAGCAAAAATGGCACGTCGCTGTCTACGGGGCGCGGCCTGAGGTCGCCATCCTGGCTGGTGAAGCGCACCCAAAGCATGTACTTATTGGCGCTGGCCTCGGGAATCATGCCGAGTTCGGGGCTCACGCGGACCTGCATCAGGTGATACACGCGACCCGTCAGCATTTGCTGGTAGCTGCCCTGCTGGGCCATCACCTTGCTCGCTTGACCGGATTCGCGAGCCAGGCCGAGCACGAGTGTTAGCGCGTCGCGTAGCGGCAGGAGTGGCGCCATCCATTTTGCGATGTCTGCGCGACGCTGTTCGGCGACGTTGTGACGCCAAGCGTAGTAGGAGGGCAAATCGAACCGACAGGTGCCGCCAGGAATCACCGAGCGACTCCGGATGCTGGAGAGCCACTCATTGTCATTCAGATGCTGGCCGGGTTTGCCGGGAATCTGATTCAAGTTGCCAAGCGAGCGCTCGACTTCCCCCAGCAGGGTTTCAAGCGTGGTGGTCTCGATATCCGGATTGCCACGATAAGCGAGCAGCGTCTGGCGCTGGCGCTCGAGCTCTTTCGCAAGCTCCGACTTCAGGTCGGAGCGGCCCGCTATATCAGCGATTTCGAACAGGGTCATCAGCGCCGCATGGTGTTCCAGCGGATGCTCCTGGTCAAGGAAAAAAGCGAATCGCCCGAACAGCTCCTCCAGCCGCAGCAGTGTGCGCATGCGTTCGTTAAGCGGATATTCGTACAGAATCAAACGCGTTGGCCTTTGGGTTATCGCTGCACTTTTATGATGCCGTCATTCTAATGCCGGAATCCTCGCACGTGCAATCCGCATTCATCGCGGCGGTGAGCTGTTATCGACGCCGGCCCGCTCTCGATCCTGCTTGGCGCTGGCCAGTTTGAGGTACCGCTCGTGCAGTCGGCTCACCTCGCTGTTCAGACTGGCGGTGGCGCCATCGTTGACGATCACGTCATGCGCGGCAGCCAGACGCGCCTCGCGTGTTGCCTGCTGGGCCATGATGGCCTCCACCTGGTCGCGGGTGAAGTCGTTGCGCCGCATGACTCGCTCGATCTGCACGGCCTCCGGGCAGTCGACGACCAACACGCGGTCGACGCGGTCGGTCCAGCGGCCCGACTCTACCAATAGCGGAACGACGAAGATCAGATAGGGCCCGACCGCCTCGGCGGCCTCACGCTCGGCTTCAGCGCGAATCAACGGATGTGTGATGGTCTCCAGACGTGCTTTGGCTTGCGGGTTGGAGAATGCCAGCGCGCGCATGCGGGCGCGGTCGAGCGAGCCGTCGTGTGCGACGACCGTCGGGCCGAACGCAAGCTGGATTGCCGGCATCGCCGCACCGCCCGGTGCGGTGATGCGATGTGCAATCAGATCGGTATCAATGATTGCGACGCCATGCGCGGCAAACAGATCGGCAACGGTCGTTTTGCCGCTGCCGATGCCGCCAGTCAAGCCGATCGTGAGCATAAGGACGGGCCCTCTAGATTGTCAGCCAGCGCCCGGCCAGGTTGCCGGTCAGCAGTGTCAGCATTCCCGCCGCGGCCAAAAATGGTCCGAACGGTATCGGTTCGTGCCGTGCCTGGCGCCCGGTCAGCACCGCGGCGATGCCGATCGCAGCGCCTGAGATCGACGATATCAGCACGATCTGAGGCAACACGGCCCAACCGAGCCAGGCGCCCAATGCCGCGAGCAGCTTGAAGTCGCCGTACCCCATGCCCTCCTTGCCGCGCAGCAGGCGGAATATCCAGTAGACCAGCCATAAGCTGAGATAGCCGCCCATCGCGCCCAGTACCGCGTCTCGCAGAGGAACGAAGAGTCCCGCCAGATTACATAGCAAGCCAGCCCACAGCAGCGGCAGCGTCAGGCAATCGGGCAGCAGTTGCGTGTCGGTGTCGATAAAGGCCAGCGCGATCAATGCATAGGTCAGTCCAAGCGCGGCCACGCCCTGCCAGGTGGCACCCAACTGCCACACAACCAGCACGCTGAGGGCTGCGCTGAGCGATTCCACCGCCGGGTAACGTCGGGCAATCGCCTGCCGGCAGGCGCTGCAGCGGCCGCGCAGGATAATGAAACTGACCAGTGGAATATTCTCCCATGGCCGCAACCGATGGCCGCAGGCGGGGCAGGAAGAGCCCGGGTGCCACAGATTGTAGGGCGGTTCGGCTTGGACCGGGACGCGCCCGGGGGTGCCGCCGCCAAGTTCTTCAAGCTCGGCCTGCCAGGCACGCTCGAGCATGCGCGGCAGGCGGTGAATGACAACGTTCAGAAAGCTGCCGATGAGCAGCCCGACCAATCCAGCCAGACCGTACCGCCAAGGCGGCGGCAGCGTCGCCAACCGGTCGATCAAGACGGGCTCAACGATCTCGTGAAGCATCACACGACTTGGCCAAGTTTGAAGATAGGGAGGTACATGGCGATTACCATGCCGCCGATCAGCACGCCGAGCGTCACGATGATGATCGGCTCGATGAGAGTGGACATGGACGCAACGGCACGGCTGACTTCATCTTCCAGAATGTCCGCAACCTTGATCAGCATGCGGTCGAGTGTACCCGATTCCTCACCGATTGCGGCCATTTGCAGCACGAGCGGGGAAAAACAGGCGCTATCGGTCATGGCGCGGGTCAGCGCGGCGCCGCTCTGAATGGCCGTCTGGATCTGCCGGGTAGCATCGGCATAAATGATGTTGCCGCAGACGCCGGCTGTCGCACTGAGCGCATCGACCAGCGGCACGCCGGATGCAAATAACGTCGCGAGCGTGCGGCTCCAGCGCGCCAATATCGCCTGCCGCGCAATTGCGCCGAACAACGGGATGCGTAGCCAGACGCGGTCGGCGAGGTTGCGTAGCGAAGGAAAGTGGCGCCAGCCGATCGACACCGCTGCAACGAGGCCAAGGACGCCGCTGCCGAGCCAGAGCGAGTGGTCGGCGAGCGCGTGTGATGCTGCGATGAGGTTTTTGGTCAAGGCCGGTAGCTCGGCCCCGAAGCTGGAGAACATGTCTTCGAAGGCGGGAATGACCCACAGCAGCATGGCGATCGTGATACCGACGGCCAGCAGCAGCACGGCGGCGGGATAGGTGGCGGCTGCGCGCAGCTTGCCGCGCAGCGCCAGGTTTTTCTCCTGGTAGATCGCCAGTTGCTCGAGCATGTCGTCGAGAATGCCACCCTGCTCGCCAGCGGCCAACATGTGGCAATACAGCGTGTCGAAATGCTTCGGGTGTCGCAAGAAGGCATCCGCCAGCCCGCAACCGCTCGCGATATCGTCGTGAATTTGACCGATCAAACGAGCGAAGCCCGGATTGTCGTGACCTCGGCCGATGACGCGTAGCGCGGGCAGCAGTGGAATGCCGGCTTTGAGCAGCGTCCCCAACTGGCGCGTGAAGAACGCGATGTCCCGGCGGCGTACTCTCGATCGCCGTGCCTCGCGCACTGGCCGTGGCGATTGCAGCGTGATCGCCTGAATGCCACGCTGGCGCAGCAATACCCGCGCTGCCGCCTCGCCGGCCGCCTCGATCTGGCCCTGCGCGACTTGCCCGGCCGCGTCGCGGCCGATCCACGAAAATTGCTTGAGCGGTTGGGTCTCAGGCATGAGTGGCCGCGATGATTTCCTCAAGGCTGGTTTCGCCGCGCATCACCTTTTTCAGACCTGCCTGCCGCAAAGTCTCGGCACCTTCCCGGCAGGCTTGTGCCGCGATTTGCTGGGTGCCGGCTTCACTGAGCATCAATTGGCGAATCGCCTCCGAGGTGGGCATCACTTGATGGATGCCTGTGCGGCCGCGGTACCCGGAGCCCAGGCAAGCGTCACAGCCGACCGGACGGTAGCCATACCCGGATGAACTTCCTTCGGCGATTGATGGCAAGCCGGCTGCTCTTAACACGTTGGCGCTCAGTTCGGCCGGTGCGCGGCAATGTTCGCAAAGCTTGCGCACCAGGCGTTGCGCCGAGACCAGCAACAGCGCCGAGGCCAGGTTGAACGGGGCGACGCCCATGTTCAGCAGTCGGGTGACGGCGCCCGGCGCGTCGTTGGTGTGCAGGGTCGATAAGACCAGATGACCGGTCTGCGCGGCTTTGACCGCAATATCGGCGGTTTCCGCATCGCGAATTTCGCCGACCATCAGCACATCCGGATCCTGACGAAGAAACGCGCGCAGCGCCGTGGCGAACGTCAAGCCGGCTTTCTCGTTGATATTCACCTGATTGATGCCGGGGAGGTGGATTTCTGCGGGGTCTTCCACCGTGGCGATGTTGCGATCGGGGGCGTTCAATTGCCGCAGGCACGCATACAACGATACGGTTTTTCCGCTGCCAGTCGGCCCGGTCACCAGAATCATGCCGTAGGGACGCTGTATTGCGGTATTCAGAAGACTCAATTGCGAGGGCTCGTAACCGAGGGCGCCGATTTCCAGTTGTGCTGCACTGGTGTCGAGCAGGCGCACGACGATTTTTTCGCCAAACAGTGTCGGCAAGGTGCTGACCCGGCAGTCGATCGCGCGTCCCGCTGCGGTGAGCGTCATGCGGCCATCCTGGGGAAGTCGCCGTTCGGCGATATCCAGCCGGGAGAGCACTTTGAGCCGAGTCGACAGCGCGTCGCGCAGAGCGTTCGGGGGGGTGGCGATCTCATGGAGCACGCCATCGATCCGCGCGCGGACCCGGTAGACCTGCTCATAGGGCTCGAAGTGAATGTCGGATGCTCCCTGGGCGGCGCAGCGTTGCAACAGGTCGTTGAGCAGACGCACGGCGGGCGTTTGGGTGCCGTCGTCGAGCGCCGGGCGCGACAGGGTTCGCGGATCACTCATGGCGCTCGTCGCGCGAGTCGGTCGCGAGGCCAAGTGGTGGAGACGGGAGCGTTTGGGTAGCGGCGTAAAGGCAACGAAATGGCATGACAGCTGATGGGCAACGCCTGAATCGCGAGGCGCTCCAGTCTGGCGGTGGCGACCCGGCGTGTAAATCGGGCCGACTCCGATTTATGCCGAATGCCCGGTAGCGCCGGTTGGGCTCTGCTTCGGCTTGAAGAGTCGAACCGTCTTGATCGCCTGGTTGGCGATTTGCACGATTTCCATCCGGCATCCGTCGATTTCCAGGCAGATACTGGCTTCAGGGATTTCTCGCAGCACTTCCAGAATCAGGCCGTTGAGCGTCTTGGGGCCGGTGAGCGGGAAATGCAGGCCGAGCCGCCGGTTCAGGTCGCGCAGCGAACTGCCGCCACCGACCAGGCATTCGGCCTGATCGCTCCAGCCCGAGCGACCGCTGGCGAGGCCCGGGATACTCGTGGTGAATTCGCCGATCAACTCTTCGATGATGTCTTCCGTCGTCAGCAGTCCCTCGACCTCGCCATATTCATTGACCACCAGCCCGATTCGCTGATGGTTTTCCTGAAAGTATTGCAACTGGCGGAACGCAGGGGTGTCGCTCGGGATGAAGTAGGGATCGGTGAGCAGCTCGCGCAGCGTATCGATGCTGAGATCTTCATGGTGGCGCAGGGCGCTCAGGGTCTTGCGCACATGCAGCACGCCAACGATGCGATCGATGTCGCCTTCGTAGACCGGCAGTTTATTGTGGTAACAGGTTTCGAGCTGCTGCAGGATCGACTCGAGCGGAGCCGATAAATCAAGCGCCTCGATACGGGCGCGGGGGATCATGACGTCGTTGACGGAGATATTCTCCAGGTCGAACAAATTCAGCAGGATGCTACGGTGTTTGGTGGGCATGTAATTGCCCGCCTCCAGCACCAGGGTGCGCAGCTCTTCCGTGCTCATGCGCTGCTCTGCGGACGCTTTGCGCGTATCGATGCCGATCAGACGCAGCAGTGTCCTGACCAGTAGATTGACGGCCCAGACGAACGGCTGAGTAACGCGCATCAGCGGCTTGATCGCCAGACTGGCCGGCAGTGCGATGCGCTCCGGATAGGTTGCGCCGACTACTTTAGGGCCGATCTCGCAAAACACGATGATCAGGAACGCGATGAGTGCGGTGGCGATCGATAGGACGATGCCATCATTGCCAAAGTAGCGCAGCGCGATCGAGGTAGTGAGCACGGGCAGCACCGTGTTGATCACGTTGTTGCCAATCAGGATCACGCTGAGCAATTCCTCGGTTTGCTGCAGCAAGCCCTGCGTCGTGCGGGCGCCACGCCGCCCCGTCTTGACCAGATGCTTGAGACGGTGGCGGTTGAGCGCCATCATGCTGGTTTCCGAAATCGAAAAGAAACCTGAAACGCAAAGCAGCAGGACGATGGCGCCGAGTTGCGCCCATAACGGAAGGGATTCCAAGCGGCGTGTTGCGCCCAAGGGCGCTTAAGTTGTATTGGCTGAAACTATAGCAGACGCGAAAAAGCAAAACGGCCTGGGATATACATACCCAAGCCGCTTTACGGAATTCGCCGAACAAACAACCGACGTCGGCAATTCAAAACACTGAAAATCTGGTCGGGGTGAGAGGATTCGAACCTCCGGCCTCTACGTCCCGAACGTAGCGCTCTACCAGGCTAAGCTACACCCCGAAGACAACGGCGCGCTCAGGATCGGCGCGCCGTTGAAGAAGAGCATAATTCTAGCAAAGTTTCTTTGTAAGGGGAACTGGGAAGAAAAGAAATTGCTGCGGCTGCGGCGTTAGCCTCCTGTTCGGCTCGGCGCAGCGTGTAATCAAGCGCGCCGGTTTGCATCACGGCGTCGAGGATGGCCTGGAAATTCTCGACGCCGCCATGCTCGATTGCGGCCTTGGCCATCGCCTGCTGCTCGGGGGTGCCGTGCTGGATTACATGAATCAGCGGAAGCGTCGGCTTGCCTTCGCGCAGATCGTCGCCGGCGTTCTTGCCCATCGCATCACTGCTGCCGGCATAATCGAGCCAATCGTCCATCAACTGGAACGCCGTACCCAGGCGGCCGCCGAACTCGGCCAGGGCGGATTCCGTTGCGGCGTCGACGCCGGCCAGCACTGCGGCAATCTGCGTGGCGGCCTCGAACAGCTTGGCTGTCTTGTAGCGAATGACCTGCAAATAGCGGACCTCGTCGACATCCGGGTCGTGCATATTGAGCAGCTGCAGCACCTCGCCCTCGGCAATCACGTTGGTGGCGTTCGACAGGATCTGCATGATGCGCATGTTGTCGACCCCGACCATCATCTGGAAAGCCCGGGAATAAAGGAAATCGCCCACCAGCACCGACGCTGCGTTACCGAAGAGGGCGTTGGCTGTTTTCTTGCCGCGCCGCAGATCCGACTCGTCGACCACATCGTCGTGCAGCAGCGTCGCGGTGTGAATGAATTCGATGACCGCGGCGAGTTCATGCCGGTGCGGCGTCTTGACGTCCAGAGCGCCGGCTGCCAGCAGCAGCAGGGCTGGTCGAAGGCGCTTGCCGCCGGCGCTGATGATGTACTCGGAGATCTGATTGATCAGGACGACTTGCGAGGCCAGGCGGTCACGGATCACATGATCCACTCGACGCATGTCATCGGCAATGATCGCCAGCGGATTCTGTGAGGGGGTCGGAGCAGTCAAGGTCGAAAGTCAGGGAGAGCGAAAAAACGTCCAAATTATATAGTGGAGCGGCGTCTCTTGGCGTGCGCCGGCAAGAGACAGGGGGAATCGGCGGAAGTCTTTGACGGCAAAGGGAAATCTCTGTATAATCACGCGTTTTCGTGCGTTCGCGCGAAAAATTCTTGTTTATGAGTGAGGTTCGCAATGTACGCAGTCATAAAAACTGGCGGCAAGCAGTATAAGGTTGCCGCCGGCGAAAAACTGAAAGTAGAACAGATACTGGCAGACATTGGCGCTGAAATCACGCTCGACCAAGTGCTCGCAGTGGGCGAAGGTGAATCGATCCAGTTCGGCGCACCCTTGGTGAGTGGGGCTTCCGTCAAGGCAACCGTGGTTGCCCAAGGCCGTCATCCGAAGGTGAAGATTTTCAAGATGCGCCGCCGCAAGCACTACCAGAAGCATCAGGGTCATCGCCAGAACTATACCGAGCTGCGCATCGACAGCATCGTGGCTTAATCGATACGCGTGCAAGGAAAGGAGTCAAACCATGGCACATAAGAAAGCAGGCGGTTCGTCCCGTAACGGCCGCGATTCCGAGTCGAAGCGGCTCGGCGTGAAGGTTTATGGCGGCCAGGCGATCAACGCTGGCAGCATCATCGTGCGGCAGCGTGGTACGCGCTTGCATGCTGGCGAAAACGTCGGCATCGGCAAGGACCACACGCTCTATGCACTGACCGATGGACACGTGCAGTTCGCCATCAAGGGCGCAGCCAAGAAACACGTGGTCACGGTGGTCCCGGCAGCCTGACCCCGCCTTTTGCCGACCAAAAGGCTCCGCATCGCTGCGGGGCCTTTTTTGTTTGGCTGGTCGGTTTCGGTGGCGCGGTGCGGTCGTGCGCTGGCACAGTGGGAAAGAAAATTTTGAAACAGGTTTTAGCGGGACGATGCCATGAAGTTCATTGACGAAGCGCGTATCGAAGTTGTCGCCGGCAACGGCGGCAATGGGTCGGCGTCGTTCCGCCGCGAGAAATTCGTGCCCTTTGGTGGTCCGGACGGCGGCGACGGTGGACGCGGCGGCAGTGTTTTCGCGGTGGCCGACCGCAATATCAATACACTTGTCGATTACCGATATGCCAGGAAGCATCAAGCGCGCAACGGCGAGAATGGTCACGGTTCCGACTGCTACGGCAAGGGAGGCGAGGATATTACGCTGCGCATGCCTGTCGGCACGATTGTCTCCGACCTGGATACCGGCGAAGTGATCGCTGATCTGACTGAGCATGGTCAGGTGGTGCTGTTGGCCAAGGGCGGTGCCGGGGGCTTGGGCAACCTTCATTTCAAGTCGAGCACGAACCGTGCGCCCCGGCAAAAGACCGACGGCAAGCCCGGCGAGCAGCGCATGCTCAAGCTCGAACTCAAGGTATTGGCCGACGTCGGGCTGCTAGGCATGCCCAATGCCGGTAAATCGACCTTTATTACCGCAGTATCCAACGCGCGGCCCAAAATCGCCGACTATCCGTTCACGACGCTGCACCCCAATCTAGGCGTGGTGCGCGTGGGCGCGGGCAAGAGCTTCGTCATTGCCGACATCCCCGGGCTGATCGAAGGCGCGGCCGAAGGCGCCGGATTGGGGCACCGGTTTCTGCGCCATCTGCAGCGCACCGGCGTGCTGCTGCACCTGGTCGATCTTGCGCCATTCGACGACACCGTGGATCCGGTGGCCGAGGCGCGTGCGATTGTCAACGAGCTGCGAAAATACGATCAGGCGCTCTACGAAAAGCCGCGGTGGCTGGTTTTGAACAAACTCGACATGGTGCCGGAAGCCGAGCGCGCGGCGCGTGTGGCGGAATTCGTCAAGCGCTTCGACTGGCATGGCCCGGTGTTCGAGATCTCCGCGCTGACTCGAGCGGGTTGCGACCTGCTCTGTTATGCGATTTACGATTATCTGGCCTCGCAGCGTCATGCCGAGCATGATGCCATCGAGGAAGCCGCGCGTGATCCCCGCTTTCGCGACAACGGGCAGGGCGAAGCCGATCCCGCTGAATAACTCCTATCGAAGAGAGTAAGACCATGCGTTCTGTCATCGCTGATGCCAAACGGCTCGTGGTGAAAGTTGGTTCGAGCCTGGTGACCAATGACGGGCGGGGGCTCGATGACGTTGCCATCGCGCGCTGGGCGGAGCAGATCGCGGCACTGCGCAAAGGTGGCGACGGCAGGCCGGGCAAGGAGGTGGTTCTGGTGAGCTCCGGTGCGATCGCCGAGGGGATGCAGCGCCTCGGTTGGACTCGCAGGCCGCGCGAACTGCCCGAGCTGCAGGCAGCGGCCGCAGTGGGACAAATGGGGTTGGCGCAGGTTTATGAGACGCGGTTCGCCGAGCATGGCATTCGAACCGCACAGATTTTGCTGACCCACGGCGATTTGGCCGACCGGGAGCGCTACCTGAATGCCCGCTCGACGTTGTTGACGCTGCTCGGTCTGGGGGTCGTGCCGATCATCAACGAAAATGACACCGTGGTGACCGACGAAATCAAGTTCGGTGACAACGATACGCTCGGCGCACTGGTGGCAAATCTCATCGAGGGCGATGCCTTGATTATCCTGACTGATCAGGCTGGCCTGTACACCGCCGATCCTCGAAAAAATCCGGCCGCGGAGCTGGTCAAGGAGGCCGTGGCGGGCGACGAGGCGCTTGAAGCAATGGCTGGCGGTGCCGGCACGAGTATCGGGCGCGGCGGCATGCTGACCAAAATTCTGGCGGCCAAGCGCAGTGCGAAAAGCGGTGCGCACACGGTGATCGCCTCCGGCCGCGAACCGAATGTCCTGGCGCGCCTGGCTGCAGGCGAGGCGGTGGGCACGCAGTTACTGGCCAAGACGGCCCGGTTGACGGCTCGCAAGCAATGGCTGGCCGACCACCTGCAAGTGCGCGGGCGCGTCGTGATCGACTCCGGCGCCAGCAAGAAATTGAGTGAGGAAGGAAAAAGCCTGCTGCCGATCGGCGTGGTCAGCGTCGAGGGCAACTTCGCGCGCGGCGAGGTGATCGCCTGCGTCGATGAGGCCGGCCACGAAATTGCCCGAGGCTTGAGCAATTACAGCAGCTCGGAAGCGCGTCTGATTCGCCGACGCGCGAGCAGCGAGATCGAGTCGATCCTGGGATTCGTTCACGCGGCGGAACTGATCCATCGGGACAATCTGGTGCTGCTGTAGCACGTACCGCCGACGGCCTGTCGGGCGCCAGCGGCGCAGCGCGTGATTATTCCGGCTTTTTGATTCTGTCCGGATAGCGCATGTTCTGCACGATATCCGCAGCCGATCCGGTCACCATCTTGTTGTCGCAAAAATAGTCGTTGTAAAGCGCGCTCTGGTAGGCCGTGGGGCCGTAACCATTGATCACCTGCCAGTGGCTGCCCCGTGCGTTTGACCATGTGCCATTGGATTGGCCAACCGCGTAGATCCGATACTCGAAGGTATTGCAGTGGATGCCCTCGAAAGTAACGTTGCGCGCACCCTGCGTGCTGCGGATGACTGAGGTAAAGCGCACCACGCCGTCCTTGCCGACCGACACTGATTTGGCGTCGATCGCATAATTCAGATCGCGCGACCCGTTGGGCACCGTGTAGATAATGAGGTCGCTGTCCTTCGGCGCTGCGGGCAAGGTGTAGGGCCCTTCCTGCCATTTGTCGGCAATTGCCTTCTTGGCCATGTACTCGTCGTAGCCAGGGCCCGGACCGGGGCTCGGTTGCGCCAGCGCGGCGGAGGAGATGACCAAGGCAGTGCCGAGCCAAAGCAGTGCCGGGACAGGACGCACGGTTGGGATGAGGCGAGCGGAGCGAATTTTCATGAATCGACAGTGCGGGATCGAGAAATGGGCTGGCGCCTGATGGCGTCAGCCCTCGTGAGTGGTTTTACCTTGCACGCGGGGCGGCCGGTGTCGGTCGTACTGATGATGGGTCGGATTGCGGCGCAGATAGCGTGACAGCTCATTGAGCGCCATCTGGTAGACTTCGCGCTTGAATTCGATCACGGCGTCCAGCGGCACCCAATATTCGTTCCATCGCCAGGCATCGAATTCCGGATGAGCGGTTGCGCGCAGACAGATATCGCAGTCTCGCCCGACCATGCGGAGCAAAAACCAGATCTGCTTTTGTCCGCGATAATGGCCGCGCACTTCACGCTTGATAAATTTGTCGGGCACCTCGTAACGCAACCAGTCGCGAGTACGACCGATGATCTTGACGTGCTCTGGTTTCAGGCCGGTTTCCTCGTGCAGTTCTCGGTACATGGCTTGTTCTGGCGTTTCGCCATACTTGATGCCGCCTTGCGGGAACTGCCAGGAATGCTCGCCCAGCCGCTTGCCCCAGAATACCTCATTGTGTGCGTTCAAGAGGATGATGCCGACGTTAGGCCGAAAGCCTTCACGGTCCAGCATACAACCACCTTTTAATCCTTTAAAATTGCTTCGATTATAAACAGATAATAGCGGTGGCGGCGCTAGTCTCGGCCCTTGCCGCTTATTTTCGTCCTGGAAACCTTGCATGAAAGCCTCTCGATTCTTTATCGCCACGCTCAAAGAAGCTCCCGCTGATGCGGAAATCGTCAGCCATCAGCTGATGGTCAGATCCGGCATGATCCGGCGCGCGGCCGGTGGCATTTACAGCTATATGCCGGTGGGCCTGCGCTCGATCCGAAAGGTGGAGGCGATTGTGCGCGAGGAGATGAACCGGGCTGGAGCAATCGAACTTCTGATGCCGGCGGTGCAGCCCGGCGAACTATGGCAGGAATCAGGCCGCTGGGAACAATACGGGCCCGAGCTGCTACGTCTCAAAGACCGGAATGATCGTGATTTCGTCGTCGGGCCGACACACGAGGAAGTCGTGACTGATATTGCACGCCGCGAAATCAAGAGCTATCGGCAACTGCCGGTCAATTTCTATCAGATTCAAACGAAATTCCGCGACGAAATCCGGCCGCGTTTCGGGGTGATGCGCGGGCGCGAGTTCATCATGAAAGACGCCTATTCGTTCGATAAGGATGCCGCCGGCCTGCAGGTTTCCTACCAAAAAATGTATGACGCCTACGTGCGGATTTTTACCCGCCTGGGCCTGCATTTCCGCGCTGTGGCCGCCGATAACGGGTCGATCGGCGGATCGGGCTCGCATGAATTCCATGTGATCGCGGAAACCGGCGAGGACGACATTGCCTATTGCGCCGACTCCAGCTACGCCGCCAACGTCGAGCAGGCCGAGGCGCTGCCGCTGCTGGCCAATCGCGCGGCTCCCGCCGAGGCGCTGTGCAAGACGCCCACGCCGGGCAAGGCCAAGTGCGAGGCGGTGGCCGAACTGTTGAATATTCCGCTGCAACGCACCGTCAAGTCGATCGTGCTCGCGGTCGACCGCGACGATGGCAAGGATATTTGGCTGCTGCTGCTGCGCGGCGATCATGCGCTCAATGAAGTCAAGGCCAGCAAAGTACCGGGTCTGGCCGGATTCCGTTTTGCCACGGAAGCCGAGATCGTCGAGTGGTTCGGCACGCCTCCGGGTTATCTGGGGCCGATCCAGACCAGGAAGCCGGTCAAGCTCCTGGTCGACCGCACGGTAGCGAATATGAGCGACTTCGTCTGCGGTGCCAACGAGGTCGATTTCCACTATACCGGCGTGAATTGGGGCCGCGATCTGCCCGAGCCAGAAGTGGCCGATCTGCGCAACGTCGTGCCGGGCGATCCGTCGCCCGACGGTCGGGGCGTGTTGAGCATGTGCCGCGGTATCGAGGTTGGCCACGTATTCCAGCTCGGCACCAAATACTCCGACGCGATGAACGCGACGTTTCTCGGCGAAAACGGCAAGCCTCAACCGATCGTGATGGGGTGCTACGGTATCGGGGTCACGCGTATTCTGGGCGCGGCGATCGAGCAGAATTTCGATGACCGGGGCATTATCTGGCCGGAGTCGATCGCACCGTTCGAAGTGGTGTTGTGCCCGATGGGATATGACCGTAGCGAGGCCGTGCGCGCGCAGACTGATCGTCTTTACGAGGCGCTGCTGGCCGAAGATATCGACGTGATCCTCGATGACCGCGGCGAGCGCCCGGGCGTCATGTTCGCCGACTGGGAGCTGATTGGGGTACCGTATCGGCTGGTGATCGGCGAGCGCGGCCTGAAAGAGGGCAAGATCGAATACCAGGGCCGGCGCGATACGCAGGCGGAATTGTTGACCATCGAGCAGGTGGTGTCGGTAGTGACCGGCAAGATCCGCGCGGCCAAGGCCGTGTGACGCCGTCATCGGCGCCTGACCCGCTGACGCCATCGTGTGCGTCAGCGGGTGGGCACCGGTCAGCTCAGGGCGCGAATCGTTGGCAAGTTGCGCCAATAGCCTTTCGCATCCATCCCGCAACCGAATACGTAGCGGTCCGGCACGGTGAACCCGCAGAAATCGGGGTGAATCGGCTTCGGCTTGTTCAGCACTTTCTCGCAGAGCACCGCGCAGTAGAACGCCGTGGCACCCATGTCCAGGATGCGCTCGCGAATAGCCGCCATAGTGGCGCCTTCGTCCAGGATATCGTCCAGCACCAGCACGGCGCGGCCGCGCACCGAGTCGCGTGGCGCCACGCGCCACTGCATCGCTCCGCCCGTGGTGGTGTTGTTGTAGCGGCTCAAATGAATGTAGTCGAACTCGAGCGGAAAATCGAGTCTCGGCAAGAGCATGCCGGTGAATACCACGGCGCCGCCCATAACCGACAGTACCAGCGGAAACTCTTCGCCGATGGCGCTTTTGATGGCGTTTGCCATGCGCTCGACCGAGGTCAGGACCTCCCCGGCGGTGACGATTTCTTCAGAGTTGCGAAAAATGTCCTGGGCTTCGTCTCGGTTCATTGGGCGCGGGCGTGAGTTGTGGGAGGACGTTCTAGCGCATGCCGGGCAGCATGCCTTTCATGCCCCGCATCATTTTCATCATACCGCCACCCTTGAGTTTTTTCATCATGCCGCGCATCTGCTCGTATTGCCCGAGCATGCGGTTGACGTCCTGAACCTGGACGCCGGCGCCCGCCGCAATACGCCGTTTGCGACTGGCCTTGATGATTTCCGGCTTGGCGCGCTCCGCGGGCGTCATGGCGTTGATGATGCCCTCCATGCGACGCACCTGTTTCTCGGCCTGATCCATATTGGCTTGGCTCGCCGCCGCCTGATATTGTGCCGGCAGCTTATCCATCAGATTGGACAGGCCGCCCATTTTCTTCATTTGGGCGATCTGGGATTTGAAATCGTTCAGATCGAAGTCGCCGCCTTTTTTGACTTTCTCAGCCAGCTTCTTGGCGACTTGAACGTCGACACCCTTTTGCGCGTCCTCGACCAGCGCGAGAATGTCTCCCATGCCGAGAATGCGGCTGGCCATGCGCGCCGGATAAAACACCTCGAGACCGTCGAGCTTCTCGCCAACGCCGACGAATTTGACCGGCTTGCCGGTGACGTGGCGCACCGACAACGCCGCGCCGCCCCGGGCGTCACCGTCGAGCTTGGTCAGCACCACCCCCGTCAGCGGCAGCGCTTCGTTAAAGGCGCGTGCGGTATTCACCGCATCCTGGCCGAGCATCGCATCGACCACGAAGAGCGTCTCAATCGGCTTGAGGGCGGCATGCAGTGCGCTGATCTCCTGCATCATCGCCTCGTCGATGCCAAGACGGCCGGCGGTGTCGACCAGCACGACGTCGTGGAAATGCTTCTTGGCCCAATCGACGGCGGCCAGCGCGATGTCGACCGGTTTTTGATCGGGCTCGGATGGGAAGAAATCGGCGCCGACCTGTTCGGTGACCGTCTTGAGCTGGGCGATCGCGGCCGGGCGGTAGACGTCGCACGAAACGGTGAGCACCTTCTTTTTCTGCTCGCGCAGCAGCCTGGCCAGCTTGCCGACGGTGGTGGTCTTGCCTGCGCCTTGCAGACCGGCCATCAGGATGATCGCCGGCGGCTGCGTCGCGAAATTGAGCTCGGCGGCCTTGCCTTCGTAATCTCCGCCCATGATGGCGGTGAGCTCGCGCTGCACCACGCCAACCAGCGCCTGTCCTGGCGAGAGGCTGGCCAGGACCTCCTCGCCAAGCGCCTTTTCCTTGACCTTTGCGATAAATTCGCGGACCACGGGCAGTGCGACGTCCGCCTCAAGCAATGCCAGTCGTACTTCGCGCAGCATTTCCTGGGTATTGGCTTCAGTCAGGCGGGCCTCGCCGCGCAACGTCTTGACGACGCGCGCCATCCGTTGGGTAAGATTGTCGAGCATGAAAAGTTCCTGTGTCCCGGGCGCGGCCACGAAGGCCTAGTGTAAACTCCGAATATGACTATTTTACTGTATGCGTTGACGGTGGTTCTGTATGGCGGCCTTGCGCTCGTCTCGTGGCACCGTTATTGCCGCGAGGCGGCGTCGACCGGCGGCGGAACCCTCACGCGCGGCGCGCGCTCCAGCGCTGACGGCGTGATCCGCGCCGCGTTGCTGGCCGCGCTGGTGACTCACGGCGTGCTGCTGCATCAAACGATTTTCCGTGCGGACAGCATGCATTTTGGTTTTGCCTATGCGCTATCGGCAATGCTCTGGTTATCCGCCGGCATTTACTGGATCGAGAGCTACTTCTTCCGCATCGACAGCGTGCGTCTCATGGTGACGCCGGCAGCTTGCCTGGCGAGTGTGATGCCGTTGGTTTTCCACGACAACCGGATTTTGCCATTCGCGGCCAATCCGATGTTTAAGTTGCACTTCGTGATTGCAAACATGGCCTACGGGTTGTTCGCGCTGGCAGCTCTGCACGCTTTGCTGATGATCTCCGCCGAGCGTCATCTGCATCCGGTGCAAGGCAGCGAGCCGCCGTCGAGTTGGCTGTCGCATTGGTTCGACACGCTGCCACCGTTGCTGACGATGGAAAAGCTGCTGTTTCGCATGATCACTGCCGGGTTCGTGTTGCTGACGTTGACTTTGGTCTCGGGAGCAATATTCTCTGAGGAACTCTTCGGGGAGCCAGCCAAGTTCGATCACAAGAACGTATTTGCGGTGATCTCCTGGCTGATGTTCGGCGCGGTATTGGCCGGGCGGCGCTGGTATGGATGGCGCGGTAAAACCGCACTGCGCTGGGTGCTGGTCTCATTTGTGTCGCTGCTGTTGGCTTATATCGGAACTCGCTTTGTGCTCGAAGTCCTGCTGAATCGGGCTGCGGGAGGTTGAAGACAATGCGCACGATATTGATCGTATTGCTGATACTGATTCTGGGCTCTTGGTATTTGCGCCGCAACGAAAGCCGTCCGGAAACGAATCGCCCGCAACAGCGCACCCCTTTGCCGCCGGCGGAGAAAATGGTGCGATGCGATGAATGCGGCGTCTATTTGCCTGCCAGCGAGGCACGCTCGATCACGCCGTCGGGAAATGCCGGCACGCCGTTATATTTCTGTTGTGATGCGCATCGCAACGCCTTCCAGAAGCGCCGCGTTTGAAGTGGCGCCGCAGTTTTGGCGTGGTTTATGCTAGGGCCAGCTGACCGGCCTGCGGCGCTTGCACTCGAGTCCGGGATGGTCTAAAACTCAAATAACGGAAAATAAAAATAGCTTTGGGCGACCGGGGGTAGGAGGAAGCGCCATGCGCAAACGAATATATTTCCTGATTCCTGACCTCACCTGCGCGCAGCAGACGATGCGTGACTTGCTGCTGGCGCGCGTCGAAGAGAGGCACATTCATTTCGTTGCCAGGGAAGGGGCCGATTTGAGCGGTCTGCATGAAGCCAATTTGCTGCAGACGTCGGATATCGTTCACGCCGCCGAAGCCGGCCTTGTGATCGGCGGATTATGCGGGCTTGCCGTGGGCGCGGTCGCGGCGCTCTATCCAATCGTCGGCACGGGGCCGCAGTGGGAGACCGTGATCATCACCGGTCCGCTCGGGTCGTTGTTCGGCGCCTGGGTATCGAGCATGATCGGCAGTTCCGTGCCCAACTCGCGGCTCAAGCAGTTTCAACCCGCGCTCGCGCGCGGCATGATTTTATTGATGGTGGATGTGCCGAGCGGGCGCGTGCGGGAGATCAGCGAGATGCTGCGCGACCATCATCCGGAAGCCGATATGGAGGGCGTCGAACCCGCTATTCCGGCGTTTCCGTGAACGGTTCAGGTTGGAAGACCTGAATGCGTCGCACCTGTGAGCGACGCGGGGTGGATCGCCCGCTGGTGAGGCTGGCAACGATACCACGCCTGGGCTTATGTGGAGCCTGTGGAAGCCTTCCGGCATGTGTTTGCGGAAGGCTTCCATTTATTGGCCACGCTACCTGCTTGCCCACCCGGGCCGGGCGCGGTATCTTCCTTGAGGGCAGCGCCCGCTTTGGCGCGCCGCAACTTTTCAATCGACTCGACGACTTGCTTTGATTCCTTTCCAAATCGATCCGGCCGGCTGGGCCGGTGGCGCCACCCGTGTCGAATCGCCCAACTTCGACGCCCGCCCGCCGGGCACGGAAATCGAGTTGCTGGTGGTGCACAACATTAGCTTGCCGCCTGGGCAGTTTGGTGGTCCGGCGATCGCCGCTTTCTTCTCCAATACGCTGGACCATGACAGTCATCCGTTTTTCGCGCAAATTCGTGGCGTGCGCGTTTCGGCTCATTTCCTGATTCGGCGTGATGGAGCGGTGGTGCAATTCGTGTCGTGCGAGGCGCGTGCCTGGCATGCGGGGCTGTCGGAATTTTTCGGACGCGAGCGTTGCAACGATTTTTCGATTGGCGTGGAACTCGAAGGGGCAGATGATGTGCCGTTCGATGCAGCGCAATATCGCGCGCTTGCCAGGCTGACCGACGCGTTGATGGCGCGCTATCCCATCACGGCGATTGCCGGCCACGCAGATATCGCGCCGCATCGCAAGACCGACCCGGGCCCCTGTTTCAATTGGCGCATGCTGCAGAAAACCTGCGGATTGCCGTGGCGCTATTTTCCCTACCAGTCCGACATGCCGGATGCGGTAACGGCGAGCGACGTCGATCACGGCGTGTCTCGCCAACCGTAAACCTTCTGCATGGCAGTCGGGTTTTCCCGGACGTGAAAGCGCCGTGCGGTGCGGTTTTCGGGCAAGAAATTTCCAAAAATTCTTTTGGTGAACCGTGGCGGTATCCACTATACTTAGTGGGAAATAGCTATGCCACCACTATATATAGTGGTTACGCGCAGGCGGACCCAGTTGACTCGTTGGAGTCGAAACACCTGGTGAGCTTGCGCAACGGCGGGCCGCCGACACGATGAGACCAACACCAGGGGGCTCTGTCGTTGATGGCCAACCTGATCGTGCCGAAAGTGCGGCACCCCAAAGCGTCATCGGGTCTTCGACATGAAGGCTCGATGACGAAAGCATAATGACCCGGGAGTTTTTACATGCAAATCACCGAAAACCTAACCCGTCCGAATTCTCCGACCACCGGCTCTACGCAGAGCGGTGGTGCGGGCATGTCGGCGCCGCAAACGAGCGGCGCGTTTGCGTCGGCGTCGATCGCCGATTACAAAATCATCCGGCGCAACGGCACGGTGGTAGGTTTCGAACCGTCGAAAATCGCGATTGCCGTGACCAAGGCTTTCCTGGCAGTCAACGGCGGCCCAGGTGCGGCATCCGCGCGGATTCGCGAACTGGTGGAGCAACTGACTCAGAACGTGGTGCGCGCGCTGGTGCGCAGTCGGCCGACCGGCGGCACGTTCCATATCGAAGACATCCAGGACCAGGTTGAACTGGCGCTCATGCGTGCTGGCGAGCACAACGTTGCACGCGCTTACGTGCTGTATCGCGAGAAGCGTTCGCAGGAGCGCGCTCAGCAGGGCGAAGCCGGCGTGCGGCAGTCCGGTCTCAATATCAACGTCACCGACAACGGCGTGACGCGTCCGCTCGACATGGACGTACTGCGCAACGTGCTGGTCTCCGCCTGCGAGAACCTGGGTGACGCGGTCGATGCCGAACCGATTCTGCGCGAGACACTCAAAAATCTGTATGACGGGGTGCCGCTTTCGCAGGTCTATGACTCCGCGATTCTGGCCGCGAGAACGCTGATCGAACAGGATCCGGCTTACAGTCAGGTAACGGCCCGCATCCTGCTGCACACGATTCGTCGCGAAATCCTGGGCGAGGAAGTCACCCAGGCGGAGATGGCTACGCGCTATGCCGAGTATTTCCCGCAATTCATCAAGCGCGGTGTCAATGCCGAGTTGCTCGACGAGAAGCTGCTGCAGTTCGATCTGCAGAAATTGGGAGCCGCGCTCGATGCCTCGCGCGATTTCCAGTTCAATTACCTGGGCCTGCAGACGCTGTATGACCGTTACTTCCTGCATGACGACGGTGCGCGCATCGAAATGCCGCAAGCCTTCTTCATGCGCGTTGCCATGGGGCTGTCGCTCAACGAAGTCGATCGCGAGGCACGTGCCATCGAATTCTACGAAATCCTCTCGACATTCGATTTCATGAGTTCCACCCCGACCCTGTTCAATTCCGGGACGCGCCGCTCGCAACTGTCGTCGTGCTACCTGACGACAGTCGCCGACGACCTCGACGGCATCTACGAAGCGCTCAAGGAAAATGCATTGCTGTCGAAATTTGCCGGTGGCCTCGGCAACGACTGGACCCGCGTGCGCGCGCTGGGCTCGCACATCAAGGGGACCAACGGCAAGAGCCAGGGTGTGGTGCCGTTCCTGAAGGTGGTCAACGACACCGCGGTCGCGGTGAACCAGGGCGGCAAGCGCAAGGGGGCGGTATGCGCCTACCTGGAGACCTGGCACCTCGACATCGAAGAGTTTCTCGAGCTGCGCAAGAACACCGGTGACGATCGCCGTCGCACGCACGACATGAACACCGCCAACTGGATTCCCGACCTGTTCATGAAGCGGGTGATGGAAGGCGGTGACTGGACCCTGTTCTCGCCCTCGACCTGCCCTGATCTGCACGACAAGGTCGGCAAGGCATTCGAAGCAGCCTATCTCGGCTACGAGGAGAAGGTCGCGCGCGGCGAACTGAAGCTGTTCAAGAAGCTGCCGGCGCTGACCCTGTGGCGCAAGATGCTCGGTATGCTGTTCGAGACCGGCCATCCGTGGATCACCTTCAAGGACCCATGCAACATCCGGTCGCCACAGCAGCACGTCGGCGTCGTGCACTCGTCCAACCTGTGCACGGAAATCACGCTGAATACCAACGAGAACGAGATTGCCGTGTGCAACCTGGGCTCGGTCAACCTCGTGGCCCACATGAAGCGGCAGCCGGACGGCAGCTACGTGCTCGATCACGACAAGCTCAAGCGCACCGTCCATACCGCGATGCGCATGCTCGACAACGTCATCGACATCAACTACTACGCGGTCAACAAGGCGCGCAACTCGAACCTGCGCCACCGCCCGGTGGGCATGGGCATCATGGGCTTCCAGGATTGCCTGCACCTGCTGCGCACTCCCTACGCGTCCGAAGCGGCGGTCGAATTCGCCGACCGCTCGATGGAGGCGGTTTGCTATTACGCTTATTGGGCATCCACCGAGCTGGCGGCCGAGCGGGGCCGCTACCTGTCCTACTCGGGTTCGCTGTGGGATCGCGGCATCCTGCCGCAGGATTCGCTCAAGCTGCTGGCCGAAGAGCGCGGCGGCTACCTGGAGGTCGATGAGTCGAGCTCGATGGATTGGGATGCGCTGCGCGCGCGCATCAGGCAGTACGGCATGCGCAATTCGAACTGTATTGCGATCGCTCCGACCGCGACCATCTCCAACATCATCGGCGTGTCGGCCTGCATCGAACCCACGTACCAGAACCTTTACGTGAAATCGAACCTGTCGGGCGAATTCACGGTGGTCAATGACTACCTGGTGCGCGACTTGAAGGAGCGCGGCCTGTGGGACGAAGTGATGGTCGCCGATCTGAAGTATTTCGACGGCTCCCTGGCCCGCATCGACCGCATTCCGTCCGACCTGCGCGCGCTGTATGCCACGGCCTTCGAAGTCGAGCCGAAATGGCTGGTCGAGGCGGCCTCGCGCCGTCAGAAATGGATCGACCAGGCCCAGTCGCTCAATATCTATATGGCGGGCGCCTCCGGCAAGAAGCTGGATGAGACCTACAAGCTGGCCTGGCTGCGCGGCTTGAAGACCACCTACTACCTGCGCACGATGTCGGCGACTCACGTCGAGAAATCGACGGTCAAGACCGGCACGCTCAATGCGGTGTCGTCCGGCGTTGTCGGCGGCGAGGTGCAGGCGGCAGCCGCACCGGTCGAGGCGGCGGCGATGCCCGAGCCCGAAGGACAGGTGTGCATGCTGCGACCGGGCGACGCCGGGTTCGACGAGTGCGAGGCTTGCCAATAAGAATCGCTGCGATGGCGTCGCCCCCGGGCTACCCATGCGGCGTGCTCCCAAGCGCTCTCACGCGACGGGGCCGCCGAATTGCAGACAAGACCGTTGCCGCCTCAAGCGCGGCGGCAACGGTCGGTGTAAATCAATGCATAGAGGAAAATAACCATGCTGACTTGGGAAGATGATCTCACCCCTGCCGCTCAACCGGGTGCCCAGGCGTTGGCTCAGGGCCGTCCGGCACTGCAACCCGCCGTCGCGCCGCGCGCCGACGAACAGGCGTTGCCGCCGGGCGTCGTGCGCGGCAATATTCTTGGTACCGACACCGGAAGCGACTCGAACACGATTTCGGCCACTTCGAATCGCCGCGTCAACGCCGCCGACAAGCGCGTCATCAATGGGGCGACCGACGTCAACCAGCTCGTTCCGTTCAAATATAAGTGGGCGTGGGAGAAATACCTGGCGGGTTGCGCAAATCACTGGATGCCCCAGGAAATCAACATGTCGCGCGACATCGCGCTCTGGAAGGACCCCAATGGCCTGACCGAAGACGAGCGGCGCATCATCAAGCGCAACCTCGGCTTTTTCGTCACGGCCGATTCGCTGGCCGCCAATAATATCGTGCTGGGCACGTATCGCCACATCACGGCGCCGGAGTGCCGGCAGTTCCTGTTGCGGCAGGCCTTCGAGGAAGCGATCCATACCCACGCCTACCAATACATCGTGGAGAGCCTGGGGCTCGACGAGGGGGAGATCTTCAACGCTTATCATGAAGTCGCTGCGATTCGCGCCAAGGACGAGTTCCTGATTCCGTTCATCGACACGCTGACCGACCCGGCCTTCAAGACCGGGACGCTGGAGACGGATCAGAAGTTACTCAAATCGCTGATCGTGTTCGCCTGCATCATGGAGGGCCTGTTCTTCTACGTCGGCTTCACGCAGATTCTGGCGCTCGGTCGCCAGAATAAAATGACTGGCGCTGCCGAGCAGTATCAATACATCCTGCGCGACGAGTCGATGCACTGCAATTTCGGTATCGACCTCATTAACCAGATCAAGCTGGAAAATCCGCATCTGTGGACGTCCGAGTTCCGCGATGAGCTCCGCGAGCTGTTCAAGCATGCCGTCGATCTCGAGTACCGCTACGCCGAAGACACCATGCCGCGCGGCGTGCTGGGCCTGAATGCGGCCATGTTCAAGAGCTATCTGCGCTTCATCTGCAACCGCCGCTGCACGCAGATCGGACTCGAGCCGCTATTCCCCAATGAAGAGAATCCGTTCCCTTGGATGAGCGAGATGATCGATCTGAAGAAGGAGAGAAATTTCTTCGAGACGCGCGTCATCGAATATCAAACCGGTGGTGCGTTGAGTTGGGATTGATGTTTCGTGATGCATGCTGTGCTCAGCAGTGTGCATCAAATACAACACATTGGATTCGTGATGCGGTGTCGTGCGCGTTTTTCGTGTAGAAAGTATTAACATCGCATCACAAAAGAATTATTATTCGCTCAATTAAATGCAGTCTCGATAACCAGAAAGCGAATTGCTTTCCTCTCAATACAGAGAACTGGTAGATAAGGAGCGTCAAAACCTTGGTGCATAGCAGGCAGTCGTCACGCTTATCCGCTATCGCAGTCTCCTTCCTCCCGATGACGGGACAGGCAAGCTACCCTCCCAAAAAACTGACGCTTCACCAACATCACTACAACCGAATTGCTGGCGGCAAAGTCGCCGGCAATTTTTTTGCGCGCTGGCCGGCGGCGTTCCGTCAGCCCGCGTGCAATGCCGAATTCATTAGCGTAAGCAGCCATAGCTTGATGCGTACGCCGATGAATAGCCCGCTCGCTGCGCGCCTGTTGGCGCACTGGTCGGGTTTCCTTCTCAGGTGGTTTGTTTGATTCTATCGATTCTCAAGTCAAGGAGAGCATGATGGCTACTGCTAAGAAAAAACCTGTTGCTGCGAAAAAACCTGCTGCCAAGAAACCGGTAGCGAAGAAGGCTCCGGCGGCCAAGAAACCTGCCGCCAAGAAAGCGGTTGCTGCCAAAAAGGCACCGGCCAAGAAAGCGGCAGTGAAGAAAGTTGCCGCCAAGAAGGCACCGGCCAAGAAAGCGGCAGTGAAGAAAGTTGCCGCCAAGAAGGCACCGGCCAAGAAAGCGGCAGTAAAGAAAGTTGCCGCCAAGAAGGCGCCGGCCAAGAAAGCGGCAGTAAAGAAAGTCGCAGCGAAAAAGGCACCGGCCAAGAAAGCCGCCGCGAAGAAAGCGCCGGCGAAAAAGGCTGCAGCCAAGAAGCCTGCTGCGAAGAAACCTGCCGCGAAAAAGCCCGCTGCGAAGAAGCCGGCCGCTAAGCCTGCTGCGCCCGCTGCAGCCCCTGCTGCTGCGCCCGCCAAAACAGTGCTGAACCCGGCGGCGGCATGGCCGTTCCCGACTGGCAGCCGTCCGTAAGCAGACTACCGATGCAACACACAAGACACTTCGGTGTCTCTTGATCGAGTAGTGCTACTCGGTCGAAAACCCGCTACGGCGAATGTGCCGTAGCGGGTTTTTCTTTGGCCGCGCGAGATCGGTGTGGATCAGGTGATGAAGAGTCGGCAGCGGTGCGCAAGTCACGACGGTATAAAAAACGCATGGCGAAGCCATGCGCTGGTTATGGTGGCAGGCTTGCCGCGCTGCGTAGTGAATAGGCTGACTAATGGGTGACCCGTGTGATGCCGCCACTCGTCAGCAGGCGGACGCGATCCCCGGGGCGAAACGATTCGTCGGCACTTTGGGTGACCGCGCGTAACTCGCCATTGTCGAGTCGTACCGTGATCTCCAACCCTGGCCGCTGACTGGCTCGGTTCTCGATTGCCTGGCCGGCCACCGCGCCCGCGATGCCGCCGAGAATGCCGGTGATGATCGAACCGCGACCGCCCCCGATCGCACTGCCGCCGATCGCACCGAGTGCGCCGCCACCCACGGTGCCCAACACTCCGGGCTGCCCGTTACTGGCGTCGATGGTTACGGGGCGCACCGATTCCACCGTGCCCATGCGCACGATTTGTTCGCGTTGCGCCTGACTGCTTTGGTAGACGCTGGCCGAGTCGCTGTTGCCGATGGCCGTGCACCCTGGCAGCACCAGGATGGCCGCCAAACTGAACCCGATCAGCGGCGTGGTGAGCTTACTCATTCATTTCTCCCGCTCTTTCAATGCCAAACATAGCCGAAAGCGTTTTTGAAGCGCTCCCGGATTTCATCGTGTGTGAGAACATGGTTTTGCGGCCCTTGATGCGCGATTTTGAGCGAGCCCATCAAGCTTCCGATGCGGCCGGATGTTTCCCAGTCCAGGCCGTTTTCGATGCCATACAACAGGCCGCCGCGGAACGCGTCGCCGCATCCGGTCGGATCGACCACGCGCTCGGCCTTGACCACGGGGATCGCATATTGCTTTTTTTGACTGTAAATTACGGCGCCCTGCGCACCCCGCGTAACGACGAACGCGCTGACGCGATCAGCGATATCCTCGGCAGACCAGCCCGTACGCAGGCACAGCAACTTGGCCTCGTAATCGTTGACTGCCACGTAGGTCGCAAGTTCAATCATGTGGCGCAGCTCGGCGTGATCGAATAGCGGCAGACCCTGACCCGGATCGAACACGAAGGGAATGCCTGCTTCGGCGAACTGTTCGACATGGCCTTGCATGCCTTCGCGTCCATCCGGCGCGACAATGCCCAGGCCGATATCCCTGGCGTCCTGGACCCGGTTCAAGTGGGAATGCATCATGGCCCCAGGATGGAACGCCGTAATCTGGTTGTTCTCCAGATCGGTGGTGATCATCGCATGCGCCGTCATGGTGTCGGGCACGATTCGCACGTGCTCGGTCGGCAGGTCGAGCGACCTCAGGTGTGTCAGGTACGGTTCCGCATCCTCGCCGGCAGTGGCCATCACGACCGGGCTGCCGCCGAGCAGCCGCAGATTGTAGGCGATGTTGCCGGCGCAACCGCCGAACTCCCGGCGCAGCGTCGGCACCAGGAAGCTCACATTGAGGTTGTGCACCTGGTCGGGCAGGATGTGGTCGCCGAAGCGCCCCTCGAACGTCATGATATTGTCGTAGGCAAGCGAGCCGCAGATAAGCGTAGCCACAGGCACGTTCCTTTCTTTCTAGGAGAGCGAGGCGAGCGCGGCATCGTAGTTCGGCTCGTTCTTGATTTCAGGCACCAGCTCCGCGTGCAGCACCTTGTCATGTTCGTCGAGGACGACCACTGCCCGTGCGGTGAGCCCGGCCAACGGCCCGGTGGTGATTTCGACGCCGTAGTTCTTCAGGAATTCGCGGCCGCGCAAGGTCGACAAGGAGATCACGTTGGTCAGGCCTTCGGTCGCGCAGAAGCGGCTCTGGGCGAATGGCAGATCACAGGATATGACGAGTACGACGGTATTGGCGAGCTTGCCTGCCGCCTCATTGAATTTGCGCGTCGAAGTCGCGCAGGTGGGGGTGTCCAGGCTGGGCACAATATTGAGCACCTTGCGCTTGCCGGCGAAATCAGCCAGCTTGACGTCTTTCAAATCCTTGCCGACCAAAGAGAATGCGGGCGCGGCCTGGTTCTTCTGCGGGAACTGTCCGGCGACTTCAATGGGGGTGCCGCCGAGAGTGACTTGAGCCATGGTGTTTCTCCATCAAAAAGTGAGCGCAAAGGTGCGATCGGGAATCAGGGGTAGAACGCGACCACGTGGTAATTGGCGGCCGTCGTCGACTGTGCCGACAATCGTAATCGAATCGGGTGTTCACTGCGCGCCGCCAGTCCGGCGGCAATGTCGCTGTCGGACAGGTAGTCGGTGACTTGAATGTCGCGGCGAACAACGGGGGCGCCGCTGGCGTCGGTCAAGGTCAGCTCGAGTGCCGGGTATGCGATTGCATGATCCGACGTGTTGCGCAGGAAGAGGGTCAGCACCAGCAGGTGCTGGTCTTGCGCATCGCTGTCGTCGCCCTCGCTGGCAAGATTGGTGGACTCGATGCTGAGCCCGCTCAACTGGCGCACTGGCGCAATTCGGCAGCCCGCGATCCGGCACAGTTGCATCAGCGGCGCCCGCAACGGTGGCCATTGCGCTGCCAATGCATCACGTTGCCACCAGACCAACTGCAGCAGTGCGCTCAGCGTCAGGGCGGCAATGGCGAGCGTCCAGAGCGCTGCCTTGCGCGGCCGGGCGCTGTTGCGCAGCCAGGGTGGCGCATCGGCGGGGTCGACGGCGCGTGCCGACGGCGCGGATGGGAAACCGCCGCCACGCGTTTTATCCTCCTGGCGCAGCAGCGCAGCCGCATCGAGGTTGGGTGGCGTACCCGGAAGGGTGGTGAATCGCGGCTCATCGTCCGCGACGATGGCGTCATAGATCGACGCGCGTGGCCCCTTGATGCCGGGTGTCGGTGTTGGCGCTATCGCGGGTGGCGCCGGCGCGTCGGTCATTGCCTCGGGCGGCGCGCACAATTCACTGCGGCCGTCAAACACGTGCTGGCAGGTACCGCAACGGACCAAGCCATTGCGTAGCTTGAGCTGGTCGGCGACGACGCGAAAAACGGTGTGGCAGTTGGGGCAGCGGGTGGCGAGAACCATGGGGGCAGGTGTTGGCGGCACGGTGAAAGCCTATTCTACCCGGCTTGTCCGTGCAGGCAGACCCAGCCATCCCGGCTTTGCCAAACGCTAAATGCCAACCACGGTGCGTAGGCGCGAATGACCTCGTCGGCTTGTCGCTCCAGCACGCCCGAGATCGCTAGCCGGCCGCCGGGCGCGACCCGCGCGCAAAGCATCGAGGCCAGCAGCTTGAGCGGATTGGAGAGAATGTTCGCGACCACGATGTCGAATTGCCCGGGCGGGCAATCGTCGGGCAGCGCATAGTCGACGGGCGCCCGATTGCGCTCGCTGTTGTAGCGCGCCGCCTCAATGGCTTGCGGATCGATATCGATCCCCGTCACGCGGGCCGCGCCGCACTTCCTGGCAAGAATGGCGAGGATGCCCGAGCCGCAACCATAATCGAGCACGGTCGGTTTGGCCGCCGGATCGATATGCTGTTCCAGCCACTCCATGCACAGGCGCGTGGTGGGGTGACTCCCGGTACCGAATGCCAGTCCGGGGTCCAGCTCGAGCACCAGTGCGTCGGGCGCCTGCGGCGCGTCATGCCAGGATGGCACGACCCAGATCCGTTGTCCGATCTGCATTGGCTCGAATTGCGACTGCGTCAGGCGCACCCAATCCTGCTCCGCGACTTCCCGTATGGTGTGGGGCGGCACGTGCGGCAATCCGATGGCGTTGGCTGCGGCGCCCAGCAGCACGGCGGGATCCTGATGTTCGTCGAGAAGCACGATGACGCGCGAGTGCTGCCAGGCCGTGTCCGCCGGTTCGAGCCCGGGCTCACCAAATAGCGGCTGCTCATCCGGCGTATTTGCGTCGGCGTCCTCGACCGAGACCGACAACGCGCCCAGATCGAGCAGCGCGTCGGACAATGCTTCGGCCTGCACGCGCGCAAGCTCCACCACCAGTTCGCGGTACATGACCGGACTCAATTGCCGTCGACCGCGGATTTCTGCGCCAGCTTGTGCTCGAGGTAGTGAATGCTGGTGCCGCCTTCGACGAACTTGGCATCGAGCATCAATTCGCGGTGCAGGGGGATATTGGTCTGGATACCCTCAACGACGATTTCCGACAGAGCGATGCGCATCCGATTGATGGCCTGCTCGCGGGTGGCGCCATACGCGATGATCTTGCCAATCATCGAGTCGTAGTTGGGCGGCACGAAATAGCCGTTGTAGACATGGGAATCGATTCGAATTCCGGGGCCGCCCGGCATGTGCCAGGCGGTGATGCGCCCCGGCGATGGCGTGAACTTGAATGGGTCCTCGGCGTTTATCCGGCACTCGATCGCGTGACCGCGGAATTCGATGTCGCGTTGGCGGAAGCCGATTTTCTCGCCAGCCGCGATGCGGATCTGTTCCTGAACGATATCCACGCCGGTGATCATCTCGGTCACGGGGTGTTCGACCTGAACCCGCGTGTTCATCTCGATGAAGTAGAACTCATTGTTTTCGTACAGGAACTCAAACGTGCCGGCACCCAGATAGCCCATCTTTTTGCAGGCGTCCGCGCAGCGGTCGCCGATACGCTCGATCAGGCGGCGCGGAATGTGCGGTGCGGTGGCTTCCTCGATCACCTTCTGATGGCGGCGCTGCATCGAACAATCCCGCTCGCCGAGCCAGACCGCGTTCTTGTATTTGTCGGCCAACACCTGGATTTCGATATGGCGAGGATTCTCGAGGAATTTCTCCATATAGACTTCCGGATTGCCGAAGGCGCGACCGGCCTCTTCGCGAGTCATGTTGACCGCGTTGACCAGCGCTGCCTCGGTATGCACCACGCGCATGCCGCGCCCGCCGCCGCCGCCGGCGGCCTTGATAATGACCGGATAGCCGACCTGCCGGGCTATGCGCACGATTTCCTTGGGGTCGTCGGGCAATGCGCCTTCGGAGCCGGGCACGCATGGCACGCCCGCCTTGATCATGGTTTGCTTGGCCGAGACCTTGTCGCCCATCAGGCGGATGGTGTCGGGACGCGGGCCGATGAAGGTGAAGCCAGACTGCTCGACGCGATCTGCGAAGTCGGCATTCTCCGACAGAAAGCCATAACCGGGGTGAATGGCCTGAGCGTCGGTCACCTCGGCCGCGCTGATAATCGACGGCATGTTCAGGTAACTTTGCGCAGATGGGGCTGGGCCGATGCAGACTGCTTCGTCGGCCAGGCGCACGTATTTGGCTTCCTTGTCGGCTTCCGAGTAGATGACGACGGTTTTGATGCCGAGCTCGCGGCACGCGCGCTGGACTCTCAGGGCGATTTCGCCGCGGTTGGCTATAAGGATTTTTTCAAACATTGTCCGGGATCCTGGCAGGGAGGATGGGATGAGACCGACGGGGCTGAGGCGCCCGAGCCGTCGGTCGGGCGCAGCCGGCTGCGCTCAACCGATCACGAACAACGGCTGGCCATATTCGACGGCCTGGCCGTTCTCGCCGAGAATTTCCTTGACGACGCCGGCTTTGTCGGCCTCGATTTCGTTGAGCAGCTTCATGGCCTCGATGATGCACAGGGTCTGGCCTTCCTTGACGGTATCGCCGACTTGCACGAAGGGATCCGCGCCAGGCGATGGCGCGCGATAGAAGGTTCCGACCATCGGTGACGTGACCACGTGCCCTTGCGGCGCCGCCGGGGCCGCGCTCTCTGTCGGCGCTACGGCGGCCGGCGCTGCCGTGGCCTGGGCCATCATCGGCTGCTGCATCTGCATTTGCATCGGCGCCGCCATGATTTGCGGCGGCGCTTTGACGATGCGGACCTTGCCTTCACCTTCGGTGACTTCGAGTTCGGAGATGCCCGATTCCGCGACGAGGTCGATCAATGTCTTGAGTTTGCGCAAATCCATGAAGGAAGCTCCTTGATTCGTGGTCGGCCGGCGCGAAGTCCGGCAATAAATAAGATCTTCAGTTGCCGGACAAGCGGCGCAGTGCGAAATCGAGGGCATAGCCGTAGCCATGCCAGCCGAGACCGCAAATCACACCCTCGGCCAATTCGGAAAAATATGAATGATGCCGGAAGCTTTCGCGGCGATGCACGTTCGATAAATGTACTTCCACGAACGGGATGTCCACCGCTGCCAGCGCATCGCGCAAGGCGACGCTGGTATGCGTGTAGGCGGCGGGATTGATAATGATGTAATCGACCTTATCGGTGGCCGCCGCCTGAATGCGATCGACCAGCGCGCCTTCGTGATTGCTCTGAAAGCTCTCCAGGGTCACGGAAGCGCTTTGCGCCTGAGTCTGCAAGGCCCGCTCGATATCGGCGAGCGTCGTATGACCATATACCCCTGGCTCCCGGGTGCCCAGCAAATTCAGATTGGGGCCGTGCAGGACGAGTATGCGATAAGGCATGTTCCGTGAGGAGATTGAAGAAATTGGCCGCAATTTAACGCTAGTTGGCGAATTTTGTCCAGTGCCAAAAGATTTTGATGGGGGAAATCCCTAGGTTCGGAATTTTTTCCTTTGACCGGTACGCGCAGCAGATATCCCGATTATATAGGATGCCGGAATGGCCTCGGCTGTGTCCGGCGTCGGTTGCCGGTGAACCGATGATCGCTGATTTTACAAGGCATTCAAGGCAGAACGTAATTCGTCCGGCTGAATCTGCCCCAGCTTCGACAGCCGGACCTTGCCCGTGGGATCAATCACCACTGTAAAGGGCAGGGCACCCATGGTGTCGCCCAGTGCGCGGGACAGATCAGTGCCGGCATAGCCGGCGACCAGCAACGGATATTGAACCTTGACTTTGGCCTCGAAAGCCTGGAGATTCGGGGCGGAATCGATGCCGATGCCGACAAATTGAACGTTTTTGCCTTTGAATTCGTTTGCGATTTTCGCGAGATCCGGCATTTCCTGAACGCAGGGCGAGCACCATGGCGCCCAGAAGTTGACGACGAGCGTTCGCTGCCGCCACTGGCTCAGCGATTGCTCCCGGCCAGCGAGGTCGGGGAGTCGAGTGCTGAATAGCAGTTGCACTGCCGGGTCGCCGATCCGTTGGGGAGTATGGATCCGCCAAGCAACATAGATGCCCGCCGCCAAAGCGGCAATGGCCACCAATGGCAAGAAAAGCGATCGATTTTTCTTCATCGTCGGTTAATCGTTTTAGACGGGCGTCAATTGATCGTGCAGCAAACCTCTGAGGCCGGCGGCGTCCAAGCGGAGCGGCCGCTTTTTCGCGTCCAGTTTCGCTGCGTTGCGCAGGTCACTTGGCGTGTAGAGGACGATATGCACTCCGATCGGCTGCGGCTGCCGATGTTGGCGCCACAGAAAGCTCAGGGTCTCGACCATGCCGCGTCCGGCAAAATGGCGTGTTTCCGACACCTCGTACTGGACGCCCTGATTCAGCAACTCGATCGCCAGATCCTTGCTGTTGTCGCAAAATGCCTGCAAGTGGATGTCGGAGTGATGGGTCGCCGTGCCGTTCAACACTGCTCCGACCAAATGCAGGTGATAGTTGGGCAGCCGCTCCATTAGCGTCAGCGCGGTAAGGCGCAATTCGCGCAGTTGCGCGGGATGCGTGTCGGCCTGAAACAGATCGAGATAGGCGCGAACTTCTTCTTCGATTTCTTCGTTATTCGGCAGCAAATCGCCGGAAACTTTGTCTTCTCCGGTGATTTGTCGGGTCGCCTTGCGTTTGGCGGAGGCATAATCGAGGCCGTCTTCCGCGATCAGACGGGCAGCGGTCATGGCGATTTCCTCGCGCAGGCGGTGAGTGTCCAAACAGGTTTTGCGCGTCATGCTGGCATCATACCGGAAATCATTCGCGCTACCCGCTAGGGTAGCCGAAGCCACCCGGTTACAATGGCTCCCGCAAGTTTAACCAGACGCGCCCGGCCGGCGCCAATCATCAGTCATGCACATTCATATTCTGGGTATCTGCGGCACCTTCATGGGCGGCCTGGCCGTGCTCGCGACAGAGGCCGGGCATACAGTGACGGGCTGCGACGCCAACGTCTATCCGCCGATGAGCACGCAACTCGAAGCGCAAGGTATTCGGCTGATCGAAGGTTATGATGCATCGCAGGTCGCGCTTGCGCCCGACCTGTTCGTTATCGGCAATGTGGTCTCGCGCGGCAACCCGCTGATGGAGGAAATCCTCAACCGCAATTTGCCCTATATATCCGGTCCGCAATGGCTCGGCGAGCACATCTTGCGAAACAAATGGGTAATGGCCGTGGCGGGCACTCATGGCAAGACCACTACCACGTCGATGCTGACGTGGATCCTGGAAGACGCGGGCTACCAGCCCGGTTTTCTGGTTGGCGGCGTGCCGCTCAATTTCGGCATTTCGGCGCGCCTGACCGACGCGAATTTCTTCGTGATCGAGGCGGACGAATATGACACGGCCTTTTTCGATAAGCGCTCAAAATTTGTGCATTATCGGCCGCGCACCGCCGTGCTGAACAATCTCGAATACGATCACGCCGACATCTTCCCTGATCTGGCAGCGATCGAGACGCAATTCCATCATCTCGTGCGAACCATCCCGGAGCAGGGGCGAATTCTCGTCAATGGCCGCGAAAGCGCCTTCGAACGAGTCCTGAGCCGGGGATGCTGGAGCGAAGTCGAATCATTCGGCGTGCCCCGGGGCTGGCATGCCGATGGTTCGGATGAACAGTTTTTGGTGAGATACCAGGACCGGGCGTTTGGCGCCGTCAGGTGGAATCTGCAAGGCGAGCACAATCGCATGAACGCGCTGGCCGCCGTTGCTGCGGCCCGCCATGTTGGCGTGCCGCCGGAACAGGCGATCGGGTCACTGGGCAAATTCAGAAACGTCAAGCGTCGCATGGAATGGCGCGGGACCGTGCGCGGCGTTGCCGTATATGACGATTTTGCCCACCACCCGACGGCGATTCACACCACGGTCGCGGGATTGCGGCACCGCATCGGCGCAGAGGCCCGCATTCTTGCCGTATTGGAGCCGCGCTCGAACACGATGAAGCTCGGTGTGATGAAGTCCCAATTGCCGGGCAGCCTGGCCGACGCCGATCTGGTTTTCGGGTATGGCGCGCCATCGGGCAAGGAGGCGCTCGGCTGGGACCTGGCTGGCGCGCTGGCGCCTCTGGGCGAACGGGCCCGGGCTTTCAGCGATCTGGATGCTTTGGTGCGGGCGGTTGCCGCTGTGGCCCAGCCGGGCGATCACATCCTGGTGATGAGCAACGGCGGGTTCGGTGGTGTGCATCAGAAATTGCTCGATGCGCTTGCGCAGCCGACCTGAATTGCACGCCATTCTCCAGACATTCCCGCTGATCGAGTCGTCATGATCCTCTATTTGCATGGATTCAGATCGTCGCCACATTCCTTCAAGGCGCGGTTGCTGGCAGCGCGGCTCCAGGCGCTGGGGCGCGCCGACGCCTGGGTCTGTCCGCAACTGCCGGTGTCGCCACTGGCCTCCGTCGACATGGCCGAGAGCCTGATCGCGGGCATTCCGCCCGAGCAGCTGACGGTGATCGGCAGTTCGCTCGGCGGCTATTACGCGACGTATCTCGCACAGCGGGTCGATTGCCGCTGCGTTTTGCTCAACCCGGCGACTCGTCCCTATGACGACCTTGAGCCCTGGCTGGGTGAGCATCCGTTGTGGCATGGCGGCGGTAGTGTGCTGGTCGAGCGGCATCATCTCGATGAGTTGCGGGCGTTGGAGGTGCAGAACATCACCCGGCCCGAGCGCTATTGGCTGATCGCGGCGACTGGTGATGAGGTCTTGGATTACCGCGACATGCTGAGCAAATACCCGGGCGCCAGAACAACGCTGATCAATGGTGGCGATCACGGCATCAGCAACTTTGCCGCCTATCTGGACGACGTCCTGATGTTCTGCGGCATTTCGTCGAAGGCCGACTGAGTCGCGTTCAGGACGACGGCGCGGCCGGCGCATTGGCGCGGCGCAGCGCCCGCTTGGCGACGCCGTTGCGCAGAGCCCAACGCACCACCGGTGCGGCGGCATGCACGCCGGGGCGCGCTACCCATTGGCGCAGCAGGGCGAGATCGTTGAGGCCGAGCGTCGCGGCGGCCCACGGCGGGAGCAGGTCGACGCCGGCGTTGAACAGCAGTTGACCGAACCAGCGCGTGCCGGGATGAGGCGTCGGCAGGGCGCGCAGCACCCGGACCACCTCGCTCGTGCGTTCATCGCCGCGCAATTCGCCGCGCATGCGCAGCAGGTAATCGGCAACCTCGGCCCGGCAAGTCGGCACGTCCAGGGCGCCCAGGCTCGTTGCGATAAGCGAGACTTCGCGGTAATAGCGATCCTGTTCGCTGTCGGGCAGCGTCGGGTCCGCATAGCGCAAATAGCTGTGCAAAAAGCTGGAGACCTCGGCAACGTGCACCCATGTGAGCAGGGCCGGATCGCTAGCCGCATAAGGACGTCCGTCGGTCGTGGTGCCGCGCACCCCGGCGTGGATGCGCCGCACGCGCGCGAGCAGGGCCTCGGCATCGGCGCGGCTGCCGTAGGTCGTGCCGGCGATGAAAGTCGCGGTGCGCCGCAACCGCCCGATCACATCCTCGCGAAAATTCGAATGATCCCAGACGCCGGCCATGGCCAGCGGGTGCAGGCATTGGAGCAGCAACGCACTGATGCCGCCGACCATCATCGAAGTGAAATCGCCGTGCACGCGCCAGCAGACGGCGCCCGGTCCGAACAATCCGGGGTCGCCGGGCGGCGAAAGGTAGTCGATCTGCGGCGCATTGCCGCCCGAGGTCAGACTGACCAGGCGTACGGCAAGGGCGCTGCGCAGGTATTCGAGCGGACCGCTGGGCGAGGGGGGCGAGTTGTTCATCACATCAATGTCCGTCATGCGGTTGCCGACGGATCACACCGCTATTCTTCGTTTGACCACAAATCCCGGGCGGGGCTGGCCGCCGGGGCGGCCAGCCCGAAATGCCGGTAAGCCAGCAGCGTGGCCATGCGTCCGCGCGGCGTGCGCTGCAGGTAACCTTGCTGTATCAGATACGGCTCCAGCACATCCTCGATGGTATCGCGCTCTTCGCCGATCGCCGCCGCCAGGTTGTCGACGCCGACCGGGCCGCCGTCGAACTTGTGCAGGATGGCTTCCAGCAACTTGCGATCCATGATGTCGAAGCCGACCGGGTCGACGTCCAGCATCGATAGTGCGGCGTCCGCGACAGAGGCGGTGATTGCGCCATCGGCCTTGACCTCGGCGTAATCGCGCACGCGTCGCAGCAGCCGGTTGGCGATGCGCGGCGTGCCGCGTGAGCGCCGGGCGATCTCGATCGCGCCCTCGTCGCCAATCACGGCGCCCAGCAACTGGGCCGAACGCGCCACGATGCTGGCCAATTCTGCGGCGTTGTAGAACTCCAGTCGGGCAACGATGCCGAAGCGGTCGCGCAGCGGGTTGGTCAGCATGCCAGCGCGGGTGGTTGCACCCACTAGCGTAAAAGGCTGCAGATCGAGCTTGACGCTGCGGGCTGCCGGTCCCTCGCCTATCATGATGTCGATCTGGTAATCCTCCAGCGCCGGGTACAGAATTTCCTCGACGACCGGCGACAGCCGATGAATCTCGTCGATGAACAGTACGTCGTTGGCTTCGAGATTGGTCAGCAGCGCAGCCAAGTCGCCTGGGCGCTCGAGTACCGGGCCGGAGGTCTGACGCAAATTGACGCCCATTTCGCGCGCAATGATGTGCGCCAGCGTTGTTTTGCCGAGCCCCGGCGGACCGAACAGCAGGACATGGTCAAGCGCCTCGGCGCGCTTGCGGGCCGCGGCAATGAAAATTTCCAACTGGCCGCGCACCTTCTCCTGCCCGACATATTCGTCGAGCAGCTTGGGGCGCAGCGCCCGTTCGAACACTTCCTCGTTGGGTGAGACGGGAGCGGCGGAAATCAGCCGGTCGCTGCCGAGTTTGTCGGTTTCGATCATGCGGCCATTGTAGCGCGTCGGATTGCGGCGGGGTATGTGTCCTTGGGGCTAGGCTTTGGAGAGCCCCTTCAGCGCGTGCTTGATGCCGTCGGATACACCCATGCCGGCCGGAATCTGCTTGACCGCCATGACAGCCTCCTTCTCCGAATACCCAAGCGCGAGCAGCGCGTTGAGCACATCGCTGGCATGCTCGCTGGTAGCCACCGTGCCGGCGGCGACGCCCAGATCGGCGCCGAATTTACCCTTGAGCTCGAGCAGCAGCCGCTCAGCGGTCTTTTTGCCGATACCGGGCACTCTCGTCAGGCGACCGGCCTCCTGCAATGTGATGGCCTGCGCCAGGTCGGCCACACTCATGCCCGAGAGAATGGCCAGCGCGGTGCGCGCGCCGACGCCGGAAATCTTCAGCAATTCGCGGAACGCTGTGCGCTCCTGGTTCGAGCCGAACCCATAGAGCAGGTGCGCATCCTCCCGCACGATCATCTGTGTGAGCAGGGTGACTTTTTCCCCAAGCGCGGGCAGATTGTAGAACGTGCTCATCGGCACGGCCAGTTCGTAGCCGACGCCATGGCAGTCGACCAGGATATGCGGCGGATTCTTTTCCAGCAGGGTACCGGCGATGCGACCGATCATGGCGAGTCGAAATGAGAGGGAAACGAGCCGGCAGTGTACTCGATTCGCGCGGTGCGGCGCGGCTAGCCGATCAGGCGTCCACGGCGCACACGCAGGCCCTTTTGCGCCAGTTGCGGCGCCAGCCCGCCGAGCGTCGAGAGGGTGCTGCCGCCATGTGCATGGCAGATCGCTACGCCCAGGGCGTCGGCCGCATCGGTGCTGGGCGTGCCGGACAGCCGCAACAGGCGGGTCACCATCTCCTGAACCTGCGCCTTGCTGGCGCGTCCGTAACCGACGACGGCCTGCTTGAGCTGCAGTGCGGTGTATTCGAACACCGGCAGATCGCAGTTGACCAGCGCGCACAGCGAAGCGCCGCGCGCCTGCCCGAGCAGCAGTGTCGATTGCGGGTTGACGTTGACGAAAACTTTCTCGATGACCGCTTGCGCCGGCTGGTGCTCGCGCACGATGGCGCTGACGCCGTCGAAGATGGTCTTCAGTCGCAGCGGCAGGTCGGCGTCGTGGGGCGTGCGAATCACGCCGCTGGCGACGTATTCGAGCCGGCTGCCCTGCTTGTCGAGCACGCCGAAGCCAGTCACGCGCAAGCCGGGGTCGATGCCGAGAATTCTCATAATGGTCGCCGTGCGGCGGAATCAAAGGGATTGGCCCGTATTTTGGCACACCCGCCGAAGGTGGCGGCGGGACGATGTCACGGAATTGTTGTAAATTGCGGGCTGGCTTTTCTATCGCGCTCGGGTCGCACCGCTATGCTCTGGATCAAGGCTTTTCACATTGTTTTCGTCGCCTCGTGGTTTGCCGGATTGTTCTATCTGCCGCGCATCTTCGTCAATCTGGCGATGGAGACCGAGGCCGTTGCCACGCAGCGCCTGCTGGCGATGGCCCGCAAGCTATACCGGTTCATGACGATCCTGGCGATCCCCGCCTTGCTGCTCGGTTTGACGCTCTGGCTGTATTACGGCATCGGGCAAGGCCAGGGTTGGCTGCATGCGAAGCTGGGTATCGTTGTACTGCTCATTGCTTACCACCATGTGTGCGGCCGTTTGCTGCGCGACTTCGAGCAGGGGCGCAATCGGCATTCGCACCGCTGGTTTCGCTGGTTCAACGAATTGCCGGTGCTCGGCTTGATCGCGGCCGTGGTGCTGGTGGTGGTCAAGCCCTTTTAAGCGGATCCGGCACCCCGCGACAACAATGCATTTGACTGCCTCGGCAAGGAGACTTCGATGACAAAAACCTGTGACTACTTTTTTTCCCCTCAGTCCCCGTATGCCTATCTGGGACACGAGCGCTTTGTTGCCCTGGCTGCGCAATACGGTGTGCAAATCAATCTCAAACCGTGCGACAGCGGCAAGGTATTTGCCGTTTCCGGCGGCTTGCCGCTCGGGCAGCGTGCGCCGCAGCGACAGGCTTATCGGCTGATCGAGTTGGCGCGCTGGAGCAAGGCGCTGTCGATCCCACTGAATTTGCACCCCAAATATTTCCCGGTCTCGGGAGATCCGGCCGCACGCCTGATCATTGCCGCGCAATTCGCGCATGGCACTGAGCGGGCGCTGGCGCTGACCGGCGCTGTGATGCGCGCGGTATGGGTCGATGAGCGCAATATCGCCGACGACGCGACTTTGGTCGCGCTGGCGCAGCAATTCGACATGGATGGGCCCGCGCTGCTCAGAGCCGCCGCGGGCGCCAGTGTGCAGTCGACCTACGACCAATACACGCAGGAAGCGATTTCCGCCAACGTCTTTGGCATGCCGTGGTATCGCTTTCGCGACGAACCTTTCTGGGGGCAGGACCGCCTGCAGTTTCTCGAGCAGGCTTTCGCCGGCGCCGCCTAACGTCATCGGCCGCGCCGCCCAGGGCAGCGCGCTGGTATTGGTATTCGCGGTTTGCGCATCGAGGAGGCTGGCATGCTGATCAAGGACATCGTGCAAATCGGGCCAGTGATCCCGGTATTGCAGTTCGACAGCGTAGAACAGGGCGAGAACGTCGCACAGGCCCTGCTCGACGGTGGCGTGCGGGTGCTCGAAATCACCTTGCGCACGCCGGCTGCAATGGCGGTCATCGAGCGAGTGGCCCGGTTGACCGACCAGATGGTCGTTGGCGTCGGCACACTGACGCGGCCCGAGCAATTTGCGGCGGCGGTATCGGCCGGCGCTCGATTCGGCGTCTCGCCCGGCTTCACGTCGGCATTGGGCGAGGCCGCGCATGCCGCCGGGCTGCCACTGTTGCCTGGCGTGGCGACGCCATCGGAAATCCTGGCAGCGCAGGCGGCCGGTTACGACATCGTCAAATTCTTTCCGGCCGAGCCTGCGGGCGGCGTGCCGATGCTCAAGGCACTGCACGGTCCGTTCGCCGATGTGCGGTTTTGTCCGACCGGAGGCATTACCGCCAATAGCGCGCCGGCTTATCTGGCATTGCCCAACGTGGTGTGCGTCGGCGGCTCGTGGCTCACCCCCGGCACTTTGGTCGATCGCGGCGATTGGGCAGGTATTACCCGACTTGCACAGGCGGCTGCCGCATTGCGCCCTGCGTAGCACTGCGGGCGCTTGCCCGTGCAGTCCTGCGCGTACAATACGGCTTTACCTTCCCAGGCCGGTGCCCAGGCGCCGGCCGCTTCGTTATGTCCTCATTCGAATTTTTCGCGCCGTGCCCGCGTGGGCTGGAAGAGGCGTTGGCCGCCGAGCTGCACGAGCTGGGTCATGTGGCGCCGCTGGCCGTCGGCGCGCAGGTGCCTGGCGGCGTGCACTTCGCCGGTCCGTGGGCGGCCGGCATGGCCGCCAACCTTCACTCCCGCATCGCCAGCCGCGTGCTGTTGCGCATCGCGCAACGCGCTTACCGCAGCGAACAGGATATTTATGCGTTGGCGATGGAGCAGCGCTGGGAAGACTGGTTCTCCGCGCGGCAAACGCTGCGCGTCGACGTGACCGCAATCAAGGCGCCGCTCAAGAGCCTCGAATTCGTCACGCTGCGCATCAAGGACGCCATTTGCGACAGGCTGCGCGACAAAACCGGCGCGCGGCCGAGCATCGATACCGCGCAACCCGACGTGCGCGCATTCGCGTTTCTGAACGCGCAACAGGCGACGCTGTATCTCGATACCTCCGGCGATGCGCTGTTCAAGCGCGGCTGGCGTCTGGACAAGGGCGCCGCGCCGTTGCGGGAAAATCTCGCAGCGGGTATTTTGCGGTTGGCCGGCTGGCGTCATGGCATGGCGCCGGCGGTGCCGCTATATGACCCGATGTGCGGCAGCGGCACGTTCCTTGCCGAGGCCGCGCAAATCTGCCTTGGCGTGCCGGCTGGCGTGATGCGCCGCTTCGGTTTCGAACGGCTGCAGGGTTATGACATCAACGCCTGGCAGACGCTCAGGCAACAGGCGCTCGACGCCCAACAGACCGCTCGCGCCCATGCCGAGCCGCTGCCGATCTACGGCAGCGATATTTCCGGTGACATGCTGATAAAGGCGCGTCTGAATTTCGAGCGCGCCGGGTTGCCGCCGCTGTCGCTCAAGCAGGTCGATGCGCGCGTGATGGTGCCGCCGAGCGCCGAGGCCGGCATCATCGTGACCAACCCGCCTTATGGCGAGCGGCTGGACGTCAGGGGACGGGGCCCGGGGCGCCGTGACGATGACGGCGTGGACGAAGGGGACCACGAGTATGGCGATGCCGGGTTTCGCCGGGCGCGGCCGGACAGTGTCGACGCCGAATTTTTCCAGGCATTCGGCAATGCGCTCAAGCAGCGCTTCGCCGGCTGGACAGTGCATGTGCTGACCGCCGATATGCGTCTGCCGGGCCAGATGCGTCTGCGCGAGGCGCGCCGCACGCCGCTGTTCAATGGCGCCATCGAATGCCGCCTGTTCCGCTTCGACATGATTGCCGGCGCGGTGCGCAAGCGACCCGCCTCAGGCTCTAGCGATCCAGTGTCAGAAAACGCTTGATGATGCCGTGCGAGTAGACACTCGCCACGTTCTTCAGGAATGGCGGGAAGTCGACGTGCGCCTGGTCATTGGCGTTGTCCGACACGGTGCGCATTACCGCGAATCGCACGCCGTATTCGTAACACACCTGGGCGACCGCGGCGCCTTCCATCTCCACTGCCAGCGCATCGGGTGCCGCCGCGAGCAATGCCGCGGCGCGCGCATGGCTGCTGATGAACTGATCGCCGCTGAGCACCAGGCCGGCATGCACGCGCGGCACGTCGATCCGAAAATGCCGCAGCGTGGCCGCGTCGATCCGGCGCGGCAACTGCTCTGTCAGGAACGCGCCTGCGGCCTCGACCAGTTGCGCGCTGAGCTGCGGATCGGCGTCGAAGCGGCTTTTTCCAAGCAACGGCACTTCGTGCCTCGGAAATAGCGGTTGCGCATCGAGGTCGTGCTGCATCAGCGCGTTGGCCACCACCACATCGCCCACCGGTAGGCCCGGAGCAATGCCGCCGGCCAGACCGGTGAACAGCAGGCGGTCGATCTTGAACTCATGGATCAGGGCGGTGGCAGTGGCCGCCGCCGCGACCTTGCCCAGTCGCGCCAGCACGATGACGCACGCGTGCCCATCGAGGGTGCCGACGTAGTAGTCGCGCATGCCAATGCGCGCAATGCGTGCGCCGGGCTCCATATCCTGCAGGAGCTCGGCGATTTCCTCATGCATGGCGGCAACGATGCCCAGGGTCATAGTGGGTGTTCCAAACGATTACTCGATGGCCTTGACCATCTCTTCGACGACCTTCTTGGCGTCGCCGAAAACCATCATGGTCTTGTCCATGTAAAACAGCTCGTTGTCGAGTCCGGCATAGCCGGCGGCCATCGAGCGCTTGTTGACGATTACTGTCTTGGCCTTGTAGGCCTCCAGGATCGGCATGCCGGCAATGGGCGAGGCCGGGTCGTTCTTGGCCGCCGGATTGACCACATCGTTGGCGCCCAGCACCAGCACCACGTCGGTCTGCCCGAACTCACCGTTGATGTCCTCCATCTCGAACACCTGGTCGTACGGCACCTCCGCCTCGGCCAGCAACACGTTCATATGGCCGGGCATGCGCCCGGCCACCGGGTGGATCGCATAGCGAACATTGATGCCGTGCTCGGTGAGCTTCTCGGTCAGCTCCTTGAGCGCGTGCTGCGCGCGCGCCACCGCCAGCCCATAGCCGGGAACGATCACCACCGACTCCGCGTTGCTCATCAGGAACGCCGCGTCGTCGGGCGAGCCGGACTTGACCGGGCGCTGTTCCTGCTGTCCCTTCGCGCCGGCCGTGGCGGTCGCGCCGAACCCTCCCAGCAACACGTTGAAGAACGAGCGATTCATGGCTCGGCACATGATGTACGAGAGAATCGCCCCGGAGCTGCCGACCAGTGAGCCGGCGATGATCAGCATCGGATTGTTCAGCGAGAAGCCGATACCTGCGGCAGCCCAGCCCGAATACGAGTTCAGCATCGACACCACCACTGGCATGTCGGCCCCGCCGATCGGGATGATGATCAACACGCCCAGTGCGAAGGCGATTGCCGTCATCAGCAGGAACGGCAGCCAGCTCTGCGACAGAAAGAAAATCAGGCCAAAGCCCACCATGGCCAGCGCCAGCATCAGGTTGATCAGATGCTGGCCCGGGTAGACGACCGGCGCGCCCTGAAACAGGCGGAACTTGTATTTGCCCGAGAGCTTGCCGAATGCGATCACCGAACCCGAGAACGTGATGGCGCCCACGAAGGTGCCGATGAACAGCTCCAGCCGGTTACCCAGCGGCAACGCGAAATCGCCCGGCGGCGCGATGCCGAATGCGCTGGGCTCGGACACCGCCGCGATCGCGATACATACCGCGGCCAGGCCGATCAGCGAGTGCATTGCGGCGACCAGCTCGGGCATTTTCGTCATCTCGACGCGCCGTGCGATGACCGCACCGATCGTGCCGCCCACCACCAGCCCGATGGCAATCAGGCCGATCCCCGAAACGCCGCCGCCAGCCATGCGCCGCAGTTCGTAGATCAGCGCTATGGTGGTCAGGGCGGCGATAAGCATGCCCGCCATGCCGAACAGGTTGCCCCGCCGCGCGGTCTTGGGGCTCGAGAGGCCCTTGAGCGCCTGGATGAAGCAGATCGATGCCAGCAGGTACAGCAACGTGACCAGATTCATGCTCATGACTGCCCCCCGGCTTGTTCGCTTTTCTTCGGTTCTTTCTTCTTGAACATTTCGAGCATGCGCTGGGTAACCAGGAAGCCCCCGAATACGTTGACCGCGGCCAGCGTCACCGCCAGCACGCCCATCACCTTGCCGATGCCGCCGTTGGTGAGCCCCGCGGCGAGCATTGCTCCGACGATGATGATCGCGGAAATGGCATTGGTCACCGCCATGAGCGGCGTGTGCAGTGCCGGCGTGACATTCCACACCACGTGATAGCCGACGTAGACCGCCAGCACGAAGATGATCAGGTTGATAACCGTATGGTTGACGAGTTCCATGTTGTCCTCGGCTGCGATTCAGGAGTTTTGACGCAACACCTGCCCGTCCCTGCACATCAGGCAGGCGGCGACGATGTCATCGTTCATGTCGATGGCGAGCTGACCTTCCTTGTTGATCAGTAGCTTGAGGAAGTCGAGCACGTTGCGGGCGTACAGGGCCGAGGCGTCGGCGCTGAGCATGCCCGGCAGGTTGGTGTGCCCCACCAGATGCACGCCATGCTTGACGACGATCCGGTCGGGCTCGGTCAACGGGCAGTTGCCGCCGCCGTTGGCGCCACGACCTGCCGCCAGATCGACTACCACCGAGCCGGGTTTCATGGCCTTGACGGTATCCTCCGAGAGCAGCATCGGGGCGGGTCGTCCCGGGATCAGCGCGGTGGTGATCACAATGTCGGCCTGACGGGCGCGCTCGTGCACCAGCTCGGCCTGCCGTTTGATCCAGTCGAGCGGCATCGGGCGCGCGTAGCCGCCCACGCCCTGGGCAATCTCGCGCTCCTCGTCGGTCAAGAGCGGCACGTCGAGAAACTTGGCGCCCAGCGATTCGATCTGTTCCTTGACGGCCGGGCGCACGTCGGAGGCCTCGATGACCGCGCCCAGCCGCTTGGCCGTGGCGATCGCCTGCAGGCCCGCCACGCCGGCGCCCAGGACCAGTACACGCGCGGCCTTGACGGTGCCGGCCGCAGTCATCAACATCGGCATGAAGCGCTGATACACGTTGGCCGCGACCATCACTGCCTTGTAGCCGGCGATGTTCGCCTGCGAGGAGAGCACGTCCATGCTCTGCGCGCGCGTGGTGCGCGGCGCGGCTTCCAGCGCAAAGGCCGTGAGATTGGCCGCGGCCAGCTGGGCGTTGTTCTCGCTGTCGAAGGGGTTGAGCATGCCGATGAGCACCGTGCCGGCGCGCAACTGGGCGAGCTCCGCCGTGACTGGCGTGCGAACCTTGAGCAGGATGTCGGCACCTAACACCGCGGCGGTATCGCCAATGCGCGCTCCGGCCGCTTCGTAGAGCGCGTCTGGCACGCTCGCGCCGAGCCCGGCGTCATGTTCGACTGTCACCTGATGGCCGGTGGCCACCAGCTTCTTGACAGTCTCCGGCGTGCCTGCGACGCGGGTCTCGCCCGGCCAGCGTTCCAATGGTATGCCGATATGCATCTCCACTCCTTCCCTGTTTTAAATGTGCGCGTCCGGCGTGACAAGCGTGCCGGGGCCACTTGGTTTGATCATTCGAGGGTCTTGCATAAAACGCAGCGGCTAGCTTACCCGAATATAAGAATTGTGAATATTCGTAAGCTGGCTATATCGATATTACCGGCATGCGCAGTCGGGTTTATGTCAAGAACGGGACGCAGCAGCCATGCGGCGGGGTTTTCGTCCAAACGGTAGAATAGCGGCTTGCTACGGAATCCCCCATGACACAACGCTGGAAACCCCATGTCACCGTAGCGGCCGTGATTGAACAGGACGGCCGCTTTTTGCTGGTCGAGGAACGAACATCCGACGGCCTTCAATTGAATCAGCCGGCTGGCCACCTCGAATCTGGCGAGTCGCTGTTGCAGGCCGTAGTGCGCGAGACCCGCGAGGAAACCGCACGGACGTTCGAGCCCGAGGCACTGCTGGGCGTTTATCAGGCGCGCGGCAACACGCCGCAGAACCAGGAGGTCACTTATCTGCGCTTTGCCTTTGTCGGCCGGGTGGGCGAACCGCTGGCCGGCCAGGCGCTGGATGAAGGCATCGTGCGTACGCTGTGGGCCTCGCCCGAGCAAATCCGGGCGGAGCGGGCGCGCCATCGCAGTCCGCTCCTGATGCGGTGCGTCGACGATTATCTGCGGGGGCGGCGTTATCCGCTCGACCTGATTTATACGCACGCCGTGCCCGCCGACGCACCGGAGGGATCATGAGCCGGCAGCGCGTGGTGGTCGGCATGTCGGGCGGGGTCGACTCGTCCGTGACGGCCTGGCTGCTCAAGGAGCAGGGTTACGAGGTGGTCGGTCTCTTCATGAAGAACTGGGAGGACGACGATGACGGAGAATATTGCTCGACCCGGCAGGACTGGATCGATGTCGTCTCGGTGGCGGACCTGATCGGCATCGACGTCGAAGCGGTCAATTTCGCCGCCGAATACAAGGACCGCGTGTTCGCCGAATTTCTGCGCGAGTATTCGGCAGGCCGCACGCCCAACCCGGACGTGCTGTGCAATGCCGAGATCAAATTCAAGGCGTTTCTCGATCATGCGGTGGCGCTGGGCGCCGAGTCCATCGCGACCGGCCACTACGCCCGCGTGCGTGAGCGCGACGGACGGTTCGAGCTGCTCAAGGCCAGGGATTCGAGCAAGGATCAGAGCTATTTCCTGCACCGGCTCAATCAGGCGCAGTTGTCGCGCACAATGTTTCCGCTCGGTGAAATACCCAAGACCGAGGTGCGCGAGATCGCCGCGCGCATTGGCCTGCCCAATGCGAAGAAGAAGGACTCCACCGGCATCTGTTTCATCGGCGAGCGGCCATTTCGGGAGTTTCTGAATCGCTATTTGCCGACCCGGCCCGGTCCGATGAAAACGTCGGACGGCAAGATCGTCGGCGAGCATATCGGGCTGGCGTTCTACACGCTCGGGCAGCGCAAGGGGATCGGCCTGGGCGGCAGCCGCGAAGGTTCGGGCGAGCCCTGGTTCGTGGCGCGCAAGGACATGAGCGAAAACACGCTGTATGTGGTGCAGGGGCACGATCACCCCTGGTTGCTGATGCACACGTTGCAGGCGACCGACCTGTCGTGGGTCGCCGGCGAGCCGCCGCGCGAAGGATGGCCATGTGCGGCCAAGACGCGCTACCGGCAGGCCGATGCGCCGTGCCTGGTTCGGAGTGTCAGCCAGGCGCACCTCGAACTGCATTTCGATGCGCCGCAGTGGGCCGTCACGCCAGGACAATCGGCAGTGCTATACGACGGCGACGTATGTCTGGGCGGCGGCATTATCGAGAGCACGCAGGCGTGATCGCGGTGTACGAATCCCAATAAGAAGGAGACGGGTATGTGGTCCAGGCGTTATCTGGCTTTTTGGGGCGCTGTCATCGTTCTGGCGGCAACCGCCTGGGCGGCGGCGCTGGGGCGGTTGAGCTGGCTGTGCGTGGTGATACCGGCGGCGCTCGTGTTGCTCGGCGTACGGGACATCGGGCAGCCGCGCCACTCGGTGCTACGCAACTATCCGCTGTGGGGGCACCTGCGGTTCCTGCTCGAATTCATTCGTCCGGAGATTCGTCAGTATTTCGTCGAGGACGATACGGCCGAGACGCCGTTCTCGCGGGCCCAACGCAGCATCGTCTATCAGCGCGCCAAGGGCGAAGTCGACAGCCGCCCGTTCGGCACCGAGCTGGATGTGAAGGTGGCAGGCTACGAGTGGATCAGCCATTCGCTCGCGCCGACCAAACTGCCGTCGCATGATTTTCGCATTGTAATTGGCGCGGACCGCGCGCAGCCTTACTCGGCATCGATTTTCAACGTCTCGGCGATGAGTTTCGGCGCCTTGTCCGGCAATGCCATTCAGGCGCTCAATCGCGGCGCCAAGCTCGGTGGCTTCATGCACGATACCGGCGAAGGGTCGATTTCTCCCTATCATCGCGAGCATGGCGGCGATCTGGTTTGGGAGGTGGCCTCGGGATACTTCGGCTGCCGTAACGATGACGGCTCTTTCAATGCCGATAAATTTGCCGAGCAGGCGCGCTCGCCCCAGGTGAAAATGATCGAGGTGAAGCTCTCGCAGGGCGCCAAGCCGGGGCATGGCGGGGTCTTGCCGGCCGCCAAGGTGACGCCCGAGATTGCGGCCACGCGTGGCGTCCCGATGGGCCAGGACTGCATTTCGCCGGCCACTCACTCGGCGTTCTCGACGCCGCTCGAATTGCTGCAGTTCGTTGATCGGCTGCGCACCCTGTCGGGCGGCAAGCCGACCGGTTTCAAGCTATGCATCGGGCACCCGTGGGAGTTCTTTGGCATCGTCAAGGCGATGCTGGAGTCCGGCATCCTGCCCGACTTCATTGTGGTCGACGGCGCCGAGGGCGGCACCGGGGCCGCACCGCTCGAATTTACCGATCATGTCGGCATGCCGCTGCAGGAGGGCCTGCTGCTGGTGCATAACACGCTGGTTGGCACGAATCTGCGTGAACGCATCAAGGTTGGCGCTTCGGGCAAGATCGTCACCGCTTTTGATATCGCGCGCACGCTGGCGATCGGCGCGGACTGGTGCAATTCGGCGCGCGGGTTCATGTTTGCGATCGGTTGCATTCAATCGCAAAAGTGCCACACGGACCGCTGTCCGACCGGCGTGGCGACCCAGGACCGGCTGCGCCAGCGCGCCTTGGTGGTGCCGGACAAGGCCGAACGCGTGCACCAGTTCCATCACCATACGCTGCACGCGCTGCAGGAGCTGATTCAGGCCGCCGGCCTGACGCACCCGACCGATTTGCGCGCGCATCACATCGTGCGGCGCATTTCGTCAAACGAAGTGCGCCTGCTGTCGGAGTTGCTGAAATACCTGGCGCCTGGCGATTTGCTGATTGGCAATTTCCGCTATCAGCTGTACGAGAAATATTGGCCGCTGGCCCGCAGTGACAGCTTCAGCCTTCAGCCGTCGGCCTGAGAGGCAACAAAAAACCTGCCGGATCCGTCGAATCGGGCAGGTGGCTCGAGTGTGCGGGATTCAGCCTTGCGGCGGCTGCGTGTCGATGAACGACTGCCGTTGCGACAGGCGTTCGAAGTATTTGCCCAAGGCCGGATGAGCCGCGCGCCAGTCGATATCGGGCGCACGCAAATCGAGATAGCCGAGCGCGCAACCGACCGACAGATCCGCCAGGCTCAGGTGATTGCCGGCGCACCAGGAGCGCTCTCCCAGGCCATTGGCCATCGCGTGCAGGCTCGTCTCGATCTTGTCCCGTTGGCGATCGAGCCAGGCCTGGGAGCGATGTGCAGGCTCATGGAATTTCCCTTCCAGCCGGATCAGCACGGTCGCATCGAGTACCCCGTCGGCCAGGGCTTCCCAGCAGCGGACCTCGGCGCGTTCGCGACCCGATGGCGGGATGAGCCTGCCAACCGGCGTGAGGGTATCGAGATACTCGCAGATCACGCGCGAATCGAACATCGCTTCGCCGTCTTCCATGATCAGGCAGGGGATCTTGCCGAGCGGATTGGCGTCCCGGACATGCGAGTCGGGCGCCCAGGGATCTTCCAGCACGAACTGGTAGTCGATTTTCTTTTCCGCCATGACGATACGCACTTTACGAACGTACGGGCTGGTCAGCGAGCCGATTAACTTCATGGGGTTCCTTAGAAAATAACTGGAGCCGAGTATACCGTGCAGTTTGCCGCGAATGCGTCTGACTGTGGTACCGGAGAAACACCGAGAGGGTAACTCCCAACTTGGGGTTGACAGGCATGCCGCGGCCGCACGGACGGCAGGGCGGGGATGGTAAAATTCAACCTTTCCGGGCGCGGCGTGACCGCTCCCCCCTTTTCCCCGCCTGATCTATTCGTTCTCCACCATGTCCGACGATGCATTTTTCGCGCTCAATGCGCTTTCCCCGCTCGATGGCCGCTACGCCGCCAAGACCGACGCGCTGCGTCCGTGGTTATCCGAAGCCGCCTTCATGCGCCACCGCGTCATGGTCGAAATCCATTGGCTGATTGCGCTGTCGCACGCCGGTTTGCCGGAAATCGCGCCGTTCTCGCCGGCTGGCGAGAAATTCCTGTTGGCGCTGGTCGAGCGCTTCGCCACCGCAGACGCGGCGCGCATCAAGGAAATCGAACGCGTCACCAACCATGACGTGAAGGCGGTCGAATACTGGCTCAAGGAGCAGGTCAAAGGCCAGCCGGAGCTGGAAGCGGCGAGCGAGTTCATTCACTTCGCCTGCACGTCGGAGGACATCAATAATACGTCGCATGGTTTGATGCTCAAGGGCGCGCGCCAGCAGGCGCTGTTGCCGGCGCTCGAGGCGCTGCATCAGCGGCTGGTGGCGCTGGCTCACGAATACGCGGATCAGCCGATGCTCTCGCGCACGCACGGGCAGCCGGCGAGCCCGACCACTCTCGGCAAGGAATTCGCCAACGTGGCCATGCGACTGCAAAGGGCGATCGAGCGTGTGGCGGCGGTGCCGTTGCTGGCCAAAATGAACGGTGCGGTGGGTAACTACAACGCGCATCTGTCGGCTTACCCCGAGCTCGACTGGGAGAGCTTCTCGCGTCGCGTGATCGAGGAGCGGCTGGGCCTGAGCTTCAACCCGTACACGATCCAGATCGAGCCGCACGACTACATGGCCGAACTGTTCGATGCCGTGGCGCGTGCCAACACGGTACTGCTCGATCTGAATCGCGACGTGTGGGGCTATATTTCCCTCGGGTATTTCAAGCAAAAAACCAAGGCGGGCGAAATTGGCTCGTCGACCATGCCGCACAAGGTCAATCCGATCGATTTCGAGAACTCCGAAGGCAATCTGGGTTTGGCCAACGCGATGCTGCGCCATTTGGCCGACAAGCTGCCCGTGTCTCGCTGGCAGCGCGACCTGACCGACTCGACGGTGCTGCGCAATATCGGTGTGGCCTTCGGCTACGGCCTGCTGGCCTATGACGCATGCCTGCGAGGCTTGGGCAAGCTGGAGCTCAATCCGCAGCGCCTGAACGACGAGCTCGACGGGTGCTGGGAAGTGCTGGCCGAACCGGTGCAGACCGTGATGCGGCGCTATGGCGTGCCCAACCCCTATGAACAACTCAAGGATTTGACGCGCGGCAAGGGCATTACTCGTGAGGCGCTGCACGCCTTCATCGGGCAACTGGCGATCCCCGACGAGGCGAAGGCCCGTCTGCTGGCCATGACGCCATCGAGTTATGTCGGCAAGGCCATCGAGTTGGCAAAACGCGTGGCCTGAGTCGGTGGCGTGCATGAGGCGCGCTCGGGTGTGGCGGTGTCCGGTGGAACTGCGCGGGCATCCGCCAGCCTAATGCGGGATCATGCGGCGCCCTGGGACTGGGGGCATCGCGCAGACAGGCGCCGGTGTCATATGCTGCTGGTACCATGCCGATAGCCGCTGATGCAGAGTGAGTTCCGGGGTTGCCGCGATGTGGCCCGCGTGGCGCGTACCACGTGGTGATCCTGGCGGCGGACGTCCTCGCCGATGGCGACTGTTGGAAGCTACCTTGAGAGAGCACGCATCTTGCCGAACCCTTCATCGTCTGATCGAGATCCGCAAGGCAATCCGTACAAAACCAATCGAGGGTTGGCGCGAGCATGGCGTGCGTTGCTGCACTCATATAGCGGCATCCGCTATGCCATTCTCGAGGAGAGCGCATTTCGCCAGGAGCTGACCCTGGCGGCGATTTTGATCCCTGTTGCCGCAGTGATTCCAGTGAGCGCGGTCGAACGGCTGTTGTTAATCGGCTCGGTGCTGCTGGTGTTGATCGTCGAATTGCTGAATTCCAGCGTCGAAGCCGCGATTGACCGGATTTCGCTCGAAAAACACGAACTGTCCAAGCGGGCCAAGGATTTCGGCAGTGCCGCCGTTCTCATGGCCCTGTGCCTATGCGGGCTGACGTGGCTGTTGCTGGTCGGCCCGCTTTTACTGGCGCGTTTCGGCTGACCGTTGCGGTCGCGGCCGGGCGATCGCCCGGCGGGTTCCGGCCCAACAGGCGCGCTCTTGATCTCCTGGCCCCAGAAAAGAAAAAGCTCCCGCCGGGTCATCTGCGGGAGCTTCCAGTCGATTGGTCGTCGGCCTAGACTTGCGCGCCGAAGTTCGGGTCGTTGCGATCGGCCGAGTCGCCGCTGTCCTTGCTGCCGCTCTTGATCAGGTCTTCTCGCTTGACGCCAAGCCACATGGCCATGGCAGCGGCGACGAACACCGACGAGTAGATCCCGAAGCAGATCCCCACAGTCAGCGCCAGCGAGAAGTAGTGCAGCGTCGGCCCGCCGAAGAAGAACATCGATAACACCATCATTTGCGTGCTGCCGTGCGTGATGATGGTGCGCGACATCGTGCTGGTGATCGCATGGTCGATGACGTGCGGCACCTCGGTCTTGCGCATCTTGCGGAAATTTTCCCGAATCCGATCGAAGATAACCACCGATTCATTGACCGAGTAACCAAGCACCGCCAGCACGGCCGCCAGTACCGAGAGCGAGAACTCCCATTGGAAGAACGCGAAAAAGCCCAGAATGATCACCACATCGTGCAGGTTCGCGATGATCCCGGCGACCGCAAATTTCCATTCGAAGCGAAACGACAGGTAAATGACGATGCCGATCACGACAAACAATAATGCCAACAAGCCGTTGATCGCCAGTTCCTTGCCGACCTGCGGGCCAACGAATTCAACGCGCTGCAGCTTGGCCGTGGCGTCTTGTGCCGACAGCGCCTGGAACACTGCCTGACTTTGTGCGGAGCTGGTCTCGGTCTTGCCGTTCACGGCCTTCTCGAGCGGCAGGCGGATCATCACGTCACTGGAGGTGCCGAAACTCTGCACCTGGGCATCGCCGTAACCCAGTTTGCCGACAGTACTGCGGATCTGATCGAGATTGGCGGCGTGATCGTAATTGACCTCCATCACCGTGCCGCCCGTGAATTCGATCGACAGGTGCAAGCCTCGGTGAATCAAAAAGAACACCGCGGCGACGAACGTGATGGCCGAAATGATGTTGAAAATCAGGGCGTGCCGCATGAACGGCACGTCTTTTTTGATACGGAAAAATTCCATGACGTATTCCTCTTGCGCTGGGCGATCGCGTTATTGTTTGGGCGACTCGGCGGTGCCGGCGCCGTCCGGCCGCCACACCTGACCGATCGCCAGCGACTTGAGCTTGCGGCGACCGCCGTACCAAAGGTTGGCCAGGCCACGCGCAAAAAAGACCGCGGAGAACATCGACGTCAGAATCCCGATGCAGTGCACGATGGCAAACGCGCGTACCGGACCAGAGCCGAAGGCCAGCAAGGCCAGACCAGCGATCAACGTGGTCGCATTGGAGTCGAGAATGGTCGCCCAGGCGTGTTCGAAGCCGGCGGAGATGGCCTTTTGCGGCCCGGCTCCGCCGCGCAGCTCCTCTCGTATGCGCTCGTTGATCAGCACGTTGGCATCGATGGCCATGCCCAGCGTAAACGCGATTGCGGCGATCCCAGGCAGCGTCAGCGTGGCCTGCAGCATCGACAGCACGGCAATCAGCAGGAGCAGATTGACCAGCAGCGCGAGCACCGAGAACATGCCGAACAGCATGTAGTAGAGCACCATGAAGACGGCGATGGCTGCCAGCCCGTACGTCACGGAATGGATCCCTTTCTTGATATTGTCGGCGCCCAGGCTCGGGCCGATCGTGCGTTCCTCGACGATATTCATCGGCGCCGCAAGCGAGCCGGCGCGCAGCAGCAGCGCGAGGTCGTTGGCCGCCTGGGGCGAACCCATGCCGGTGATCTGGAAGTTCTGGCCGAGTTCGCTGCGAATCGTGGCCACGGTCAGGACTTCGCCTTTGCCGTTTTCGAACAGCACAATACCCATTGGCTTGCCGATGTTGTCGCGCGAGACGTCTCGCAACACCCGCCCGCCTGCGGAGTCAAGCTTGATGCTGACCGACGGCTGCTGCTGCTCATCGAAGCCGGCCGACGCGCTGGTGATGCGGTCGCCACTGAAAATGACCTGGCGTTTTAGGAAAACCGGGGCGCCATTGCCATGCAGGAAAAGTTGATCGCCAGGCGGCACAGGCGTGTCGGCGGTCGGATAGCGCGGCGCGTCGGGATCGGCCAGGCGCGCTTCGAGTGTCGCGGTGCGGCCAATGATTTCCTTGGCCTTGGCGGTGTCCTGTACGCCCGGCAATTGCACGACGATGCGATCGGCGCCTTCCTGCTGGATGATTGGCTCGGCGACCCCGAGCTCGTTGACCCGGTTGTGCAGGGTCAGGATGTTCTGCTTGATGGCCGCTTCCTGCACGGCGCGGCGCGAGGTGTCGCTGAACGCGCCGATCACGTTGTACTTGCCGGCGCTGGCCGGCTGAACGGTATATTGCAGATCGGGCAGATGGTCGGCCAGCACGTCACGCGCCTTGTTCGCAGCATTCTCGGAGTCGAGCTGCACCTGGAGCGTGCCGTCGGGCGTGCGGCTCACGCCGTCATTACGGATGTCCTTGTCGCGCAACAGCGTTCGCGCGTCGCCGGCGATGGCCTCGAGCTTCTTGCTGATGGCCCCGGCCATATCGACTTGCAACAGAAAGTGGACACCGCCGCGCAAATCCAGGCCGAGATACATCGGCAGCGCATGCAGCGCGCTCATCCAATGCGGCGAGGCCGATACGAGGTTGAGGGCGACCACATACGTCGGATCGCTGGCGTCCGGGTTGAGCGTCTGTGCCAGCAGATCCTTGGCGCGCAATTGCGTGTCGGTATCGTGGAAGCTGATGCGTACGGTCGGATTCAGGTTGCTGTTGTCGAATTCGGCCCCGTCGAACGCAATGTGATTGCTCGTCAGAATACCCTCGGCCCTTTCGAGCAGCGCGGGATCGGCCTTGACCGTGGCCTTGACGCTGAGGATCTGGACGGCCGGCACGTCACCGAACAGATTGGGCGCAGCGTACAACAGGCCGATGGCCAGGGCCGCCAGGATGACGATGTATTTCCAGAGAGGGTAGCGATTCATGATCGGCAGCGGAGCAGGTGCGTCGAAGGAGCCGGAAACGGGTCCGCCGTCGCGGCGGACACCTGGCGATACGCGGAGCGGGTCAGAGCGACTTCAGCGTGCCCTTGGGCAGCAGCGTCGTGACGGCGCTCTTTTGCACGCTGATTTCTATGCCTTCGGCAATTTCGACGCTGATGAAATTATCGGCAACTTTGGTGATTTTCCCGGCCAGGCCGCCGGAGGTGACGATTTCGTCGCCCTTGGTCAATTCGGCAAGCATGTTGCGGTGCTCTTTTTGGCGCTTCATTTGCGGCCGAATCATAATGAAGTACAGCACCACGAACATCAATACCAGCGGCAGGAAGCTCATCAGGCTGCTGGTCGGGCTGCCAGCGGTAGTCTGGGCAAAAGCGTTGGAAATCAGCACGTTCGGTTCTCCAAAATGGTGTGGTCGGAAGTCGATGGCCAGGCAGAGTTTGACTTATTCCAGAATGTCGGGCAAACGGAATGCCACGCCCCCATAATCAGAATATTCCCATCACAGCATAGGACGTTGCGATGGTGCTCTGGCCTCTCAGCGGGCATTAGGTTCCTCCCGCTTTTCAAGTAGCCGAACATTCTACCATCGCTGGCGCACCAATCGACGATCCGTCAATCGACGCCTTGCGCGCGCTCGTGATGGAATTGTCGGACGAAGTTGTCGAACTGCCGGGTTTCGATGGCCGTGCGCATGTCTCGCATGAGTTGCAGATAATAATGCAGGTTGTGAATGGTGTTGAGCCGGGCGCCGAGAATCTCCCCGGCACGCTGCAAATGATGGAGATAGGCGCGCGAGAAGTTGCGACAGGTGTAGCACGCGCAACTCGCATCGAGCGGGCGAGTATCGCTCTTGTGCGCGGCATTGCGAATTTTCAGGTCGCCCAAGCGCGTGAACAGCCAGCCATTGCGGGCGTTGCGCGTGGGCATCACGCAATCGAACATGTCCACGCCGGCGGCCACCCCTGCCACCAGGTCTTCGGGCGTGCCGACTCCCATCAGGTAGTGCGGTTTGTTGGCGGGCAGGCGCGGCGCGACGTGAGCCAGCACGCGCATCATGTCCTCCTTGGGTTCGCCCACCGACAGGCCACCGATCGCGTAACCGTGGAAGTCGAGCTCGGTCAGCCCGGCTAGCGATTCGTCACGCAAATGCTCGTACATGCCGCCCTGCACAATGCCGAACAGCGCATTGGGATTGGCCAGTCTGTCGAATTCGTCGCGCGAGCGGCGCGCCCAGCGCAGCGACATGCGCATCGAGGCGCCGGCCTCGGCCTCGGTCGCCGGGCGCCCGTCGATCTCGTACGGCGTGCATTCGTCGAACTGCATCGCGATGTCCGAATTCAGGACATGCTGAATCTGCATCGAGATTTCGGGTGACAGAAACAGCCGGTCGCCATTGATCGGCGAAGCGAATTTCACACCCTCTTCGCTGATTTTGCGCAGCTCTCCCAGGCTGAAAACCTGGAAGCCCCCGGAGTCGGTCAGAATCGGCTTGTCCCAGCCCATGAAGCGATGCAGGCCGCCGTGCGCGCCGATCGTATCCAGGCCGGGGCGCAGCCACAGGTGAAACGTGTTGCCCAGGATGATTTGCGCGCCGTTCTCGTCGAGTTCGAGCGGCGACATCGCCTTGACGGAGCCATAGGTGCCCACCGGCATGAAAATCGGCGTCTCGATCACGCCGTGGTTCAGGGTCAGGCGGCCGCGACGGGCTTGGCCGTCGGTACAGAGAAGTTCGAAGTTGAGCATGAAAGCGTCGAGCGACTGCCGCGCCCGGTTGAGCGCGGCCAGGGGGTTATTGTAGCGAGTCTGCAGCAGCGCTTTGCTGGCGGGTCAGCAGCATGGCATCGCCATAACTGAAGAAGCGGTAACGCTGCTCGATCGCATGGCGATAGGCGGCCCGGATCGTCTCGATGCCGGAGAAGGCCGAGACCAGCATCAACAGCGTCGATTTGGGCAAATGGAAGTTGGTGATGAGCCGATCGACCACCTGGAACCGATAACCGGGAGTGATGAAAATGTCGGTCTCGGCGCTACCCGGCTGCAGGGTGCCCGGCGGCTGTCCTGCGGCCAGCGCGGCTTGCGCGGCCGATTCGAGCGCGCGCATCGAGGTGGTGCCCACCGCGATCACCCGCCCGCCGGCCGCGCGCGTGGCAGCCACCGCGTCCAGCAGTTCCTGAGTCAGGCGATACCACTCGGTGTGCATGCGGTGCTCGGCGATGTTTTCCACCCGCACTGGCTGAAAAGTGCCGGCTCCGACATGCAGCGTGAGCGTGGCCCGTCGGATGCCGCGCTGATCGAGCTGGTCGAGCAGCGCATCGTCGAAATGCAAAGCGGCAGTCGGCGCGGCCACCGCTCCCGGGTGACGGGCAAATACGGTTTGATAGCGCGTTTCGTCATAATCGGTCGCGTCGTGCGTGATGTATGGCGGCAAGGGCAGCCGTCCATGCGCCTCGATCAGGGTGTAGCAATCCTGCGGAAAATGCAGCGTGAAGAACGGCTCGACACGCTCTCCGACGGTGACGTCGAACGCATCGGCCAGGCGCAAGGTCGAACCGGCGCCTGGACTCTTGCTGGCCCGGATCTGCGCCAGCGCGGTGCGCTCGTCGAGCACGCGCTCGATCAGCACCTCAACCTTGCCGCCGCTGGCTTTTTGCCCGAAGAAGCGGGCTTTCAATACCTTGGTATCGTTGAAAACCAGCAAGTCGCCGGGCATCAGGCATTCCGGCAAAGCCGAGAAATTTCTGTCATGCAACACGGGTGCGGGCGTATCGCTGCAGGCGTCGACCTCCAGCAGGCGACTGGCGCTGCGCTGGGGCAAGGCACTTTGGGCGATCAACTCGCCGGGCAAGTCGAAATCGAAATCGGAAAGGGTATACATCCTGCGTTTACAATGAGGAGCAGCCGCTATTTTACTTGTGTTGACCCAATCGATGACCGAGCGCCGTTCGAAAGCGAAAGACCAGGCCACGCCCGACCGGGATCCGGCGCCAGCAGAACAGGCCGATAGTCAGCGGCTCAGTCCGGCGCCGGCGGCACGCGCCAAGCCGCGCCCGGCGGACAAACTGGCCAAGCTTGGGCTGGCGCGCGACATCGATCTCATCCTGCATCTGCCGATGCGTTACGAGGACGAGACGACGCTCACGCCAATCGACAATCTCCTGCCGGGGCAGAACGCCCAGGTGGAGGGCGTGGTAGTCGCCAGCGAGGTCACCTTTCGGCCGCGCCGCCAATGGGTCGTGCGCGTGCAGCAAGGCGAAGAAGAGCTGACGCTGAGATTCTTGAATTTCTACGGCAGTCAGCAGAAACAACTCGCGCCTGGCGTGCGGGTAAGGGTGCGCGGCGACGTGCGCGGCGGCTTCTTTGGCCTGGAAATGGTTCATCCTGCTTACCGGGTGGTGGACGAAGGAGCGCCGCTGCCGCAATCGCTCACGCCGGTCTACCCGAGCACGGCCGGCGTCAGTCAAGCCTATTTGCGCCGGGCGATTGCCAATGCGCTCGAGCGCACGCCGTTACCCGAACAGTTGCCGCCCGGAATACTGAATGACGCGCTGGGGGTGCTGGCCAACGGCGCCTTGCCGTCCCTGGCCGACGCCGTACGGCTGCTGCACAATCCGCCGGCCAATGCGCCACAGGCCGCGCTCGTCGAGCGCAGCCATCCGGCCTGGCTGCGCATCAAGTTCGAGGAACTGCTGGCCCAGCAGTTGTCGCTCAAGCGCGCGCAGGCCGCACGCAGGCGCGTGGCTGCGCCCCGCCTGTGCGGCACGCCGCGCGCCGATGGGCTGCTGGCGCGCTTCGAGTCCGCCTTGCCGTTCGCATTGACCGGGGCTCAGCAGCGCGTCTGGCGCGAAATTCGCGCCGACCTGGCGGCACCGCATCCGATGCAGCGCCTTCTGCAGGGCGACGTCGGCAGCGGCAAGACGATTATTGCCGCGCTGGCGGCGGCGCAAACCATTGACGCCGGGTATCAGGCCGCCATCATGGCACCTACGGAAATCCTCGCCGAGCAGCATCTGCTGAAGCTCTCGGCCTGGCTGGCGCCGCTCGGCGTGCGGGTGGTCTGGCTGGCGGGCAGCCTGAAGGCGCGCGAAAAGCGCGCGGCCCTGGCGCAGGTGACCAGCGGCGAAGCCCAGTTGGTGATCGGCACGCACGCGATGATTCAGGATACCGTCGAATTCGCCCGGCTCGGACTGGCGGTGGTCGACGAACAGCACCGGTTCGGTGTCGCGCAGCGTCTGGCGCTGCGCGGCAAGATTGCCACAACGTCTGATGCCGGCGGCGCGGTGCCGCATCAACTGATGATGAGCGCCACGCCGATCCCGCGCACCTTGGCGATGACCTACTATGCCGACCTGGATGTGTCGCTGATCGACGAATTGCCGCCGGGCCGGGTGCCCGTGCTGACCAAAGTCATCAGCGATACGCGCCGCGAAGAAGTCGTGGCGCGCGTGCGTGCCGCGGCGCTGGCCGGGCGGCAGGTCTACTGGGTGTGCCCGCTGATCGAGGAGAGCGAGGCGCTGCAGCTGCAAACGGCGATCGACACGCACCAGCAACTGATGGCCGCCTTACCCGAATTGCAGGTGGGCCTGGTGCATGGTCGTCTGCCACCGGCCGACAAGGCCGCGGTGATGGATGCATTCACGCGCGGCACGCTGCATCTGCTGGTGGCCACCACGGTCATCGAGGTGGGGGTGGATGTGCCGAATGCTTCGCTGATGGTCGTCGAGCATGCCGAGCGCTTCGGTCTGGCGCAACTGCACCAGTTGCGCGGGCGGGTCGGTCGCGGGCAGGCCGAATCAGTCTGTGTGCTGATGTACGCCACGCCCCTGTCGTTGACCGCCAAGGCCCGTCTGCAAACCATGCGCGAGACCGGCGATGGTTTCGAGATCGCGCGCCGCGACCTTGAAATACGCGGGCCGGGGGAATTCCTCGGGGCTCGGCAGTCCGGCGCGGCAATGTTGCGGTTCGTCGATCTCGTGGAAGATGCCTGGCTGATCGAGCCCGCCCGGCAGGCCGCCGAGGCGCTGTTGCGTGACGATCCCGTCGGCGTGGCTGCACATCTCGAACGCTGGCTGGGGGCGCGAGAAGCCTTTCTCAGCGCCTGATGTTTGAGTTCGCGCACCCAACCAGCACGTCATTGAGCGCAATTGGGATGCCATCGATTATTCCATTGGCGACAACAATGAATTTCACTAATCGATGTTTTTATTCGATAGCATAGGGAATACACTGATCCTGTCGGCGGTGCAAATACCTTGAATGCCGCCCCCTTATATTCGACAGGAGAAATGTCATGAAAACCCCTCTGATTGTTGCCGCTCTGTTGTCCGCTTTTGTTGCTGCCCCGGTGTTTGCTCGCGGTAGCGCCGATGTGGGTACCGATACGTCATGGATCGGTGTGAGCACGCTGAGCCGTGCCGCAGTGCGCGCCGACCTGATCAATGCGGAATCGCAAGGCCTGGTGCAACAAACCAATACGGTTTATCCGAAAGCAGCGCCTGCCGCGCAAGCCTTGGCCAGCGCGCCGGTGCCCGCCGGACTGGTGGTCGCCAGCGTGAATTCCAATCTGTATTCGAACCAGTAACGCGACAGCAGGTTATACCGGATGCGCGCAGGCGCATCCCCGGCCCCGGTCCAGCGCGAATCGCCCGGCCGGGGCTTTGCTTTTTTGCGGGAGGCCGCGCCGCGGTGCAAGGGAGTTGGCCCGATGTTTTCTTACATACATTTGTGCTATAAAAAAGAAAATCTATCATTTCCCCGTAGCCGATAAATTTCATATGACGCTCACCGAACTCAAATACATCGTGGCCGTGGCGCGCGAGCGTCATTTCGGCCGGGCTGCCGAAGCCTGTTTCGTCAGCCAGCCGACGCTGTCGGTGGCGATCAAGAAACTCGAAGACGAACTGAACATGCAAATCTTCGAGCGTGGCGCCGCCGAGGTCAGCGTCACGCCGCTGGGCGAGCAGATCGTCGCGCAGGCGCAGCGCGTGCTCGAACAGACCTTGGCTATCAAGGAACTGGCCAAGCAGGGGCGCGACCCGCTGGCCGGGCCGCTGCGCCTGGGCGTGATTTACACGATCGGACCGTATTTGCTGCCGGCGCTGGTCAAGGAAATGATCGAGCGGGTGCCGCAGATGCCGTTGATGCTGCAGGAGAACTACACGCTCAAGCTGATCGAGTTGCTCAAGCAGGGTGAGATCGATGCGGCCGTCATGGCGCTGCCTTTCCCGGAAAGCGGGTTGATGGTGCGTCCGCTCTACGACGAGCCGTTCGTAGTGGCGCTGCCGCGTCATCATGAGTGGGTCGAGCGCAAATCGATTGCCGCTGGCGACCTCAAGCAGGAGACCATGCTGCTGCTCGGTAGCGGCCATTGCTTTCGCGATCATGTGCTGGGCGTGTGCCCGGAGCTGATGCGTTTTTCCCAGAATGCCGACGGAATCCAGAAAACCTTCGAGGGATCGTCGCTCGAGACCATCCGCCACATGGTTGCCAGCGGCGTGGGCATCACGGTGCTGCCGATGACGTCGGTGCCCGACATTCATGCCAAGGATGGGCTGCTGCGCTATGTGCCGTTCGAGGCGCCGGTGCCCGACCGTCGGGTGGTGCTGGCCTGGCGCAAGAGTTTCACGCGCATGCCGGCGATCGAAGCCGTGTGCGAGGCCATCAAGGCATGTCAGCTGCCGGGTGTGAAGATGCTCGATTTGCCCGTCTCGGCAAACTGAACGCCGGGTGCGGCGCTGCCCGAGCGGCACTGGCACGACATTTTTTATCGAGCGGATTTCAATAATCAATTGGAACGCGCGAATTGCGAACGCTAAGATCGTTACGTCGACTCTGTTGATGGCGCCAAGGAGGCCACGATGAGAATTGAGCGAAACGATCCGACGACCTGGCGCGATATGTCGCGCATGGTGCAGCATGTTCTGGCCAGCTACGCGCTGACGGTATAGTGCCTGACGAGACGCATCGACTGCTCGCGGTGTGTGATCGGCAAGGCCGTCCCGCGGCGAATTTTGGGCAACCCCGCCAGCCAGCGGCTTAGCCTCAACCTTTATTTCAGAGGAACCCCATGGCAAAGAAAAATAGCGTCACCGTGGTCAATATCGGCATCAGCGACAAGGATCGCAGGAAAATCGTCGAAGGCCTCAATCATTTGCTGGCCGACACTTACACGCTGTACCTGAAGACCCATAATTTCCATTGGAATGTCACCGGCCCGATGTTCAACACGCTGCACCTGATGTTCGAGGCGCAGTACACCGAGCTTGCCCTGGCTGTCGATCTGATCGCCGAGCGCATTCGCGCGCTGGGCTTCCCGGCGCCGGGCACTTACCGGGAGTTTGCCGCGCTGTCGTCGATTGCCGAAGCCGAGGGCGTGCCCACGGCCGACGAAATGATTGCGCAACTGGTTGCCGGCCAGGAGGCCGTGGTGCGCACCGCGCGCTCGATTTTCCCGATCGTCGATGACGCCCATGACGAGCCGACGGCCGACCTGCTCACGCAACGCATGCAGGTGCACGAAAAAACCGCCTGGATGCTGCGCGCCCTGCTGCAATAAGCGGCGCGCCGGGCGAAGCAAAACCCGCGCCGGGTCGCTGGCGCGGGTTTTTTTGCGTCCGCCTGCGGCCCGCTGGTGTGGGCGGAAGGATCGGCTGCTCAGGATTCGCGAATCGTGAAGCGCTCGAAGCGCCCCGCCAATCGCTCGGCCAGACCTTTCATGGCCGGCGCCGGCATGCCGGGCAGGCGGCACGCCTGTACGCTCCAGGCGCGCACATCCAGGCGCGCCAGCGCATCGCCCAAGGCCAGCAGTTCCGGTTCGGGAAACAGCGCCGGGTGCCAGGTCGTCCGGCACTCATAATCGGTCCCGCTTTCCTGGATCAGCCGCAATGACTGCATCACCTTGGCCGAGGCGCGTGGCGCACCCACGATACTCTCGTGGAATATGACGGGAGCCTTGATATCCAGGCCGATCCAGTCCACCAGCGGCAGTACCGCAGCCAGCCGCTCCGGGGCCATGCCGGCGCTGTGCAGGGCGACGCGCAACCCCAGGTCGCGAACCGCTTGCGCGGCCTCGGGCAGGGCGGATTGCAGCGTCGGCTCGCCGCCCGAGAACACGACGCCATCGAGCAGGCCGCGCCGACGGCCGAGAAACGCCAGCACATCGTCCCAGGAGCGTTCGGCAGGCGCATCGGCCGGAATCAGATGCGCGTTCTGGCAGTAGACGCAACGCCAGGCGCAGCCCTGGCAGAACACCACCGCCGCAAGGTGTCCGGGAAAATCGATGGAAGTCAGCGGCACAAGGCCGCCGACCCGCAGGGCGGCCATGAGATCAAGCCGCCTGGTTACAGCGTCGCTCGCTGAAAAAGCGGCGTTCGGCATGTTCGCCCTTCTTGCCGATATTGAAGCTGGCCACCGGGCGGTGATAGCCCATCACCCGTGTCCAGACTTCGCAGGGCTGGCGCTCTTCGTCCCTCAATTCAATGGTTTCGGCGCTCAGGCGGGTGGGTTCGGATAGTTCGATCATGGTGTCACCTTTTACGAGTGGTGGAATCAAGCGACGAGCTGGCCGCGCTTGCGCGCCAGGATTTCTTCGTCGCACTTGGGGCAGAACGCGTGTTCCCCGGCCAGATAGCCATGCGTGGGGCAAATGGAAAAAGTGGGTGTAACGGTGATGTACGGCAGGCGAAAATTCTCCAGTGCCCGGCGTACCAGTCGCTTGCAAGCCTCGCCGCTGGACAGGCGCTCTCCCATGTAGAGATGCAGCACGGTGCCGCCGGTGTATTTGGCTTGCAGGGCTTCCTGGCGCTCCAGGGCTTCGAAAGGGTCGTCGGTGCACCCTACCGGCAGTTGCGAGGAATTGGTGTAGTACGGCTGCGCCGCCGTGCCGGCCTGGAGGATGTCCGGCCAGCGCTTGCTGTCCTCCTTGGCGAAACGGTAGGTGGTGCCCTCGGCGGGTGTTGCCTCGAGGTTATACATGTGCCCGGTTTCCTCCTGAATGGCAACGATGCGCGCACGCACGTGATCCAGAAAGCGCAAGGCGAAAGCGTGGCCCCAGTCGGTGGTAATGTCGTGCTCGTCGCCGCTGAAGTTTCGGATCATCTCGTTGATGCCATTCACCCCGAGCGTCGAGAAATGGTTGCGCAACGTGCCGAGATAGCGCTTGGTATAAGGAAACAGCCCCTGGTCCATCAACTGCTGGATGAGCTTGCGTTTGACCTCGAGCGTATCGCGGCCGATCGCCAGCAGCTCGTCGAGCCGCGTCTGCAATCCTGCTTCGTCACTTTGGTACAAATAGCCCAGGCGCGCGCAGTTGATCGTGACCACGCCGATACTGCCGGTCTGCTCGGCACTGCCGAACAGGCCGTTGCCGCGCTTGAGCAACTCGCGCAGATCCAGCTGCAGCCGGCAGCACATGGAACGAACCATATTGGGTTTCAGTTCCGAGTTCACGAAGTTCTGGAAGTAAGGCAGGCCATATTTGGCGGTCATGTCGAACAGCCGCGCGGCGTTCTCGCTTTCCCAGGGGAACGCCGGCGTGATGTTGTACGTCGGAATGGGAAAGGTAAACACCCGGCCCTTGGCGTCGCCTTCGGTCATGACCTCGAGGTAGGCCTGGTTGATCAGGTCCATCTCGGCCTGCAATTCGCCATAGGCAAAGGGCATCTCCTGGCCGCCGATCACCGGGACCTGCTCGCGCAGATCGTCCGGGCAGGTCCAGTCGAAGGTCAGGTTGGTGAATGGGGTCTGGGTGCCCCAGCGGGACGGCACGTTGAGGTTATAGATCAGCTCCTGGATGTGCTGCTTGACCTCCCGGTAGGTCATTCGATCCTTGCGCACGAACGGCGCCATGTAAGTGTCGAAGGACGAGAACGCCTGGGCGCCGGCCCATTCATTCTGCATGGTGCCGAGGAAGTTGACGATCTGTCCGACCGCGCTCGACAGATGCCTGGGCGGCGCCGCTTCCACCTTGCCCGGTACGCCGTTGAACCCCTCGGTGAGCAGGGTGCGCAGCGACCAGCCGGCGCAGTAGCCCGAGAGCATGTCCAGGTCATGGATGTGGATGTCGCCCTCCCGGTGAGCCGCGCCGGCCTCCGGGGCATAGACGTGAGACAGCCAGTAGTTGGCGGTGACCTTGCCGGCCACGTTGAGAATCAGGCCACCCAGCGAATAACCCTGATTGGCATTGGCATTGACGCGCCAATCCTGGCGATTCAGGTATTCGTTGATGGATGACGCCACATCTACCTGGGCTTTGCGGTCCTGACGCAGATTCGCGTGCCGCTCGCGATAGACGATATAGGCGCGCGCGGTTCTCAGATAACCGGCGGCGATCAGGGTGAGTTCGACCACGTCCTGAATCTGCTCGATGGCGGGCGTCTGCCCCGGAAAACGGTCACTTACCGTCCTGACGACCTGGGCGCCGAGCAATTCGGCCTGGCAGGCGCCGAATTCGCCGCTGGCCTGGCCCGCGCGGGCAATCGCGGAGCGGATTTTGGTGGCGTCGAACGGTAGCCGGCGTCCGTCGCGCTTGCGCACCTCGCAGGGCAGGTCGCTCGGTTCGGTATCGGGCATTGCTGACATCGTGCGGCTCCTTTTGCACTATAGGTTGTGGTCATGGTATTTTCTGACCACAAAATATTGTGTGATCTAGGTCAAAGGAACGAGCCTCGCACCGGCGCGGTCGTGCGCTCGGGCACAGCACATCATGGCCGGCGTCAGCATCAGCGTCGGGCTTGGCAACAGGTACCGCACCGGCCATCTGTCCTACAATGCGCACATGTGATGATTCGACTGTGTGCCATGCTCACTCAACGCTTGCCCCTGTATTTCCGGCTGGTTCGGCTTGATAAGCCGATCGGCACGGTCCTGCTGCTATGGCCGACGCTCAATGCGCTGTGGATCGCCTCGGACGGTCATCCACCGCTGGGTGTGCTGCTGATATTTATCGTGGGCACGTTTCTGATGCGCTCGGCCGGTTGCGCAATCAACGATTACGCCGATCGCGATTTCGACAAATACGTCAAACGCACCCAGGAGCGGCCGTTGACCTCGGGGCGTATCGACGCGTGGGAAGCGCTGGCAGTCGCCGGGGTGCTCGCGCTGGCGGCCTTCTTGCTGATTCTGCCGCTCAATGGGTTGACCAAATGGCTGTCCGTGCCGGCATTGTTCGTGGCGGCCAGCTATCCTTTCATGAAGCGCTTTTTCGCCATTCCGCAGGCTTACCTGGGCGTCGCGTTCGGCTTCGGGATTCCGATGGGGTTTGCCGCGGTGCAGGGGCATGTGCCGCCGCTGGCCTGGCTGCTGCTGCTGGCCAACGTCTTCTGGTCGGTCGCCTACGATACCGAATACGCGATGGTCGACCGGGACGACGACGTGCACATCGGCATCAAGACATCGGCCATCACGTTCGGGCACTGCGACGTGGCGGCCGTGATGGCCTGCTACGCCGCGATGTTCGCCATTATCGGCGGGGTCGGCTACCACCTGCGGTTCGGCTGGCCGTTCTGGCTCGGCATCGCGGTGGCGCTAGCCTGCGCCATCTATCACTACTTCCTGATTCGGGGGCGTGAGCGCATGCGGTGTTTCGCCGCGTTTCGCCACAACAACTGGCTCGGCGCGGCGATTTTCGCCGGTATTTTCTTTCACTACCTGCTTACGCCGACGCATTGATCCCATGTGGGGCCGGCGGCTGAGCGACTAACGCTAATCGGCGCCCAACTCCGCGCCAAGCTCGCGCGAGCGCGCGTGCGCCGCGTGAATACCGCGCACGATGGCGGCCTTCACGCCGTCGTGTTCGAACGACGTCAGCGCCGCGAACGTGGTGCCCCCCTTGGAGGTAACCCGCTCGCGCAGCACGCTGGCCGGCTCGCTCGACTGTGCCGCGAGCTCGGCGGCTCCGGCGACCGTGGCGATCGCCAGCTGCCGGCCCTGTGCAGCGGAGAAGCCCAGCTCGGCGGCTGCCTGCTGCATCGCCTCGATAAAGTAGAAAACGTAGGCGGGACCACTGCCCGATAGCGCGGTGACGCCATCGAGCTGTGCCTCGTTATTGCACCAAATGACCTCCCCCGCGGCTTGCAACACGCGCTCCGCCAACTGGCGTCGCGAGGTGTCCACGCCGGATAGCGCGCAAAGGCCGGAGATGCCCTTGCCGATCAGCGCCGGCGTATTGGGCATGCAGCGCACGATCTGATCGTAGCCACCCAGCCAGCGCGACAGCACGGCCGCATGCACGCCCGCGGCGATGCTGATGACGAGCTGCCCGCGCAGATAGGGCGCAAGCGACTGCGCCGCTTCCTTCAGGTGCTGCGGCTTGACAGCCAGCACGATGGCTTCCTGGTCGCGCAAACGCTCGCTCAGTTGCGTGCTGGCGTTGATTCCGTGTGTTTTCGTCAGATGCTCGCACGTTTGTGGCGAGAGGTCGACCGCGCTCAGGTCGGTTGCTGGCACGCCCCGCCTGAGCAGGCCGCCGATCAGGGCGCCGGCCATATTGCCGCCACCGATAAATGCGATTTTCATGAAGCTCCTCACTGTCGATAAAAGAGACATCCCGTCAGGCGCGCGCACCGAAGATCGCGGTGCCGATGCGTACCAGAGTAGCACCTTCGGCGATGGCCGCCTCGAGATCCGCCGACATGCCCATCGAGAGCGTGTCGAGCGCCAGGCCCTCGGCGCGCAACTGTTCCCACAGGTGGCGCAGCGCGCGAAACGGCTCGCACTGCAGGACCGGATCGTCCTGCGGCTCGGGGATGGCCATGAGACCTCGCAGTCTCAGGCGCGGCAAGGCGGCAACCCGATGCGCCAATTGGGCCACCTCGGTTACCGCGGCGCCGCTCTTGCTGGCTTCACCGCTGATGTTGACCTGCAGGCAAACCTGCAGCGGCGGGAGGTGCGCGGGGCGCTGGGCAGATAGCCGCTCGGCGATCTTGAGCCGGTCGATCGAATGCACCCAGTCGAACTGCTCGGCGACGGGGCGCGTTTTGTTGCTTTGCAGCGGGCCGATGAAATGCCACTGCAGCGCCTCGCGAATGTCCGCCAGCGCGGCGATCTTGTCGAGCGCTTCCTGCACATAGTTTTCGCCAAAGGCCAGTTGGCCGGCGGCAAATGCGTCGCGCACCACGTCGGCGCTGACGGTTTTCGAGACGGCCAGCAGTTCAACGCTGTGCGCGGGCCGGCCGGCTTGTGCGGTGGCCGCGTCGATGCGCTGCAGGACGTTTTTCAGATTGAGAGCAATGGTGGACATGGGGGCTCGATGCTACGGTCGGCGAGGCCGGCGCAAGGTGGCGCCGCGAGACGACTTCATCGGAGTGATTATAAATGGAACTTGGCGAGCTTCTCCGGCGCGCGGCGCAGTGCGGCGCCTCGGATCTGCATTTGTCGGCGGGCATGCCGCCGTGTCTGCGCATCGATGGCGAACTGGCGCCCTGCGATTGCCCGCAACTCGGCGGCGATGACATTGCCGCAGCCCTGCAGGACTTGATGGACGAAGCTCAGCGTGCGCGCCATGCGGCGCGGCACGAATGCGATTTCTCGCTCGACTGGCCCGGCTTGCCGCGTGTGCGCGTCAATGCGTTCTGGCAGGCTCGCGGGCCGGCTGCCGCGATGCGTCTGATCGCGCGGGACGTGCCGTCGCTGGAGTCGTTGCGTTTGCCGGAGATACTGGGCGCGCTGTCGTTCAAGGCGGCTGGACTGGTGCTGGTGACCGGGCCTACCGGCTCGGGTAAATCGACCACTCTGGCGGCGCTGCTCGATCACCGCAATCGATGCCATGCCGGGCACATTCTGACCATCGAGGATCCGATCGAATACGTGCATGCGTCGCATCGCAGCCTGGTGACGCAGCGCGAAGTCGGCGCGCACACGCACAGCTTTGCCAGCGCCTTGCGCGCGGCGTTGCGCGAAGATCCGGACGCGATTCTGCTGGGCGAGCTTCGCGATCTCGACACTATTCGGCTGGCCCTGACGGCAGCCGAAACCGGCCACCTCGTGTTCGGCACGCTGCATACCCGTTCGGCCGCGCAGGCTGTGGAGCGCATCGTCGACGTGTTTCCCGGTGACGAGAAACAGGCTGCGCGCTCTTTGCTGGCCGAATCGCTCGAAGCCGTGATTGCCCAGGTACTGGTCAGGCGTGCCGACGGCCCTGGCCGGGTCGCCGCGCAAGAGATTTTTCTGACTACCCCGGCCGCGCGCAATCTGATCCGCGAGGGCAAGACGGCCCAACTTCAATCGGTGCTGCAGACCGGCCAGCATCTTGGCATGCAAACCTTCGAGCAACACCTCGCAGCACTGGCCGCGCAGGGCAGGATCGAGCGCCAGCCGGCGGCGCGGGCGTCAACCCAGCCGGGCCGCTAAGAGGCCGGATCTATGGCACACTGCGACGTGTTCAACGGCGGGCGAGGCAATCATGAGCAATATCTACGATTTTTCCGTGCGAACCTTGAGCGGCGAGGAAGTGCCGTTGCGCCAATACGCGGGCAAGACGCTGCTGATCGTCAATACCGCCAGCCAATGCGGTTTCACGCCGCAATATGCCGGGCTCGAGCGCCTCTATCAGCAATATGGCGCGCGCGGTCTGGTCGTCCTGGGTTTTCCGTGCAATCAGTTTGGTGCGCAGGAGCCCGGCAGCGCGGAGGAAATACGCAGCTTTTGCGATACGACATTTGGCGTGACTTTCCCGATGTTTGCGAAGATCGATGTCAACGGATCCGGCGCACATCCGCTCTATCAGTGGCTGACGGCCGAAAAGCCCGGTGTGCTCGGGACTCATGCGATCAAATGGAACTTCACCAAGTTCCTGGTCGGCGCCGATGGCCAGGTGCTCAAGCGCTACGCCCCAACCACCAAGCCCGAAGAGTTGCAGCAGGATATCGAGGCGGCGCTGCCGCCGGCCTGAATCGCGTCAGCGCCCGGCGCCAACCGGCGCTCAATGCCACAGACTGAGCAGCAGCGGAACCAGAATCGGCGTGAGCACGCCGTTGAGACCCATGCCCAGACCCGCAAACGCGCCGGCCTCGTCGCTCACCTGAAACGCGCGCGCGGTGCCGATACCGTGAGCAGCGACGCCGGTGGCAAAGCCACGCACCGCATAGTCCTTGATGCGCAGCGCATTCAGGATGAAGGTCGCGAGGATGGCGCCGAGAATCCCGGTCGAGATCACCAGCACCGCGGTCAGCGATGGCAAGCCGCCGATTTTGTCCGCAATGCCCATGGCGATCGGCGTGGTCACGGATTTGGGGGCAATCGACAGTGTCGTGGTGCGAGACGCGCCCAGCAGCATGGCAATGCCGGTGCCCGACACGATCGCGGTGAGCGAGCCCGCCAGCAGGCCGCCGAGCAACGGGATCGCATGGCGGCGCAGGCGCGGCCACTGCTGATAAAGCGGCACGGCCAGCGCTACGGTGGCCGGGCCGAGCAGGAAGTGCACGAACTGGGCGCCCTCGAAATAGGTCGGGTACGGCGTATGGGTGAGCGTCAGTACCGTGACCAGCAACGCGACGGCGATGGCAACCGGATTCGCCAGCGGATTGAAGCGGCAGCGCTGATAGATAGCGAATGCGGCGAGATAGGCCAGCAAGGTGGCGGTCAGGCCCAGCAACGGCGTGGTTGCCAGGTAGACCCATATGGCTGCAATGCGGGGTGTCATGCGGCATGCTCCGTGCGGCGTTTTTCCTGCCAGCGGATCAGCGCTTGCGTGACCAGTGCCGTGACCGTGATGGTCAGGGCCGTGCTGATGACCAGCGCCGCGACGATCGCCAGCCACTGTCCGCTCAGCGTATGGGCCTGCGCCATGATGCCGACGCCGGCAGGCACGAACAAGAGCGATAAATGACGCAACAACTCCTGCGAAGTGGGGGCGATGACGGGCAGCAACCGCTCGTTGGCCAGTAGCCAGAGTAATAGCAGGACCATGCCGATGACCGGTCCCGGAATCGGCAGGTGCAGCGAGTAGCTGAGAGTTTCGCCGATGGTCTGAAACATCAGCAGCACGGCGAAGGTTGTCAGCATCCGGTTGTCTTTCATATCGGTCTCCGGGGGAATGTCATACCAGCAGGCTGTCCACCAATTCGATCCAATGCTTGACTGGCGTGCGCGTGCCGCTTTGCAGGTGCGCAATGCAGCCCACGTTGGCCGACAGGATCATCGCGGGACGGTGTGCCTCGCATTGCGTCAGTTTATTGTCGCGCAGGCGCGTGGCAAGTTCTGGCTGCAGCAACGAGTAGGTGCCAGCCGAGCCGCAGCATAAGTGACTGTCTTGAATCGGCTTGAGATTGACACCCAACTCAAGCAGCAAGCGCTCGACGTCGCCACGCAGTTGCTGGCCGTGCTGCAGCGTGCAGGGAGGATGATAGGCGACCACCTGAGTACCGGGGCGGTGCGTGCGCTGCTTGAGTGTCGGCGCATGCGCCGGCAGAATCTCGCTCACGTCACGCGCGGCCGCCGCGATGCGCTCGGCCTTGGCGGCGTAGCGCGAGTCGTGCCGCAAGAGGTGTCCGTACTCCTTGACCATCGCGCCGCAACCGGAGGCATTGATCACGATCGATTCGACGCCCTGCTGGATATGAGGCCACCACGCGTCGATGTTGCGCCGCATATCATCCAGCGCGCCGGCCGAGTCGCTCAGGTGGTGCCGGATCGCACCGCAACAGCCCGCCTCGGGGGCCATGATCAACTGGATCTCGACAGCGTCGAACACGCGCGCGGTCGCGCCATTGATGTTGGGCAGCATCGCCGGCTGCACGCAGCCGGCCAGCATCAGCATCTTGCGCTGATGGGTTTGCCGGGGCCACTGGCCGCTGCTGCCGTGCAACGGAATTTTGCGGCGCAGCCGGCGCGGCAACACCGGCCGCAGAAACTGTCCCAGGCGCAATGCCGGGCCGAACAAATGCGGATTGGGCAGCAAGGTCGACAGAAACTTGCGCTGCGCGCGCTGCAGGAACGGACGTCGCGCCCGCTGCTCGGCGACCTGCCGGCCGATGTCGACCAGATGCCCGTACTCGACGCCCGACGGGCAGGTCGTTTCGCAACTGCGGCAGGTCAGGCAGCGGTCCAGGTGGCCGATGGTCCGGGTACTGATGTCGCTGCCCTCGAGCATTTGCTTGATCAGATAGATGCGTCCGCGCGGGCCGTCGAGCTCATCGCCCAGTAACTGGTAGGTCGGGCAAGTGGCGGTGCAGAATCCGCAGTGCACGCACTTGCGCAGGATAGCGTCAGCCTCGTCGCCGGCCGGGGTGCCGCGAATGAAATCAGCGAGATGGGTTTGCATGGCGCGGGCTCCTCGAGATCGGCCGAACTCAGAGTTCCGGATACATCCGTCCCGGGTTGAAAATGCCGGCCGGATCGAAGGCCGCCTTCAGATTGCGGTGAATTCGCATCAGTGGCACCGCCAGCGGCGTGAACACCCCCGCGCTGGCCTCGCCGTAGCGGAACAGCGTTGCGTGACCGCCGGCCTGGCGGGCGGCGCTGCGCACGCTCTGCGCGTCGGCATCGGTGATCCACCAGCGCTGAGCACCGCCCCATTCGATCAGCTGTTTGCCGGGCAGGCGATGCGGCTCCGTGATTGGCGGCAGCGAGAGTCGCCACAAGGCGCGGTCGGGGCCCGCGTCAGCGAAAAACGTGTCGGTATGCTCGCGCACGCCCTGCCAGAACTTGGCCGCGTGGATCGCATCGACCAGCTCACCGCCGAGCTTGACGCGCGCGGCCTTGATGGCTGCCGAGGCGCCCGACAGGCGAACGGCCAGCATGTCGTCGTGCCAAGCGCTGGCGGTGATAGGCAATGGCTGCCCGCCCCATTCATTGAGCTTGCGCACGGCGTCCACGGCATTCATTTCGAAGCGCAGGGTCAATTCGGCGAACGGCTGCGGCATGACCTTGATCGAGACCTCGAGAATCAGTCCGAGAATGCCCAGCGAGCCGGCCAGCAGGCGCGCCACGTCGTACCCCGCGACGTTCTTCATGACCTGTCCGCCGAAGTTCAGCACCTGCCCCTTGCCGTCCATCAGCGAGGCGCCCAGCACGAAATCGCGGACCGCGCCGGCCGCTTGCCGGCGCGGTCCGGACAGTCCGGCGGCGACGCAACCCCCGAAGGTCGCATGCGGGCCGAAATACGGCGGCTCGAACGGCAGCAACTGATTTTTCTCGGCCAGCACCGCCTCGATTTCGGCCAGCGGCGTGCCGCACCGCGCGGTGATGACCAGCTCGGCAGGATCGTAGGCGATCACTCCCCGGTAGGGCCGCGTATCGAGCACTTGGCCGGCAAGCTGCTGGCCGTACCACTGCTTGGTGCCGCCGCCGCGCAATTGCAGCGGTTGATGTGTTGCCGTGGCGGTTTCAATCGCCGCGCGAAATTGTTCGAGTACGGTATTCATCGTGAGCGTATCGCGTGTTCGTCGAATTGGTGAGGCGACAAGGCTTGGCCGCAGTGTTTGCAAAAGCGCGCATCGAGATCGTGCCCTTCGGTCATGCAATGCGTGCAGGTGCGGGTGGTGACCGGCCGGCGCCGCATCGACGCGGAGATTTCGGCGCCCATGATGCCGGTTGGAATGGCGATCACGCCATAGCCGAGCAGGATAACGCAGGCCGTGATCGCCTGGCCAAGCGGCGTGCGCGGCACCAGATCGCCGTAGCCGGTGGTGCTGAGCGTGACGATGGCCCAGTAGATGCCGACCGGAATGCTGGTGAAGCCGTGTGCCGGGCCCTCGATGATGGTCATCAGTGTGCCGATGATGATCACTACGATGCTCACAAAAATCAGGAATACGAATATTTTGCGGCGCGCATGATAGAGTGCCTCGCGCAGAACGCTGGCCTCGCTGACATAGGCGCTCAGTCGCAGGATTCGGAACACGCGCATCAGGCGCAGCAAGCGCACGTCGATCAGGTAGTAAAGTTCAGGGACCAGAATTGCCAGGTAGGTCGGTAAAATCGACGCGAGATCGACCAGCCCGTAGAGGGACAGCGCGTAGCGCCACGGGTGGCGCACGCACGCCAGCCGGGCGACATATTCGACGGTAAAGGCGAGCGTGAACAGCCATTCGAGCAGCCACAGCAGTGTGCTGGCGCGAGCCTGGATCGCCGGCACGCTGCCCAGCACGACCACCAGCACGCTGGCGCAGATCGCTACCAGGAGGACTTCGTCGAAACGGCGTCCGGCCGTGGTGTCGGCCTCGAAGATGATGGTGTAAAGGCGCTTGCGCCAGCCGTACGTAGGTTGATCCGACCATCCTTGCATCGTCAGAATCTCGGCAGATCCGGGTGGGGCAGCAAGCCGCCGCGCACGTGCATCTTGCCGTATTCGGCGCAGCGCGCGCGCGTCGGAATGGCTTTGTCAGGGTTGAGCAGGCCGACCGGATCGAAGGCGCGCTTGACTGCAAAAAAGGCGTCGCGCTCGGCCGGGGAAAACTGCACGCACATCGAATTGATCTTCTCGATGCCCACGCCGTGCTCGCCGGTAATCGTGCCGCCCAGCTCCACGCAGGTCTCGAGAATTTCGGCGCCGAACGTCTCGGCGCGGTGCCATTCGTCGGCATCGTTGCCGTTGAAAAGAATCAGCGGATGCATATTGCCGTCGCCGGCGTGGAACACATTGATGCAGCGCAGCCGGTAGCGCTGCTCCATCTCGTTGATGCGGCGCAGCAGCGTGCCGATGTGGCGACGCGGGATTGTGCCGTCCATGCAATAGTAGTCGGGCGAGATGCGGCCTGCGGCAGGAAAGGCATTCTTGCGCCCGGACCAGAATTTGAGGCGCTCGCTCTCGCTTCTCGAGACCTGGATGCGGGTGGCGCCGTTTGCCTTGAGCACTTGGCTGGTGCGCATGATTTCTTCGGCGACCTCCTCGGGCGTGCCGTCGGATTCGCACAGCAGGATGGCTTGTGCGTCCAGGTCGTAGCCGGCGTGAACGAATTCCTCGACGGCCCGGGTCGCCGGCTTGTCCATCATTTCCAGGCCGGCGGGGATAATGCCCGCGGCAATGATTGCCGCCACCGCATTGCCGCCTTTTTCGACGTCGTCGAAACTGGCCATGATGACCTGCGCGGTCTGGGGTTTCGGAATCAGCTTGACGGTGACTTCGGTGACCACCGCAAACATGCCTTCGCTGCCGATGAATACGCCGAGCAGATCGAGCCCGGCCACGTCTGGGCCGAGCGAGCCGAACTCGACGATTTCGCCGGTCATGGTGACCGCGCGCACACGCAGTATGTTGTGGACGGTCAGGCCGTATTTGAGGCAGTGCACGCCACCGGAATTCTCGGCCACGTTGCCGCCGATGGTGCAGGCGATCTGTGACGAGGGATCCGGCGCGTAATACAGGCCGTAAGTGGCGGCCGCTTCGGAAATGGCGATGTTGCGAACCCCGGGCTGCACGGTCGCGGTGCGGGCGTAGGGATCGACATTGATGATTTTCTTGAACTTGGCCAGCGAGAGCACCAGGCCGTCGGCGATCGGCATGGCGCTGCCGGCCAGTCCCGTGCCGGCACCGCGCGGCACGACTGCAATGCCCAGTTCGTGGCAGACATGCAGGATGCGCTGCACCTGGTTTTCGGTCTCGGGCAGCGCAACGGCCAGCGGAATGCGCCGGTGCGCGGCCAGGCCATCGCACTCATAAGGCGTCGTGTCTTCGCGCTCGTGCAGCAGGCACGCGGGCGGCAGGATCGCCCCGAGCGCCTGCAGGAGTGCCTGCCGGCGCTCGGCGAGCAGCGCATCCTCGGGGACTTCGGGCGCAGCGTAGGGTGCGTTCATGGCATCGATTCGGTAAGCGCGGACTTGGATCCGGCGCGGGCGCCGGCAGCGGCGGGAACAGGCATCGATTACGCCGGCATTCGGAAAATTTTGCCAGGGTTGAGCAGGTTTTTCGGGTCGAGCGCGGCTTTGATGCTGCGCATCACATCGATCGCGTTCTCGCCGTGCTCGGAGACGAGAAAGCCCATTTTATGCAGCCCGACGCCATGCTCGCCGGTGCAGGTGCCTCCCATCGCGATGGCGCGCTCGACAATGCGTCGATTCAGCCGCTCTGCCTCGATCAGCTCCTCGGGCTTGTCCGGATCGACCAGAATGGCCACGTGGAAGTTGCCGTCGCCGACATGGCCGACGATCGGGCAGGGCAGGGGCGACGCCTTGAGGTCCTGCTCGGTCTCGACCACGCATTCGGCCAGTCGGGAAATCGGCACGCAGACGTCGGTGGTCACCGCCCGGCAGCCCGGCTTGAGCTGCAGCATGGCGAAATATGCATTGTGGCGCGCACTCCACAGGCGGCTGCGTTCCTCCGGCTGGGTGGCCCACTCGAAGCCTTGCCCGCCATGCTCGCTGGCCAGCGCCTGCACGGTTTCAGCCTGCTCGTGCACACCGGTCGGGCTGCCGTGGAATTCGAAGAACAAGGTGGGCGATTCGGTCAGCGTGAATTTGGAGTGCTGGTTAATCGCGCGGATGGCCAGCCCATCGACGAATTCGACGCGCGCCACGGGCACGCCCAACTGAATGGTTTCGATCACGCATTGCACCGCATCGCTCATCGACGAAAAGGCGCACACAGCGGCGGAAACCGCTTCTGGCTGCGGGTAGAGCCGCACGGTTGCTTCGGTGATGATGCCCAGCGTGCCCTCGCTGCCGACGAACAGCCGGGTCAGGTCGTAGCCGGCCGATGATTTGCGCGCGCGCGAGCCGGTCTTGACGACGCGGCCGTCGGCCAGCACGACCGTCAGGCCCAGGACGTTCTCCCGCATGGTGCCGTAGCGAACCGCGTTAGTACCTGAGGCGCGGGTGGCGCACATGCCGCCGATGCTGGCGTCGGCGCCCGGGTCGATCGGGAAAAACAGTCCCGTGTCGCGCAGTCCCTCGTTGAGTGTCTTGCGCGAAATGCCCGGCTGGACGGTCACCGTCAGATCTTCGGCATTGATCGATACGATCTGATTCATTTCCGACAGATCGAGCGTCAGGCCGCCTTGCACGGCGAGCAGATGGCCTTCGAGCGACGAGCCGGCACCGTACGGAATGATCGGCACGTCGGATTGGGCGCACAGGCGCACGATCTGCACCACTTCCTCGGTGCTGCGGGCATAGGCAACGGCATCGGGCGCGATCGGATCGAACGGGGATTCATCGCGGCCGTGATGCTCACGCACCGCGGCGGCGGTGCTGACCCGCTCGCCAAGCAGCGCCTTGAGGGCAGCCAGCAGCGCATCCGGGAACGGGCGCTTGGCGGCGGCGAGATCGAGGGGGGCAGGGTGGGGATGATTCACGAGAGTCTCCTGTTCAAGGCGCCGACCGCCATATCATGGTCGCGAGCATGGCTCGGGATGCCCTTGCCGGCTGCGGTGCTGACGACGATTTTACGCCGTTGCGCCCCGATGGGAGGCAGGCATTGGCCGTCGCGCGTTGCCGATCATACCAAAGCGGCGCGCGCGGCGGCACCGCCCAAGGGTTAAACTCGTCATTCGCGCGGCGTCTGGCAGCGTGCGTTGTGCACCGCACGACGCGATTACTTTCCTAAGAGGGCACTGGGCATGGGCAATCGTTTGAGCAAAATCACCACACGCACTGGCGACGATGGCACGACGGGCTTGGGCGATGGCAGCCGGGTCGATAAAGACAGTCTGAGAATTCACGCCATCGGCGAAGTCGACGAACTCAATTCGCATCTGGGCTTGCTGCTGTGCGAGGCGCTGCCCGATGGCGTGCGCACTGCGCTGATCGATATCCAGCACGATCTGTTCGATCTGGGCGGGGAATTGTGCCTGCCGGGCCAGGCGTTGATCCAGCCCGCTCAAGTGCTCAAGCTCGACGAATGGCTGGCGCACTACAACGCGGATCTGCCGCGTCTCAAGGAGTTCATCCTGCCCGGCGGCAATCGCGCCGCGGCGCAGGCGCACGTGGCGCGCACCGTATGCCGGCGAGCGGAGCGGGCGATCATCGCGCTGGGCCGCCACGATGGGGTGAACGAGGCGCCGCGCCAGTATGTGAATCGCCTGTCGGATCTGTTGTTCGTCCTGGCGCGCGTGTTGAACCGGGCCGATGGCGGCGCCGACGTGTTGTGGCAGCGCGGCCGCGCGCAAGCGTAGCGCGACCGAGCGAGACTCAGTTGCCGTTGCCGCGCGTCAGGCGGCGTTGCTGCACCGCCTGCGATAGCGTCTCGAGCACGCGCAGGCTATCGTCCCAACCGATGCAGGCGTCGGTCACGCTTTGCCCGTAGGTCAGCGGTTTGCCGGGGATATGATCCTGCCGGCCGGCGACAAGATGCGATTCGACCATCACACCGATGATGCGCTCTTCGCCGCCGGCGATCTGCGCGGCGACGTTCTCGCAGACCGGAATCTGGTTCTCGTGTTTCTTTTCACTGTTGGCGTGTGAGGCATCTATCATCACACGCGCCGCGAGCCCGGCTTTGGAGATTGCCTCGCAGGCGCTCTGGACACTGGCGGCGTCGTAGTTCGGCGCCTTGCCGCCGCGCAGAATCAGGTGACAGTCTTCGTTGCCGCTGGTCGAGACGATGGCCGAATGGCCTCCCTTGGTGACCGAGAGAAAATGATGCGGCTGCGAGGCGGCCTTGATCGCGTCGACGGCGATTTTGACGTTACCGTCGGTGCCGTTCTTGAAGCCGACCGGGCATGACAGGCCGGAGGCCAATTCGCGGTGTACCTGCGACTCGGTGGTGCGCGCGCCGATCGCGCCCCACGACACCAGATCGGCGATGTATTGCGGGCTGATCATGTCGAGGTATTCGGTGCCCGCCGGCAGGCCGAGTTCATTGATGTCGACCAGCAACTCGCGCGCCATGCGCAAGCCGTCGTTGATCTTGAAGCTGTTGTCCATGTGGGGGTCGTTGATGAGCCCCTTCCAGCCGACGGTGGTGCGCGGTTTTTCGAAATAGACACGCATCACGATTTCCAGCTCGCCGGCAAAATGCTGCCGCGCCTCGGCAAGCATGCGGCCATATTCGAGCGCGGCCTCGGGATCATGGATCGAGCAGGGACCGATGACGACCACGAGCCGGTCTTCCATGCCGTGCAGAATGCGATGGATCGCCGCGCGCGTTGAGAAGATCAGATTGGCGGCGCGCTCGGAACACGCGAATTCGCGAATCAGGTGGGCGGGCGGCGTCAGCTCCTTGAGCTCCCTGATGCGGACGTCATCGGTGTTATGCGGGGCCATGCTGTTCTCCTGGGAATAAAGACTGAAAAAGTGTCATAGCAAAAAAAAACCGCCAGACTCGGCTGGCGGTTTTTTGGGATTTTACGGTGCGTTACAGCCCCTCTCCTTCCGCCAGCGGTGCGAGATACGCAAAAAAGTAAAAATAAAACTTGGCGGACATGATGGAAACGGGATGTTGCCCAAAGGGCGGGAATTCGAATATTAGGATTTATAGCGCGAATCGCCTGGCTTCGCAAGCAGAAAACGCGGCGAGCGATGGCTTACGCCCGCTGCCGCGCTCCGATACAGGCTCAGGCGGTGCCGCCCACGGTCATGTTTTCGATCCGCAGCGTCGGTTGTCCGACGCCCACCGGCACGCTCTGGCCGTCTTTGCCGCACACGCCCACGCCGGAGTCGAGGGCCATGTCGTTGCCGATCATCGTGACATATTTGAGCGCTTCGGGGCCATTGCCCACCAGCGTGGCGCCCTTGACCGGATAAGTCACCCGGCCATTCTCGATCATGTAGGCCTCGGAGGCCGAGAAGACGAATTTGCCATTGGTGATGTCGACCTGCCCGCCGCCAAAATTGACCGCGTACAGTCCGTGCTTGACCGAGGCAATGATTTCGTGGGGGTCCTTGTCGCCCGCCAGCATGTAGGTATTGGTCATGCGCGGCATCGGCAGCGCCGCGTATGATTCGCGCCGGCCGTTGCCGGTGACCGGCATCTTCATCAGGCGCGCGTTCAAGCTGTCCTGCATATAGCCGCGCAGCACGCCGTCCTCGATCAGCGTGGTGCACTGGGTAGGATTGCCTTCGTCATCGATGTTGAGCGAGCCGCGGCGCTGGCTGAGCGTGCCGTCATCGACCACCGTGACGCCTTTGGCCGCCACGCGCTCGCCGAGCCGTCCTGAGAACGCGGAGGAACCCTTGCGGTTGAAATCGCCCTCGAGGCCGTGACCAATCGCTTCGTGCAGCATGACGCCCGGCCAGCCCGGCCCGAGGACCACGGTCATGGTGCCTGCCGGCGCCGGCCTGGCGTCGAGCTTGATCAGCGCGCCGTCGACTGCTTCCGCGACATATTGCGCCAGCAGTTCTTCGGAGAAATATCCGTAATCGAAGCGCCCGCCGCCGCCGCTGTTGCCGACTTCGCGGCGGCCGTGCTGCTCGACGATGACGGTCACCGAAACCCGCACCAAGGGCCGTACGTCGGCGGCGACCACGCCGTCGCTGCGCGCCACCATGACGACGTCGTATTCGCCGGCCAGGCCTGCCATGACCTGGGTAACGCGGGGATCGCGGGCGCGGGCCAGCTTTTCGATGCGTTCGAGCAAGGCGATCTTGGCGTTGGCATCGAGCGAGGTGAGCGGGTCGTTCGGCAGGTAGAGGTCGCGCCCCTGGGCGGCAGCCAGCCGCTGCCCGACCTTGACGCGTCCGGCGCCGGCCAGTGCGATCGAGCGGGTTGCCGCGGCCGCTTCGCCCAGCGCGCGCGCGCTGATGTCGTCGGAGTAGGCGAAGGCGGTGCGATCGCCCACCAGGGCGCGCACGCCGACCCCCTGGTCGATGCTGAAGGAGCCGGATTTGACGATACCCTCTTCCAGGCTCCACGCCTCGCTGCGCGTGTACTGAAAGTAGAGATCGGCGTAGTCGACCCGATGCCGGAAAATATCCGCCAGCGTCCGATTGAGATCGCTTTCGTCAAGGCCGTACGGGGTGAGCAGCAAATCCTTGGCGGTCGCCAGATTTTGAATACCGGTATCGATGATTTTCATGCGGGCTCTGGAATGGAAATTAGGGCGCTGGGTTGACTTGAGGGGGAATCCGGGGAATTCAAGGCGGGAATCCCCATCACGTAGCCAGCACGCGATGTTTCAACGCCGGCAGGCTCTGCCGCACTTCGTTTAACCGCATCGGGTCGATTGTACCGCCGACAACGCCTTCGCTGTCGTGCTCACGCTGGGCGAGCACGACGCCCCACGGGTCGATCAGCATGCTGTGGCCCCAGGTGCGGCGGCCATTCTCATGTCGCCCGCCTTGCGCGGCCGCCAGCACGTAGCACTGGTTCTCGATCGCGCGGGCGCGCAACAGCGTCTCCCAGTGCGCCCGGCCGGTCGTGTAGGTGAATGCGGCCGGCACCACAATCAGCGCGCATTCACCCAGCGCCCGGTACAGTTCGGGAAAGCGCAGGTCGTAGCAGACCGACAGGCCGACGCGGCCGAACGGCGCCTCGAACGCGGCGACCTGCTCGCCGGGGCGGATCGTGCGTGCTTCGTCGTATGCTTCCTGATCCTTCACGAAGCTGAACAGGTGGATCTTGTCGTAACGGCAAACGTGTTGCCCCTGCGGATCGAATACCAGCGTGGTGTTGAGCACGCGCGAAGCCTCCGGGGCTGCCAGCGGGAGCGTGCCGCCGATCAGCCAGATGCCGAGCCGCTTGGCGGTATCGGCCAGAAATGCCTGGATCGGGCCGTCGCCGGGTGTCTCGCGCAGCGCGAGCTTGTCGACGTCCTGCTGTCCCATGAAGCAGAAGTACTCGGGTAACAGCACCAGCCGGGCGCCTTGCTCCGCGGCTTGTGCGATCAGCCGGCCGGCTGCCGCCAGATTGCGTTCGACGTCCGGGCAACTGGTCATTTGAATCGCGGCGACGGCGGCACTTGAATGGGCAGGCATAAGACGACTCGCTATCAAGGCGTGGTGAACTGACTGCTGGGGGAGAGATTTTCCATCTTACCCTGATTGGGGCTGCCTTGCCGGATCACCGGGTCGCGCCATGAACCCGTGACGGTGTAGTGCGAGGCCAGCGATTGGGATAACTGCCCGCCGAGCGCCAATTGCGCCAGGAAACTGCCCAGGCCCAGGGCCGGGTTGATCAGCGCGTAGGCCAGCGAGGCGGAGCCGGCATTGATGTGGGGCAACACGGTGACCTGCAAATTTTGCGTTTCCTTGTCGAGATTGGTGGTACCCGACATTTTGATGGTGGCCGAGGTGCTGGTGATGGTGAAGTCCTGTGTGCTGGCGATGCCGTCGTGCACGGCGCCATTGGCGAGAATCCGATCGAATGGCAGGCCGGCGCTGAGCACGCTGTCGAAATCCAGCGTCAGGATTTTCGCCAGGGTTTGGACGCTGAAAATACCCAGTAATTTCGTCAACCCCGGATCAGCCTTGAGGATTTGCCCGCCGGAGAGGTCGAGCGCGACCTGGCCGCCCAGCGTCGGGTAATCGATCTGAGTTGGTCCGCCGCGCCAGTCGAGCTGGCCGCTGAGCGTGCCGCTGCCATCGCGCAGGGTCTTGGGCAGGCCGACCCGATCCAGCAGCTTGCCGGCGTTCTTGATGTCGAGCTTGAACGCCAGCGCGGTCCGGCGTGGTGTCTTTGTGCTTGCGGCAGCCGCGTCGTGCCGTATCGCGGTGCGCCAGTTGCCGGTGATCGCCAGGTTGGCGGCCGGGTTGGTGATGTTCAATTTGTTCAGTTGCCAGACCGGCACGCCATTGTCGACCGTATTGCGCGCGACCAGTTCAAGGCGGCCCAGCGACTTGTCTTGCAGCGCGAATTCATCGGCCACCAGATCGATCGCCGGGAACTCGTCGGCCGGCTCGTCGAGGATCTGCCCCAGCGTCGCGCCGCCCTCGGCCTTGGGGATGAGCAGCTTGCTCAGACGCCCGTGGATTTCCCCGTAGGGCACGCGCGGGCTGGGCGCATCCCAGTGCAGGTTGCCGGCGAGCTGAGGCGATGCGATGCTCGTCTGCCAGTCGCTGCCGTCGCGCTGGGCGGTGAGCGCAACATCCGGCCATGGGCGCGAGAGCAGGGTGACTTGCTTGGCGTGCAGCGTGACCTGGGTTGGCGCGTAGGGCGTCATCGTCGCGGTGGAACCCGAGCCGGAGTCCGAGCCGCCGCTGCCGGCGTCAGAGGCCGCGGACTGCAAGCGCAGTGCCCGCCATGCGTCGGCGTCGAGCTGGTCGAGATCGATGCTGGCCGCCACGCCCTTGCCGGGGTGTGGCGGCGCGGCATTGACGCCGATACCGCCGCGCAGCACGGTGATGGTGCCGTCGCCGCCGGTTTGCTGCACGAAATTGGCTTGCACAGGACCCACTGTCAAATCGAGTGCCTGCGTTTGCGCGCCGGTCGCGCCAGTTTTTTCGTCCAGCGGCCGCAGCGCGATACGTGCCGGCATCGCACTGTCGGCGGATTTGCCCAGCGGCGCGGGAAGTTGTAGCGCCAGTCCGCGCAAATCCGACTGCGCGACGATTTCCGCCGAGCCGTGCGTGGTGTTCAAGTCGGCCGAAAACGGGGTCGTACCGCGCATCAAGCCGGCGAGTTTGGCGACCGTCGGGTTGCTGGCCTGCGCGCGCAGCGCGTCGGCGCTGATGGCACCCGTCACGCGCAACTGCAGCGCGCCCTGCGCGTTGGTGTTGCCGTCGGCTCGTATGGCATTGCCCAGAAAGTGGCCTCGCAGCTGGCTGGCGGCCAGTCCGTGCTCGGTGAAATTGAGCTGTCCGTCGACGCCGCTCAATGCCGGCCAGCCGCGCGCAAGCGTCACGTCGTTGCCCAGGAAGCGGTAACTGCCAGTGACTTTGGCGTCACGGGTGTGATTGATGGGCAACTTGATTTTCAAATTGAGCAGGCCGTTGCCGGTGGCTTGGGTATCTTTGGTGAAATCACCGATCCAATGCCCGACCGGACTGCTGTTCAGGTAGCGCACGAAGTCGCGTGTCGGGCCAGCGACCTGCCCGTTGATATCGAGGGTTGCCTGATCGTGCGTCAGATCCTCGATCGCACCCTTCACGGGGCCGAAGGTGACGTCATAGACGCGCGCCGAATCGATCGCCAACTGCATGCGGTTGTTATCGAAGATGAGCTTGCCCTGGATTTTTTCGAACGCCGGCCAGCTATCAGTGTGTCCCGCCGTTCTTGGAGCGGGGTCCAGGCGCGCATCGGTGAGCGGCACTTCCATGTGAAATTGACCGTTGTTCTGCGCATACGGGAACGCGTCGAGCGGCCCCTTGACGCGGAACGTGGCGTCGTGCGCGGTGCCGCCCAGCAGCGCATGCTTCAGATAGTTGCGCGCGTCCGGGTTCATCGTCGTGGGCAGGTAATTGGACAGGCCCGCGATCTGAGCGCGCTGGATGTGGCCTTGAAGGTCGAGCGTGCCATGGGCGGGTCCGCCGCTGACGTAGGTGCCGGCCATATGTGCCGCGATCTGACTGTTTTGCAGATCGAGCGAAGCAATGTCGAGCTTGACTTGCGGCGGTTGGTGGCTTTGCGGCGGGCTCTCGACGATGGTCCAGCGCGCTTTGCCGTTTAACTGGTCGAAGCTGATCTGAGACGGATCGAACAGACCGGGGAACGTGAAAACGGTGTTTTGCGTATCGAGCGTGATGTTGCCGCGGTCCTGATTCGCATCGATGCGGCCGGATAAATTCGTGAAGCCGGGAATACCGATGCGGGGCGCGCCATGCGGGCCGGCCGATGGGGTCGCGGCGACGCTATTGAGGCTGGCGTGGTCGAACGCGGCTCGAAAATGGTAGCGCGTGCGGGAGTTCGGCAGGCGCTTGAGCCCCGGCAACTGCCGCCAGCCGTTACCCGCGCCCGGCGCGGGTCGCTGCAGCGACATCTCGAAATCATGCAGCATGCCGCGAGGCGCCCAGGTATCCAGCGGTTTGCGCAGATCGGCCGGCAGCGGTAGCGCGGGCGCCAGTCGAGCGAGTTGGCCCAGATCGAGCTGCTGGCCGTTTAGCGCAACTTGTTCGCCGTGCGCTGAGTTCGCGGGCAGATAACGGCCGTTGAGTGCTGGGACGTCAAGCACCTGCTGATCGGGCATCACGATCTTGACGTGCTGCGCCTGCCAGGCTGCACCGTTCTCCAGCGACTGCGCCGCGAGCGTCAAGCTTGCCTCGTCGAGTGCCAGCGGCGCGAGCCGGGTGCCCAATTGCGTGCGCACCCCGCGAGCGGCGAGCTGCACCGTGCCATTGACCAGGCGCCCGGCGTCAAAGCTCATCCAGATGCGCCCCGCGGCCAGGCCGCTCATGGCCGGGTCTGGCACCTTGGCATAGCGCGCCAACGCAGCCAGATCGACAGTGCCGATCTGCGCGTAGGCGGTGCCGTGCCAGCGCTTGAAGTCGTCGGCGCGCACGAACAGAGGGTGCCGGAATTCGGCGCGCAGGTCGACTGGGCCAGATAGGATGCCCTGAGGATTGGCCTGCATGCCGAATTTATGCTGATGGCCGTTGTTGAGCAGCGCGATGCGGACCTGGGTCAGCGCGACCGGCGGCTGCGCGCGAGTTTCATCCAGCCAGCGCAGCGTGCCATTGCGCACGATAACGGCGTTCTGATTCAGCAGCCAGTCGAGCACGGGGTTGTTGCCACCTTGCTGGGTATTGACCGGCAGGCCGGCGGCATAGAGCTTGCCGTCGGCACGGCGCTCGATCAGCACGTCGGGGCTCTGGAGTGTCAAGTCCGCCAGACGCACGTTAAGATGCAGCAGGCTGGACCACGACAGGGTGCCGTCGACCTGTGCCAGGCTCAGTCCCGGGGTCTTTGCGCCGGGCGCGCGCAGGCTCACGCCCTGCAAATGAAAATGAGCGTACAGGCCGCCCCAATTTGCGCTAATCTTTTCGATGGAGACGGGTACGCCGACCGCGCGCGAGACGATGGCTTCGATTTGCGGCCGGTAATCGTCGACTCGCGGCAGAACCCAATAGCGCATCCCGAGGATGGCGGCGGCTGCCAAGAAATAGATCAGGATGACCACGCCGGCGAGAAACTCGAGTGCGTGGCGCAAACCAGGAAAAAATATGGGCCGAGGCGCTTTGGGGGAGTCGGGCGGCTGGCGGTCAGTCATACTGCGCGTCGGTTGGGGAATGTGATAGCTTGCGTGCGAATGACTGTAACACAGCCCACCAAGGTATCCACAATATCCCAATGACTGCAGACAAGGCCGTGAGTTCACTCGAGATTTCTCAGTATTCCCGCTATGCCGCCCGCATTCTGGCGAGCCGCCCGGCCCTGGCCGCCGAACTGCCTGTGCTGGCCGCCCACCCGATCGACCTGCCCTGGATGGCGGCGCGATTCGCCGGGCTGACCGGCGCGCTGCCGGGTGAGGCGGCGCCCGACGAGGCGTCGCTGCAACGCGCGCTGCGCATTTTGCGCAATGACGTGATGTGCGTGATCATGGCGCGCGACTTGGCGGGCACAGCGCCCCTGTCCGAAGTCACGCAAACCATCACATCGTTGGCCGAATTTTCGATACGCGCCGCGTTGGCAGTGCTCACCCGCGACTTGCAGGCCGTGCACGGCACGCCGATGACGCCCGAGGGCGAGCCGCAGGCCTTGGCGGTAGTGGGGATGGGCAAATTGGGTGGAGGCGAGCTGAATGTGTCGTCCGACGTCGATCTGATTTTTCTGTATGAGGACGACGGCGAGACCGCGGATTTACAGGGCAGCGGCCGCTGCCGCCTGTTATCGAATCATGAATTTTTCACCAAGCTTGGCCGCAAGCTGATCGGTGCACTGGCCGAGTTGACTGCTGACGGGTATGTATTCCGGGTCGATATGCGGTTGCGCCCGAACGGCGATTCGGGGCCGCTGGTGTGCAGCCTGCCGATGCTCGAGGAGTATTTCTACGTCCAGGGCCGTGAATGGGAGCGCTACGCGTGGATCAAGGGGCGGTTGGTGTCGGACACGACCGATGCCGCGGGCCAGCGCATGGCGCGCCAGTTGGCGCAAAGGGTGCAGCCGTTCGTGTTTCGTCGCTATCTGGATTATGGCGTGATCAGCGCGATTCGCGCGTTACATGCGCAAATCCGCCGGGAAGCCGAGCGGCGTGCCCACGCCAAGCCAGCGCGCGTCAACGACGTCAAACTCGGGCGCGGCGGGATTCGGGAGATCGAATTCACCGCCCAGGTTTTCCAGCTGATCCGCGGCGGACAGGAGCCCGAATTGCGCATTCGCCCGACGCTGGCTGTGCTGGACGTCGCGGCCCGGCGCGGCTGGCTGGCGCAGAGCGTGGTCGAGCGGCTCAAGCAAGGTTACGAGTTCCTGCGTCGCCTGGAGCACCGTATTCAGTATCTCGATGACGCCCAGACCCATGTGCTGCCGACCCGCGAGGACGACCTGGCGGCGCTGGCGCGCGCCATGGGCTTCGACAGCGCGGCGGCGTTGCTGACTGCGCTCGACGAGCATCGCGAGTTCGTCGCCGAACAGTTCGACCAGGTGTTTGCCGACAAGAGCAATGGCCATGGCACGGGTGGCTCACACGAATCCGACTGTCCGCCCGAGTTGTGGGGGGCGATGCTGGCCGATGAAGGGCAAGACCAGGCGCTGACCGAGACGTTGCGCACGCTTGGCTTCACCGATCCGGCCGCCAGTCTTGAGCGCCTGCAGGCGTCCTGGACCTCGACGCGGTACAAGGCGCTGCCGGAGGCCAGCCGACAACGCTTCGACCTGCTGGTACAGCGCACGATCGAGGGAGCGCGCGAAGCGTCGGCGCCCGACGTCGTGCTGGCGCGCATGCTCGATCTGCTCGCCGCCATCAGCCGCCGCGGCTCCTATCTGGCGCTGTTGACCGAGTACCCGCGAGCGCTGGCGCGCGTGCTGCACGTTTTGGCCGCGTCGCAGTGGGCCGCCGGCTACCTGACGCGCCATCCGCAATTGCTCGACGAACTGCTCGACGACGACACGCTGGCCGCGCCGTTCGACTGGCCCGCCTTTAAAACCGAGTTGCGCCGCCGCCTGGCCCAGCACGGCGCCGAAGGGGCGATCGAAATGCAAATGGATGTGCTGCGCCGCGCTCATCACGCCGAGACCTTTCGCATTCTTTTGCTCGATCTGCACGGCGCGCTGTCGGTCGAGGCGATCAGCGATCGCCTGTCCGAGCTGGCCGATGCCCTGGTTGAAGTTACCCTGGAGACGATTTGGCGGCATCTTGCCTCGCGCCACCGGGATGTGCCGCGCTTTGCGGTGGTCGCCTACGGCAAGCTGGGCGGCAAGGAGCTGGGGTATGCGTCCGACCTCGATTTGATTTTTCTTTATCAGGACGACGACGATCGCGCGCCGGACGCCTATGCGTTGTTGGCGCGTCGCTTTGTGACGTGGCTGACCACGCATACCGCCGCCGGCATGATGTACGACGTCGATTTGCGCTTGCGGCCCAACGGTTTGTCCGGCTTGCTGGTGACCAGTCTGGAGAGCTTTCGCCAGTATCAGTTCCGCCAGGGGGCGGCCAATACCGCTTGGGTATGGGAGCATCAGGCGCTGAGCCGCGCTCGCTTCTGTGCCGGGGATGCCGACATCGGCGCGGCATTCGAGCAGATCCGGGCCGACGTGTTGCGCATGCCGCGTGAGGCCGGGCCGCTTGCCGACGAGATCATTGCCATGCGCCAGAAGGTGCTCGAGGGGCATCCGAATCCGACCGTGCTGTTCGATCTGAAACATGACGTGGGCGGCATGGTCGACATCGAATTCACGGTCCAGTACCTGGTGTTGCGCCACGCCGCGGCGCACGCCGAGTTCCTGCGCAACGCCGGTAACATCGCGCTGCTGCGCGAGGCCGGCCGCCTGGGGCTGATCGATGCCGAGCAGGCCGAGCGGGTAGGCACGGCATATCGGACCTACCGCGCGCTGCAACACAAGTTGCGGCTCGACGGGATGGAAACCGCGCGGGTCGATCCGGCCCGGGTGACGCACGAGTGCGAGGCCGTCACGGCACTGTGGACGGCGGTGTTCGGCCGGCGTTGAGAATGGGCGTTCGGGGCCGACGGCTGGGCAAGGGGGCGGCGAGCCGTAGCGCTAGAGCGCGAGCATCTCGCGCGCGTGCTTGCGGGTGGTGGCGGTGATCTCGACACCGCCCAGCATGCGAGCGATCTCCTCGACCCGTTCCTGGCGGCCCAGCGCGACGATTTCGCTGAGCGTGGCAGCGCCCTCGCTGCGTTTGGCCACCCGCAGATGCTGATGACCCAGTGCGGCGACTTGCGGCAGATGGGTCACGCAAAGGACCTGGCGACCTTGCCCGAGCTGCCGCAACAGGCGGCCGACGACTTCGGCGACCGCGCCGCCGATACCCGAGTCGACCTCGTCGAAAATCAAAGTCGGGGTCAGGCTGGCGCTGCTGGCGATGACCGACAAGGCCAGGCTGATGCGTGCCAGCTCGCCGCCCGAGGCGACCTTGGCCAGTGGCCGCGGCGGCACGCCGGGATGTCCCGCGACGAGAAACTCGACGTTCTCCATGCCATAGGACTGCCCTTCGGCGACTGGCTCGAGCGCGATTTCGAAGCGCCCGCCCGGCATCGACAAATCCTGCATGGCGGCCGATACCTGTTTGGCGAGCTTGGCGGCAGCGCGCGCGCGGCCCTGCGACAGTTGTCCCGCCAGCGTCGTGTATTGCCCGCGCGCCGCTGCCGCGGCGGCCTCCAGCCCGGCCAAATCCTGCGCGGCGGTCAGCTCGACCAATTCCTGCCGTCGCAACTCGAGTTCGGCCGGCAACTGCTCGGGCACGATGCGATATTTGCGCGCCGCTCCGTGCAGCGCATCGAGACGTTGTTCGACCTCGGCCAGCCGCTGCGGATCCAGATCGATCTTCTGCGCGTAGTGGTTGAGCGAGTGCACCGCTTCGCGCAGCTGGATTTCGGCTGGCTCCAGTGCCGCGAGGGTATCGCGCAGCTCGGGATCGACGTCGGCCAGATGGCGCAGCTGTTGAATGATCGTGCCCAGTGCCGGCACCAGGGCGCCGTCGTCGGCTTCGCTGAGCACGTGCAGCGCGCCGCGCGCGCCCTCGATCAGGCTGGCCGCGTGCGTCAGGCGACGGTGTTCGGCATTGATCTCTTCCCACTCGCCGGGTTGTGGCGAAAGTTTGTCGAGTTCATTGACCTGCCATTCCAGCCGCTCGCGTTCGCGCTGCAATTCGCGCTCGCGGCCTTGTGCTTCCTGGCAGCGCTGTACCAGCTGCTTCCATTGCCGATGTGCGCTGGCAACCTGGCTTGCCAGCTCGGTCAGGTCCGCGTGGTTATCCAGCAGCCGCCGTTGTGCGTCGGGGCGCAGCAATTGCTGGTGCGCGTGCTGGCCGTGGATGTCGACCAGCATGTCACCGGCCTCGCGCAACTGCGCCAGTGTGGCGGGGGTTCCGTTGATGAAAGCGCGTGAGCGCCCGGACGCGTCGATTACCCGGCGCAGCAGTACGCCGCCGGTTTCATCGCGCGGCAACGCATGCTCGTCGAGCCAGTCGGTGAGGGTAGGGTGGGCGGTGAATTCGGCCGTGATATCGGCGCGCGCCTGGCCGGCGCGCACGACGCTGGCATCGCCCCGCTCGCCCAGGGCCAGCGCCAGGGCATCGATCAAAATGGACTTGCCGGCGCCGGTTTCGCCGGAAAAGACGGTAAAGCCCGCCGAGAACTCCAGCTCCAGGTGGGCCACTATCACAAAATCGCGAATCGAAAGGCTGCGTAGCATGGTGGTTTGACGCCGAGGAGATTAGCCCGGAGTGTAGCCGGAAAACCATGGCGATAGCATGGCGTCGGGCGCGTGGCACGCGGCCGTCTCAGGCCGTGTCGTCTTCCGAAATATGCTCGTTCCAGTGCAGCTTGCGCCGCAATGTCGCGTAATAGTTGTAGCCGGCCGGGTGGAGGAAAGTAACCGAGTACTCCGAGCGCTTGACCGCGATGCGGTCTTGCAGGTGCAGCGCATTGAACGATTGCATATCGAAGTTGGCGCTGACTTCGTGGCCAGCCACAATGCTGATGACGATTTCGCATTGATCGGGCAGCACGATCGGCCGATTCGACAGCGCATGAGGAGCGATGGGCACCAGGACGATGCCGGCCAGGGCCGGATGAAGAATCGGGCCGGAAGCCGACAGCGCATAGGCGGTGGAGCCGGTCGGGGTGGCGATGATCAGGCCGTCCGAGCGTTGCTTGTACATCAGACGCCCGTCGACGTCCACACGCAATTCGACCATGCCGGAGAAGCCGCTGCGGTTGACCACCACGTCATTGAAGGCGAGGGCCCGGTAGATCGTTGCGCCGGCGCGCTCGATGCGGGCATCGAGCAGCGTGCGGCGCTCCCGCTCGAATGCGCCTTCGAGAATGGTGGGCACGACCTGCAGCATGTCACCGAGCGGAATGTCGGTCATGAAGCCGACCCGGCCATGGTTGACGCCGATCAACGGGATGTCGAACGCGGCCAATTGCCGGCCGATGCCCAGCATCGTGCCGTCGCCGCCGAGCACTACGGCGACGTCGGCCTGCCGGCCGATCTGTTCCGGGGCCAGTGCGGCATAGGCAGCAGCGTCAGCGCCAAGCGTGCGCGCGGTATCCTGCTCGAATACCACCCGAAAGCCGCGTTGGCCGATGCAGCTTGCCAATGCCAGCAAAGGGCCGGCGATGTTGTCGGCATTGTATTTGCCGATCAGCGCGACCGTCTTGAAAGGGCTCCCGTTTTTCATGACGCCATTACACCATAAGTCCGTGACGGGAGCTACCGCGCCCCGGCAGCGCCGCGCAGTCTGCGCCGGGGCGCCTGCCACGGGCGAAAGCGCACCGGTGCGGCGGGATTCGCGCTACAATTTTTACCTATGCTAGACCAACGTGCGCAAACTCTCCTCAAAACCCTGATCGAGCGGTACATCATCGATGGCCAGCCGGTCGGCTCGCGGACATTGTCGCGTTATTCCGGGCTCGAGCTGAGTCCGGCCACGATTCGCAACGTGATGTCGGATCTTGAGGAGCTCGGCTTTGTGTCGAGCCCCCACACGTCAGCCGGGCGCGTGCCGACGCCGCGCGCCTACCGCCTGTTCGTCGACACGATGCTGGCCGTGCATCCGCTCGAAGCGGCGGTGCAGCAGGTCGTCTCGCAAGTACAAAATCGCCTGCAGCCGGCCTCGCCCCAGCAACTGGTCGCGAGCGCGGCACAGGTGTTGTCGAATCTGTCGCAATTCGCCGGCGTGATTCTTACGCCCCGCCGCAGCCAGGTGTTCAAGCACATCGAGTTCCTGCGGCTCTCCGAGAAGCGGATTCTGTTGATCATCGTGACCCCCGATGGGGATGTGCAAAATCGCATCATCCTGACTGCCAGCGATTACTCGCCCGCCCAGCTGGTGGAGGCAGGCAATTACATCAATACGCATTTCGGCGGGCTGAGCTTCGACGAGGTGCGGCGTCGCCTGCGCACCGAGCTCGAAGCTTTGCGCGGCGACATGACCACCCTGATGCAATCGGCGATGGAGGCAAGCTCCGACGTGATGGCCGAAGGCGCCGAGAGTGTGCTGATCTCCGGCGAACGGAATCTGCTGGGCGTCGAAGACCTCTCGTCCAATATGGATCGCCTGCGCCAATTGTTCGACGTGTTCGAGCGAAAGACCGGCCTGCTGCAGTTGCTCGATGTGTCGAGCCGCGCGCAAGGGGTGCAGATCTTCATCGGCGGTGAATCGAACCTCGTGCCAATCGAGCAGATGAGCGTGGTGACCGCTCCGTATGAGGTCGACGGCAAGGTGGTCGGCACGCTGGGCGTGATCGGGCCGACCCGCATGGCTTACGAGCGGGTGATTCCGATCGTCGATATCACCGCCAAGTTGCTCTCCAACGCGCTGAGCCAGCACTGAGCCCGCTCTGGCCTGCTCCGCCGTAACGCTTGGTTACAAAGTGCGGCCGGCGGTTCGTCGGGCCGTGCGTTAACTTGAGGGTGATCAACCCGTCGTGCCCGATTCGGCACGGTTTGGAGACTCTCATGAAGATGCGGTTAGCTATTTCGGCGGCCCTTGCGTGCCTGATGACTTGCCTGTCGTGGGCAGCACAGGCACAAGGAGATCCGCCGGCGAGCATTGCCCGCTTGAACGTCGTCAGCGGGGCGGTGAGCGTGGCGCCGGCCGGTGCCGATCAATGGATCGACGCCAATCCGAATCGTCCGCTGACCACCGGCGACGACATCTGGGCCGACCGTGGGTCGCGCGCGGAGTTGCAGATCGATTCGACGCTCGTGCGCCTGGACAGCCAGACCAATCTCAGCCTGCTCGACGTCGGCGATCGAAATGTGCAACTGAAAGTAACGCAGGGCGCTGTCAATGTGCGGCTGCTCGAATACAACCCCAACCAGCCGGTCGAAGTCGACACGCCGAATCTGGCCTTCGTGCCGCGCAGCGCGGGAGAATACCGTCTCGATGTCGAACCCGATGGCACCACTGCGGTGACGGCGCTGCGCGGCACCGGTTCGGTCTATGGCGACAATGCAGCCATCTCGATTGGGCCGCGGCAAAGGTTTCGCTTCGCAGGCACCAATCTGCAGTTGCTGGCCGGAGCAGCGGGGCCAGGCTACGATGATTTCGATCGATGGGCCGCCGAGCGCGATCGCCTCGAGGATAACTCGCCGTCGGCGCGCTATGTGCCGCGTGACATGGTCGGCTACGAGTCGCTTGACGCATACGGTGTTTGGCAGACCGATCCGGCCTACGGGGCGGTTTGGGTGCCCACTGTCACGTCGCCGGGCTGGGCGCCATACCGCGACGGTCACTGGGTCTGGATCGCTCCTTGGGGCTGGACGTGGGTGGACGACGAGCCCTGGGGGTTTGCTCCGTTCCATTACGGCCGCTGGGCCTATGTGCGCGAGCGCTGGTGCTGGGTGCCGGGGCCGGTGAGCGTGCGCCCCGTTTATGCACCGGCCCTGGTCGCCTGGGTCGGCGGCGATCACGATGACCACTGGAGCGTGACGCTGGCCACTGGCGTGCCGGGGATCGGCTGGTTTCCGTTGGGCCCGGGCGATGCCTACCGTCCGTCCTATCGGGTCAGCAACACTTATATCGAGCGAGTGAACCGTACGGTGATCGTCAACAAGACGATCAATCGCAACACCTACATCACGAATAACGTGTCCCGCACGGTCTATGTCAATCAGCATGTGCATAACGCGATAACGACGGTGCCTGCGGCAGCTTTCGTGCAAGGCCGGCCGGTCGTCTCGAGTTTGGTCGCGATGGCGCCCGGGGCGGCCGCACGCATGCGGGTCGGCGCCAGTCCGGACGTTACGCCGGTGGCGCGCAGCGTCATGGGCGACGCACGCCAGGCGCGGCACGCGCCGCCACATGACATAGTGGCGCGCCAGGTGCTGGCGCTGCGCACGCCGCCGGCACCGCATCCGGCATTCGTCTCGAGCGCGGGAGCGTCCGTTACGCCGCAAGCCGAAGGTCGTCCGTTGGCACTGAATTCCGCCGCTGCCGGGCGGCCCCGGCAGGTGCGCGAAGGTGTCAAGGTACTGAGCAGCGTGCCGCGGCCGCGACCCGTCGATAACGCTCGCAGACCGGCGGTAGGTACTCACTCGCCGGCCGGGCTTGGGCCGCAGGGGGCGACTCAAGGTCGGTCGCGGCCCGAGCCGCAGCGCGGCACCGATGGTGCGCCGGCGTTCGCGCCACGCACGACCGGTCCGGCACCGCATGCGCCTTATCCATCGCCTTCGCAGAGCCCGCGCCTACCGCATCGGCCGCCACAGATCGGGCCGAGCGCACCGGAGCGGCCCGCCGTGTCGCCGCGCGCGCCGCGGCAGCAGCCACGAGACCAGCAGCCGCACGTTCAGCAACCGCACGTTCAGCAACCGCGTCCTGCGTCGCCGGCACGTCGGGAAGGCGCGCGCCCGGCGCAGGGTCATGTCCAGCCGCAACGGCAGCGCGATGAAAAACGTGACGAAAGGCGCGGCAACTGAGCAAGCCGGCGGCCCGTTGGCGGGGCCGCCGGTGTTCCGGATGCGTATAAATTGCAATTTGCGGTAAAGTGAGGCTCATGCATTTCGACCAAGAACCCGTACATCATCATGGCCAGCCCGGCAGGACCGCAGTGCTGCTTATCAATTTGGGCACGCCCGACGCGCCCCGGCCAGGGGCTGTCAGACGCTATTTGAAGGAATTTCTGTCCGACACGCGTGTGGTGGAAATTCCCGCGGCGCTATGGCAGCCGTTGTTGAGGCTGGTGATTTTGCCGTTGCGCGGCCGCCAGTCGGCGCACAAATACGCGTCGATCTGGGCGCATAACGGCTCGCCGCTCAAGGTCAATACCGAGCAGCAGGCCGCTGCGGTGCAAAAACTGCTGCAGGCCAACGATTACGATGTGATCGTGGACTACGCGATGCGCTACGGCAATCCGGGCATTGCGGAAAAAATCCGGCAACTGCGCCAGGCGGGCGCAGAGCAAATCCTGCTGCTGCCGCTTTACCCACAGTACTCGAGCAGCACCACAGCGACGGCTTTCGATGCCGCTTTTCGCGTGGCCGCGCGACTGCGCAACCAGCCGGGGCTGCGCACCGTCAAGCACTATCACGATCACCCAGCCTATATCGAGGCACTGCGTCAGCAGGTCGAGGGCTATTGGGTCCAGCACGGGCGTCCGGATTTCTCGGCTGGCGAGCGCTTGTTGCTCAGTTTTCATGGCGTGCCGCGCCGCACGCTCGATCTGGGCGACCCCTATCATTGCGAATGCCAGAAAACCGGGCGTTTGCTGAGCGCCGCGCTTGGTCTGAACGACACAGTGTGTCAGACCACTTTCCAGTCGCGCTTCGGCAAGGCCGAGTGGCTGCAACCGTATACCGCGCCGACGCTGGTTGAACTGGGCAAGACCGGGGTGGGACGCGTTGACGTGTTCTGCCCGGGGTTTACCTCGGATTGCCTCGAGACGCTCGAAGAAATCAATATCGAGGGGCGTCGACAGTTTCTGGCGGCCGGCGGTAAAACGTTCCACTTTATTCCCTGTATGAATACCGCGCCGGCCTGGATCACCGCGCTGGGCGAAATCGCCGCGCTGCATTTGCAGGGCTGGCCGATTCGGCAGCCGGATGCGGCTGCGCTCGAACGTAGCCGCGCGCGGGCCGAGGCGCACGGAGCGCGCGATTGACCGTCAAGATCGACAGCAGCCCCGGCGCCGCGACGCGCATCGACAAATGGCTGTGGGCCGCGCGCTTTTTCAAGACGCGCAGCCTCGCCACGCAGGCGGTCGACAAAGGGCGCATACTGTACAACGGCCAGCGCTGCAAGCCGGCACGCGAGGTGAGACCAGGCGACATACTCCAGATCGACAACGGCAGCACCCAATGGCAGGTGACGGTGCGCGCCATCGCGGAAGTTCGCGGCGCGGCTCTCGTGGCACAGGCACTCTATGAAGAATCGGAAGAGAGCCGCTTGAGGCGGGCCGAGGAGGGCGAACGGCGGCGCTTATACCGAGAGCCCGCGGCCGTCATCCAGGGCCGTCCGACGAAACGGGATCGACGCCGTATGGTGCGCCTTATCGAACACGACGAATGAGTGGCGAACGGGCGTGCGGTGTGCCGGCCGGCCCAGCCAATCGTGAAAGACAGCATTGACGGTCCCATATTCCGTCGTGCGGGTCGTGACTGCACCGGACAGACAAATCGTAGCGGTTCCGGCGGTAACCAGCGCAAGCACAAAAAAGACGGCTAGCGGCACTTTCATGGCGAACTCCTTTACCGAGCTGGCTCGCCCACAAAGGGCGCCAGGATTTGGTTTTGATCTTATGCGCGCCATCGGACCGGTACAATAGCGTATTCGTAAGGCGTGTAACCGGATGTTGCCCGCTCTGCACACGGCGCGGCACCCCTTGAAATAGCGCCGGACACCCCCATTATGCATGCAGCATTGGCGGGCTTTTTGCCCGAAGAAGTGCGTGACTCTGACGCATTAGGGCCTTTTTTTTCTGTTATTTGACCGACTTATGAAAGATCAGCACAAGACCTCGGAAGAGCAGGCGACGCCGCAGGATGCGGCCGCGCAGCAACCCGCTGCGTCGCCCGAGACCACGTCGGCCGCCCCGGTAGCGACCCTGGAAGAGCAACTGGCGATGGTGCAGGCCAAAGCCGACGAGTACTACGATCAACTGTTGCGAACCAAGGCGGAAAGCGAGAACGTGCGGCGTCGCGCGCATGAGGATATTGCGAAGGCGCACAAATTTGCGGTGGAGAGCTTCGCCGAACATCTTCTGCCGGTCGCCGACAGCCTGGAGGCCGCCTTGGCCGACACCTCGAGCGACGTCGCCAAGGTGCGCGAGGGTGTCGAGCTGACCTTGCGCCAGTTGCTGGCGGCATTCGAAAAGAGCCGCGTCAAGGTGATCGACCCGGTTGGCGCGAAATTCGATCCGCACCAACACCAAGCGATTTCCATGGTACCGGCGGCCGAACAGCAGGAGCCCAATACGGTGGTGGCGGTGCTGCAAAAAGGCTATCTGATCGCCGATCGTGTGCTGCGCCCGGCGCTGGTAACGGTGGCCCAGGGCAAATAAAAGCGCGCGGCTCTGCGGCCGTCCCGCGTCATGCGAATAAGCACGAAAACTCTTGAAAAACGCGGCGCGGCACGCATATTCGCGTCAGATTGGCATTGACGGGGCACCCCCCAAACGAACATAGGTTAGGAGAAAGAAAGCATGGGCAAAATCATTGGTATTGACCTGGGCACCACGAACTCGTGCGTTGCCCTGATGGAAGGTCATCAGGTCAAAGTGATCGAAAACGCCGAAGGTGCGCGTACCACGCCGTCCATTATCGCGTACATGGAAGACGGCGAAGTGCTGGTGGGCGCGCCCGCGAAGCGCCAGGCCGTCACCAACCCGAAGAACACGCTGTTTGCGGTCAAGCGTCTGATCGGTCGACGCTTCGAAGAGAAGGAAGTGCAAAAAGACATCGGCCTGATGCCCTACAAGATCATCAAGGCCGACAACGGCGATGCCTGGGTCGAAGTGCGCGACAACAAATACGCGCCGCCCCAGATCTCCGCCGAAGTGCTGCGCAAAATGAAGAAAACCGCCGAAGACTACCTGGGCGAGCCGGTGACCGAGGCGGTGATCACCGTGCCGGCCTACTTCAACGACAGCCAGCGCCAGGCCACCAAGGACGCCGGCCGCATCGCGGGCCTGGATGTCAAGCGGATCATCAACGAGCCGACGGCAGCAGCGCTGGCCTTTGGTCTCGACAAGAAAGAGGGTGGTGATCGCAAGATTGCGGTATATGACCTCGGCGGCGGTACCTTCGACGTATCGATCATCGAGATCGCCGACGTCGATGGCGAGCACCAGTTCGAAGTGTTGTCGACCAATGGCGATACATTCTTGGGTGGCGAGGACTTCGACCAGCGCATCATCGATTACATCATCGGCGAGTTCAAGAAGGAACAGGGCGTCGATCTGTCGAAGGACGTACTGGCGCTGCAACGCCTGAAAGAAGCGGCCGAGAAAGCCAAGATCGAGCTATCGTCGAGCCAGCAGACCGAAATCAACCTGCCGTACATCACCGCCGATGCGTCCGGGCCGAAACACTTGAATTTGAAGATCACGCGCGCCAAGCTCGAAGCGCTGGTTGAAGAACTGATCGAACGCACGATCGAGCCTTGCCGTACCGCCATCAAGGACGCGGGCGTCAAGGTCAGCGACATCGATGACGTGATTCTGGTCGGCGGCATGACGCGCATGCCCAAGGTGCAGGAGAAGGTCAAGGAGTTCTTCGGCAAGGAGCCGCGCAAGGACGTGAATCCGGACGAAGCCGTGGCCGCTGGCGCCGCGATTCAGGGTTCGGTCCTCTCGGGTGACCGCAAGGACGTGTTGTTGCTCGACGTGACGCCTTTGTCGCTGGGCATCGAAACGCTGGGCGGCGTCATGACCAAGATGATCCAGAAGAACACCACGATTCCGACCAAGCATGCGCAGGTGTTCTCGACGGCCGACGACAATCAGCCGGCGGTGACCATCAAGGTGTTCCAGGGCGAGCGTGAAATCGCAGCGCGCAACAAGGCGCTGGGCGAGTTCAACCTGGAGGGTATTCCGCCGTCGCCGCGCGGCACGCCGCAGATCGAAGTGACCTTCGACATCGACGCGAATGGCATCTTGCACGTCGGCGCCAAGGACAAGGCGACCGGCAAGGAAAACAAGATCACCATCAAGGCGAACTCTGGCCTGTCCGACGAAGAGATCCAGCGCATGGTGAAGGACGCCGAGGCCAACGCCGAGGAGGACCGCAAGCTGCGTGAACTGGCCGACGCGCGCAACCAGGGTGATGCGCTGGTGCACAGCACGCGCAAGGCGCTGACCGAATACGGTGACAAGCTGGATGCGGGCGAAAAGGAAAAGATCGAGGCTGCGATCAAGGAGTTGGAGGACGAGCTGCGCGGGTCCGACAAGGAAGCGATCGATGCCAAGGTCCAGGCGTTGTCGACGGCCAGCCAAAAGCTCGGCGAGAAGATGTATGCCGATATGCAGGCGCAGGCGGGTGCGCAAGGCGCCACATCCGAAGCCGCTGGCGCGCAGGCCAAGCAGGACGACAACGTGGTCGATGCCGACTTCAAGGAAGTCAACGACAAGAAGTAAGCATGCATGCGCTGCGTCGCGGTGAAAAGCCGCGGCGCGTGCCGGCCGGGTTCAGGCGCAAGCCCGACCCGGCTTTTTGCCTATGAGGGACGTGCAGTACAAGTGGAACGAATATGGCCAAACGTGACTATTACGAGATTCTGGGCGTAGCGAAAAACGCGAGCGACGACGAGATCAAAAAGGTCTATCGCAAGCTTGCGATGAAGTATCACCCGGACCGCAATCCAGATAGCAAGGATGCCGAAGAGAAGTTCAAGGAGGCCAAAGAAGCCTACGAGATGCTCAGCGACCCGGAAAAGCGGGCGGCCTATGACCAGTATGGTCATGCGGGCGTCGATCCCAATATGGCGGGAGCCGCAGGCGGCGCGCAGGGCTTTGGCGGGTTTGCCGATGCATTCGGCGACATCTTCGGCGATATCTTCGGCGGCGGCGCGCAAGGCGGGCGAGGGCGCGGCGGCCCGCAAGTCTATCGTGGCGCCGATTTGCGCTACAACATGGAGATCACACTGGAGCAGGCTGCCAACGGCTTCGAGACACAAATTCGCGTGCCCGGCTGGGATAACTGCGAAGTGTGCCATGGCAGCGGCGCGAAGCCCGGCACCAAGCCGGAAACCTGCCCGACCTGCGGCGGCTCCGGCGCCGTGCGCATGTCGCAGGGCTTCTTCAGCATTCAGCAAACCTGCCCGAAATGCCACGGCACCGGTTCGTATATTCCCGATCCGTGCGGCACCTGCCATGGTGTCGGCAAGATCAAGAAAACCAAGACGCTCGAAGTCAAAATTCCGGCCGGGATCGAGGACGGCATGCGCATCCGGCTGTCCGGCAACGGCGAACCGGGCGTCAACGGTGGGCCGGCCGGCGATCTATACGTAGAAATTCATATCAAGGCCCACGACGTTTTTGAACGTGACGGCGACGATCTGCATTGCCAGATGCCCATCTCATTTGCCACGGCGGCGCTCGGCGGCGATATCGACGTGCCGACGCTGCACGGCAAAGCGACGTTCGCCGTGCCCGAGGGCACGCAGACGGGCAAAACCTTCCGCTTGCGCGGCAAGGGAATTCGCGGTGTTCGTTCGAGTTATCCTGGTGATCTGTACGTTCACGTGCAGGTTGAGACTCCCGTCAAACTGACCGATCCGCAGAAAGAGATGTTGCGCAACTTCGAGAAATCCCTGACTGAAGGCGGTGCGCGGCATAGCCCGCAAAGCAAGGGCTGGTTCGACCGCGTCAAGCAGTTCTTTGAATGAGTGGCGGCTACTCGCACGAAGCCGGCTTTGCGTTGCTCGACGATAGTGGCGATGGCGCCGGCGCGGCGCGCTCGCGGCTGTATACCGGCCTGATACGCCGGGTCACGTGCGCGGCACCGGGCGGCCTGGACGCCGTGTGCGCAGAAGTGCAGGATGCCCTGCACTCGGGGTGCTTCGCTGTCGTTCTGATCGATTATGAGTTTGGTGTGCGCATGCACGGCGCGGGTGCCGAGGCGCAGCCTGGCCAGTTGGTGTTTTTGCTGTTCGAGCACTGCCGCCATCTCGAGGCGCACGAGGTCGACGACTGGCTCGCCGCCAAGGATCCGGTGCAGGATATTTCTGCCGATGGGCTGCCTTCAGCGCTTGGCGTTGCGGGCATTTGCGACTTGCAGGCCGATACGTCGCGCGCCGAATTTGGCGACGCGATCGACCGCATCCAGCAATGGCTGCGCGCCGGCGAGTGCTATCAGATCAATTACACGTACCGCCTGAATTTCGACGCGTTTGGCTCGCCCGTTGCGCTCTACCGGCGCTTGCGGGCTCGGCAGCCGGTGCCGTTTGGCGCGCTGATCATGCTGCCCGATGAGGCCGGCAGCACCGGTAATTCCGCTGGCAGGGCCATCCTGTCGCTCTCTCCGGAATTATTCGTGCAACACCGCGATGGCGTACTGACGGCGCGTCCGATGAAGGGCACGGCTCCTGCCCATACCGGAGCGCACGAAAATGAGTGCAACCGCGCGGCGGCGGCCGAGTTGGCCGCCGATGAAAAGAATCGGGCCGAGAACCTGATGATCGTCGACCTGCTGCGCAACGATCTCGGCCGACTGGCCATGCCGGGATCAGTGAGTGTGCCGGCGCTGTTCTGCGTCGAGCGCTTTGCCGATGTTCTGCAAATGACCTCGACGGTACAGGCTCGCCTGCGGTCAGGCACCGGATTCGCGGACGTGTTGCGCGCGCTATTTCCCTGCGGGTCGATCACCGGAGCCCCGAAGCACCGCACGATGCAGTTGATCGAAGCCCTCGAGAAAACGCCGCGCGGCCTGTATACCGGGGCGATCGGCTGGCTCGATTCGCCCCGTAACGCTGGGCCCCTGGGCGACTTTTGTCTGAGCGTGGCGATCCGCACACTCACGCTCGATGCACCGCGCGCCGATGGATTGCGCCGCGGGCAACTTGGCGTGGGCGCGGGCATCGTGCTCGACAGCGAGGCCGACAGCGAGTGGGCCGAGTGTCGTCTCAAGGCCAATTTTCTGAGCGCCATGGACCCGGGATTCGCATTGTTTGAGACGATGTACGCCACACGCGCCGAGGGCGCGCGATATCTGGATTGGCATCTGGAGAGACTGCAGCGATCGGCCGCGTATTTCGGTTTTATCTGCGATTCGGCAGCGGTACGCGCCGCTGTGATGGCGCGCTGCAATGAATTGCCCGCCGGCCGCGCGTGCCGATTGCGGCTTGCGTTGCAACGCGACGGCGCCGTCACGCTCACGCATGGCGTGCTGACGCCGCTACCCGCCAGGCTCAAGGTTTTGCTGGATCCCGCCGCGGCCTTGGTCAATGGCGACGCGCTTTGGTTGCGTCACAAGACCACGGTGCGGGCCCGGTACGACCGGGCCTGGCGCGCGGCCGAGACGTTGGGCGCTTTCGACCAGCTGTTTTTCAATCAGCGTGGCGAGTTGACCGAAGGCGCGCGCTGCAACATATTCGTCAAGCTGCAGGGGGCCTGGCTCACTCCCCCAGTGTCGAGCGGCGTGCTGCCCGGCGTGATGCGCCGCGCCGTGCTTGCCGATCCGGCCTGGAATGCGCGCGAGGCGGTACTCACGCGTGACGACCTGCTCAACGCGCAGGCGTTGATGATCTGTAATGCGTTGCGCGGTGCGGTGCCCGCCGAACTCGTGGTGCTGGGCGGCTAGAAACAGTGGGCAGGCGCAGGGAAGCTGCCCTGCTTGACCGCATGCACGTATGCCTCGACGGCGGCCGCGATGCTCGGCTGACCTTCCATGAAATCCTGGACGAAGCGCGGGCGCTTGCCTGGGAATACGCCGAGCATGTCGTGCAGCACCAGCACCTGACCGGAGCACTCGGGCCCGGCGCCAATGCCGATGGTCGGAATCGTGAGTGCCGCCGTGACCTCGGCCGCCAGCGTGGCCGGAATCGCCTCGAGTACCAGCAATTGCGCCCCGGCGCTCTGCACGGCCTGAGCATCGTCCAGCAGCGATTTGGCCGCCGCGTCATGTTTTCCTTGCACCTTGAAGCCGCCCATCGCATGCACCGATTGGGGCATCAGGCCCAGGTGGGCACACACCGGGATGCTGCGTTCGACCAGCAGGCGTATGGTTGGCGCCAGCCATGCGCCGCCTTCGAGCTTGATCATCTGCGCCCCGGCCTGCATCACGGTGACCGCACTGGCGTATGCCTGCTCAGGGGTACCGTAGCTGCCAAACGGCAGATCCGCGATGATCAGGGCGGTCTCGCTGCCGCGCGCCACGCAGGCGGTGTGATAGGCGATGTCGGCGACGGTGACCGGCAGCGTGGTGCGGTGGCCCTGCAGGACATTGCCAAGGGAATCGCCGATCAACAGCGCATCAACGCCGACGCGGTCGAGCAGTGCCGCGAAACTCGCGTCATAGCAGGTCAGCATGGCAATTTTCTCGCCGAGTTCGCGCATCTGCGCCAACCGGGGCACGGTGACCGCCTTGCGGGCAGACTCTTGCAGATAGGACATGATCAACTCCCGAGGGACCGACCGGCAGCGGCGAAGCCGTCCGCGGTCTCGATAAAAAGAAGACTCAGCGTGTACCTTTGACGAACACTTCCTTGCGTCCGCGCATGTGCTCTATGCGCTCGAGCAACAGGTCGAAATCATGTGCGTTCTCGGCGGGATTCAGATGTTCGGTATCGATCGTGAGTACCGGCGCCGCCGCGTAATGGTAGAAAAACTCGCTGTAGATCTCGCACAGCGCCCGCAGGTAGGCATCCGAAATCTGCAGTTCCATCGGAATCGCACGCTTTTGAATGCGCGAGAAGAGTGCCTCCGGACTGGCCTGAAGGTAGATGACCAGATCCGGTATCCGACGGGGCATCGCGATATGCGCGCTCAGCGCGCGGTACAGGGCGAGCTCGTCGTCGGCCAGCGTCAAGCGCGCGAAAAGCGCGTCCTTCTCCGGCAGGAAGTCGGCAATCAGCGAGCTACCGCCGATCTCCTGCTGGGCGATATCGCGCATCTCCTCGACCCGTTCGAGCAGGAAGGCGAGTTGGGCTGGCAGCGCAAAGCGCGCGCTATCGCGGTAGAAACGCTCGAGAAATGGATTACTGGCGGGGTCTTCGAGCCGAATCCGGTGGCCACCCAGTTCGGCAAGTTTGCGCGCCAGCGAAGTCTTGCCCGCGCCGATCGGCCCTTCGATCACCACGTAGCGGTAGCGTGCCGGTATCGTTTGTCTCATGGTCGCAGGCTCGAAATGGGCTTCACGCTACTTCGTGTTTGCGGCGCGCTTGTTCGGACAGCAGCATAGCGCTACCCGTTCGATACGTTGATCCGCCACGCCCGCGAGCAGGTCGGTGACGCGCCCGTGCCCAGGGATTTCCAGCTCCGGGCGCAGATCATTGAGCGGCAAAAGGACAAATGCGCGGGCGGCGATGCGTGGGTGCGGCACGGTAAGATCGGTGTCGTCGATGTGCTCGTCGCCGTACAGCAGCACGTCCAGATCGAGCGTGCGCGGGGCGTGCTTATATGGGCGCTCGCGGCCGAACTGCCGCTCGATGTCCAGGCACAGTCGCAACAGTTGATGGGCCGAGAGTCGAGTCTCCAGTGCGACAACGCAATTGTAGTAATCAGCGCCATCGGCATCGACCGGCGCGCTGTGATACAGGTGCGAGCGGGCCACGATAGTGACGCCAGCCTGCTGGGCCAGGCAGACCACTGCGTCTTTGAGGGTTTGACGGGCGTCGCCCAGATTGGCGCCGAGCCCTACATAAGCCACCGTCATGAGGAGCTTCCTGTGTCTCGCTGCAACGATGATACCGGTTCGGCGGTATTTTCGCTGACGTCCACTTTGTTGCGCGGCCGGCGCGGGCGTCGACGGCGCTTGGCGGGAGCTGCGCCCGCCTGGGGGTGCGCCAACAGCACTTCGCGCCCGGCGTTGTCGCCGGCAATGAAATCGGTCCACCATTGCCCGACTTCCGGCGGCAGCTCACCCGACTCGCAACGCAGCAACAGGAAGTCGTAGCCGGCGCGAAAACGCGGATGCTCGAGCAGGCGGAACGGCGTGCGGCCGACCCGCTTCTCGAGACGTGACTGCAACCCCCAGATATCCTTCATGTCGGCCGTGAAGCGGCGTTGGATCGCCAGCTTTTCGGTCTGTGCATCGAGCACATCGTTCATTGCCAGATGCAGGGCGGGGATCGGGTACTCGCCGCTGGTCTGATAGGCACGCCATTTTTCCAGCACCAGGTGCCATAGCAGCGCGGCAAAGAGGAATCCGGGCGACACCGGCTTGCCGGCGCGGATGCGCGTGTCGGTATTGGTCAATGCCAGCGCGACGAATTTCTCGCCCATCGGCTGCTCCAGCACGACATCGAGCAACGGCAGCAGGCCGTGATGCAGGCCTTCGGCGCGCAGACGCTGTACGCAGGGCCAGGCATGACCGCATAGCAGCAATTTGAGCATCTCATCGAACAGGCGCGCGGCCGGCACGTTGTCGATGAGCGGCGCCAGCGCTTCGATCGGCGCGCGAGTGGCCGGATCGATACTGAATTCGAGTTTGGCGGCAAAGCGCACCACGCGCAGCATGCGCACCGGGTCCTCGCGATAGCGTGTGGTCGGATCGCCAATCATGCGCATGACGCGAGCGCGGATGTCCTCCCAGCCATGGTGGTAGTCGTGCACCGTTTGCGTGGCCGGATCGTAGTACATCGCATTGACGGTGAAGTCACGCCGGGCGGCATCCTCCGTCTGGGTACCCCACACGTTGTCGCGCAAGACCCGGCCGCTCTGGTCGGTCACGTGCGTCTTGCGATCGAGCTCGCCGCGCTTTGGCCGGTGTGCGCCGATTTTCTCACTGTCCTGCGCATCGACTTGCGCTCGAAACGTCGATACTTCGATGATTTCGTTGCCGAACTGCACGTGCACGATCTGAAAGCGCCGGCCGATAATGCGGGCGCGCCGAAACAGACGCTGTACCTGCTCGGGCGTGGCGCTGGTAGCGACGTCGAAGTCCTTTGGCGCGACGCCCAGCAGAAGGTCGCGCACCGCGCCGCCGACGATAAATGCCTGATACCCGGCTTGTTGCAGCGTGTCAGTCACGCGTACCGCGTTGCGTGAGATCAGACTTGGGTCGATACCGTGGGTGGCGTGCCCGATGATGTTGGGCTGCATCGCGAGTGGCTCGGGCGAATCGTCGACGTTGTCCTTGCCGAGCAGCCGGTTGATGAGCTTTTTGATCATTGGAACAGCTCGATGATGGGCCAGCCGCGCCGTTGGGCGGCGGCTCGCAAGGTCTCGTCCGGGTTGGTCGCGATCGGATCGGTCACTTTTTCCATCAAAGGAATGTCATTGGCCGAGTCGCTGTAAAAATAACTGCGCTCGAAATCGGACCAGCGCTTGCCGAGTTGGCGCAGCCATTGTTCGGTCCGGACGATTTTACCCTCCCGGAAACTGGGAGTGCCAAGGTAGTCACCGCTGAATCTCGCGCCCGGGGTGCCGTCGACGGTCGCCGGCTCGGTCGCGATCAGATGTTCGACACCCAGTTGTTTGGCGATCGGTCGCGTCACGAAACTATTCGTGGCGGTGACAATGGCACACAGATCTCCGGCGCTTCGGTGCCTATCGAGTAGCGCCAGCGCGGACGGCAGGATCGCGGGGTGGATCACCTCCTGCATGAACTGGTCATGCCAGGCGTCGAGCTGCGCGCGCGAATACTGGGACAACGGCGCCAGCGCGAAGCGCAGGAACGCTGGCATGTCCAGCGTGCCGGCCCGATAGTCGGCGTAAAACGCTTCATTTGCCTGGGCGTAGGCAATCTTGTCGACGGCGCCGATACGCACCAGAAAACGTCCCCATTCCTTGTCGCTATCGGTGGGCAGGAGGGTGTGATCGAGATCAAAGAGGGCTAGATTATTCATGTGGTGCGATTTTACCCGAAGGCGCCGCGTCATGAGTTGCCGCAGCGCCCTCGCCGGGCGCCTGGATCAACATACGTCGCAGCAGGGGGAGCGTGACGGCGCGTTTCTGTTCCAGTGAAAAGCGATCGAGTGCGTCGAGCAAGGCCATCAGGCTTGGCATGTCGCGGCGAAAATGCGTCAGCAAATAAGCCGGTACGTCGTCACTCAAGACCAGCCCGCGTTCGCGCGCCGCAGTCTGCAGTGCCAGCGTCTTGCCGGCGTCGTCGAGCGCGGCTAGCTGAAATACCAGGCCCCAGCCAAGACGTGTGCGCAAGTCCTCGCGTACCGGCGTGGCCAGTGGCGGCGTACGGCCGCTGGCCACGAATGCGCAGTGCGGTCGCGCCCGCACCTCGTTGAACAGGTTGAAGGCGGCAATCTGCTGGGTCGGTGACAGGGTATCGCAATCGTCGACGCAGTAGATGCGCGTGGATTCGTCGAAGGCAAAGGCTGCCAGCGGTGTATGCGGCGTCAACAGGCGCGCGGCCTGACTGGCATGGCAAAGCGCGTGCAACAGGTGCGTGCGCCCGCAGCCGGGCTCGCCCCACAGGTAGATGCCGCGATCGGCGGCAAAGCCGCCATCGAGCGCCGCGGGTAATCCGCCGAGCAGCGCAACGGCCTCGCGGTTCGCGCCCGTGATGAAGTTGTCGAACGTCGCCGGCGGGGGCGTGCCGAGATCGAGAAGCAATTGTTGATTCACAGGCGAGTCAGCTCAATTCTTATAAAAAGTGCTGCTGAGGTAGGCGCGGCGAACCTGCCGGCTGGCAGTCATCAGAATGGCGCTGACAGGCAGCGCCAGCAGGACGCCGAAAAAGCCAAAGAGCTGACCGAATGCCAGCAACGCGAAAATGACCGCCAGCGGGTGCAGGCCGATCCGTTCGCCCACCAGCCTTGGCGTGAGGTAGAAGCTCTCCAGCACCTGCCCGATGCCGTACACGACCGCTACCGCCGCGAATCCATAAAAATCACCGAACTGCAGCAGAGCCGCCAGCAGCGCCAGCACCAAGCCAGTGCCGAATCCAATATATGGGATAAAAACGGCCAGACCGGTGAAGATGCCTACCGGCAACGCGACATCGAAGCCTGCGATGGCAAGGCACACAGAGTAATAGATTGCCAGCACGCCCATCACCAGCAGTTGCCCGCGCAGGTATTGCGACAGGACCTGATTGATGTCGACGACCATCTCCATGGTGCGCTCGAGCCAGCGACGCGGGATGAATTGCCTTACCCGGCGCAGGATATCGTGCCAGTCGTAGAGCAGATAGAAGAGCACCAACGGCACCATGATCAGGTTGCTGACCAGGGTGAGGGCGACGTTGCCGCTGGTGCGCAGTGAAGCCAGTACCTGCTTGAGAATCGCGTCGGTGCTGCCGGCGAACTGGTCGGTGAGAAATTGCTTGATGCCAGGAAAGTCGAAGCTCAGGTTGATACCCAACTCCGACAGCCGCGGCGCGAGCGAATCGTTCAGCTTGGCCAGCAGCGCCGGGATCTGCTCGCGTAATTGCGGCCCTTCCTTCTGCACGGCAGCGATCACGAGCAAAGCCAGCAGCGTGAGCACGATCATGAGCGCCAGAATCATCAACAGCGCGGCCACCCCGCGCGGCACACGATGGCGGTGGAGCCAGTCGCAGCCGGGATAGAGCATATAAGCAAAGATCGCGCCGAGCAGAAACGGCGTGAGAATCGGCCCCAGAAAATAAAACAGAACCCCGAGTGCAAACGCCACGCCGAACCACAGAATGGCTTGGCGCTGATATGTCGTGAGTCCTGCGGGTTGGTTCATCGTGCGGAAATCCTTGTCAGCTTGCCAGAAACACGGCCGGGCAGGCCGCCATCGGGTAAAATCGCCATTTTACAGAAGCGCGAATCATCCCCATCATGACACACCCTAGCCAATCCCCCGGCCTTTCCTACCGCGACGCCGGCGTCGACATCGATGCCGGCGATGCGTTGGTCGAAGCAATCAAGCCGTTCGCCAAAAAAACCTTGCGCGACGGCGTGCTGGGCGGCATCGGCGGTTTCGGCGCGCTGTTCGAGGTGCCCAAGAGATACCGTGAGCCGGTGCTGGTGTCGGGTACCGACGGCGTCGGCACCAAGCTCAAGCTGGCCTTTCAATTAAATAAGCATGACACGGTGGGTCAGGATCTGGTTGCAATGAGCGTCAACGACATCCTGGTGCAGGGCGCCGAACCGCTGTTTTTCCTCGATTACTTCGCCTGCGGCAAGCTCAACGTGCAAACGGCCGCCACGGTGGTCAAAGGCATTGCGCAGGGTTGCGAGTTGGCCGGCTGCGCGTTGATCGGCGGCGAGACCGCCGAGATGCCGAGCATGTATCCGGACGGCGAATATGATCTGGCCGGGTTTGCCGTCGGCGCGGTCGAAAAGAGCAAGATCATCAACGGCAGCACGATAGCCCCGGGCGACGTGGTGCTAGGCCTGGCCTCCAGCGGTGCGCACTCGAACGGTTACTCGCTGGTGCGCAAGATCATCGAAGTCGCGCAACCCGATCTGAACGCCGATTTTCACGGTACGCCGCTGCGCGACGTGCTGATGGCGCCGACCCGGATCTATGTCAAGCCGCTGCTCGCGTTGATGCAGGCGCTTACGGTCAAGGGCATGGCTCACATTACCGGCGGCGGGCTGGTGGAAAATATTCCGCGTGTCCTGGGTGAGCATTTGTGCGCCGACTTGCATCGCGACGCCTGGACGATGCCGCCGCTGTTCCAGTGGCTGCAGCAGCACGGCAAGGTCGCTGATGCGGAAATGCATCGGGTTTTCAACTGCGGCATCGGCATGGCCGTGATCGTGGCCGCCGAAGACGCACAGCAGGCGCAATCACAATTGCAGGCTGCCGGTGAAACGGTCTACCGCCTGGGCGTGATTCGCGCCCGCGCGGATGGCGAGGCGCAGACTATCGTACGGTAGCGCTCACAGGCAGGTTGCCGACGGCAATCCGGGCGTCGAGCCGCAAGCTCGACGCTTTTTTATTGACCCGAGGCCTTGTGCCGTCGCTTGTCCGCGTACATGTCCGCATCGGCCTGGGCGAGCAGGTGTCTGATCGGCAACGGGCTTTGCGGGGTGAGTTGAACCTGCCCGACGCTAAAGTGGATTGGATAAGCTCGTGGCTGCGCCTCGTCGCGCGACGCCAGCGTCTGGCGCAGACGTTGGATCAACGCGGAAATTTTGATGCTTTGCGCATTGGTCAGAAAAACCGCGAATTCATCGCCGCCCAGACGGCCGATGACGTCGCTCTCGCGCAGAGCGCTGCGCAACGCGGCGGCGAACGTCTTCAACGCGCGATCACCCTCCGCATGGCCGAAGGTATCGTTGATCGATTTGAAATCGTTCAAATCGAAAAACAGCAGCGAGGCGGGTATCGCCATGCGATGGCTGACATGCAGCGCGTGCTGGGCAAGGGCCTCGAATCCCCGTCGATTGGACAGCCCAGTCAACTCGTCCGTGGTTGCCATCTGCAGTGCGGTCAGTTCCTGCTCGGCCATGTGGGCCAGATCACGCAATAATTCGCGCTCCTCATCGTCCAGTTTGCGGGGTTTGACATCGAGCAGGCAAAGCGTACCGACTTTGCTGCCGTTGGCGACGACCAAGGGGCATCCCGCATAGAAACGAATGCCGGGGTCCTGCGTAACCAGTGGATTGTCGTGGAACCGCTCGTCGTGGAGCGTGTCCTGAATCATCAGAATATCGTCGCCCAGGATCGCGTGGCCGCAAAAAGACACGTCGCGCGGGGTCTCCGGCACTGACAGGCCATCGTTCGACTTGAACCATTGACGATTGGTATCGACCAAACTGACCAATGCGATAGGCACACCGAAGAGTTTCTTGGCCAGTCGTGTAAAGCGGTCAAAGCGCTCCTCGGCGGGGGTATCGAGAATATTCAGCGAGTGCAATGCTTCGATGCGGGTCGCTTCGTCGGCAGGGCAAGCGGGAGCGAGCATGGGGACATCCGTTGTGCTTGGTATCCCCATTGTAGTACAGGGTTGCCACGGCTTTGGCGCCTAATCCTGCCAATACGCTCGCGCATGCGCCAGCACTTGCGCCGAGACATCCGGCGAGACGCAATCGATCACGACCCGCTGCGCGATGCTGCGCAACCATGTGAGCTGGCGTTTGCACAGTTGTCGGGTGGCAAACACACCCTTGTCGCGGAACGTGGCATAGTCGGTCGCGCCATCCAGGTATTCCCAGGCTTGCCGGTAGCCCACGCAACGCATCGACGGCAGGCCGGGATGCAGATCGCCGCGGCGCTTGAGTCTCTCGACCTCATCGACAAAGCCACTGGCCAGCATGGCGTCAAAGCGGGCCGCGATGCGCTCGTGCAGAATGCCGCGTTCCGATGGCTCGAGAGCGATCGGGACGAAACGGCGGTGCGCCGATCGGGGGGGCGAACGATCCTGGGTCAACCAAGCCGACAACGGCTTGCCGGTCAGCTCGAAAACTTCAAGGGCGCGCTGGATGCGCTGCGCGTCATTGGGGGCCAGGCGTTGCGCGGCCGCGGCGTCAACCGTGGCAAGCCGCGCATGCAGGGTCGGCCAGCCGAGTCGGGCGGCTTCTTCGTCGAGTCGGGTACGAATCGCTGCGTCGGCCGCCGGCAAGGAATTCAACCCTTCGGTCAGTGCCTTGTAGTAGAGCATGGTGCCGCCCACCAGCACCGGGTGTCTGCCACGCGCGAGAATTTCCTCGATCAGACGCAAGGCATCCTTGCGAAACTGCGCGGCCGAGTAGGCATCGGCCGGATCTATGATGTCGATCAGGTGGTGCGGCACGCGCTCGCGCTCTTCGGTGGTTGGTTTGGCGGTACCGATATCCATGCCGCGATACACCAGTGCCGAGTCGACGCTGATGATTTCGATCGGCGCATGCTCGGCGAGCGTCAGCGCCGCAGCCGTCTTGCCGGAGGCGGTCGGACCCAGCAGGCACAGAATAGGGGAGCGGGCGAGATCGTTCATCGAACGGCATGCGGCACGGGGTTACCGGCCGCGCATGAAAAGCTTGTCGAGATCCGCCAGGGTGAGCTGGTACCAGGTCGGCCGGCCGTGATTGCATTGATCGGCGCGCTCGGTGGCCTCCATTTGCCGCAGCAGTGCGTTCATTTCCTCAAGCGTCAGCCGGCGATTGGCGCGCACCGCGCTGTGGCATGCCAGCGTGCCGAGCAGCTCGTGCTGGCGCTCGGTCAACACGCGCGAGCCGCCGAAGTTGCGCAGGTCGGCCAGCACCGCACGCGCCAGGGCTTGCGCATCGGCGCCGTCGAGCAGGGCGGGGATGGCTCGCACGGCCAGCGTGGTGGGCGACAGAACGGCGAGATCGAATCCCAGCGCGGTCAGCGTGTCGCGGTGTTCCTCCACCGTGCCGATTTCAACCGGGTCGGCGAAGAACGTGACGGGGATCAGGAGTGGTTGAACCGGGACGTCGCGTGCGCCAAGCGCCTGCTTGAATTGCTCGTAAAGGATGCGTTCGTGGGCCGCGTGCATGTCGACCAGTACAAGCCCCTGGGCATTTTGAGCCAAGATGTAGATGCCGTGCAATTGCCCGAGGGCGAACCCGAGCGGTTGCGCGTGCGTGTCGGCGCCATCGGCCGCCACGGGCTCGGCGCGGACGGAGGGTATGGCTGGCGGTACGCCGGCCGCCGGGCCGGCGGGCGCCGCGCGTCCGAACAAGGCATCGTAGGCAGCCAGAGGTTGCGCTACCGGCAAGGCGCGCTGCTGCATGGGCTGCGGCACCCAGCTGCGATGGCCGGACAATGGATCGACCGGCTTGCCATAGGCGGGCTCCAGCCCGCCCGAGGCGGCAGGTTGAGCCGCGTGTGTGGCACCGCCAGCGCCGGCGGCGCGCGCCAGGGTTCGCTGAACCGCATGGAACACAAACTGGTGGATGCTGCGGGCGTCGCGAAAGCGCACCTCGATTTTCGAGGGATGCACGTTGACGTCGACCAGTTGTGGCGGCAACTCCAGATACAACACATAAGCCGGAAAGCGTTCCCCGTGCAGGACGTCTTCATAGGCGGAGCGCACCGCGTGCGTGAGCAGCTTGTCGCGCACGAATCGGCCATTGACGAAGAAATATTGCTGGTCGGCACGTCCCCGGCTGGCGGTGGGCAAGCCGGCAAAGCCACGCAGGCAAAGCTCCGCCGCTTGCTCCTCTATCGGCAGATGCGCATCGGCAAATGCCTCGCCGAGCACCCGGGCTACTCGCTGCGCCGGCGTTGCGACGTTCCAATGTTCGACCACACGGCCGTTGTGCTGCACCGAGAAGGCCACGTCCGGTCGCGCCAGCGCACTGCGTCGAATGACGTCGAGGCAATGGCCGAATTCCGTCTGTTCGCTTTTTAGGAATTTACGTCGCGCCGGGGTATTGAAATAGAGATCGCGCACGTCTACGGTGGTCCCTACGCCGCCGGCGGCGGGCTGAAGCACGCCAGTATGACCGTCGATCACGGTGGCATGCGGCGCGCCCAGTTGACGGCTGGTCAGCATGAGCTGGGCGACCGAGGCAATCGAGGCGAGCGCCTCGCCGCGAAAGCCGAGCGAGAGCACCGATTCCAACTCATCCAGGGAACGAATTTTGCTGGTCGCGTGACGCGTCAACGCCAGCGGCAGCTGCTCCACCGGGATGCCGCCGCCGTCGTCGGCCACCACAATGCGGCGGACTCCACCTTCATCCAGTTTGATCTGCAGTTGCGAGGCTCCAGCGTCCAGGGCGTTTTCCAGCAGTTCCTTGACAACCGATGCTGGCCGTTCGACGACCTCGCCAGCGGCGATCTGGCTGATGAGTTGATCCGGCAAAACACGAATCTCACGTGTTGCGACGGGCTGAATCGGAGTGGAGTTGACGGCTGACATGGAACCATTATAAAGCGCGGCGTCGAATGTATTCAGGAGCGCCATGCCGGCGTCGGCGCAGGTGGTATCATGGCGCGCGAGTGCCCCGGCGTGGCGCCGCACGACAATCATTGAGGAACGGACTTGGATACATTGTTGCATTTGCTCGGTATGGTGCTCCATATCGACCAACACCTTCATGACTTCATCGTGGCGTACGGTGCATGGGTTTATGTATTGCTGTTCGTGATCGTATTTGCCGAAACCGGCCTGGTGGTGGTGCCGTTTCTGCCGGGCGACTCACTGCTTTTCGTCGGCGGCGCGCTTGCTGCCACCGGAGCGATGGATGGCTGGATGCTGGGGGGGGTGCTGTTTATCGCCGCAGTGACGGGCAATACGCTGAACTACCTGATCGGGAGCTATATCGGGCCCAAGGTGTTCGAGCACAACTGGCGTTTTCTCGATCGGAACGCCTTGCGCATCACCCATGAATTCTATGAGCGGCACGGGGGAAAAACGGTCGTACTGGCGCGTTTCATTCCGGTGGTCAGAACCTTTGCTCCTTTCGTTGCTGGCGTGTCGGCGATGTCGATGCGGCGTTTCCAGATCTACAATATGCTCGGCGCGCTGATCTGGGTCGCGCTACTGGTAGGCGCCGGCTACTTGTTCGGCAATTTGCCGTTGGTAAAGCAATACCTCAACGTGATCGTGCTCATCGGCATCAGCGCCGCCGTGGTGCCGTTGGCTGTCGGCGGGCTGTGGCGTCTGCTGGCCAAGCGGCGCGCGGTCTCGCAAAACCGCTGAGCGGGGATATTCGTTTCAAAACCGCGGCGGCCGATCGGGCCGCCGCTTTTATTTATGCCGTCGGATTTCTCGACAGCGGCGGGTGAGCTGCGAAATAGGCTTTGATGCCGTGCAGCAGCGCATCGGCCATCTCTTCCTGGTATTCGCTGGTATTGAGCTTCGCCTCTTCGTCCGGGTTGCTGATGAACGCTGTTTCGACCAGTACCGAGGGGATGTCCGGCGCCTTGAGCACGGCAAAGCCGGCTTGCTCGACGCGCCCGCTGTGCAGCTTGTTGATCTTGCCGATCGTTTGCAGCAAGTCGTTGCCGAAGCGCTTGCTGTCGCGAATCTGCGCGGTGGTCGACATATCCAGCAGCGCATGGGCGACGACTTTGTCGCTGGTTTTGATGTCGACGCCGCCGATGCGGTCCGATTCGTTCTGGGTGGTTGCCAGAAAGCGCGCGGCGGCGCTGGTGGCGCCGCGCTCGGACAGCGCGAAAACCGATGAGCCTCGCGCCTCGGGGGTCGTGAATGCATCGGCGTGAATCGACACGAACAAATCGGCATCGACGCGCCGCGCCTTTTGCACGCGAACATACAACGGCACGAAAAAGTCGGAGTCGCGCGTCATCATGACCCGCATATTCGGCTGGGCATTGATCTTGTCGCGCAGGCGCTTGCCGATCTGCAGCACGACGTGCTTCTCGTAAGAGCCGCGGTGACCGATGGCGCCGGGATCTTCCCCGCCGTGTCCCGGATCGAGCGCGATCGTCAGCAGGCGCGTCGTGCGGCCTCGCCGCGTCGGCGGATTGTCCACGCTGTCCTGCGGGCCGCGGCGCCGATCCCGTTGCGCGAGTACCTCGGGCGCTCGATCGGACTTGGGCTTCGTGCCCAGGTCGTGATGGGGTTCGGTGGCGCCGGACCCGCCTTGCGCGTAGCGCTGGAAAAATGCCTCGGTACTATCCTGGGCGCCCGCATCGTCCTGGCTCTTTTGCTGCTTCTGCGCCAGCGCCTGCTCCTTGCGCTCGCTTTGCTTGAGCAACTCCATCAGCGGATCGGGGGGCACCGCCGGATACAGGTCGAACACCGTCCGATAGCGATAGCCCGCGACCGGCGGCAAGGTGAACGATTGCGGTTTCACGGCGGTTTTCAGATCGAACACCAGCCGCACCACGTTGGGTTTGAACTGTCCGACACGCACCTGACTGATCTGCGGGTCGTTCGGGTTGATCTTGGCGACGAGATCGCGCAACGTCGTGTTCATCTGCAGGCCGTCCAGATCAATCACGAAGCGATAGGGATTTTCTACCAGATCTTGCTGAAAAGTGATCGGCGTGTCGGTCTCGAGGGTAACCCGGGTGTAGTCTTTGGCGGGCCACACGCGCACCGCCATGATCGTGGTTGCGTGCGCCAGGCGCGTGCCGGCCAGCGCCAGCACCAGCGTCGACGCGCCGGTGCGCAGCACGCGGCGGCGGCCCGGATCGCTCGGTGCGGTATGGTCGGAGCGGCGATATTTATTGATTAGCATTGGTCAAGAACAGCGATGCCTTTAGGTGTGCATGCGACGGCGGTGAGACGTCGCCCTGAGCCTGCCGGTTCCAATTTCAGTGTGAGATCGGGCACCCCGAGCAAGCCGCCGGCTTTCTCCGGCCATTCGATCAGGCAAAGCGCATTGCCCGTGAAGTGGTCGCGAAAACCCGCGTCATGCCACTCGGCAGGATCCGCAAAACGATATAGGTCGAAATGATAGACCTCCAATCGACCTTTGGGAAAGGCGATGTTGTATGGTTCACACAGTGTGTAAGTCGGGCTGCGCACCCGACCGGTATGCCCGAGGGCGCGCAGCAGTGCGCGCACCAGCGTCGTTTTGCCGGCACCGAGGTCGCCCGACAAATGCACGTGCAGACCTTCGGCCGGACGCGCCGCGATGGCTTGCGCCAGGCGCGCGGCAAACGCCCCGGTGGCGTGCTCGTCGGGCAGATTGAATTGTTTTGTCGCGGCGGCGGAGGCGGGCATTGCGTACAATCGAGTCAAATGAACGGGTCACAAACACTCACCTCGGCGCACGCGTCCGATCCACATGAACCGGGTCCCCCGGATGGTCCGGAGGGGTTGGCGCGACTGTCTGCGCGGATCAAACAATGGGGCCGCGAACTCGGATTCGGCGCGATCGGTGTCAGCGATGTCGATTTGCGCGCCGCTGAGGCGGGCCTGTTGTCGTGGCTTGCGCAGGGGTGTCAGGGTGACATGGATTATATGGCCAATCATGGCCTCAAGCGCGCGCGGCCTGCGGAATTGGTGCCTGGAACCGTTCGCGTGATCAGCGCGCGCATGGACTACTTGCCCGCGCCTGAAGCTGCGGCTGCGGCACGCGACTGGCGGCACGTCGAACTGGCGCGCCAGGAGGAGCCCGCCGCAGCGGTGGTGTCGATCTACGCGCGCGGACGCGACTATCACAAGATCATGCGCCAGCGCCTGCAACAGTTGGCCGATCGCGTTGCCACCGAAATCGGGCCGTTCGGCTATCGCGTATTTACCGACTCGGCGCCGGTACTGGAGGTCGAGCTGGCACAAAAGGCCGGGCTCGGCTGGCGTGGCAAACATACGCTGCTGCTCTCACGCTCGGCCGGTTCGATGTTCTTCCTTGGCGAAATCTATGTCGACCTGCCATTGCCGATCGATCGGGCGGACGAGGATGGCGCGCATTGCGGTCATTGCGAGCGTTGCCGCCAGGCATGTCCGACCGGTGCGATCGTGGCGCCCTACCGCGTGGATGCGCGACGCTGCATCTCCTATCTGACGATCGAGCACAAAGGCGCGATTCCGCTCGAGTTGCGGCCGTTGCTGGGAAACCGCGTGTATGGCTGCGACGATTGCCAACTGGTCTGTCCGTGGAACAAGTTCGCGCAGCGCTCGCCAATGCCTGATTTCGCCGTGCGCAACGGTTTGGACGACGTTATGTTGGCCACGCTGTTCGCATGGTCCGAGGCCGAATTTCTGGAGCGCATGGCGGGGAGCGCGATTCGCCGGATTGGCCATGAGCGCTGGCTGCGCAACATCGCGGTAGCGCTGGGCAATGGATTGCGCGCCACCGGGCAAGATGCGCTGCGTCAGGCGCTGCGGGCCCGCGCCAATGATCCTTCGGCCCTGGTGCGCGAGCATGTCGCATGGGCGCTCGCACAAGACCCGGTGGCGATGCCGCCGTAATCACGTCGGCGTAAAATCCCGGTAGCTGAGGATAGCGCGTGAAGGATGGGGCGGTGATGCAATTCAATGCAGTGATCGATGTGCCGTTCGGCAAGGTGGGTATCCGCACCGGCGCGGGCTGCGTCGAGGAGATCGTTTATGTGCCGGAAAGCATGAGCTCGGCAGCGCCGGAAGATGCGCTGGCCGAGCGTGCCGCCCGGCAGATCGAGGCGTACGTCGATGACCCGGCCTTCGTGTTCGACCTGCCGCTCAAGCCGGTCGGCACGGCGTTCCAGCAGAGGGTCTGGCAGGCTATCTGCGCGATTCCTGCCGGAAAGGTGCTGACCTACGGACATATCGCCAAGCAGATGCGCACGGCGCCACGCGCGGTCGGGCAAGCGTGCGGCGCCAATTATTTTCCGCTGGCCATCCCGTGTCATCGCGTGGTGTCCTCGAGTGGGCTGGGCGGGTTTGCCAATCACGACGTCGACGGCTACTTTCTGGCAATCAAGCGGTGGTTGCTGCGACACGAAGGTGTCATGCTGATATGAGCGATGCGCTGTCCGCCAGCCTCGCGCTGACCGATACCTTTTGCGACACGCTGTGGCTCGAGGATGGACTGTCGCGCAATACGCTGGATGCTTACCGGCGTGACCTGCGTCTTTTCGCGCAATGGCTGGTCGAAGATCGCCAGCTCGCACTCGACCAGGTTCAGGAGGCCGATCTGCGCGCCTACCTGGCATTTCACAGGAACGGCAAGGCCACCAGCGCCAACCGGCGCCTCTCGGTGTTCAAGCGCTTTTACCAATGGGCGTTGCGCGAATGCAGCGTCAGTGCCGATCCCTGTTTGAATGTACATGCCGCCAGGCAAGCGCCGCGTTTTCCCAAGACGCTGAGTGAGACGCAGGTCGAAACCCTTTTGGCCGCCCCTGATGTCGAGACGCCGCTGGGCATGCGTGATCGCACGATGCTGGAACTGATGTACGCCAGCGGCTTGCGCGTGTCGGAGCTGGTACAACTCAAGTCGGTCGAGGTCGGACTCAACGAAGGTGTGTTGCGCATTTTCGGCAAGGGCGCAAAGGAGCGTCTGGTGCCGTTCGGCGACGAGGCGCACGGCTGGATCGCCCGCTACCTGGCCGAGGGGAGGCCGGCATTGCTGGGCGCGCGGCTGTGCGACACGCTGTTCGTGACGCAGCGCGGCGAGGGCATGACTCGCCAGGCATTCTGGTACATCATCAAGCGCTACGCGGCACAGGCCGAGATTCGCGCGCCGCTCTCGCCACATACGCTGCGACACGCGTTTGCCACGCATTTGCTCAATCATGGCGCGGATTTGCGCGTGGTTCAGCTGCTGCTCGGGCACGCCGACATTTCCACCACGCAAATCTACACGCACGTCGCGCGCGAGCGGCTCAAGATTCTTCACGGCAAGCATCACCCGCGCGGCTGATAACACCGGGCCGCCGCGGCGAATTTCACAGCAGGTCGCGCAACTTGTGCTTGAGGATTTTGCCGGTTGCAGCGGCCGGCAGGCGCTCGACGATGCGAATCTCGGTGGGGCGCTTGTAAGGGGCCAGACGTTGTTTCGCCCAGGCCCCGAGTGTTGCCTCGTTTGCCGGGGCCAGGGCGCCGGGCTTGAGCTCGACGAACGCCACCACCTCCTCGTTGCCTTCCACCGGACGGCCGATCACAGCCGATTGCAGCACGGCCGGGTGGCTGTTGAGCACTTGTTCGACTTCCGCCGGATAGACATTGAAACCCGAGCGGATGATCAACTCTTTGCGGCGCCCGACGATGTGCAGATTGCCGCGCTCGTCGAAGCGCGCCATATCGCCGGTTTTCAGCCAGCCATCGGCGCTCAGTGCTCCCCGCGTTTGCGCCGGATCGCGATAGTATCCAAGCATGACATTGGGACCCCGCACCCATAGCTCGCCGATCCCGGCATCGCCATCGGCCAGCCGGGCCTCGATGCCGGGGATGAGCGGGCCCACCGAGCAGTCCGTGCATGGCGCGTCGAGCCGTGTTTGGGAGATCGTCGGGCTGCTTTCGGTCATGCCGTAGCCGTTATGCAGCGGCAGGCCGTAGCGGGCCTCGCCGCGCGCCTTCAGCGTTTGGTCGAGCGGCGAGCCGCCGGAATAGACAAAGCGCAATCGCGGCGCGTCCAAGGGGCGATGCGGGGCGTCCAGTTGCTCGAACAGTTTGGCATGCATGGCCGGCACGCCCTGGAAGATCGTGACCCCCTCATTTGCCAGCGCGCGCAGCACGCGGGCCGGGTCAAAGCGTGGCGCCAGCCGCAGCGTGCCGCCGGCGTACAGGGTGCCCAGGCACACCGAGGCGAGTCCATAGACATGCGAGATCGGCAGCACAGCGTACACCAGATCGTCGCCGTTGACGCGACGCAGCAGGCTCGACACCGCGGCGATGAACAGCAGATTGCGGTGCGACAGCATGACCCCTTTGGGCTGACCTGTGGTACCGGTCGTATAGATCAGGGCGGCGCATTGTCGTGCTGGGTCGGGTGAGGTTGGTTCAGGCGCACAGTCGACGTTTAGTGGGCCGACATACACCTGGCCGATACCGAGATCGATCCAATCGGCCGCAGTTGCCCCACAGCGTCGCGCGTGCGCTAGCGCGTCCGGCGAGATGCCGGTCGTGTAGAGCGTCAGCCGCGCTTGCGCGTGCGATTGAATGGTATCGATCTCGGCGCTCGACAGGCGGGCGTTGGCGACCAGCGACCAGGCGCCGAGATTTGCCGTCGCCAGTAACAGGACCACCAGCGCCGCGCAGTTCTCGTTGACCAGCATGACGCGATCGCCCGCCCGTACGCCAGCCTCGCGCAGTCGCGTGCTGGCGGCGTCGACAGCTGCCGCGAGTTCGGCATAGGTGAGTTGTCGCTCGTCCTCGCGCAATGCAAGCCGCCCGGGCGCGACGGCGGCAATGCGATGCGCAAGTTGCCCGATATTGGCAGGCAGGGCGGCCAGCAGGGCGGGTATATCGTCGAGTATCTCGGTTGCGGCGGACGTGCGCATGTTCAGATCTCCGCGCCGCGCATCAGCCCGCGCGCGATGACAATCTGTTGGATTTGCGAGGTGCCCTCGTACAGGCGGAACAGGCGCACATCACGATAAAAGCGCTCGATGCCGTAATCGCTGATATAGCCAGCGCCACCGTGTATCTGCACGGCGCGGTCGGCGACGCGGCCGCACATCTCGGTGGCGAAGTATTTGGCGCATGAGGCTTCGACGCTGACGTCGCGCCCCTCGTCGCGCTTGCGGGCGGCGTCGAGCACCATGCATTCGGCGGCATACAACTCCGCTTTACTGTCGGCCAGCATGCCCTGCACCAGTTGAAACTCGGCGACCGGGTGCCCGAACTGGCGGCGCTCCATCGCATAGGCCAGGGCGTCGCGCAACATACGCTTGGCCGCGCCGACGGCGACTGCGGCAATATGCAGGCGCCCCTTGTCGAGCACCTTCATGGCTGTCTTGAATCCCACTCCTTCCTGGCCGCCGATCAGGTTGGCGGCGGGAATGCGGCAATTCTCGAAGATCACGTCGCAGGTATGCGCGCCCTTCTGGCCCATTTTCTGGTCGATCTTGCCAAGTGACAGACCCGGTGTGCCGGCTTCGACGATGAACGCGGAGATGCCGCCGGCGCCCTTGATCGCCGGATCGGTTCTGGCCATCACGGTGAAGATGCCGGCATGCGGCGCGTTCGTGATGTAGCGCTTGGTGCCATTGAGCACATAGGCATCGCCCTGGGCATCCGACACGCGCCGGGCGCTGGTCGCGAGCGCGCCGGCATCGGAACCCGCACCGGGCTCGGTCAGTGCGAACGAGCCGATCAACTCGCCCGAGGCAAGCCGCGGCAAGTAGTGCGCGCGCTGCTCGGGGGTACCATCGATGACAATGCCCTGGGAGCCGATGCCGTTATTGGTGCCGATCAGCGAGCGGAAGGCCGGCGAAGTCTGGCCCAGTTCGAACGCCACCCGGACCTCTTCTTCCATCGTCAAGCCGAGCCCGCCATAGGCCTCCGGAATCGCCAGGCCGAACAGACCGAGTTCGCGCATTTGCTGCACCAGTTGCTCGGGAATGGCATCCGTTTCTGCAATTTCATGTTCTCGCGGCATGAGTCGCTCGCGCACGAAGCGTCGAATCGAATCTTCCAGCAATGTTTGGGTTTCGTTATCGCGAATCATGGGATGTCCTTGGAAAATCTGGGTGTCTCGATATCGTCATTATCGACTTGCGGCCGGCCATCGTGCGGCGGTACAAATAGCGAACGGTCGTGCTATTCGGTGGCTGTAAGATAGCAGGCGGTGTGGAAAATTTCAAAATAGTATTCTGCTATGCGGAACAGAATTAATGCTTCCGCATGTCCAGGTCAATATGATCATCGGTAAAATATCGTCATGAGCAAACAAAAACACGTTTCGGAGACGCCTGCCACTCAGTATCTGCGTCAGCATGGCATTGCTTTTACCGAGCATCCCTATGAGTATGTCGAGCACGGCGGTACTGCCGAGTCGGCGCGGCAATTGGGGATCGATGAGCATCATGTAGTGAAGACGCTCATTATGGAGGACGAACAAGGCAAGCCGTTGGTGGTTCTGATGCATGGCGATTGCACCGTATCGACCAAAAGCCTGGCCAGGCAGATTGGCGTCAAGCGCGTGGATCCCTGCAAGCCCGAAGTGGCACAGCGGCACTCCGGTTATCTGGTGGGAGGCACGTCGCCATTCGGCACGCGCCGGCCGATGCCGGTTTTCGTCGAGCGCAGTGTGCTCGACCTGCCGAAGATCTATATCAACGGCGGGCGGCGCGGCTATCTGGTGGGAATCGCACCGCAGGCGCTCACGGCACTGCTCGACGCCAAGGCGGTGCAGTGCGCCAACGCGGGGGCGTAGTCAAGTAGAATGGCGCCCAATTCGACGATCTCAATGGAATTCGCATGGCCACGCTGATTTTCGTGCTTTTCGCCTACTTGATCGGCTCGGTGCCCTTTGCCGTTATCGTGAGCCGCGGCATGGGGCTGGCAGACCCGCGCACCTATGGCTCGAAGAACCCCGGGGCCACCAATGTCCTGCGCTCGGGCAACAAGGCAGCGGCGGCGCTCACGTTGGTGGGTGACGCCTTCAAGGGGTGGCTGGCGGTCTTTCTCGCCACGCGCTACGCAAATGCCTGGGGTGTGAGCGACGGCGGCTTGGCGTTGGTTGCGGTGGCGGTGTTCGTCGGGCATTTGTACCCGATATTCCTGCGTTTCGCGGGTGGCAAAGGGGTGGCGACGGCGGCAGGTGTTTTGCTGGCGATCAATGCATGGCTGGGTTGTGCAACCATTGCCACGTGGCTGATCATTCTCGCCTTTTTTCGCTATTCGTCGCTGGCAGCGCTCGTTGCGGCGATTTTCGCGCCCCTGTATTACATCTTCATGTTTGGCGTCGGCCCCTACACGCCGGCGGTGATCGCGATGTCGCTGCTGCTCATTTACCGGCACTGGGCCAATATCGGGCGATTGCTCGCGGGCAAGGAAAGCCGGGTCGGACAGAAAAAATCGTGATGGCCGGGCACGTCCCGGTCCGCATCAGTCGCGAAAGTTATTGAAATCGAGCGGCGTGTCGGTCACTTCCTTGCGCAGCAGCGCGATGGTGTTTTGCAAGTCGTCGCGTTTGTTGCCGGAGACGCGCACCGCGTCGCCCTGGATGCTCGCCTGCACCTTGATTTTGCTGTCTTTGACCAGCCGCACTATTTTTTTCGCTAAATCGGCGCTGACGCCTTTCTTGACGGTGATGACCTGTTTGACCTTATCGCCGCCGATTTTGTCGATCTTGCCGTAGTCGAGAAACCGTACGTCGACCTGGCGCTTGGCCATCTTGCCGACCAGCACGTCGCGGACCTGTCCGAGCTTGAAGTCGTCATCGGCAAATGCGGTCAGCTCCTGATCCTTGTGCTCGATACGGGCGTCGGAACCCTTGAAGTCAAAACGGGTGGTGATTTCTTTGTTGGCCTGGTCGACGGCATTTTTGATTTCGACCATATTGGCTTCGCAAACCACGTCAAATGATGGCATGAGCGTCTGCTCCTATGGGGTTGAGAGGCTGCGCGCGGTTCTGTCGCGCCTGGGCCCGGCCGCGACTCGTATCGCAGGTGGCCGCTATAATTCGTCGCTCGCTATTGTAATTCAGTCACTACCGCCTTAGGAACGGGCCGCACGCCGCCACGCATGTCTACTCTGCTTACCGATTACGCTTTACTGGCTTACAACACATTCGGCATCGATGCGCGCAGCCGCTATGCGGCGGTGCTCGAGCATGCGGAGGATTTGCCGGCATTGCTGGCTGATGCGCGTGTGGCGGAGTTGCCCCGCCTGGTGCTGGGGGGCGGCAGTAATGTGATCCTGACCCGTGATTTCGATGGCTTGACCGTACTCACTCGCATTACCGGACGGCGCCTGATCAAGCAAACCCCGGATGCCTGGCTGGTGCAGGCGGGCGCTGGGGAGCTGTGGCACGATTTCGTCGCCTGGACGATCGACCAGGGCTGGGGTGGGTTGGAAAACCTCGCGTTGATTCCCGGCACGGTGGGCGCAGCACCGATTCAGAATATCGGTGCATACGGGCTGGAACTGGCAGAGCGCTTTGCCTGGTGCCAAGTGTTCGATACTGTCTCGGGTGAGCTCGTTACGCTCGATCGCGCGGCCTGCCGTTTTGCCTATCGGGACAGTCTGTTCAAACAGGCGCCCACGGGCCGGTACATCGTGACGTCGGTGACGTTTCGCTTGCCACGCCCCTGGCAGCCGGTGATCCAATATACCGATGTCGCGCAGGAATTAGCGCAGCGGCATGTCGCGCAGCCGTCGCCTCAGGACATTTTTGATGCCGTGATCGCAATTCGCCGGCGAAAGTTGCCCGATCCGGCGATCACCGGTAATGTCGGCAGCTTTTTCAAGAATCCCGTCGTCAGCGCGGACACCCGGGCGACGTTGCTAACGCGTTACCCTGGCCTGGTGTCTTACCCGCAGGCCGATGGCAGCTACAAACTGGCCGCCGGCTGGCTGATCGATCAATGCGGATGGAAGGGGCGTGCGCTCGGTCCGGTGGCAGTTCACGAGCGTCAGGCGCTTGTGCTGGTCAATCGGGGCGGGGCGCACGGCAGCGATGTGCTGGCGCTGGCTCAAGCCATCATGGACGACGTGCAGTCGCGCTTCGGCGTGCGGCTTGAACCCGAGCCGGTCATTCTATGAGTGGTGCCAGGCCCGGCCGCTCGTCGCGGCGTGCCGCCGCTCGACTGGCGATGCTGCGACGGGCCGATTTATTAGTCGCCGATCAGCCGTAATGGCAGGTGTAGTCGAGGGTTTCGGTGACTTCGATGTCGAACTGGCTGTTACCGGGTATGTGGAAGCTGTCGCCTGCGCCGTAGGTTTGCCAGTCCTGCTGGCCGTCGCGCCGAATACGGCAGTGGCCGGCGTTGATTTCCATGTGCTCGGGCGCGTCGGTGCCGAAGCGCAATGTGGCGGGGAAGATCACGCCGAGCGTCTTGCGGCTACCGTCGGCGCACAGCACGGTGTGCGAGACGCATTTGCCGTCGAAATACAGATTGGCGCGTTTGACGACGCTGACGTTGTCCAGTTGGGTTTGGGCCATAGGGGTGTGTCAAAGAAGAGGTGAGGGTTTGCCGGCCTGCCGATGCGCCGGGTACGACAAGGGCACCCGAAGGCGCCCTTGTCGACCGCAATTGGACTGCGACTTCAACTGCGTTTGCGGCGAGCGTTCTCGGCAATGCGCATGCGCAAGGCGTTTAGCTTGATGAAGCCGCCGGCGTCGGCCTGGTTGTAAGCGCCGCCGTCATCGTCGAAGGTCGCGATGGTCTGGTCGAACAACGTGTCCTTGGAGTCGCGCGCAACGACGCTCACGCTGCCCTTGTAGAGCTTGACGCGCACCCAGCCATTGACCTTCTGCTGGGTGTGGTCGATCAGCACCTGCAACGCGCGGCGCTCGGGGCTCCACCAGTAGCCGTTGTAGACCAGCGTGGCATAGCGGGGCATCAGGTCGTCTTTCAGATGAGCCACTTCGCGATCCAGGGTGATCGACTCGATACCGCGGTGCGCCTTGAGCAGGATCGTGCCGCCGGGGGTTTCGTAGCAGCCGCGCGATTTCATGCCGACGTAGCGGTTTTCCACCAGGTCGAGGCGACCGATGCCATGTTTGCCGCCCAGGCGGTTCAGTTCGGTCAGGACTTCGGCGGGGCTCATCCGTTTGCCATTGAGCGCCACCGGGTCGCCGCTTTCATACTCGATGTCGAGGTACTCGGGGGCGTCCGGCGCCTTTTCCGGCGATACGGTCCAGCGCCACATGTCTTCCTCGGCCTCGGCCTTGGGGTCTTCCAGATGACGGCCTTCAAATGAAATGTGCAGCAGATTGGCGTCCATCGAGTAGGGGGCGCCGCCCTGCTTGTGCTTCATTTCGATCGGGATGCCGGCGTTCTCGGCGTAGGCCAGCAGCTTCTCGCGCGACAGCAGATCCCATTCGCGCCACGGTGCGATCACCTTGATGCCGGGTTCGAGTCCGTAATAGCCCAATTCAAAGCGTACTTGGTCGTTACCCTTGCCGGTGGCGCCGTGCGAGACCGCGTCGGCTTTCGTCTGGCGGGCGATTTCGATCTGGCGTTTGGCGATCAGCGGGCGCGCGATCGACGTACCGAGCAGGTATTCGCCTTCATAGATCGCATTGCAGCGGAACATGGGGAAGACGAAATCGCGCACGAACTCCTCGCGCAGATCGTCGATGAAGATGTTTTCCGGCTTGATGCCGAGCTGGATGGCTTTTTTGCGTGCCGGCTCGAGTTCTTCGCCCTGGCCGATATCGGCGGTAAAGGTAACGACCTCGCATTGATAGGTGTCCTGGAGCCACTTCAGGATGACCGAGGTGTCCAGGCCGCCGGAGTAGGCGAGCACGACTTTCTTGACGTCAGACATGATGGTTTCGCTTTGGGTTGAGTCCTGCGCGAGCGCGCAAGAACATTATTTTACTCGCACTCACCGGCGTGGGCATGGCCAATCGTGATGCAGCCGCATCAATTCAGTTTGCCCAACAGCAGGTATTCCATCAGCGCTTTTTGAACGTGCAGCCGGTTCTCCGCTTCGTCCCACACGACGCTTTGGGCGCCGTCGATGACTTCGGCGCTGACCTCCTCGCCGCGGTGCGCGGGCAGGCAGTGCATGAACAGGGCATCCGGTTTGGCCTGTGCCATCAGGTCGGCGTCAACGCACCAGTTCTCGAATGCCGCCTTGCGGGCCTCGTTCTCGGCTTCGTAGCCCATGCTGGTCCACACGTCGGTCGAGATCAGATCGGCGCCAGCACACGCCGCGCGGGGATCGTCAAATTCGCGCAGATACGCGCGACTCGAGTCATTGACCATCGCCGGGTCGAGGCGGTAGCCAGGCGGCGTCGAGATGTGGAATGTGAAACCGAAGATTTCGGCCGCCTGAATCCAGGTGTACGACATGTTATTTGCATCGCCGATCCAGGTCACTGTCTTACCCTGAATCGGGCCGCGATGTTCGTAAAAGGTGAAGATGTCTGCCAGCACCTGGCATGGATGGTATTCATTGGTCAGGCCGTTGATGACCGGTACCCGCGAGTATTCGGCGAAGCGTTCGAGAATATCCTGCCCGAACGTGCGGATCATGATGATGTCGACCATGCGCGAGATCACCTGGGCCGCATCTTCGATCGGCTCTCCCCGCCCGAGTTGTGTGTCGCGCGTGTTCAAAAATACTGCATGGCCGCCCAATTGGTGAATGCCCGCTTCGAACGATAAACGGGTCCGCGTCGAACTTTTCTCGAAAATCATGGCCAATGTTCGGTCATGCAGCGGATGATACGTTTCGTAGTTCTTGAACTTCTGTTTCAGAATGCGGGCGCGCTCCAGCACATAACCGTACTCTTCCAGCGTGAAGTCGTTGAATTGCAGGTAATGCTTGATAGATTTGGCGGTCATCTTGGCATGGCTCTCAAAATGGGCAGTCAAAGCGCCGGGGCATCGACAATCCTATAGTCTATCAAATCGCTTGCATGCCACCCGCCGGCGGTATGATTGGCTGTTGGCGCGACGTTGCGTCGATACCGGGGACTGGGGGTCGGTGCCGCATTTTTAGACGCGAGTTTTGCTGGGGTAAGTCTTATATAAGATATAATACTCCCTCAGGCCGGAGCCACTACCCGCGGCGCCAGTGCCGGCTGTTTTTAGAGGTGATGAAGCGATATGGCCGACCAGGTTCCTGCGCGCGAGTATTTCATCCAGGGCATCACCCGGGATGGTAAAAAATTCAGGCCAAGCGATTGGGCTGAAAGGTTATGTGGTGTCATGTCCTGTTTCGGGCGGGGCGGTAGCGGCCCAAACACGCGGCTGCAATATTCCCCTTATGTCCGCCCGGTCATGGTTGGTGATCTCAAATGCGTCGTGATCGACGAGCGTCTGCGGGATATCGAGCCGATGGCGTTCGATTTCGTGTTGAATTTCGCGCGCGATAACGGACTGCAAATGACTGAGGCGTGCTCGATTCCGGACGCTTCGGGAGATTTACCGCCCGCGGCTTGAGCCGGATACGCCCGTGTCGGCATGTTTGGCTCGCGCCTTGAGCGTCGGTCGGAAATAAAAAACCCGCAACGAATGCGGGTTTTTTTGTGCCGCACCCATGATGGGGCGGCTGCGATCGCGCAGGCCGGATTTAAGCGGCGGCGGTCATGCCCTTGATGGCCGAGGCCAGACGGCTCTTGTTGCGCGCGGCGCGGTTCTTGTGAACGATGCGCTTGTCGGCAATGATGTCGATGGTTTTCTGGGCATCGCGCAGCGCGGCGGTCGCGGCGGCCTGGTCGCCGGAGGCGATGGCCTTGCGAACAGCCTTGATGGCCGTGCGATAACGCGAGCGCAGCGGAGCGTTGTGCGCGTTTTGCTTGGTGTTCTGACGGGCCCGTTTGCGGGCTTGTGCGGTATTTGCCATGTGAATTCCTTGAATTGCTGAGTGGCACGGCTCCCTGGGAGACACGGTGGCCAGGAAGCAATCCATTGACTTCGAAACCGGCGATTGTACTACAAGCCCGGCTTTTTTTGCAATCGTTAATCATGCGGCGCTCATGGCCGCGCGTATAATACGCGCAACATGAATTTGCTCAAAGCTCTCCTCACGGTCAGTGGGTTCACGATGCTCTCGCGCGTCACCGGGCTCATACGTGAAATACTCATTGCGCGCATGTTTGGCGCCAGCCAGATGACCGACGCTTACAACGTCGCGTTCCGCATTCCGAATTTGCTGCGGCGACTCTCCGCCGAGGGGGCTTTTTCCCAGGCGTTCGTGCCGATCCTGGCGGAATTCAAGAGTCAGCGCGGCTCCGAGGAAACCAAGAGCCTGATCGACTCGGTGGCTACCGTCATGCTGTGGTCGCTGCTCACGCTGACGGTGCTGGGCGTCGTTGGCGCGTCCGGCGTGGTGTACGTGGTTGCCACCGGGCTGAGCCGCGAGCAGCAGGCGTTCGGTGCCGCGGTTTTCATGACGCGGGTGATGTTTCCGTACATTACCTTCATTTCCCTGACGACCCTGGCTGCGGCAATCCTCAATACCTGGAAGCAATTTTCCTTGCCGGCCTTTGCGCCGGTGCTGCTGAATATCAGCTTTATCGTCACGGCGCTCTGGATCGCTCCTCACCTCGCGACACCCGTTTACGGCCTGGCCTACGCGGTCATTTTCGGTGGCGTGGTGCAGTTGGCGATTCAGATTCCGGCGCTGATCAAAATCGGCATGCTGCCGCGCTTTGGCTGGAGCGTGCTGGCCGCGCTGCGCAATCGCGGAGTCAAACGGGTCTTGGCCAAGATGGTGCCGGCGACGCTGGCCGTCTCGGTGGCGCAGATCAGTCTGATCATCAATACCAACATCGCGTCACGGCTGGCGCAGGGCAGCGTTTCGTGGCTGGCTTATGCCGATCGCCTGATGGAATTTCCCACCGCGCTGCTGGGCGTGGCGCTGGGCACGATCCTGTTGCCTAACCTGTCGAAGGCGCATGCAGATGCCGACCCGGTCGAATATTCCGCGTTACTCGACTGGGGGTTGCGGCTGACGTTTCTGCTCGCGCTGCCGTGTGCCGTTGGCCTGCTCGTCTACGCCGAGCCGCTGACCGCCACCCTCTACCAATACGGCCGCTTCGACGCTACTGACGTGATAATGACCTCGCGAGCGCTCACGGCCTATGGGGTGGGATTGATCGGCCTGATTCTGATCAAGATTCTGGCGCCGGGGTTTTATGCCAAGCAGGACATCAAGACGCCGGTGAAGATTGCGATCTTCGTGTTGTGTATTACGCAGCTCTCCAACCTTGCGTTCGTGCCCTTGTTCGCGCATGCCGGCTTGTCGCTGTCGATCGGCGTGGGCGCCTGCATGAATGCCATACTGCTGTTCGCCGGGCTGTATCGGCGCGGCATCTATCGACCGACGGCTGGTTGGGGGTTGTTTTTCGTTCAGCTGCTTGCCGCCTGCCTTATTCTGGCTGGTGTCCTGATGTGGTTCGTACAGAATTTCGATTGGATCGGTCTGCATGATCGGCCGCTGGCGCGCATTGCCTTGCTCGGCGCCAGCCTAGTCGTGAGCGCGGCCGTTTATTTCGGCGCCCTGCTGGCAATGGGGTTCAAGTTCGGTGCCTTCCGCAAGCGGACGGCTGCGTGATGATCAGGATGCTTGAATATTTCGCCACGCTGGTCGCGGACGACGCAAGTTTGCCGCTGACCGAGGCGGCCGTGGCCCTGGCGCAGGACGCCTACCCTGATCTCGATATTCAGGGTGTGCTCGCGGAAATCGATAAATTGGCGATGCGCGTCATGCAGCGCGTGCCGGCCGATGCCGGCCCCCTGCAAAAGCTGCAGTTGCTCGATCACTTCTTTTTTCGGGAGCTGGGTTTCGCGGGAAACCAGAACGATTTCTATCATCCCGATAACAGCTATCTGAATATCGTATTGCAGACCCGGCGAGGCATCCCGATTTCGCTGGCGGTCCTGTATATGGAAATCGGTCAGCAACTCGGGCTGCCGCTGCGAGGGTTGTCATTTCCCGGACATTTTCTGCTGCGCCTGTCGGTGCCGGGAGGCGATGTCGTGATCGATCCGCTGACCGGGCAATCGCTATCACCGGCTCGCCTGCTCGAGCTGGTCGAGCCGTATCTGAGCCACTACCGCGGCGAGGCTGAGCAAAATGGGCAGGAATTGGCGCTTTGGGCATTGCTGCACCCGTTCCTGGAACCCGCTTCGCCGCGGGAAATTCTTGCCAGGATGCTGCGTAATCTGAAAGTCATTTATACACAGAACGAGCGGTGGGAGCGATTATTGGCCGTTCAGGAGCGCATGGTGCTGGTGTTGCCACACGCGTTGGACGAGCGGCGAGACAGGGGGTTGGCCTATGCGCGCCTGCATCACGTGCGTCAGGCTCAGGAGGACCTGCAGTACTACTTGCAGAAACAGCCGGACGCGAGCGACGCCCAGGCGATTCGTGAAACGCCGGCTGACCTGGGCAAGCTGGGCGGCGCGGCAGACTGAGCGACCCAAGCGGGGAGAGCTCTGCCTAGGTCGATTGGGCGCGCTGTTCGACCTCCCGCCGCAACCCCGGTTTATAACCAAAGTGGAAAAACAGCTCGGCCATCAGAAATATCGGCGCAATAAAAACCTGCCAGAAATTATCCAGTAGCGCCGGTTTGCGCCCCTCGAAGCGGTGACCCACCAACTGAAAAGTCCAGCCGCCGACGAACAAGATTGCAAAAGCAATCAGGCCGCGCCCAACCGGCAGATCTGCCAGCCGCTCGGCGAGCCACAGCAGGATCGCCGAAAAGGCGGTCATGGCCAGGGCAAGCGGGACATCGAGCAGAAAGTAGTAGACCAGCAGGATCAGTACAAACAGCTGGGCGGCATTCAGGCCGCTGGCGCCGAATCGCAGCCACGAGAGCAACTGCAACAGGGCCAGCATGATGGCCGGCACGCCGATGAAATGGGTCAGGCGGTTTTTTGGACTGCGGTGATAGCGCTGGTAGAACGACATTTGTTCAGCCAAGGTCTTCATGCGGAGGCCCCCTGCCAAGTGGGTTCAGGCGTCCATTCTAGAGCAGCGACGCGCCCGCGCCATGATCTGAAATGGTGCATTCACTCTAGCTGGGTGCTGAAAAACTCCCGCGTGCCCGGGCCGGCCCGGTGCCGGAATGCGCTCGAGCCGACCGCGTGGCCAGCTACTTCGGCTGCATGCGGATTGCGCCGTCCAGGCGAATGACCTCGCCGTTGAGCATCGGATTGGTCAGGATCTGCTTGACCAGCATCGCATATTCGGCCGGCTTGCCCAGGCGCGGCGGGAACGGCACCATTTTGCCCAGCGCGTCCTGCACTCCCTGGGGCATGCCCAGCAACATCGGCGTTTCGAAAATGCCTGGCGCGATCGTCATCACCCGGATTCCGCTGCGGCAGAGGTCGCGCGCCACCGGCAGCGTCAGGCTGACGATGCCGCCCTTCGATGCGGCATAAGCCGCTTGCCCAATTTGCCCGTCGTATGCGGCCACCGAAGCCGTGTTGACGATCACGCCACGTTCGCCCCCGGCGTTGGGTTCGCCCTGGCTCATTGCCTCGGCGGCCAGCCGAATCATGTTGAACGTGCCGATCAAGTTGATGTTGATCACCTTGGCGAACTGGGCCAGCGGGTGGGGGCCATCTTTGCCAACCGTTTTGGTGCCGATGGCGATGCCGGCGCAGTTGACCAGACCGCGCAAGGGGCCCAATGCCCTGGCCGCCGCCACGGCAGCCTGCCCGTCCGCTTCCTGGGTCACGTCGCAGTGCACGAACTGCCCGCCGAGTTCGCTCGCCAGGCGGGTGCCGGCCTCGTCGTTCAGATCGGCCAGCACCACGATGCCGCCGTTATCGGCGAGCATGCGCGCCGTACCCGCGCCAAGGCCCGAGGCGCCGCCGGTGATGAGGAATACATTGCCGTTGATTTCCACGCTGAACTCCCGAAAACGAATGAGTGGGGCGACTATCACAAGCGACGGCCGCGCAGGCAATTGACGTATACGTCAATTGCACCCGTAAAAAAAGCGGCCGGAGCCGCCTTGGCCGGCCAACCGCCCGGCCTGATGGATAGACCCAGAGAGCCTCAACCGAGCGCGGCGAAAACGCGGTCGCGGATGGCCTCGACCGAGCCGAGTCCCGAAATCTGCCGGTATTGTGGCGCGGCGACCTTGGCGTTCGGATCTCCGTGCCGGGCCCAATTCGAATAATAGGCAATCAATGGCTTGGTCTGCGCGTCGTAGACTTCCAGCCGCTTGCGTACCGTCTCTTCCTTGTCGTCCTCGCGCTGAATCAGCGGCTCGCCAGTGACGTCGTCCAGACCCTCGACCTTGGGCGGGTTGAAAACGACATGATAGGTGCGGCCCGAGGCGACATGCGCGCGGCGCCCGCTCATGCGAGTGATGATCTCGTCGAACGGCACGTCGATTTCAAGCACGTAGTCGATCGGCACGCCAGCCTGCTTCATCGCCTCGGCTTGCGGGATGGTCCGGGGGAAACCGTCGAACAGATATCCATTGGCGCAATCGGACTGAGTCAGGCGTTCCTTGACCATGCCGATAATGACCTCGTCGGATACCAGTTCCCCCGCGTCCATGAATTTCTTCGCGGCCAGTCCCAGCGGCGTACCCGCCTTGACTGCGGCACGCAGCATATCACCGGTGGAAATTTGCGGGATACCGTACTTTTCTTTGATAAAGGTCGCTTGGGTGCCTTTGCCGGCCCCGGGCGCGCCCAGTAAGATCAAACGCATCGGTTGACTCCTGACAGTTTATGATTTGTGAATTCTGGGGCACTGCGAGGAGAGCAGGTGTCCGGCAAGCCGTGGCGGCGCCAAATTCCTACGAGCTGGTCCCGCCTCGCGATATTCAGCAGCGATTATGCCATGCCGGTGGCCCGGCGCCGGGATTTGCGGCCACGTTTGTCTAGTCGGTGGCGGGCTCGGCGCGAGAGAAATCCCGCCTAGTCGGAGAGCAGCGCACGCACCCGCGCCAGATCTTCCGGCGTATCGATGCCGGGCGCGGGCGCATGATCGGTCAGCAGTACCGCAATTCGCTCGCCGTGCCACAGGGCACGCAATTGTTCGAGCGATTCGGCCAGTTCCAGCGGCGCCTGGGCGAGCGTCGGATAAGTGCGTAAAAACGAGACACGGTAGGCATATAAGCCAATGTGCCGGTAGACGGTAGCTGGCGGCATGGGCATGCTCGCAACGTCAGGCCAATGCGCTTGCCACGCATCGCGCGACCAGGGAATCGGGGCGCGCGAGAAGTACAGCGCGCGCTGTTGCGCGTCGAGCACCACTTTGACTACGTTCGGGTTGAAAACGTCGGCCGGCGCCGAGATCGGATGGGCCGCGGTGGCCAGCGCGCATTCCGGATGACTTGCCAAATGAACCGCCACGGCGCTGATCAGGTTCGGGTCGATCAACGGTTCGTCGCCCTGTACGTTGACCACCAGCGCATCGTCGGGCCACCCCAGCCGCCCGGCGACCTCCGCCAACCGGTCGGTGCCGGACGGATGATCGGGGCGGGTCAGAATGGCTTCGATACCGTGCTCGCGCGCCGCGTCAACCACACTGGTGGCATCGGTGGCGATGACCACGGCCGCGGCGCCCGAGCGTTGCGCCTGTTCGGCTACACGCACCACCATGGGTTTGCCCGCCAAATCCGCCAACGGCTTGTTGGGCAGCCGAGTCGATGCGAGCCGAGCGGGAATGACAGCGATAAACGGGATCGTCATGTCGATGCAGCACCGCGCGAGGTTAATCGGTGCTGGGCACGGGCGTGCCCTCGACCGATTGCCGTGCTTCATCCGCGAGCATGATCGGAATGCCGTCTCGAATCGGATAGGCGAGCTTGTCGGCGTGGCAAATGAGTTCCTGTGCCTTGCGGTCATATTCCAGCCGACCTTTGCACAAGGGGCAGACGAGAATTTCAAACAGTCGGGTGTCCACGCAATTTCTCCACAACCAGGGATACGAAGCGCGCATCGAGCGTCGCTTGCGCGCGTACCGCCCACAGACGGGGGTCGCGCCATGCCAAGCATTTTACTGCATCCTTCTCGGTGATCAGGATGGTGTCGGCGGTGACGCCGTCGAACGGGTTGCGCGCGAAGTCGTAATGATCGGGTAGCGGCAGGGTATCGATGCTGAGCCCGGCAGCGCGCAGCGCCGCGAAAAAACGCTCGGGCACCCCGATGCCGGCTGCAGCCAGTACGCGCCGCCCGGAAAAATGGTCCAGCGGACGCTGCAGCTCGGGCTGGCTGACGCACCACGCCAGGTCGAGCTGCAGCGTCAGCTGGAAAGTTTCGGGCCAGTCAGGCATATCGCCGCGCTGGCTCGAATTGATCAGGTTGGCATCGCGCGGGCGCGTCAATGGCTCGCGCAGCGGGCCGGCCGGCAGCAGGAATCCGTTGCCGGCCAGGCGCCGGTCGAACACGGCAATTTCGACGTCCCGCTGCAGCGCGTAGTGCTGCAGGCCGTCGTCGCAAACCAGCACGTCGCAGGCAGGGTGCGCCGTCAGCAAAGCCTTGCCGGCCGCGACCCGGTCGGGGCAGACCCACACGGGCACCCCACTGCGGCGAGCGATCAGCAGCGGCTCGTCGCCAACTTCGTGCGCGGCGGTTGTCTCGTTGACCTCGCGGGGTTGGGTCAGGCGAACTCCATAGCCGCGCGAGAGCACGCCCGGCGTGAATCCGGCCTCGCGCAGGGCCGCCACCAGGGCGATCACGGTCGGCGTTTTGCCCGTGCCGCCGATCGTCAGGTTGCCGACCACGACCACTGGCACCGGAAGCCGGTGGCTGGTCAGCCAACCGCGCGCGTAAGCCGCGCGCCGCAGTGCGGCGATGCCGCCGAATACCTGTGACAGCGGCCATAGACACCACGCCAGCGCGCCGCGTGCCTGCCACTGCGCGGCAATATGCGCGCTCAGCGCACCTGTCAGGCGGCGGAGACTGGCCGAGCGCACGCTCACGGCAGGCAAGCTCATCGTCCGGCGCTCGGGTTGGCGCGTGTGGCGAATGTCAGATGCGACAGTCCGGCCAGGCGCGCGGCTTCCATGACGTTGATGACGGCCTGGTGTGTGGACTGCGCGTCGGCATTGATAATGAGCACGGGCTCCCCGCCATTGGCACGGCTGCGCGCAGCGTCCGCGGCTTGTTTGAGTGCCGCGTTAAGCGTCGTCGGAGCGCTGTCGGCCAGAACCCGTCGGTCAATCGCGTAGGTGCCGTCGGCGCCGACTGAAACTACGATTTTCTCCGGGACGGGCAACGCCGTGTTCGCGTCGGCCACCGGCAGCGTGACCTTGAGCGCCGTGTATTTCGTATAGGTCGTGGTGATCATCAAAAAAATGAGAATCACCAGCAGGACGTCGATGAGCGGGATCAGGTTGATCTCCGGCTCGACCTTCTCCAATCCGCGGCGAAAATTCATCGGTCGGGTTCCTGGGCCTTAGTGACGCGGCACGGTCGCATCGAGGAAATGCACGGCTTGGGTTTCGAGCTCCACCAGATACGCGTCCACGCGGGCGCGGAAATATCGGTAGAAAATCATTGCCGGAATGGCAATCATGAGGCCGAAGCCTGTGTTGTAGAGCGCCACTGAAATGCCGTGGGCCAATTGCGTCGGATCAGTGCCTGCCGCAGTTTGCGACCCGAAGATCTCGATCATGCCGACTACCGTGCCGAACAATCCCATCAACGGCGCCACCGAGGCAATTGTGCCAAGCGCGCTCAGGTAACGCTCCAGCTCGTGCGCGACGGCACGGCCGGTCTCCTCGATGGTCTCTTTGGCGACATCGCGGGGGGCGTCGGGGTTTTGACTGACGAATCGCACGCCGGTCACGAGAATCTTCCCGAGCGCCGAGGCGAGAGCCATCTGCTCGAGCGCCTCGCTGCTCTTGGCATGCGGGCGCCGCACGAGTTGCAGCGCCTTGTCGAGCACGTCGGGGGGCAGCACACGGTCGCGCCGCAGGCTGATCGTTCGCTCGACAATCAAGGCCAGCGCAACGATGGAGGCAATCAATAGCGGCCAAATGGGCCAGCCGGCGGCCTTGATAACGGCAAACAATCTGAACCTCGTGATGCGGAATGAAGGGAACGTCCTGAACAGGCCGCACTCTAGCGCGCCCCCGCACGATGGGCAAGGTGGTTTTAGCGATGCGGTGCCTCGAAGTACCTGACCCAAAAAGTTGAACCGGCCGTAAGTGATTGTTCGGAAGGCGTTTGCTCCCTACGGTCCAAAAATAAACGGCATTATGCGTAACAAAAATGAAGCGTTGAGATTAAGAAATGTGATTAGAATAATTTCGCAATCTGTGGATAACTTTGTGAACATCTCGCCCGTCGGCAATTTAACTTTCTGCTTTGGACCGCGTCGCGTGAGTGAAATTATTTTTTTTGACAGTGAATATTTATAAAAATCAACTGGTTGTAATTGATATCTCTTCTGAAGGGCGAGATATTGATCGAAAAGCCCCGATAACCCGAGTCTGTGGAAAGAATTTGGCTGGCCAACCCGCATGAAAACTGATTGGGACGAGAAAAAGCCCGGATTTGCTGCGGATCGGGCCATAAGTGTTTCAGAATTGAACAGCAGCGTGGCTGCTGTGCTCGAACGAAATTTCCCGCTTGCGTGGGTCAGCGGCGAGATTTCCAACTTCACCCGGGCTACCAGCGGGCATTGGTATTTCTCGATCAAGGACGCGCGAGCGCAAATGCGTTGCGTAATGTTCCGCGGCCGGGCACAGCACGCGGATTTTTCGCCGCGCGAGGGTGATCGCGTCGAGGTGCGCGCGCTGCTGTCCATGTATGAGCCACGCGGGGAGGTTCAACTGAATGTCGAAGCGATTCGCCGCGCCGGTCAGGGCAATCTTTATGAGGCGTTTCTACGGCTGAAAGAAAAATTGGCTGCCGCGGGGTTGTTCGACGCCCAGCGCAAGCGGGCGCTGCCTGCATTCGTTCGCAGCGTCGGTGTGGTGACGTCGCTGCAGGCGGCCGCCTTGCGCGACGTGCTGACCACGCTGGCGCGTCGCGCGCCGCATTTGTCGGTGATCGTGTATCCCGTGCCGGTGCAGGGTGCCGATGCGGCCGCACGCCTGGCTGCCGCGATCGAGACGGCGAATGCGCGGGCCGAGGTGGACGCTCTGCTGCTATGCCGAGGCGGCGGCTCGATCGAGGATCTGTGGGCGTTCAACGAAGAGGTGCTAGCGCATGCGATTGTGGGCAGTCGCCTGCCCGTCATCAGCGCGGTTGGTCATGAAACAGATTTCACGATCGCCGATTTCGTGGCGGACGTGCGCGCGCCCACGCCGACCGCAGGCGCCGAACTGGTCAGTGCCTCTCGCGACGAATGCTTGCGCGTCCTCGGACGCCTCGGCGAACGTCTGCGGCACGCGATGACGCGCGGCCTGGAGCGTCGCACGCAGCAGCTCGATTGGCTGACGCGAGGATTGGTCAGTCCGCGCGAGCAATTGGCACAGCATCGCAGCCGGCTTGAACATATGTCGGCGCGATTGCATCACGCCCTGGTGCAACCGGTCGTGCGCGAGCGGGGCAGGGTCGGCTTGCTTGCGCTACGCGTGGCGCAGGCGCGCCCGCAAGTCGCGTCGGCGCAGGCGCATCTGGCCCGGCTTGGTGAGCGGCACGCTGCCGCGATGCTACGCCAGCTCGAGCGCAGCGGCGCCCGCACCGCCGATCTGTCGGCCCGGCTCGAGCTGCTCAGCCCTCGCCACACACTCGCGCGCGGCTACGCTGCGCTACTCGACGAGCGCGGCCGGGCGGTGCGTGATCCGCATCGGCTGCAGCCTGGCCGTCAGGTAACGGTGCACTTGGCCGAAGGGGCTGCCGACCTTCGTATTGGTGATGTGCAAGTCAGGCTAGACGATACTTTTTGATTGACTTGCATGGTGTTCAAGCCGATAACTGCTGACAATCTGCACATAACGCCGTCAAAATTTGCGCGAACTGCCGGGAGTGCCGCCGTCACCGCATAGCCCGGGAACCCTTCGTGTTTGCGGGGTTATTTCATCTGGCCTACAATGGTCCGTTCCGGATAGTTCTTTTCGGGTTCCCCTCAGAGCACAAAGGAAAACACTATGGAACATCAGCTTCCCCCCCTGCCATATGCGCTTGACGCGCTGCAACCGCATATCTCCAAAGAAACCATGGAGTATCACTATGGCAAGCACCATCAAGCCTATGTGACGAATCTGAACAATCTGGTCAAAGGCACCGAGTTCGAAAACCTGGGCCTCGAAGACATCATCAAGAAAGCGTCAGGCGGCGTTTTCAACAACGCGGCACAAATCTGGAATCACACTTTCTTCTGGAATAGCCTGTCGCCCAAGGGCGGCGGTCAACCGACCGGTGCGCTGGCCGACGCCATCAGCAAAAAATGGGGTTCGGTCGACGCGTTCAAGGAGGCATTCAGCAAGTCGGCCGCCGGCAATTTCGGTTCGGGTTGGACGTGGCTGGTCAAGAAAGCCGACGGCTCGGTCGATATCGTCAATACGAGCAATGCCGCTACTCCGTTGACCACGACCGACAAGCCCTTGCTGACGATCGACGTGTGGGAGCATGCTTACTACATCGATTACCGCAATGCCCGTCCGAAATTCGTCGAGGCGTTCTGGAATCTCGTGAACTGGGATTTCGCCGCGAAGAATTTCGCCTGAGCTGCCAGACACTCCTCAAAAAAACCTCGCCCGTTGGCGAGGTTTTTTTATGGCCGTATCTCCCGACTTGGGCAAGGCTTAGCGGGGCTGCGGCAGACCGGCGATACGCATGCCCGGCTTGATACCCTTTTCGCTGAACCAGCCTTGATTCATTTCGAGTGCGAACCTTACCGGTTGCGTCGGGCAATGATTGCTTTCGGTCTGCGGCGCCATCCGCTCGATATTGACGATGGTGCCATCGTCGGCAAGAAAGGCGATCGACAGCGGCAGGAAGGTATTTTTCATCCAGAAGCAATGACCGGCGGGTTGCTCGAAAATAAATAGCATGCCCTGATTGGCCGGTAGCTGTGTCCGGTACATCAGGCCCTGTTCCCGATCGGGTTCGTTGGCTGCGACCTCGGCCTTGACCAGATAAATGCCTGCGGTCAGCTCGATGGTCGGAAATTGGCTCGCCGGCTTGATCTGCGCGGTCGCCATCGGCGAAAAGAAGGACAGGGCCGCAAGGGAGAGGCCGCACAGCAGAGGGGAAATCTTGCGCAGGATGACGAGCACGGAAACACTCCGCTAAGTTGAGAGAATTTGGTGGACGTATCGTCCCGGCTAAGCGTACTACGGCTTTGCTTCGATTTGAAACGGGCGGCCGGAAAATGTTTCTTTGCCAAAATAAAAAAAGCAGGTTGCCGAAGCAACCTGCTTGAGTCCGGCAAGACCGGAATTACTTGGCGGCCGGCTTCTTGGCCGCTTTCTTCTTGCTGTGATGACGCACCACGTGGTGCTTCTTGGTGGCTTTGTGGGCTTTCTTGGCGGCAGGCTTGGCTGCCGGTGCCGGTTCAGCGGCCGGAGCGGCGGTGGCCGGGGCGGTAGCGGCGGCAGGCGCGGCGGTGGCCGGCGCGGTGGTTTGTGCGAAAACGCCGGTAGCGAACAGACCAGCAACCAAAGCAGCGATCAGCTTGTTCATGAGAATCCTCTTGAGCCGTGAGACGAGTTAATTAACTTTATGACCCGCATTGAGTCACCTCAAATAACGCGGCATTGGGGATTCGGTTGACACCGGGTGACGCGGCGCGAATTTTTTGCTCACCGCGCGCGACTGGCCCCGGTCCGGCGACGCTCAGGGGGCGTCACGGATAACGGCAATGTTTGCGGCGCCAATTCCCGCCAACTGCCTGGCGCCAATTGCATGTCAAACACGTTGAGCGGGCCGATCGCCACTCGTATCAGACGCAGCGTCGGAAACCCGAGCGCCGCGGTCATGCGCCTGACTTGGCGGTTTTTCCCTTCGGCCAGCGTCATCTCCAGCCAACTGGTCGGGATCGTGGCCCGGTAACGTATCGGCGGGTTGCGCGGCCAAAGGGTCGTCGGTGCCTCGATCGTTCGAGCCTGGCATGGCTGGGTGACAAAATCGCCCAAATCGATGCCTGCTTGCAGCGCCTGAATGGCCGCCTGGCTGGGCGTACCCTCGACCTGTGCCCAATACGTCTTGGGCATTTTATGGTTTGGGTGGCTGATCGCCGCTTGCAGCCTGCCGTCGTCGGTCAGCAACAGCAGACCTTCGCTATCGGCATCCAGGCGCCCGGCGGGATAGACGTTCGGTACATTGACCCAATCCGCGAGCGACGGCCGGGACGGATGGGGCGAAAATTGGCAGATCGTGCCAAACGGCTTGTTGAGGATGATTAATGTCATGTGGGCGTGGAAACTGGGCACGGCGAGCGCCAACGATATGGCAAAGCGTGAAATACTAATGCATAATACGAAACCTAGTCTTGTGTCTTATATAAGACTTGAGTGATCAGGTCTGTGCGCAAACCATCGTTAAAATGGGGCGTGTTTGCCGGCGGCGCCGGTCTGGCCGCGCGTAGTCAACTGCAAGTTCAATGGAGTCGATCATGTATCAGCACATCAAAGTTCCGGCCGGGGAAAAAATCACGGTCAACAAGGATTTTTCCCTGAACGTTCCCAACAATCCCATCATTCCCTATATCGAGGGTGACGGTACCGGGTTCGATATTACGCCGGTGATGATCAAGGTGGTCGACGCGGCGGTGCAGAAGGCTTATCAGGGCAAGCGCAAGATCAGCTGGATGGAAATCTACGCAGGCGAAAAATCGACCAAGGTATACGGGCCTGACGTCTGGCTGCCGGAAGAAACCTTGCAGGTGCTCAAGGAATACGTCGTGTCGATCAAGGGGCCGCTGACGACTCCCGTGGGCGGCGGTATCCGCTCGTTGAACGTGGCGCTGCGCCAGGAGCTCGACCTCTACGTGTGCCTGCGGCCAGTGCGCTACTTCAAGGGGGTTCCCTCACCGGTCCGCGCGCCGGAGAAGATCGAAATGGTGATTTTCCGGGAAAACTCGGAGGACATCTATGCCGGAATCGAGTGGGAAGCCGAATCCGAGCAGGCCAAAAAAGTCATCGCTTTTCTGCAAAATGAGATGGGCGTCAAGAAGATTCGCTTCCCGTCGACGTCGGGCATCGGCATCAAGCCGGTTTCCCGGGAAGGCACCCAACGCCTGGTGCGCAAGGCGATTCAGTACGCGATCGACAATGACCGTCAATCGGTCACGCTGGTGCACAAGGGCAATATCATGAAATACACGGAAGGCGGCTTCCGTGACTGGGGATACGATCTCGCACAAAAGGAATTCGGTGCTGAGCTGATCGACGGCGGCCCGTGGTGCAAATTCAAGAATCCGAAGACTGGCAAGGAAATCACGATCAAGGATTCGATTGCCGACGCGTTCCTGCAGCAGATTCTTTTGCGCCCGGCCGAATACGACGTGATCGCGACGCTCAATCTCAATGGCGATTACATCTCCGATGCGCTCGCCGCTCAGGTCGGCGGCATTGGGATCGCGCCCGGTGCCAATCTGTCGGACTCGGTGGCCATGTTCGAAGCGACGCACGGAACGGCACCCAAGTACGCCGGCAAGGACTACGTGAATCCGGGCTCCGAGATTCTTTCGGCCGAGATGATGCTGCGCCACATGGGGTGGTTCGAAGCAGCCGATATGATCATCGCGTCGATGGAAAAATCGATCCTTTCCAAGAAGGTGACCTACGATTTCGCTCGCCTGATGGAGGGCGCGACCCAGGTGTCATGCTCCGGATTTGGTCAGGTCATGATCGACAATATGTAAGTCGCGGGATTCCCGTCGTGCGAGAAGAGGGCGGTTTTGCCTCTTTTTCGCATCTGCGGCGGGCAAATAAAAACCCGGCCGAGGCCGGGTCTGCGATTGCAAGCAGTGATGCGGCGTTCAGGGCGCTGCCTGAATGTTCGACGCTTGCTTGCCTTTCGGGCCCTGCACTACTTCGAAAGAGACGCGCTGGCCTTCCTTCAAGGTTTTGAACCCGTTCATTTGAATCGCAGAAAAATGCGCAAAGAGGTCCTCGCCGCCTTCATCCGGGGTAATAAAACCGAACCCTTTGGCATCGTTGAACCATTTCACCGTACCGAGTGCCATACAAACTTCCCCTAATTCAGTTACTACTACTACACATCACCGCAACAACGAGCGCATCCGAAAAGCCGAACGACAGCAGCCGTTCTCTCCTCACAGGCTCACCAAGGCACCTTTTCTATTGAGCTATCGAACAACTGCTGAGTGTGGAAAAGCGCCATAATGATTGTTTGCGGTAATGCGCGATAGTGTCAAGGGGTTTTTGGCGGTTTAGACCCCATCATTTATTAGGTTTTTCCCGGATATCGGCCGCCCTCAAATGAAAGGGCCGCACGCTCTTGAATTTTGGGTTAAGCTGCTTACATAGAGTGCAGCCACCCCTGGGCTGGCGGTTTTTGGCGTTGTCGGGCAGGTCGGAGCGACGGGAAGCGGCGCGTGGCGAGGCGGCACGGCTGCGCAGCCCGAGTTGTTTAGAATCGACGTATGGCAACCTTACCGACGACCCACGGCGACACCGTCACTGAAAGACAGGAGCAGCAACTCAAGCCACCACCGATGTTCAAGGTGGTGTTGTTGAATGACGACTTTACTCCCATGGAGTTTGTCGTTTTCGTGATCCAGGAACACTTCAACAAGGATCGCGAAACCGCGACGCAGATCATGCTCAAGGTGCATCGAGAGGGTCGCGGAGTTTGTGGGGTCTATACGCGCGATGTCGCTGCGACCAAGGTAGAGCAAGTTGTTAGCCACGCTAGGCAGTCCGGGCATCCGCTGCAGTGCGTGATGGAGGAAGCATGATTGCCCAGGAATTGGAAGTCAGCCTGCATATGGCGTTTATGGAAGCTCGCCAGGCGCGGCATGAGTTCATCACCGTCGAGCATCTGCTGCTGGCGTTGTTGGACAATCCCACGGCTGCGGAGGTGCTGCGCTCTTGCGCGGCCAATCTGGACGACTTGCGACAGAATCTGCGTAATTTCATCGCGGACAACACCCCGACGGTGCCCGGCAGCGATGAAGTCGACACACAACCCACGCTCGGCTTTCAGCGCGTGATTCAACGCGCGATCATGCATGTGCAGTCCACTTCCAATGGCAAGAAGGAAGTGACGGGAGCCAACGTGCTGGTCGCGATTTTCGGCGAGAAGGATTCTCACGCGGTCTATTACCTGCAGCAGCAGGGGGTGACCCGGCTCGATGTCGTCAACTACATCTCGCACGGCATTACCAAGACTGGCGCGAGCAGCGAGTCCGCCAAGGCCGGCGAGGGGGGTGCCGAGGGCGAGGAAGGCGCTGCGGCCAAGGAAAGCCCGCTGGCGCAATATACGCAAAACCTCAACCAGTTGGCCCGCGAGGGGCGCATCGATCCGCTCATCGGCCGCGAATCCGAGGTCGAGCGAGTGGTGCAGGTGCTGTGCCGACGGCGCAAGAACAATCCGCTGCTGGTGGGCGAGGCGGGCGTGGGCAAAACCGCGATTGCCGAGGGGTTGGCCTGGCGCGTGACACGGGCCGAGGTGCCGGAAATTCTGGCGGACGCCAACGTCTATTCGCTTGACATGGGTGCGCTGCTGGCTGGTACCAAATATCGCGGCGACTTCGAGCAGCGCCTCAAGGCAGTGCTCAAGGAACTGAAGGAGCGCGCCAACGCGATTCTGTTCATCGATGAAATCCACACGCTGATCGGCGCGGGGGCTGCTTCCGGTGGCACGCTCGATGCGTCGAACCTCCTCAAGCCCGCGCTTTCGTCAGGCCAGCTCAAGTGCATTGGCGCGACGACCTTTGCCGAGTATCGCGGCATCTTCGAGAAGGATGCGGCGCTGTCGCGGCGATTCCAGAAAATCGATGTCGTCGAGCCGACCGTCGAGCAAACGGTACAGATTCTGCGCGGTCTCAAGTCGCGCTTCGAGGAGCACCACGGCATCAAATATTCGGCCAGTGCGCTGAGTGCGGCGGCGGAATTGTCGGCGCGCTTCATCACGGACCGGCACTTGCCCGATAAGGCGATCGACGTGATCGACGAGGCTGGCGCAGCGCAGCGCATTCTGCCGAAGTCCAAACAGAAAAAGACCATTGGCAAAGGCGAAATCGAGGACATCATCTCGAAAATCGCTCGTATTCCGGCGCAAAGCGTGTCGGCGGACGACCGCGGCAAATTGCAGACGCTCGATCGCGACCTCAAGAGCGTCGTGTTTGGCCAGGATCCGGCGATCGAGGCGCTGGCGGCCTCCATCAAGATGGCACGCGCCGGGCTGGGCAAGACGGACAAGCCGATCGGCGCTTTCCTGTTCTCCGGCCCGACCGGGGTCGGCAAGACCGAGGTCGCGCGGCAACTGGCTTTCACGCTCGGTATCGAATTGATTCGGTTCGACATGTCCGAATATATGGAGCGCCATGCGGTGAGCCGTCTGATCGGTGCGCCGCCGGGTTACGTCGGCTTCGACCAGGGAGGCTTGCTGACCGAGGCGATCTCCAAAAAACCGCATTGCGTATTGCTGTTCGACGAAATCGAAAAGGCGCACCCGGATATTTTCAATGTCCTGCTGCAGGTCATGGACCACGGCACGCTGACCGACAACAATGGCCGCAAGGCGGACTTCCGCAACGTCATCATCATCATGACGACCAACGCGGGTGCCGAGTTGATGAACCGCTCGACCATTGGTTTCACGACCCAGCGCGAAGCAGGTGATGAAATGGCTGACATCAAGCGGATGTTCACGCCGGAATTCCGCAACCGGCTCGATGCCATCATCAGCTTCAAGGCGCTTGACGAACAGATTATTCTGCGCGTCGTCGATAAATTCCTCATGCAGCTTGAAGACCAACTTCATGAGAAGAAGGTCGAAGTGGTGTTCACCGACACGCTCAGGAAATACCTGTCGCGCAAGGGGTTCGATCCGCTCATGGGGGCCAGGCCGATGCAGCGCTTGATTCAGGACACGATTCGTCGCGCTCTGGCCGATGAGCTGCTGTTTGGCAAACTCACCAATGGTGGGCGCGTCACGGTGGATCTCGATGAGCAGGATCAGGTGCAACTGACTTTCCCGGCCAGTGGCTCCGCCCGCCCGGAGCCGGAAATCGCCGAAGCCGAGTAGCACGGTAGCCCAGACGAAAAACGCCGCAACTGCGGCGTTTTTTTATGCTTCGGAGCCGGACTTCAACGCCGGCCGGTACTGCCAAACCCGCCTGCGCCGCGCTCGCTGTCGGCGAATTCGTCGACGAGGTTGAATTCGACCTGCACCACTGGTACCACCACCAATTGCGCGAGGCGCTCGAACGGATTGAGCGTGAACATCGACACCCCGCGATTCCAGGTGGAGATCATCAACTGACCTTGATAATCCGAGTCGATGAGTCCGACCAGATTGCCGAGCACGATGCCATGTTTGTGGCCAAGACCCGAGCGTGGCAGGATGAGCGCCGCGTAACCGGGGTCTTCAAGATGAATTGCCAGGCCGGTTGGCACCAGCACGGTCTGGCCGGGTTCGAGCGTGATCGGCGTCTCGATGCATGCGCGCAAGTCCAGGCCTGCACTGCCGGGGGTAGCGTAGTGCGGCAATTGGTCCTTGATGCGCGGATCGAGAATTTTGACGTCGAGTTTCATGGCGAAAAGGTTTCAGGAAAGCGAGTTGAGTTGGAATGACTGGGCCAGCAATTCACATGAGCGCAAGCGGGCCTCATAGCTGCCGGCGACGGTCAGTACGATAATTTCATCGGCGTCGAACTGCGCGCGTAGCGCCTCCATTCGTTCGCTCACGCGCTCTGGCGTGCCGACGATGCTGCGCGAGCGCTCGCGCTCGATGAGCATCAGATCGTGCTCGCTATAGCTTTGTTCGCGAGCCTGCGCGAGACTGGGTATCGGGGCGTTCAGGCCGTAGGCCATTTGCAGTCGCCTGAGATCGACTGCCGACTCGAGCTCGGCCGCTTCGGCGTCGGTGTCGGCGCAAATCACGAATAGCGCCAGTGCACAATATGGGGATGCTTCGTGCCCGGGGCGAAAGCGTTCCCGGTACGCGGCGCTCACGCGCTCGCCGTATTGCGCATTGATGAAATGGGCGAACGCATAGCGGATGCCGAGTTGTGCGGCCAACAGGCCGCCGAATTCGCTCGATCCCAGCATCCATAATTCCGGGCGCGTTGCTACGGCCGGTTGCAGCAGCACGCCAGCCATGCGGTGATCCTCGGGTAGAGTTCCCCCCAGCAGGGCGCACAAGTCGGCAACCTGCTGCGGGAAACGCTCGCCAGCATTATATTGACCGTCCGCCACTGCTTGCGCGGTGCGCATGTCGCCACCTGGCGCGCGTCCGACGCCGAGATCGATACGCCCTGGAAATAAGGCCTCGAGCATCATGAATTGCTCGGCGACCTTGAATGGACTGTAATAGGGCAGCATTACGCCGCCCGATCCGACGCGCAGACGTCGCGTGGCGCTGGCAAGGCGCGCGATCATCACCTCCGGCGCGGGGTTGGCCACGCCGCGCAGGCCGTGATGCTCGGCACACCAGTAACGCGTATAGCCGAGCGCGTCGGCGGCCTGTGCCAGATCGACCGTCGCGGCAACGGCATCGGCTACGCTATGGCCGGCGATTACCGGCGTCTGATCGAGAATGGAGAGTCTGAGCGGGGGGCGGGTCATATGAGCGTTGGTATGGCGAGTGGCGCGGCATGGACAGGCTGCGCACGCGGCGCCGCACGCGCCGATCATACCACCACGCTGTTCCGCCTTCAGGCGTTGGCCTGCTTGGGCGATCGATCGGCGCGGGCCAGCCGGCTGGCCAGGATCGCCCCGCCGATAGCGCCGAGCGCGCCGAACAGGAATATCGCGGCATAGCCAAAGGCACTGACTACCAGCCCCGCCAATGGCCCGATCAAACCCAGGCCCAGATCGAAGAATCCGGAATACGCGGCGAGTGCCGCGCCGCGGTTCTGGCTTGGCACGTGTTTAATCGCCTCGACCCCCAGCGAAGGGAAAACCAGAGAGAAGCCGACGCCTGTGAGCGCCGCGCCGGCCAGGGCCATCAGCGAGGAGGTTGCGGTCCAGAGCAGCGTCTGCCCGACCGCTTCGACGAGCAGCGAGAGCACGGCTATCCGGATGCCCCCAAAGCGCTCGACCGAGTGCCCCAGCAATACGCGCACACCGATGAACGTGACGCTGTAGGCCGTCAGCGCATAAGCTGCACCATCCCAATGGCGGCTGGCATAGAACAGCATGATGAACGCAGCAATCACCGCATAGCCGATGCTGCCAAGCGTCATCGCCAGTCCGGGGCGCCAGACGCGCCCCACGACCTTGTGAAACGGCAGACGCTTGCCGTTGGTAATGGCTGCGGCTGGCAGCCGCCATGCCAGCAGGCCCGCAATCAGCGGCAGCGCGATCACCACGTAAGCCACGGCGGTGAAGCCCCACTGTTGCAGCAGAGTCGCGCCGGCCGGTGCACCGAGTGCGATGGCCGTGTACATCGAGACGCCCTGCCAGGATATTGCTTTGTTGGCATGCGCCGGGCCGAGCAGGCCAATGCCCCACGACATGCCGCCTGTCAGGATCAGGCTTTCGGCGAAGCCAAGCGTGGCACGACCGGCCAACAGAACGCCCAGCGCGATGCCGGGATGAACCTCGGCGAACGCGGCGGAAATGCGATACAGCACACCGGCGGCGGCACAGCCACACAGCCCCGTCAGTACAGCCCGCTTGGCGCCGCGCGTGTCGACGGTGTGGCCGGCGAATGAGCGCAATGATAGCGTGACCACCGATTGGATGCCGACGGCGATGCCCACCATCAATGAGCCATAGCCGAGGGTCTTGTTGACGTACACGGGGATCACCGGCAACGGCATGCCGATAGTCATGAAACCGAAGAAGATAATGGCCGCCAGCGATGCCAGCGTGCCGAACACGCTGATGCCGGGCGTTTGCGCGGTCGGGTCGGTCATGCGTGGCGAGACGTGGCGTCGAGGCGTTGAGCGATTTCTCTGATCAGGGTGTTGGCCAGCATTTGCTTGTCGGCACGGGGCAGCCGGGTGCTACCGTGAGCGTCAAACAGGACGACTTCGTTGTCGTCGCGCCCGAAGGTGGCGGGCCCCAGATTGCCGATCAATAGCGGGATGCCCTTCTTGCGACGCTTTTCCTCGCCGTGCGCTTCCAGATTGTCGCTCTCGGCGGCGAATCCCACGCAGAACGGAGCCTGAGGACGCTGCGCGACGGCGGCGAGAATATCGGGGTTCTGCACGAAATTCAGGTGCGGCACGTCATGCCCGTCCTGCTTCTTGATCTTGCTCGCATGCACCTGCGCGACGCGCCAGTCCGCTACTGCAGCCACCGCGATGAATACGTCCGCGCCAGCCGCGCTGGCCAGCGCCGCGTCGTACATTTGCTGGGCGGTTTGCACATCGCTGCGCAACACGCCATAGGGCGTCGGCAACCCGGTGGGACCGGCGATCAAATGCACCGAGGCGCCCGCCGCGGCCGCCGCGCGCGCCATCGCGAAGCCCATTTTGCCGCTTGAAAGATTGGTCAGCCCCCGCACCGGATCGATCGGCTCGAAGGTTGGTCCGGCCGTCATGGTGACACGCTTGCCGGCCAACACCTTGGGCTGGAAGAATGCAGTGATTGCCTCGAGCAGCGCCTCGGGCTCGAGCATTCGGCCGTCGCCGATTTCCCCGCAAGCCTGGTCGCCGCTGTCCGGGCCCAGCAGGGTGATGCCGTCGCCGCGCAACTGGGCAACGTTGCGCTGGGTCGCCGGATTGGCCCACATTTGGCGATTCATCGCGGGCGCGGCGACGAGCGGACAATCGCGGGCCATGCAAAGCGTCGACAGCAGATCATCGCACTGCCCGTGCGCCAACTTGGCCAGAAAATCGGTCGATGCCGGCGCGATCACGATCAAGTCGGCTTCGCGCGACAGATCGATATGCGGCATGTTGTTGGCGACGCGCCCGTCCCACTGGCTCGTGAATACAGGGCGTCCCGACAGCGCCTGCATCGTGACCGGCGTGATGAACTGGGTCGCGGCCTCGGTCATGACCACTTGCACGGCGGCGCCGGCTTTGGTGAGCAGCCGCGTGAGCTCGGCAACCTTGTAGCAAGCGATACCGCCGGTCAGGCCAAGCAGGATGGTTTTGTCGGCGAGTTCCATACGTGTCCTTTGTCGGCCGGCGGCTCGGCGTCAGGCCACGCACCACTGGCGCCGGCCTGACGCGCCCGTCGTCTCGTTATTTGCCGCGTTTGACGCGGCGCAATTCATCCAGGATCAACAGTATCGCACCGCACGTGATGGCTGTGTCGGCGGCATTGAACGCCGGCCAGTGCCAACTGTTGAGATGGAAGTCGAGGAAGTCGGTGACGTGTCCATAGATGACGCGATCGATCACGTTGCCGAGCGCGCCGCCGAGAATCAGCGCCAGGGCAGTGCAAAAGAGCTTTTGCCCGCTGTGCCGCTTGAGCAGCCAAAGGATCACCACCGCGGCGATGATGCCCAGCGCTGTAAAGAACCAGCGCTGCCATCCGTCGGCCGCCGACAGAAAGCTGAATGCCGCGCCTCGGTTGTAGACCAGCACCAGATTGAAGAATGACGTGACGCGATGAAACTCCCCGTAGGCAAAGGTCTTGAGGATAACCAGTTTCGTGATCTGATCGAGCAGGATGACGATGACCGCCACCCCCAGCCAGGGTGCCAGGCCGGTACCCGCGCCGGCCGAACGTCGAGCCATTTGTTTGCTTGCCATTACGCTGCTCTCCTGGTTTCGCCCGTGCCGAAAAGATTTGAAACGCAGCGTCCGCACAGCGTCGGGTGAGCCGCATCGTGACCCACGTCGGCGCGGTAGTGCCAGCAGCGCTCGCATTTTTTGTGGGCCGACGACACGACCTGGACAGCCTCCTGCTCGACGCTGTCGACTTGCGTCACACGCGCAGCCGAAGTGATCAGCACAAAGCGCAGATCGTCGCCGAGGCTGGCGAGAATCTCGTATTTGCGGCCGCTCACCCGGACGTCGACTTCCGCCTGCAGCGAGGAGCCGATCTGCTCGGCCACGCGGGCCTCCTCGAGCGCTTTGGTGACATCTGCGCGCACCGCGCGCAGCAGATGCCATTTCTCGAGCAGTTCGTTGCCGTCGCCAATTTTCGGGTAGGCGTAATACGTTTGCGTGAAAATGGTTTCTTCGCCGGGGGCGAACACTTGCCAGGCTTCCTCGGCCGTGAACGACAGAAATGGCGCCATCACTCTGAGCAGCCCCTGAGTGATGTGGTACAGCGCGTTCTGTGCGGCGCGGCGGGCAGGCGCGTTCGGCGCGCTGGTGTAGAGGCGGTCTTTCAGGATATCGAGATAGAAGCCACCCAGGTCTTCCGAGCAAAATGTCTGCAGCTTGGCCACGACCGGGTGAAATTCGAATTTGTCGTAGTGGGCCAGCAGTTCTGTTTGCAGGGCGTTGGCCAGTGCCACCGAGTAGCGGTCGATTTCCAGCCACTGCTCGGGCGGCAGCGCGTGCTCCGCGTGATTGTAGTCAGCCAGATTGGCGAGCAGGAAGCGCAACGTGTTGCGGATCCGGCGGTAGCTTTCCACCACGCGTTTGAGAATTTCATCGGAGATCGACAGTTCACCCGAGTAGTCAGTCGAGGCGACCCACAGGCGGATGATTTCGGCCCCCAGTTTGTTGGCAACTTCCTGCGGCGCGATTACGTTACCGACCGATTTCGACATCTTGCGACCCTGCCCGTCGACCGTAAAACCGTGCGTGAGCAAGGCCTTGTAGGGCGGTTGGCCATCGAGCATCGAGGCGGTCAGCAGCGACGAATGAAACCAGCCCCGGTGCTGATCGGAGCCTTCCAGATAGAGATCGGCGGGAAAGCGCAACTGATCGGCATGCGAGCCGCGCAGCACGTGCCAGTGCGTAGTGCCGGAATCGAACCAGACGTCGAGCGTGTCCTTGTTTTTGACGTATTGCTCGGCTTCGTCACCCAGCAGATCGCGCGGTTCGAGTTTTTGCCAGGCTTCGATCCCTTCTTTCTCGACACGCTGGGCGATCTGTTCGAGTAACTCGAGCGTGCGCGGATGCAGTTCGCCAGTTTCCTTGTGGACGAAAAATGCCATCGGCACGCCCCATTGGCGCTGCCGCGAGAGCGTCCAGTCGGGGCGGTGGGCGATCATGCTGTGCAGGCGCTGCTTGCCCCACGCGGGAAAGAATTGCGTGGCCTCGATGCCGGCCAGCGCCGTCTCGCGCAGCGTGCGGCCGCCGCTCGGCGCTTGCGGTGATGGCGTCGTATCCATGCCGGCAAACCACTGGTTGGTCGCGCGGTAGATGATCGGCGTCTTATGGCGCCAGCAATGCATGTAGCTATGGGTGTACTTGACCACATGCAGCAGCGTGCCGGCGTTCTTCAGCGCCTCGACGATGCGCGGGTTCGCCTCCCAGATCGATTGCCCGCCGAACAGCGGCAGCGATTGCGCATAGGTGCCGTCGCCCAGTACCGGATTGATGATGTCTTCATCCGACATGCCATGGGCCTTGCACGACAGAAAGTCTTCCACACCATACGCTGGCGACGAATGAACCACACCCGTGCCGGTGTCCAGCGTGACATATTCCCCCAGATAGACGGGTGAGAGACGGGCGTAGCCCGAGTCGGCGGACGTCAGCGGGTGCCTGAAGCGGATGCCGGCCAGCGCCTGGCCTTTGCAGGTCGCCAGCACGGTACCGCCAAGGCCATATTCCTTCAGGCACGCCTCGACGCGCTCGGCGGCCAGGATCAGCAATCCGCGCTCGGCGGTATCGACCAGCGCGTAGTCGATCTCGGGATGCAGGTTGAGCGCCTGATTGGCGGGAATCGTCCAGGGCGTGGTGGTCCAGACGACGATGTGGCCGTCCGGGCAGGGCAGCTTGTCCAGGCCAAATGCCCGGGCCAGCGCCTCGGGATCGGCAAACGGAAAACCGACGTCGATGGCCAGATCGGTTTTGTCCTGATATTCGACCTCGGCCTCGGCCAACGCCGAGCCGCAGTCGAAGCACCAGTTCACGGGCTTAAGGCCGCGATACACATAGCCGTATTCGATGATCTTGCCGAGCGCTCGAATTTCATTCGCCTCGTTGGTGAAATTCATCGTCTTGTACGGGTTCTGCCAGTCGCCCAGGATGCCCAGGCGAATGAAGTCGGCCTTCTGGCGCTCGATCTGGGTGCTGGCGTAGGCGCGCGCCTTTTCCAGTACCTCCTGCACGGGCAGGTGTTTGCCGAACTGCTTTTCGATCTGGATTTCGATCGGCATGCCGTGACAGTCCCAGCCTGGCACGTATACGGCATCGAAGCCTGCCATATTGCGGGCCTTGACGATCATGTCCTTGAGAATCTTGTTGACCGCGTGACCGATATGGATATCCCCGTTGGCATATGGCGGGCCGTCATGCAGGATGAATTTGGGGCGCCCCGCGCTGGCGGCGCGAATTTTTTCGTAGAGCTTCTTTTCCTGCCATTGCTTGACCCACTGCGGCTCGCGCTTGGGCAGGTCGCCACGCATCGGAAAGGGCGTCTCCAGCAGATTGACGGGGTATTTGTCGGTGGATTTCTTGTCACTCATGGTATCGGGTGCGGGTAAGTCACTGGCGACTCGGATGAAATGGAACAACGAACGCGTGGGCACGTCGTGCCCGGAGCACGCCATCGCGGGCGCGCTCCTCAACTAATTCGATCGGTTGCCGAGGTGGCAAAATCACGCTGGCCGGTCGCGGTGGAGGCCGCATACGGCCGGCCTTGGGCAAAGAAGGCACGGGCCTGCGCCGTATCGTTGGCGATGGCGGCCTGCAATGCATCGAGGCCGTCGTATTTTTGCTCGTCGCGCAATTTGCGCAGGAATTCGACGCGCACCAGCTTGCCGTAGGCGTCGCCGACGAAATCGAGCAGGTGGGTTTCAAGCAGGTAGCGCCCTGAGTCATCGACTGTCGGGCGCAGCCCCAGGCTGGCGACACCGGGCAGCGGGGTGCTCGCCAGGCCATGCACCTGAACGATGAATATGCCGGTCAGGGCCGGATGTCGATGCGCGATACGCAGATTGAGCGTCGGGAAACCGAGGTCGCGGCCCAGCTTCATGCCGTGCACGACATGTCCGGAAATCATGAATGGCCGACCGAGCAGCGTGTGGGCGCGCTCGAAGTCGCCCTCGGCCAGCGCGGCGCGCACCTCGGAGCTGGAAATTCGAATGCCGTCATGTGCGATCGTCGACAGTTGCTCTACCTCGAAACCATAGCGTTTGCCGGCTTCCTGCAGGTAGGCGAAATCGCCCGCGCGCTTGGCGCCGAAACGAAAATCGTCGCCGACCAGCAGCCAGCGGGTATGCAGGCCGTCGACGATGATGCGGCGCACGAACTGCTCCGGGGATTGACTGGCGAAGTGAGCATTGAAGTGCTCGACCACCAGCCGGTCGACGCCCTGCGCATCGAGCGCTTCAAGTTTGTCGCGCAAATTGGAAATGCGGGCCGGTGCGTGCTGGGGAGAAAAATACTCGCGCGGGTGCGGCTCGAAGGTCATCACGCAAGTCGACAGGCCACGCGCGGCGCCGGCCGCGCGCATGCGCGCGAGCAGTGCCTGGTGCCCCAGGTGAACGCCATCGAAGTTGCCGATGGTCAGTACACAGGGCGCCTTGCTTTCAGCGTTTGGGAGACCCCGAAAAACTCGCACGATATGAAAAACAAAAGGAAAATGTCGATTGGCGCAGCGCCAGACGCCGCAAAACATTGAATTATAAACGTTTCGGGGCGGGTTCGGCGCGAGCTTTTGGCGCGGTGCCCCGTGCCGGTGATAAAATTCCGCGATGAAAAATATTGTGATTTTGATTTCTGGCCGCGGCAGCAACATGGAGGCCATCGTGCGCGCCTGCACCGCCGAGCAATGGCCGGCCCGCATTGCCGCGGTGATCTCCAACCGCGCCGATGCTGCGGGCCTGTCCTTCGCGCAATCCCACGGCATCGTCACGGCCGTGGTCGAGAGCCGCGGTTTTGGCGAGAGAGAACAGTTCGATACCGCGCTGGCGGCGGCGATCGACGGATTCGCCCCGGATCTGGTCGTGCTTGCCGGTTTTATGCGGATCCTCACGCCGGGTTTCGTGGCCCGCTATGCCGGACGTTTGCTGAATATCCACCCCTCGCTTTTGCCCAGCTTCCCTGGGCTCCACACGCACGAGCGGGCGCTCGAGGCGGGCATCAAGGTTCATGGCGCCAGCGTGCATTTCGTCACCGCCGAACTCGACCATGGGCCGATCGTGATCCAGGCCGTGGTGCCGGTAAAGCCGGCGGATACCGCCGCCGATCTCGCTGCGCGTGTATTGCGCTGCGAACACGTGATTTATCCTCGTGCGGTACGCTGGTTCGTGGAAGACCGTTTGCGCGTCTGCGACGGGCGGGTCGACCTTGTTCGAGGTCAGGGCGATGGCGACGTGCAGTGGTTGATGGGTGACGACGCATGAGAAAGACCCGTCGGCCGCGCGCGCTCGGCCGCGACACGCGCGGCGTCACGCAAGGGATTCTGGCGCACACTCAGGCGCTGCTGGCGCAAATTCTCAAGTTCACCGCGCCGGCAGATTCCGTAGTGAGCGCGTACTTTCGTGCCGAGCCTAAGCTTGGTCATCGCGAGCGCGGCGCTATCGCCGAGTCCGTGTTTGCGGTGCTGCGCCGCAAATCCGAGTTCTCGCATGATGCCGAGAGCGGCCAGGGGCCGATCGAGCGGCGTCTGGCCCTGCTGGGCTTGTGGGCCACGCAGGGCGAGGATGCCTGCGCCGCGCATGCCTCGCCCGACGAGCGGCAATGGCTCGCGCACGTCGCTCGAATCGATCCGGGCAGCCTGGCACCGCGGGTTCGCGCGAATCTGCCCGAGTGGATCTATGCACGTTTGGTGCAAAAACTCGGCGAAGACCAGGCGCAGCAGTTGGCGGTGGCGCTGAATCGGCCTGCGCCGCTGGACTGTCGGGTCAATCTGATGAAGATGGACCGCGACGCTGCCTTGGCGGCGCTGGCCGACAGTCATATCGATGCTGCGCCCACGCGTTACGCGCCGCATGGCATCCGGCTGGCCGGCAAACCGGCGCTGCAGCGCCTGCCGCTGTTCGAAGCGGGCGCGCTCGAGGTGCAGGACGAAGGTAGTCAGTTGTTATGCCAGCTGGTCGCGCCGCGTCGCGGCGAAATGATTGTTGATTTTTGCGCCGGCGCGGGCGGCAAGACACTGGCACTGGGCGCGATGATGCGCTCGAGCGGACGGCTTTATGCATTCGATGTATCCGACAAACGGCTCGCGAAACTCAAGCCGCGCCTGGCGCGCAGTGGCCTGAGCAATGTGCATCCGGTACTGATCGACAGCGAGAACGACGCGAAGATCAAGCGTCTGGCGGGCAAGATCGATCGCGTGCTGGTCGATGCGCCGTGCAGCGGTCTCGGCACCTTGCGGCGCAACCCCGACTTGAAGTGGCGGCAGTCGCCGCAGGCGGTCGAGGAGTTGATCGTCAAGCAAGCATCGATTCTGGCCAGCGCGGCGCGCCTGGTCAAACCTGGCGGCCGTTTGGTCTACGCGACATGCAGTCTGCTCGATGCGGAAAATCGCGAAATCGCCGAGGCCTTTGTTGCGTCGCACGACGACTTCGTCCCGCTGGCCGCCAGTGAGATCCTGGAAAGCCAGAAAATACCCGAGGCAGCGTCGCTGGCGAACGGGCCCTATCTGGAGTTGCTGCCGCATCGGCATGCGACCGATGGGTTCTTTGCGGCGGTGTTCGAACGAAAGAAGTAGCCTCTGACGCGCAAGCGACTGGCGAAGGCATCCTCGAGAGGGCGTCATGGCGGGAAAGAGCAGGGCGTTTGCCCAAATGTTGCGGGACCTGATCCACGACTTCGGCGATCCGGGCATTGTCTGGCAGATTGCCGCACTGGCCAGCGCACTGCTGGTGAGTTTCGGTGTGGCGCGTTGGCTTTCGGCCCGACTTCAGCGGCATTATGCCAGTGTGCCCCCCGCGCGCAGGGCCGGCGCGTCGAGCTTGCTGCGATCGATGTTCCCGTTGGTGGGATGGGCGGTGGTCGGTTTGGTGCGGCTGAGTCTGGCCGACAGGATTCACACTTCGTTGCTTGCCGTAGCGCAGGTGCCGCTGTTCGGCATTGGCGTGATCTATCTGGCGTTCTATCTGCTGCGACGCCTGTTTTCCCAATCGGCCCAGGCCAGCGGCATGCTGCACGTGATCGAGCGGTTCGTCGTTGTCTTCGCTTGGGGCGGCATGATCGTCTATGTGTTGGGGGTGCAGGGGGATCTGTTCCGGTGGCTCGGCGGCATTCGGCTTGCGGTTGGCCGCAACTCCCTGTCGCTATTGACGTTGATCACTGGCGCCTTGTGGGTGTGCGGCACGGTATTGCTTGCCCTGTGGGCCAGCGCGGTACTTGAGGATCGCATCATGCGCGCGAAGGCGGTTGACGCCAACCTGAAGGTGGTGTTGTCGCGCCTGGCCAAGGCACTGCTGCTGGTGGTCGCTCTCCTTGTGTCGCTCTCCCTGGTCGGGATCGATATCACCGTGTTGGGCGTGTTTGGCGGCGCGTTGGGCGTGGGCCTGGGCTTCGGGTTGCAAAAAATTGCCAGCAACTACGTGTCCGGATTCATTATTTTGCTGGATCGGTCGCTCCGTATCGGCGATCTGGTAACAGTCAACAACTATCACGGCACCGTCGCGCAAATTCGCACGCGCTACACCGTGGTGCGCGGACTGGACGGCGTCGAAGTGATCGTTCCCAACGAGAAACTCATTTCCGACGTTGTACAAAATCACTCTTTTACCGAGACCCGCGGATTGGCCAAAGTGTCTGTGCAGATTGCCTATTCGGCCGATGTCGAGCTGGCGATGCAACTGATGCTTGCCGCGGTCCAGGGACTCGACCGCGTTTTGTCGTCTCCGGCGCCTTGGGCGGCACTGACGGGCTTTGGCTCGGACGGGATGAATCTCGAGATGGGCTTTTGGGTGCAGGATCCCGCATTGGGGACCCTGGGAATCCGATCTAAGGTCAATCTGAAAATCTGGCAGAGTTTTCGTGAAAACGGTATAGAGATACCTTATGCCCAGCGCGAAATTCGCATACTCAACGATTGGCCGGTGGCACCCCCTGCGCCTGTCGAAGCCGGCGCCGAGCGGGGCACCAGTCAAAATACAGGCAACGGGCCTTGAAAATGCGAGGCGAGCCCCCTTTTTGATCTAGAGCAAATTCGTGCCGCTTATACTACAGACTTGTGACATTGTATAGGGTAAAATCTTCTGTTAAGCACAAGGGGGCTTCCGGGAAGCGGACGAGCGGGAAACTGATTCGCTTGCCGTTGCGTTCGGTAGCACCGGATACCGTGCTTTATCTTGGAGTCTCATATCTTGTTGGATAGTTTGCTTGGATTCGTTTCGCACGGCTTGCTCCATTGGCACTGGTGGCAGGTTGTGTTGTACACGCTGGTGGTCACGCACATCACGATCGCAGGCGTGACGATTTATCTGCATCGCTGCCAGGCGCATCGTGCGCTCGACGTGCATCCCGCGGTGGCACATTTCTTTCGTTTCTGGCTGTGGATGACCACGGGCATGGTGACCAGCGAATGGGCGGCTGTCCATCGCAAGCACCACGCCAAATGCGAAACCGAAGAAGATCCGCACAGTCCGCAAACTCGCGGTCTGAGCAAGGTTCTGTGGCAAGGCGCCGAACTGTACCGTGTCGAAGCAGCCAATGCGGAAACCCTGAGCAAATACAGTCACGGCACGCCGAACGATTGGCTCGAGAATAATTTGTACAAACGTTACACGATTCTCGGCATCAGTGTGATGATGATCATCAATCTCGCGCTGTTTGGTGCGATCGGACTGACGGTCTGGGCGGTCCAGATGATCTGGATTCCGTTCTGGGCGGCCGGCGTGGTCAATGGCCTGGGCCATTTTTGGGGCTATCGCAATTTCGATTGTGCCGACGCTTCGACCAATTTGCTGCCGTGGGGCATTCTGATCGGCGGCGAGGAACTGCACAATAACCACCATACATTTGCCACGTCGGCCAAATTGTCGAACAAGTGGTACGAATTCGATATCGGCTGGATGTATATCTGCATGTTGTCAGCCGTTGGTCTGGCCAAGGTCAAGAAAGTGGCGCCTACACCGAAGCTTGCCGGCAGCAAGGCGCTGTGCGACCAGGACACGCTGCAAGCAGTGCTGTCGAACCGGTACGAAGTGATGGCGCGCTATGCGAAAGCTTTCAAGCGCGCTTATCGTGACGAATTGACACGTCTCAAGGAAAAGCATCAGCACGGTGAATATCAATTGTTCCGCAAGGCGGGCAAATGGTTTCATCAGGACGAATCCAAGCTGCAGGAGCCCCAAAAGCAGCAGCTCACTGAGATTTTCGCCCACAGCAGCGCACTCAAGACCTACTACGACATGCGCAGCGAATTGGCGGAAATCTGGAGTCGTTCGAACGCTTCACGGGAACAACTGTTGGCGCAGTTGCAAAACTGGTGTCAGCGGGCAGAGCAAAGCGGAATTCAAGCGTTGCGAGAGTTTGCGCTGCGCCTGCGACGCTACGCTTGAGCCGGACCCTTGTCCGGCCCGGCCGAGCGTCAAATCTGCCGGCTTTTGATTTTTGACGCATAATCAGAACCCCGCCATGGCGGGGTTCTTTGTTTCAGGTTTTATTTTTGGGTAGTCGTGATGGTTGAATCGCCTCTCAAATCGATCGAGTTCGAGCGTCCGGACGCCGCTGGCGGCGCATGCGTGGCACATGCATGGGCGCGTGTGCCGGAAGCATTGACGCCGGATCGCCGCGCGGCGCTGAAGTCCCGCGTCAGACAGTTACTTGCCGAGCGCAACGCCGTGCTCGTGGCCCATTATTATGTCGATGCCGACCTGCAGGATCTGGCTGAGGAAACTGGCGGCTGTGTTGCCGATTCCCTGGAGATGGCGCGCTTCGGACGAGACCATCCGGCGCACACGCTGATTGTCGCGGGCGTGCGCTTCATGGGCGAGACCGCGAAGATCCTGAGCCCCGAAAAGCGCATCCTGATGCCCGACCTCGACGCGACGTGCTCTCTCGATCTGGGTTGTCCGGCCGACCAATTCGCGGCATTTTGCGATGCGCACCCGGATCGTACCGTGGTTGTGTACGCGAATACGAGCGCGGCCGTCAAGGCTCGAGCGGACTGGATGGTGACATCGAGCATCGGGCTCGATATCGTCGCTCATTTGCACGCGCAGGGCAAAAAAATCCTTTGGGCGCCGGATCGCCATCTGGGCCGTTACGTGCAGGAGAAAACGGGCGCGGACATGCTGCTGTGGCAGGGCGCCTGTCTCGTACATGATGAATTCAAGGGTGTCGAACTGGAGTTGCTGCGCCGCGAACACCCGCGCGCCAAGGTTCTTGTGCATCCCGAGTCCCCTGCGTCGGTCGTTGCGCAGGCCGATGTGGTCGGCTCGACCTCGCAGCTTATCGATGCGGTGCGCACGTTGCCGGCGACCGAGTTCATTGTCGCGACTGATAACGGCATTTTGCACAAAATGCGGGCCGCAGCGTCAGGCAAGCATCTGATCGAAGCACCGACGGCCGGTAACAGCGCGACTTGCAAGAGCTGCGCCCATTGCCCCTGGATGGCCATGAATGGTCTGGAAAACCTGGTCCATGTGCTGGAAACGGGAAATAACGAAATTCATGTCGACCCACAGATCGGCGAGCAAGCGTATGTTTGCATCGACCGCATGCTGGCCTTTGCTGCAGAGCGCAAGAAGACCGTGCGGGCCAGCGGTGATTTGGCGCGCGACACGGCACTATTTTCAGGAGTTGGCCCCGCATGACCTCGATTTCCTGCGACTTCCCGCTGTTTACCGAATTTGGCACCCCCTTGGCCGATGCCTTGGATCGTAACGTCGACAGCGCGTTGGCCGAAGACGTCGGCAGCGGCGACCTGACGGGTTTGCTGGTGCCGGCTGATGAAATTGGCAAGGCGCGGATCATCGTGAGAGATGCTGCTGTGTTATGCGGCGCACCTTGGCTGAAAGCCGTCATGCGGCGTTTGGACGCGTCGATCCGCGTCGAGTGGCATTATTTCGAAGGCGCGTTGATGGCGGCCAATACGCCGGTGTGCGAATTGACTGGGCCGGCGCGCGCCTTGCTCACCGGCGAGCGGTGTGCCTTGAACTTTCTGCAAATGCTTTCCGGCGTCGCCACGGTGACCCGCTCCTATGTCGATGCGGTCGCCGGCACCAAGGCGCAAATTCTCGACACCCGCAAGACACTGCCGGGCTTGCGGCTGGCGCAGAAATACGCGGTGCGGGTCGGGGGTGGGGTCAACCAGCGGCTTGCCTTGTATGACGGCATCTTGATCAAGGAAAATCACATCGCGGCGGCGGGTGGTATCGGGCCTGTGCTCGATGCGGCTCGGGCGCTCAATGCTGGTGTGTCGGTGCAGATCGAAGTCGAGACACTCGAACAGCTCGACGAAGTGCTGCGCGCCGGTGCGACGTCGATCCTGCTCGACAATTTTAGTTACGACATGATGCGCGAAGCGGTGCGCATGACGGCTGGCCGGGCAGTGTTGGAGGTATCGGGCGGCGTGAATATGCAAACGGTCCGGGCCATCGCGCAAACCGGCGTCGACCGTATCTCGATCGGCAGCCTGACCAAGGACATCAAGGCCGTCGATTACTCCATGCGAATGATCTAACGTCCCAATCCCGGATGTGCCGCTGCGTTGCGCAGCGCCGCTTTCGCGGGGGGCGGCAACACGGTCGGCAATGCCTTGGGCAAGGTCTCCGGATAATCGCGACTGAAATGCAGTCCGCGACTTTCCTGTCGAGACAGCGCACTGTTGACGATCAGCGATGCCACGTCCACCAGGTTGCGCAACTCCAGCAGATCCCTTCCAACGCGAAAATGCGAATAATATTCGGTGATCTCCTCACGCAGCAGGCGAATGCGGTGCTGTGCGCGCTCCAGTCGCTTGTCGGTACGAACGATGCCGACGTAATTCCACATCATGCGGCGTAATTCGTCCCAGTTGTGGGCAACCACGACTTCCTCGTCTGCGTCCGAGACGCGGCTCTCATCCCATTCCGGCACACTGATCTCCGTGCTCTCGGCGTGTGCGCCCTGCAGGATGCTTTGCGCGGCGGCGCGGCCCAGCACCAGACATTCCAGCAGTGAGTTGCTGGCCAGCCGGTTGGCGCCATGCAAACCGGTGTACGCTGTCTCCCCCACGGCATAGAGTCCGGGCAAGTCGGTCTGTCCGGCGAGATCGGTTACGACGCCGCCGCACGTATAGTGTGCCGCCGGGACCACCGGTATCGGTTGGCGGGTAATATCGATGCCGAACTCCCTGCAGCGTGCCAGGATCGTCGGGAAATGCTCGTGAAGAAATGCCGCGGGCTGATGACTGATATCAAGATGGACGCAATCGAGGCCGCGTTTTTTGATTTCGAAGTCGATCGCTCGTGCCACGATGTCGCGTGGTGCGAGTTCGGCCCGCGCGTCGTGCTGGGGCATGAAGCGCGTGCCATCGGGGAGTTTCAGCAAACCACCTTCGCCGCGCACCGCCTCGGAAATCAGGAAAGACTTCGCATAGGGGTGATAAAGGCACGTGGGGTGAAACTGGATGAATTCCATGTTGGCGACGCGGCAGCCGGCCCGCCATGCCATTGCAATACCGTCGCCGGTGGCCGTATCCGGATTCGTGGTGTAGAGGTAGACCTTGCCGGCGCCTCCGGTGGCCAGCACGGTTTGCCGGGCGGTCATGGTTTGCACCGTGCCGCGCTCCAGATCGAGCAGGTAGAGGCCGTGGCAGCGCGAATGACCTGCTGCCGAGAGATTCCCCGGCAAACGCGCATTGGTGATGAGATCGATCGCGAAATGGTTCTCGAACAGCGTGATATTCGGGTGTTTGCGCACGCGCTCGGCCAGCGTCGTAACGACTGCATGCCCGGTAGCGTCGGCGGCGTGGATGATCCGCCGATGGCTGTGCCCGCCTTCGCGCGTCAGATGAAATCCCAGTTCGGCCGCGGCGTCCCTGGTAAACGGCACACCCTGGCCAATCAGCCATTCGATTGCGGTACGTCCGTTTTCGACGATAAAGCGGGTTGCGGCTTCGTCGCACAGGCCGGCGCCAGCGACCAGCGTGTCGGCCACATGCTCGTCGCAACTGTCGGTTGAGTCCAGCACGGCGGCAATGCCGCCTTGCGCCCAGTCGCTCGCTCCCTCCGGTAACGGCCGCTTTGTAATCATGGCCACACGGCAGGTATCGGCAAGATGGAGTGCCACAGACTGACCGGCCAGACCGCCGCCGACAATGATGACGTCGAAGTTCATGCTGCAAATGTATGCGGGCCCGCTTCGTGCACGGGGCGGATCCGCTAAAGTGATTGAGGTTTTGCAGTATACCCATTTGGCGACTACAGCGTAGCGATGGCACCATTGCTACGGTGTGTTCGAACGCCGACGCACCACAAACCGACCGAGGCTGGACGTCAAAATAAAAACCCCGCTCGAAGCGGGGTCGGTCAACCTTGGCGCGAAACGCAGCCGATGGCTTACTTGATCTTGGTTTCTTTGTACGCCACGTGCTTGCGAACGACCGGATCAAACTTCATGATCTCCATCTTCTCCGGTTTGGTGCGCTTGTTCTTGGTGGTCGTATAGAAGTGACCCGTACCAGCGGTCGACTCCAGCTTGATTTTATCGCGGGCGCCTTTTGCCATGATGAGCTCCTTAGATCTCGCCGCGAGCGCGCAAGTCGACCAGCACGGAATCGATACCGTTCTTGTCGATCAGGCGAAGACCGGCATTGGAAATTCGCAAGCTCACCCAGCGATTTTCGCTTTCCACCCAAAAACGGCGGTTTTGCAGGTTCGGCAGGAAGCGGCGCTTGGTTTTGTTATTGGCGTGGGAAACATTATTGCCAACCATCGGCTTTTTCCCGGTCACTTGACATACGCGTGCCATAAAGCACTCCTAACGCTAAATGCTGTCTGGTAAAAAATAAGTTAGTCGAAAAGACAGGCGGCGATTATAACCAGAAAATCCCAGACAAATCAAATGCTTTTTGCCGGCACCCCAGTTTTCGTCGGGAGGCCCGGCAGGGGAAGCGCATTATAGCTCGCCATGCTCGGCGAGGGAGTAGACGTCGGAGCTGCCGACGATGAAGTGGTCGAGCAGGCGTATTTCGAGCAATTGGAGTGTCGCTCCGAGCTGCCGGGTCAGGTGGAGGTCGGTCTCGCTTGGCCGCGCAACGCCGGACGGGTGGTTATGTGCGACAATGAGCCCTGCGGCATTGTGGCGCAAGGCTTGGCGCGCGACTTCGCGCGGATAGACGGTGGCTTGCTGCAATGAACCCCGGAATAGGGATTCAGCCCGGATCAATTGATTTTGCGTGTTGAGATACAGGCAAAAGAAGACTTCATGGGGCTTGTGCGCCAGGGACAGGCGGAGAAAGTGTTTTACCGCCGTTGGCGAACTGAGCGACACCTGCTCTTGCAACTCCTCTCCCAGCGCGCGGCGCGCCATTTCCAGCACGGCTTGAAGTTGCGCGTACTTGGCTGTACCAATGCCGCGCACGGCGCTCAATTCCGATGCGGTGGCGCAAAACAGTCGATTGAGCGTGCCGAAATGGCTCAGCAGTTCGCGAGCAAGGGCAACTGCGCTTTTGCCGGTTGTGCCGATGCGCAGGAAGATCGCCAGCAGTTCGGCGTCGGACAGTGCCTCGGCGCCGAGCGATAGCAGCTTTTCCCTGGGCCGCTCGCCCGCGGGCCAATGACTTATCGACATCGTTGTTTTCTCTGGTGCGAGCCGGCGCCCAGGCGCGGCAAGATGGTGGGAACAACGGGTAGGCGACCCGTAACAATGTAGGTCGCTTACAATATTGGCTTGATTTTAAGGCGGGATTTTCATGAATAGCGTAGTGGTTCCGAAAGTTCAGGAGGATTCTTACCTGACGCTGCATTATCGGATCGCCCTGGCCGATGGCGCCGACGTCGTAAGTACTTTCGATGGCAAGCCGGCTACGTTGCAGTTGGGCGCGGGGCAACTCGCGCCAACGTTGGAGCAGGCGCTCGTCGGGATGGCGCCGGGGCAGCGAGCGTGCATCGCATTGGCTCCCGAGCAAGCCTTCGGGCCGCGCAACCCCGAACTGCTGCAGCGGGTGTCGCTCAAGACGCTGCAAGAGAACAGTAACCTGGGTGAGCAGTACATGCCTGGCGATCTGGTTGAATTTTCGGCCCCTGGCGGCGGTCAGTACGCCGGCATTCTGAGGGAGATCGGCGACACCTGGGCGCTGTTCGACTTCAATCACCCGCTGGCCGGGCAATCCATCACGTTCGAAGTTCACATTATTGGCGTGCTGTAAGGAACGACGATGAGTACCGTGACAGAGGCGAATGCCGAAATCCTGTTGGCTCAGCCTCGCGGCTTTTGTGCGGGCGTGGATCGTGCCATCGAAATCGTCGAGCGTGCCCTGAAGTTGTTCTGAGCGCCGATTTACGTGCGCCACGAAATCGTGCACAACGCCTACGTGGTGGGCGACTTGCGCCACAAAGGTGCGGTATTCGTCGACGATCTCGCCGAGGTGCCGGAGGGCGGGACGGTCATTTTCAGCGCGCACGGCGTCTCCCAGGCAGTGCGCGCCGAAGCGCAGCGGCGCGGGTTGCGGATTTTCGATGCGACCTGTCCGCTGGTCACCAAGGTTCATGTCGAAGTCGGGAAAATGCGTGCCGATGGCGTCGAGGTTGTCATGATCGGGCACCGCGGGCACCCCGAGGTCGAGGGAACCATGGGGCAGATGGACGGCGGCGGCATGTATCTGGTCGAAAGCGTCGACGATGTGGCGCGGCTGCAGGTCGTCGACCCGGAACGGCTTGCTTATGTCACGCAAACGACCTTGTCGGTGGACGATGCCGCCGAAATCATCGCGGCTCTCAAGGCCAGGTTTGCCGGCATCCGCGAGCCCAAGAAACAGGATATCTGCTACGCAACGCAAAATCGCCAGGATGCTGTCAAATTCATGGCCCCGCAGTGCGACGTGGTAATCGTGGTCGGCAGTCCCAACAGCTCCAACTCCAACCGCCTGCGCGAGGTCGCCGAGAAAATGGGTGTCGATGCCTATATGGTTGATGCTCCCGAGCAAATTCAGCCTGATTGGCTAATCGGCAAGCGCCAGATCGGCGTGACCGCCGGCGCCTCGGCACCCGAAGCGCTGGCGCAGGCCGTCATCACTCGGTTGAACGAATTGGGCGCGCGCCGTGTGCGCAAGCTCGACGGTGTCGAAGAGACCGTGATTTTTCCGCTGCCCAAAGGTCTGGCTTTACCCGATTGAGTTCATGTGCGGCAAGGTGTACCGTGCTGATGGGATATTTTGGTATCCAGACTTTCCTTCCTTCCATCGCCTTTTTCTCTCTTGACCGGGGAGGCTCACTGTTAGAGTCCATATTCGAATATCCCCCAGGCATGTTCTTTGCTTGTTCTCGCAATGTGGCGTGACGCCGACGACCCGAGCTGCGGCGCTGCCGATAGGCGGAAAATGGTGTGGTGCAACCCGGGGAAACCCGAGGCGATTTTTGGGTTGCGCTGCGTTAGATTCTCGGTCGCAAAAGGAGGAACAAATTTAGGTTCTCATCATGGAAAACCCTGTGCTCGCGGGGCTCGCACGGGAAAAAAATGGAGTTACAATGCGCGCGTTTCGTACGAGAAACACTGTCATGGCGGCCACAATCCGCTGGTAATCAGGAGATAAAAAATATGCAACTCAAGTTCGCGAAGGTTCTGCCACTCGTCGCTGCGGTGACTCTGCTCGCGGCATGCGGGCAGAAGGAAGAAAAGAAAGCCGATGCAGGCGCTGCCGCGCCCGCCGCGACGACTGCCGCAGCCGACAGTGACGTCCAGGTCGTCAAGATCGGTCACGTCGCACCGTTGACCGGCGAAATCGCGCACCTCGGGAAAGACAATGAAAACGGGGCACGTCTGGCGATCGAAGACATCAACAAGAAGGGTCTGGTGATCGACGGCAAGAAAATCAAGCTGGAACTCGACGCGCAGGATGATGCGGGCGATCCCCGTACCGCCACGCAAGTCGCGCAGAAGCTGGTCGATGACCACGTTGTCGCGGTGGTCGGTCACCTGAACTCCGGCACCACGATTCCCGCCTCGAAGATTTACAGCGATGCCGGCATCGTCGAAATCTCCCCGTCGGCAACCAACCCTGCCTACACGCAACAAGGCTTCAAGACCGCGTACCGTGTGGTGGCAACCGATGCCCAGCAAGGTCCGGCACTGGCCAACTACGGGTTCAAGACGCTGCACGCCAAATCGGTGGCCATCGTCGACGACGCGACCGCGTACGGTCAAGGTCTGGCTGACGAATTCGAGAAAACCGCCAAGGCCGATGGCATGAAAGTGCTGAGCCACGACGAAACCAACGATAAAGCCACGGATTTCCGCGCGATTCTGACCAAGATCAAGGGTGAGCGTCCGGACATCATCATGTACGGCGGCATGGATGCAACCGGCGGCCCGTTCGCAAAACAGGCCAAAGAGCTTGGCATCAATGGCAAAGTCCTGGCTGGTGACGGTGTTTGTACCGATAAGGTCGCCGAATTGGCGGGTGATGCCATCGACAACATCGTTTGCTCGGAAGCCGGTATGGCACTGTCGAAGATGCCCAAGGGCGCGGAGTTCGAGAAAGAGTATGAAGCGCGCTTCCATCAGCCGATTCAGATCTACGCACCGTTCACCTATGATGCGGTTGGCATCATTGTCGACGCAATGAAGCGGGCCAACTCTACCGATCCGGCCAAGATTCTCGCGGCCATGCCGGCCACGAACTACGATGGTGTGATCGGCAACGTGCAGTTCGATTCGAAGGGTGACCTGAAACAGCCGGTCATTACGCTGTACGACTATAAGGACGGCAAGAAGACCGTTCTCGATATCGAAAAGATGTAAGTCTCGGATTCCGAGGCCCAGAAACGGCACCGTCAACAACCATGCGGTGCCGTTTCTTTATCTGCGGATCATTGCCGAGCCCCCATAATGGGCGCGGCCCGCCTCCTCAACAGGAACCCGTTTCTATCATTTGCATTTTCCCCTGGCGACTCGCTCCGACCTACCGGTGAGACGTGTCGTTGGGCCCGGTGAGTGGGACCAAGGAGTTAGTATTCATGGATATCTTTATCCAACAGATCCTCAATGGTCTGGTGCTGGGTTGCGTCTACGCGATCCTGGCATTGGGTTACACGATGGTCTACGGTATTTTGGGCATTATCAATTTTGCCCACGCGGACGTGATGATGATTGGCGCCATGGTGGCCCTCTCCTCCATCAAGCTGGTCATGCATTTCTTCCCGCATCTCAATCCCTTCGTCACATTGCTCATTGCAACGCTGGTTGCGATGCCGACTTGTGCGTTGGTCAACTACATTATCGAGCGGGTGGCTTACCGTCGATTGCGCAACGCGCCGAGGCTTGCCCCGCTGATTACCGCGATCGGCGTTTCCCTGTTGCTTGAAACGATCGCGATGATCATCTGGGGCCGCAATCCGCTGATGTTCCCGCAGTTGCTGCCGACCGATGCTATTACCGTCATTCCGGAGACAGCCAAACACGTGGGCGCGGTGACCAACGGCACGGGCATTGTGATTATCGTGGTGGCGGTCCTCATGATGATCGGCCTGACCCAGCTGGTTAATCGCACCCGACTTGGGCGGGCGATGCGCGCGACTGCGGAGAACCGCAACGTGGCCGGCCTCATGGGCGTGAATCCCAATTTCGTGATTTCCGTGACGTTTGCGCTGGGTGGCGCGTTGGCGGCCGTCGCCGGGGTCATGATGGCCAGCAACTACGGCAATGCCCATTTCTATATGGGTTTCATTCCCGGCATGAAGGCGTTCACGGCCGCGGTGCTGGGGGGGATCGGCAATTTGACCGGTGCGATGGTCGGTGGCGTTCTGCTGGGCCTGATCGAGGCGCTGGGGGCTGGCTACATCGGCAAGCTGACCGGAGGGGTGTTTGGCAGTAACTATCAGGATGTGTTCGCATTTATTGTGCTGATCATCGTGTTGGTGTTCCGCCCATCTGGCCTGCTCGGCGAGCGTGTGGCCGATCGCGCATAAGGAGACGGACATGACACAACAAGTACAAACCAATTCGGCTGCGCCGATTTCCGAGAAGGCGGCCGCCCGCAAAGCCATGCGCGGGCTCGCCCTGTTCGTGGTGGGCGCGATACTCGCGCCGGTCCTGGTCGGATATGCCGGCGGAAACTACTGGGTGCGGGTGCTCGATTTCGCGATGCTCTACATCATGCTCGCGCTGGGTCTTAACATCGTGGTGGGTTTCGCCGGTCTGCTCGACCTCGGGTACATCGCGTTCTATGCGGTCGGCGCCTATGTCACCGCGTTGTTGACCTCGCCCCATCTGACCGAGCATTTCCCTGCGATCGCCAGGATGTTCCCGCACGGCCTGCATTTTTCCGTCTGGTTGACGATCCCCCTGGGGGCGGCGATGGCCGCTATCTTTGGCATCCTGCTCGGGACGCCGACATTGCGTCTGCGCGGCGACTATCTCGCGATCGTGACCCTCGGGTTCGGGGAAATCGTCCGGATTTTCATGAACAATCTGGATCGGCCGATCAACATCACCAACGGACCGAAGGGGATTATCGGTATCCGCTCGGTCGATATTGCCGGCATGGATTTCGCCAAGACCCAGCACTTCCTGGGCTTACAGATTCCCTCGGTCTACATGTATTACTACCTGTTCGTCGTGCTGGCCCTGATCGTCGCTTTCGTGTGTATTCGCCTGCAGCATTCCCGCATTGGGCGCGCCTGGGTGGCGATTCGTGAAGACGAAATTGCCGCAAAAGCGATGGGCATTAATACGCGTAATGTGAAACTGCTCGCGTTTGCCATGGGGGCGTCGTTCGGCGGTGTCGCGGGCGGCATGTTCTCCGCGTTCCAGGGCTTCGTCTCGCCCGAATCGTTCACCTTCTGGGAGTCTGTCATCGTGCTGTCGATGGTGGTTCTCGGCGGTATGGGGCACATTCCCGGCGTCATTCTGGGCGGTATCGCGCTGTCGACATTCCCCGAGTTCCTGCGTTCTACGCTCGGGCCGATGCAGCAAAGCATGTTCGGCCATGTCTACATCGATCCTGAAGTGGCGCGCCAACTGCTGTATAGCCTGGCCATGATTCTGATCATGCTGTATCGTCCGGCGGGCCTGTGGCCCTCGCCCCGCCCAGAAGAACGACCAATGACGACTTCTTAAGGACGAGTGACATGAGTGAGAATATTTTATTGTCCGTCCAGGGCGTCAATAAGCGTTTTGGCGGCCTGCAGGCGTTGACGGACGTCGGCCTGGAGATCAAGGCCGGCGAGATCTACGGATTGATCGGCCCGAACGGTGCCGGCAAAACCACCTTCTTCAACGTTATCACGGGGCTTTACTCGCCTGACTCGGGAAAGTTCTTCCTGGGCGGCCAGCCGTACAAGCCGACCGCTGTGCACGAGGTAGCCAAGGCCGGCATCGCGCGAACCTTCCAGAACATCCGTCTGTTCGGCGGCATGACGGCAGTTGAAAACGTCATGGTCGGGCGCCACGTCCGCACCAGGACGGGGGTATGGGGCGCAATTACGCACCATGCCGGCGCCCGCGCCGAGGAGAAGGATATTTATGAGCGCGCGATGGCGCTGCTCGAGTACGTGGGCGTTGCCCAATACGCCAAATACACATCGGCGAACCTGTCGTATGGCCATCAACGCCGGCTCGAAATTGCCCGCGCGCTGGCGACCGATCCGAAATTGCTGGCTCTGGACGAGCCGGCTGCCGGCATGAATGCGACGGAAAAAGTCGAACTGCGGGGTCTGCTCGACAAGATTCGCAGCGACGGCAGGACGATTCTGCTCATTGAGCACGACGTCAAGCTGGTGATGGGGCTGTGCAACCGCATGACGGTACTGGACTATGGCAAGGTGATTGCGCAGGGGCTGCCGCACGACGTGCAGAAGAACCCCGCCGTGATTGAAGCGTATCTCGGGGCGGGAGGCCATTGATGAGCGAAGCAATGTTGAAAATCAAGGGCCTGAAGGTGTCGTATGGCGGCATCAAGGCGGTCAAGGGTATCGATCTGGATATCAAGCAGGGCGAACTGGTGACGCTGATCGGCGCCAACGGCGCCGGCAAGACCACCACGATGAAAGCCATCACCGGTCTGCTGCCGTGGGCCGATGGCGATATCGAGTACCTCGGGCAATCGATTCGCGGCGTGAAGTCGTTCGATCTGCTCAAGCGCGGCCTGGCGATGGTGCCGGAAGGTCGGGGCATCTTCGCGCGCATGACCATCCTCGAGAACATCCAGATGGGTGCCTATTTGCGCAACGATACGGCCGGCATCAAGGAAGATACCGAACGCATGTACGGTATTTTCCCGCGCCTGAAGGAGCGCGCCAGCCAGTTGGCCGGCACGCTCTCCGGTGGTGAGCAGCAAATGTTGGCGATGGCGCGCGCGTTGATGAGCCAGCCCAAGCTGCTGCTGCTCGATGAACCATCGATGGGCCTCTCGCCGATCATGGTCGAGAAGATCTTCGAGGTAGTGCGCTCGGTCTCGGCGCAAGGCGTGACGGTGCTGCTGGTCGAGCAGAATGCGCGACTGGCGCTGCAGGCAGCCAATCGCGGTTACGTCATGGACAGCGGGTTGGTCACCATGACGGGCGACGCCAAGGATATGCTCGACGATCCGAAAGTGCGGGCAGCGTACCTGGGCGAGTAATCGACTGGCGAGCGCCGTTATCGGGAGCGCCTTTTGCGAGGCGCTCTTTTTTATTGGGGCGGCGGCTTGGCGCTGATGCCGGGCTGTCTCTGCCTAGCGCATGAACGCATCGGGCCGATAAATCTGCATCAATGGGTGGTGTGTGGGCAGCCGCGCGAAGCCGTAGCGCTCGTAGAGGCCGGCCGCAGTATCGGTCGCCAGCATGAAGCGGCGCAAGCCGTGCAACGCGGGATGCGCCATCACGGCCTCCACCAGTTGCCGGCCAATACCACGGCCGCGGGCCTCCGGCACCACGAACACATCGCAAAGATAGGCGAAGGTCGCGCGGTCGGTGATCACGCGCGCGAAACCGACCTGCGGCGCGTCGCTTGCGACGGACTCAAGATCGTAGGCGCCAAAACACAGCGAATGTGCAATCGCCCGGCTGACCAGCGACGCCGGCATGCCGCGCGCCCAATCGGTTTCGGTCGACAGGAAGCGATGGATCAACGCCACGTCGAGCCGGGCCGGATCGCACGAGATCTCGCAGGCCAGCGCAGCGGAAGGCGACATGGTGGCAGTGCCCGGCATGGCTTGCGCGAACTCAATTCACCTGGGCGAGAACCGTCTTGAGCATCGCGATCATCTGGTCGATTTCCTCTCGCGTGACGTTGAGCGCCGGCATGAAGCGCAGCAGGTTCGGGCGCGCGGCATTGACCAGCAGACCATCCGGCGACAGATTGCGCGCCTTCTCGACGATCTGCGGGCCAATGTCCTTGCCCAGCAGCAGCGCGCGCAGCAATCCTTCGCCCCGCTCGCCCTCGAACCCATAGGCGTCGCACAGCGCCAGCAACTGTTCGCGCAGGTAATTGCCGAGCCGGGCGACGTTATCCAGAAAGCCCGGTGCGGTCAATTGTTCGATAACCGAAATGCCCACCGCCGTCATCAATGGATTGCCGTTATAGGTGCCGCCCTGATCCCCGGCCTCGAACACGGCCACGGCTTCGGTGCTCAACAGCGCGGCCAGCGGCACGCCGCCGCCGATACCCTTGCCCAGCGTCATGATGTCGGGCGTGATGCCTGACAATTCATAGGCGAACAGTTTGCCGGTGCGCCCGCAGCCGGTTTGCACCTCGTCGACGATCAGCAGCAGATTGTGCCGGCGCGTGAGTTCGCGCAATTGCTGCATGAATTCGCGCGTGGCCGGAATCACCCCGCCTTCGCCTTGCACCGGTTCGAGCATCACCGCCACCGTGTCGGGACCAATCAGCTTCTCGACCGAGGCGATGTCGTTGAGCTCGGCCTTGGGAAAGCCGGGCACCTGCGGCGCGAAAATCTTGTCCCAGCCGGGTTTTCCGCTGGCTGACATGGTGGCCAGGGTACGCCCGTGGAAACTGTGATCGAACGTAATGATTTCGAAACGCGCCCCGCCGGCTGCGTTGGGATGCTTTTGTCCCCACTTGCGCGCCAGCTTGATCGCCCCTTCGTTGGCCTCGGCCCCGCTGTTGGTGAAAAACACCTTGTCGAAGCAGCTGTTTTTCGTAAGCAGTTCCGCCAAGCGTGCCATCGGCTCGTTATAGTAGGCCGGGCTGGGATTGATCAGCTTGCCGGCCTGCTCCGTCAACGCGCGAATCATGCCCTCGTTGCAATGGCCCAGGCAATTGACCGCCCAGCCCTGAATGAAGTCGAGATAGCGCTTGCCGGTGTGATCGAATATCCACGAACCCTTGCCGTGGGTGAAGACCGTCTCCGGCCGATTCGTGATGTACATCAGTGACTGGACCGGGAATTCGCTGAACTGCATGGCTGACTCCATTGAAAGGCGGGGATCGAAAAGATAAAGGCCACGGGGATCGCCCGTGGCCTTCGTATGTTTGCTGACTGCGTTCAGCGCAATCCAAGACGAGCCGCGCGGCGCCCCGGAGGGAGCAACGTGCGGCGGCGTCGGATAAAGGTCTGGCGGCAGTTCATGGGCGAAGCATACGGCCAAGGCGGCAGGCTTGTCAAAACCTTGGCGCGTGCCATGTTGCAGGTTTCGCACAATCGCTCCCGCGCGGCTTGCTAGGCGGCCAGATCGGCCTCGGTGGTGAAGGCGTCCGCGTAAAAAGCCTCGGCCGGCAAACCGCAATGTGCCGAGAACTCGCGACGCGCCGACTCGACCATGACAGGCGCGCCGCAGGCGTAGACCTCATGGCCGCTCAAGTCCGGCAGATCCTGCATGACCGCGTGATGGACGAAGCCGGTCCGGCCTTGCCAGTGATCGGCGGCATCGGCCTCGGACAGCACCGGCACGAAGGTGAAGTTCGGCACTTCGCGTGCCCATTGCTCGGCCAGCTCGGCCATATAGATATCTTTGCGGCGTCGCCCGCCCCAGTAGAGCGTCATGGGCCGCGCGATACCCTTGTGCAGCGCGTGCTCGACGATCGCCTTGAGCGGTGCGAAACCGGTGCCGGAGGCCAGCAGCACGATGGGCTTGTCGGTATCCTCGCGCAGGAAGAAGGTACCCAGCGGCGCTTCGAAGCGCAAAATGTCGCGTTCTTTCATGGCGCCGAAGACGTGATCGGTGAACACTCCCCCCGGCGTGTGTCGCACGTGCAATTCGAGCGGACCATCCTGGTGCGGTGCGCAGGCCATCGAATAACTGCGGCGCTTGCCGTCCTTGAGGATAAACTCGAGATACTGTCCGGCGAGAAACTGCAGCCGCTCGTTGGCCGGCAATTGCAGCTGGATCACCATGACGTCGTCGGTGCGGCGCTCCAGTTTGGCCACCCGGCACGGCAGCCGCTTGACCGGAATGTCGCCCACGCCCGTGACCTCACGACTTTCGATCACCAGATCCGAGCGGGCGTGGGCGCAGCACAGCAGCGCCATGCCGCGCGTTTGTTCATCCTGGGGCAGCGCCGTGTGCGAGTGCGCGCCTTGCTCGATCGAGCCTTCCACAATCCGGCTTTTGCAGGAACCGCAACCGCCATTCTTGCAGCCGTATGGCAAGCCGATACCCTGCCGCAATGCGGCGCTGAGCACTGCTTCGCCCTCTTCGACCTGAAATTGCCGACCACTGGGTTGGATCGTTACGTTATAAGACATACTACAATCCGCTAAATGAAATCACTGAAAAAACTGGGGCGTCCTCGCATCCTGATCGTCGGCTGCGGCGACGTCGGTATGCGTTGTCTGCCATTGTTGCGCAAGCGTTTCCGGGTGTTCGCGCTGACCTCGCAGGCGTCGCGTCGCGCGCCGCTGCGCGAGGCGGGTGCAGTGCCGTTGCTCGGCGACCTCGATCATCCGGGCAGCTTGCGGCGCCTGCGGCATGTGGCATCGCGCGTGCTGCATCTGGCACCGCCACCGCCCACCGGCGCTCTCGACTCGCGCACCCGCCATTTGCTCAACACACTGCGCTTTGCCAAGCCCGGTATTGTACCCGAGCGGTTTGCAGGTGCGGCTGGATGCACGCTCGTCTACGCCAGTACCAGCGGGGTTTATGGCGACTGCGGCGGCGCGTGGGTGGACGAGACCCGGCCAGTGAGGCCGGCATCCGCGCGTGCCGTGCGTCGGGTCGATGCCGAGCAAGCGGTTCGCCGCCTGGGCGCGCGCCGGCCTCGCGTTGCAAGCGGCCGTGCGGCGCGCACGCGCGCGGCGTGGCGTAGTGCTGCCGCGCCCGACCCGGGCGCGTCGGGCTGGCACAACACGATTGTGCGTATCCCCGGGATCTATGCGGCCAATCGGCTGCCATTGGCTCGTCTGGCCAAGGGAACGCCGGCCTTGCGCGCCGAAGATGACGTCTACACCAACCACATCCATGCCGACGACCTGGCTGCGATTCTGGTGCGTGCGCTGTGGCGTGGCAAGCCGCAACGAGTGATCCATGCCAGCGACGACACGCATCTGAAAATGGCGGATTACTTCGATCGGGTGGCCGATGCCGCCGGCCTCGCACGCGCACCGCGTCTGACACGAGCACAGGCGCGGCAGCAAATGCCGCCCGCACTATGGTCGTTCATGTGCGAATCACGCCGACTCGACAATCGGCGCTTGAAGCAGGAGTTGGGTTACGCGCTGCGGTATCCCACGGTTGACGCGCTGCTCAACGCGTTGTACGGCGGTCAATCGTTCGTTCCGGCGCGCGATACGGTCGCTTAACCGGACGAGGTCCCGGCCGGCGGCGCGTCGGCGTCCGGAAAACAGAGTGACAGGAAGCGCTGGGCGGTGCGTGTCGGCATGTCGGCGTGGGGCACCAGGGCAGTCAGCAGGCGCTTGAGTCCAAGAGGCGGATCGACCCGCAACGTCGCCAGCACGTCGTCCTCGTGACGCATCGACATGGCCGAGACAAAGCCGATGCCCATGCCGGCGCGCACCGCCTCCTTGACGCCCTCGACGCCCGCCAGATCGAGGGCGACGCGAGGCTCGAGCCCTGCGACTGCAAACGCGCGCTCCACCAATTGGCGGACCCCGGATCCGGATTCGCGCTGCACCAGCGGATAGGCGGCGAGTTGCTTCAAGGCCGCGCCATCCGGATACTGCCGGGCCAGCGGATGGTCGGCGCGGGCGATCGCCACGACCTCGTCCTCGTGCCAGGGCCGTATCGCGATGTCCGGGCCAAGACTGGGGGGAATCGGACCTTCGATAAAGCCGATGTCCAGCGTCGGCAGCAGTTCAACGATTTCCGTGGTGTTGCCGTCGATGACGTCGATCGACACCGCTGGATAACGCTGATGAAACTCGGCAATCAGGTAAGGCAGCAGATAGCTGGCTGGCGTCGTGCTCGCGCCCAGGCGCAGGGTGCCGGTCTCCAACCCGCGCAGGGCATTGCGGTACGCCAGAATCTGCCGGTAGTCCTGGCGCAACTTGCCGGCGTAGGCCGCCAATTGCTGACCGGTGGCGGTGAGTCGGATGCCGCGTCCATCGCGCCGGTAAAGCGGCTCGCCAAACTCCTCCTGCAACAGGCGCAATTGTCCCGAGACCGCCGGCTGCGAAAGATGCAGCGCCTCGGCGGCGTGACTGATGTTACCCAGCTCCGCCACCGTGGCGAAAGTCAGCAATTGGTCGGGCGTCATGGACGATTTATCGGGGAAGAATATGAAAATAATATCAAATAATGCATTTCCCAATAGATCGTCGTGCAAGCAACGGGCCCGGCCGGTGCGACGACTCAGGGCGCTGGCCGCGCCTTACCGCGCCAGCCGGGGCAGTGGCCAGCGCGAGAAAATCACCACATTCCCGCACAAAATCAACGCCAGGCCAGCGAATGCCCAGGGTGTCCAGACATAACCCTCGAGCACCGTCGATACTCCCAGCGCGACCACCGGGAACAGGACGGTAGCATAAGCTGCGCGATCGGCGCCGATGCGAGCGACAAGCGAGAGATACGCGAAGAAGCCCAGAATCGAGCCGGGCACGGCCAAATAAAGCAGGCTAAGCACGTAGACCGGGGTGGGTGGCAGGACAAAATGCGCGCCGCGCGCCAGCGCGAACAACGCCAGAAACAACGCGCCCCAACTCATGCCCCGCACCATCACATTCGGCAAATCGATCCCGTTACGAGTCGCGCGCATCGAGACCAGATTGCCCAGCGAAAACACGTATGTCCCGGCAATCGCCAGGCCCACCCCGAGCGTTTGCGCGCGGCCACCGTGCAGGTACTGCATCTCGTGACTGAACAGCAGCGCGATACCGAGGATGCCCATGCCCGCGCCGGCGAGCACCTTGGGTTGCGGCGTGCGGCGCATGAAGAGCCATTGATTGAGCGCATTGAAGACCGTGGCAAAGGTGAATAACACCGAGACGATGCCGCTCGCCACGGTTTGCGTGGCCGAGTAAATCAGAATGAAATTCAGGCTGAACAGCGTCACGCCGAGCAGAGCGATCCAGCCATGGGCGCGCCATGGCACCGGGCGCAAGCGACGCGCGAGCGCCAGGCCGATCCACAACAGGCTCGCAGCAACCAGGAACCGATAGCAAATCGATATCTCCGGCGGCACGACACCGAGTTGCAGTTTGATCGCAAACCAGGTGAAACCCCAGGCCAATACGAGTGCTGTAAACAAAAAAGCTGTCATGGGTGAGAAGACGGTAATTGATCCATCCTGCAAGATAACGCCCGATCGGCCGGCGGTCTGTCGCGCGCATGCGGTTTTATCGAAAATTTGCGCCAAGGGGCGTGACGCGGCGAACCCGCTTGTGGGCGATCGGGCGAAACGCTAGACTCTGCGCACGGAAGGACGCGAGCCATGCCTACTGATCAAGTCAATGCCCTGGGCAATTTCACCATTTTCAACCACCTGCGCGAGCATGGTGTGCCATTGCGCTCGTCGGCATCCCTGGAGAGCGGCATCGGCATCGCGCTGTGGCAGCGCAACGAGACCGTTTTTACGCGTTACGAGGTGCCTGGGCATCACACGCTGAGCCTGTATGTCGACGGCGGCGCCGGCATTCGTCGCCGCATGGCGGGGCAACAGCTCGCCGGCGGCGGCGCGGGTACGCTGTGTTTGATGCCGGCCGGCGTCAGCACTGACTGGGACGTCGCCGGCGAAGTCAGTCTGCTGCATTTGTACGTACCGCTTCAGGTCTTCGAGCGGGCGGCGCTCGAGATCTTCGATCAAGACCCGGACAGGTTGACGCTGCGGGACCTGACATTTTTCCGCGACGGGTACCTTGACAACGCGCTGCGCTCGACGCTGCTGCCGCTGGACTGGCGGGAGCCGGCCGATCGCCTGACCCTGAGCTACGCGGGGCAAATGCTACTGACCTATCTGTTGGCACGCTACACCGACGGTCGGCCGATGCGGGCCGGGGCGGCGCGGGGCGGACTGACGCCGCTCAGCCTGCGGCGAGTGTGCGACTATATTTCGGCCCATCTCGACCAGCCGCTGTCGCTCGACAGGCTGGCCGCTGAGGCGTCGCTCAGCCCCTATCACTTCGCCAGGCAGTTCAAGCACTCGACGGGCGAAAGTCCGCATGGCTTTGTCATGCGCCAGCGCATCGAAATGGCCAGGCGCCTGCTCGCCGACCGGCGGCACGGGCTGGCCGAAATCGCCTTGATGTGCGGCTTCAGCGGACAGAGCCATTTCACCGAACGGTTTCGCCGCCTGACTGGTTTGACGCCGCGCCAGTATGTCCGTGCTTTGCGCGGCGAGCCCGGCTGCGCATAAGCCGGGCCATTATTGCCGTTCGTTCAATGTCGCGGTGGGCCAGCCCCGCTCCAGTGCGTGACGCAGTTCGCGGCGAAATACATGGCTGTTGAACATGCCATCGTGCGGTGTTGCCACGATCAGGGTGCGGCCTGCCAGGTAGGGAATCGGATTGTATTGCCCGGGTGAGTAAGCAACGTAGATTCTGTCGACCCGCTGCATCATCAGCGTTCGATAGCGTGAATTCTCGCCGCACACCTCGGCGATGGCCTGGACGATGTAGGCGCCTTCTTCATCCCGATAGGTATCCAGGTCGCCGAGATATTCGGCGTTGCGCGCTTCGCTGGGATCGACTTGCAGGGAAAGGGCCTTGCCGCACTGCACTACCGGAATCGGAATAAAGAAATCGGGTCCGGCGCGGGCCAACTGACCGGCCGGCCAACTCAGCAGAACCGCGCAGCCGGCGCGCCATACCCAGGCGCTGCGGCCTCGCGGCGCAACACGGAGCGTCTCTTGTCTCATCCAGATCACCTTCGACTCCCGGGGCCGCCGGTGCCGCCACGGCACGGCGCTTTGCGCGGATATTTTTGATGTATTTGTCCGGGTCCGACGCCAGCTTACGACAAGGCCGCGTGCGCGCGCCATAAGGGGTTTTGTCCATCAAGTTTGCGCCGGCAAGGCCGTTATCACTCCGGTACACCACGAAACGGGGGCGGGCAATGGGGCTTTGGCGACGAGGCGGCGGCGCGACGAAATCCACGCGAGTCATGACAGACATCGCTGGCCAGGCCGGCAAATTGGGTATCGAAATCTGCGATATCGCTGGACATGTCGAGGAAGTGGCGGCACGCCTGAAGCGGCAGGCCGATGTTTTCCAGGCACTGCGCCGCACTGCCTCGCATACCGCCGAGGGTAACCAGCGCATTGCTGACGCCGCACGACATGCTCGCCAGGTGGCTCAGCAGGCCAGCAGCGAGGTCGCGGGCTCGCGCAAGACGGCTGACGCGTCACTACAGACCATTCATGGACTGGCCGAAGGCGTGGCCGGCATGGAACAGGAAATAGGTGGTTTGAGCGAGGCATTGCTTCACGTGGGCAAAGTCGCCGAGGGTATTTCGGTCATCGCACGGCAAACGCACTTGTTGGCGCTCAATGCGGCTATCGAGGCGGCACGCGCCGGCCCGGCGGGGCGCAGCTTTGCAGTGGTTGCCGCCGAAGTCAAACACCTGGCCGCGCAAACCGGCGAGGCAACGCAGCAAATCGAGACGACGCTTGCCGCGCTTGCCGCGCGGGCCGAGCGTCTGATGGCCGAGAGCGGTGCCAATATGGCGCGCGCCGCGCAGGTGCGAGAAGGAACACACGCGATCGGCACAGTAATCGAACTGGCTGCTCAGGCGCTCACGACGTTTGATGAACAGGCCAGCCACATTGCCGATGCCAGCGAGGCCATCGAGACCGAGTGCGTGAGTCTGTCGGAGCACGTCGAACAGATGGCTGGCGAAGTCGCTCGTTCGGCCGACAATATGGCGCAAGCGCGCGCTCGAATCAACGGTTGTCTGAGCGTATCGGAGAGCCTCATCGGTCTGACGGCCGACACCGGCGTGAAGACCGGCGACACGCCATTTATCAATACCGTGCAGCAAGCGGCCCGGCGCGTGGGCAAGCTGTTCGAGGCTGCGCTCGCGCAACGGGCGATCAGCGAGGAGGCGATTTTCGATCGGACCTATGAACCGATTGCCGGCTCCGACCCGCCGCAATTCATGACGCGCGTCACGGCCTTCACCGACCGCGCGCTGCCCGAGATCCTGGAGCCCCTGCTGGCGCTCGATGAGCGCGTCGTCGCATGTTTTGCGGTTGACGAGAACGGCTACGTGCCGACGCATAATCTGAAATATTCGAGCGCACAGACCAACGATCCGCTGTGGAACGCCGCGCATTGCCGAAACCGGCGCATTTTCGACGACCGTACAGGCAGTGCCGCAGCCAGCAATACGCGGCCCTTTTTGCTACAAACGTATCGGCGCGATATGGGCGGCGGCGAATTCACTCTCATGAAGGACGTGTCAGCGCCGATTTTCGTTCATGGCCGACATTGGGGCGGCGTGCGCATGCTATACCGCGTCTGAATCGGCGGCGGCGCGCTGGCCGCTGCCGTGCCTAGCTTGACTAGCGACGCCAGTGGCCGTGATGCCAATAGCCCCGGCGGTAGTAACGACCATAGTAAGGCCCATAGCCATAGTAGCCCGGCGGCGGACCGTAATAGACGACGCTGGGCTGATAGATCACCGGCGGCGGCGGAGGCGGGGCCACATACACTGGCGGTGCGACGTACACTGGCGCTGGGAAGGGAATGCCGATCCCGATGCCTACCGACACGTGGGCCTGCGCCGTGCCTGTCAGGCCGGCGGCCAATGCCACCCCTGTGACCATGAGCGCGGCGAACTTCGCTTTCATACGGATACTCCTGCTGATATCTTTTTTCGGCTTGGTCGCGAGATGGTGCTTGAGTCACGCAACGAACGACCCTTGCTCTCCTGAATTTAGCGGCTTTGTCCGGTGTGCGGTTAAGTAATTTGTTGCAAATTCTCACCGCCGCGAAGCGCCGAGCGGTGGCAAAAAGGTCTTGAATGCCAGACGCGACGCTGTCATCCGTTGTCGCGGCGCGCGACAACGCTTCCCTGGAGATGCGCCCACGCAAGATGCGCGGGGGGATGGGGCTGTCCCGGTTACGTTTTATTACAACTTGGCTGGTTCGCTTCCCCGCGCGCCGCGCCAGGACCGCGGGAAAAGGCCGAATCGGCATTTCGATTCGGCCGGGTGCGCGGACCTACTTGTTGCGCTGTGCCGCGCCCTGCAGGTCTTGTCCACCGTGCTCGATGTCCTTGCCGGCACCCTGCATCGTGTTGCAGCCGCTCAGCACGACACCGACCAGCAGTGCCAATGCAATCAAACGTCTCATGATGTACTCCGTATCCAATGATCGGGTGATTGAAATGCCGCCGATGCTCGAAGTCCTTGGTGAGTCTCTCACCACATGCGGTGCGTCCGGTTCCAGTCATCGACTTCGCGCTCGACCTCGGTCTTGGCCTTGCCGTAGCGCTCCTGCAGCACACCGATGAGTTTGTCGCGGTTTCCTTCAATGCGCATCAGATCGTTATCCGTCAGGTCGCCCCATTGCTGCTTGACGGCCCCCCTGAACTGATTCCATTTTCCTTGCAGTTGCTCGCTATTCATATCGGCTCCTAGGTAATTGACAGGAACGCCGTGCGTCGATCGATGCGACAGCGTTGAGTGCATCTTATGCAAGATGACGGGGCTCGCGCTGTCAGCACGGGACGCCCCATCGTGTCGGTCGATTCGGGTTCGGCTGTCAGCGACTTCTCACACGCCGGATGTTTCGTGGCCGGCAGCCGCCACGCGCGGCATGGTGATGCGGATCGTCGTACCCGCACCTTGCGCGTTACCGCGGATATCGATCTTCCCGCCGCGGGCCGACACGCGCTGGCGCATGCCGAGCAGACCGTGTGTTTTCGGCTTGCGAATCTGCTCGGGTGAGATGCCCACGCCGTTGTCGGTGACTTCGAGCGTTACTTGATGCGCGTCGTGCACAAGCGATACGCCCACCTCCGTGGCGTGCGCATACTTGGCCGCATTGGTCAGCGCCTCTTGCGTCACTCTGAACAGCACGATCGACGTTTGCTCGTCGAGCTCGATATCGTCGTCGGGCAACGCAAGCGTCACGCGCCACTGGTTTTGCTGGCCGGCTTCGCCAGCCAGGATGCGTAACGCCGAAACGAGGCCGAAGTTCATCAGCACCGTCGGGCGCAAATCCTCGACGATGCGCCGCTTGATCTGCACCCCTTGGTCGAGGTTGCGCAGCGCGCGTTGCAGCTTGTCTGCCAGCACCGGATCGCTTTGCCTGAGTTTGCGGTGAGTCCAGCTGACATCCATTTTGCATGCGGTCAGGATTGCGCCGAGTTCGTCGTGCAGTTCGCGTGAGAGCTTGGTTTTTTCCGCCTCGCTGACGTTTTGCAGGTGAGTCGTGAGCTCGTCGAGTTGCTGCGTGCGTTCCTGCACAAGATTGTCAAGACGAGCCTGGTGGGCGCGCAAAGCCTCTCGCGCCCGTCGCTCGCGCCGGAGTTGCCTGCCCAGCCGGCGAAACAGCAGCCCCAATAGCCCGATGTTGAGCAGTGACAGCGCGATGGCGCTGACGGCCGACAGCCATCGATCGGTGCGGCCGCGCTCGCGCGCGAGCCTCGCGCGACTTAATTCACGGCGGTAAAGCGCGGTGAAGCCGTCCTGGAGAGGTTCGAGGCTGTCAATGTCGCGGTCAGTCCGGGCGAGCGCGGCGCCGGCGCTCATGCGTCGCTGAGCAAACGCTTGGCGCGCGTCGGACATGGCTTGAATGTGCAGGCTGAATGTCTCGATCAGGGTCGCAAAGTCCCGCAACGCTTGCTGATCGTGCAGCCGGGTGTAATACGCAACGATCGTCCCCGACAGCGCGCGAATGCGTTTGACCGCGCTCAGGTAAGACGAAAGGTAAGCATCGTCGCCGGTGAGCAAATAGCCGCGCTGGCTGGCCACGATCGTTGCAGTGCGTACGGTGACTTCGTTGAGTTCGGTCGCGGCCGTCATGGCCTGCAAGGCGCTTTCATAGTCGCTGGCCATGCGTCGATGCGCGGCCTCCAACCCCAACAAGCTCCCCACGGTAATGGCAATGGCCAGCAGCATGGCTGCGATCCAACTACGGCGCCCAAGCCAGGTCTTGATCATGAATGACTCCTCGCAATCATGACGGATCAATCAGGCTATCCGGATCGGGTATCGCCATGTCGGTCGATTCCTACGCGAAAAACAGCAGGACCCCGACATAGCGAAGGCAGCATTACTTCTAACATCAAAACTGTGGATCGGAACGTGTAGTTTCCAATGCTTACATAAATGGGAGGACGCATGCTTCATTACGCGGTCGTATTCTTTGTGATCGCCCTGATTGCCGCCGTGTTCGGTTTCACCGGCATTGCCGCCGGCGCGGCGCAGATCGCCAAGATTTTGTTCGTCATATTTCTGGTGGTTTTCATCATCACATTGCTGATGGGCGTGGTGGGACGGTAGTCGCCAAGGCGACGAAACGTCATCTCCAACCAACCCGCATTTGAAGGAGTCGAATCAATGACCGACGAGAACAAACATTCACGAGACGAAGGCAGTTTCGAGATGGATATTCAAGCCATTCGCGCCAGGGCACGACGACATCTGCAGGCCGGCGCGGTGACCGAAGGCTATGGCGCGCAACGCGATACAGTTGTCAAACTGCTCAACGATGCCTTGGCTACCGAACTGGTCTGCGTGTTGCGTTACAAACGGCATCAATTCATGGCCAGCGGCATCCATGCCGAGCCGGTGGCGGCCGAATTCGCCGCGCATGCCGCGGAGGAACTGCAGCATGCGGAGCGCATCGCGCAACGCATTATCCAACTGGGCGGCGAGCCGGATTTTTCTCCCGCCACGCTCGTGCAGCGCAGTCACGCCGAATACGTGGCAGGCAAGACTCTGCGCGATATGATCCAGGAAGACCTGGTGGCCGAGCGCATTGCGATCGATGCCTATCGTGCGATGGCAATTTATATCGGCGAACGCGATTCCACCACGCGTCGCCTGCTGGAAGAGATTTTGGCAATGGAGGAGGAACACGCGCACGATATGGCCGACCTGCTCGAGCGCGGCTAGGGCGGATCGCGCCGAGCGCCGGCGAACGGCAGTATCAGTGTTACGGGAGCAGCTGATGACGATATCCAACGCGATCAGAATTCTGGTGGCAGACGATCATGCGATTGTGCGCACCGGCTTCAGGCAGTTCATCGTCGACGAACCCGACATGAAAGTCATAGCCGAGGCCGCCAGTGGCGAAGAGGTCATCGCCCTGGTGCGCGAGCGGGAGATCGACGTCGTACTGCTCGATATCGCAATGCCCGACAAGAATGGCATCGACACGTTGCATGTCATCAAGCAAATCAAGCCCCGGTTGCCGGTGCTGTTTTTGAGCACCTACCCCGAGACGCAATACGCATTGATTCTGCTGCGTGCCGGCGCCGATGGCTACGTGACGAAGGATGCATCGCCTGAGGAAATCATTCGCGCGATTCGCACCGTGTCGCGAGGTCACCGGTATGTCAGCGAGGTCACCGCCGGCTTGCTGATGCAAAAGCTTGAACGACCGACCGACCAAGCCATGCACGACGGCCTGTCCGAACGGGAGTTTCAGGTTTTCTGCAAGCTTGCGCAAGGCCGCAAGCCTACGGAAATCGCCCAGGAGTTGCATCTGAGCGTCAAGACGATCAGCACATATCGGGCACGTGTGCTGGAGAAGATGCGCCTGCAATCGAATGCCGAGCTGACGCTCTACGCGCTCAAGAACGGATTGATTCAATAGTGTCACGTGGTATCGCATAACGGACGAATATCATGGCCAGCACCCCGCTTCGGATTTTTCTCCTCGAGGATTCCGCCGTGATCCGGGAGAGCCTGGCTGAAGCCATCAATGCATCCGGCCTGTTTATCGTCGCCGGCACGGCCGACACGGCACGCGATGCAGTGGCGCTGCTCAAGGAGCAGGCATTCGATGCGATCATCGTCGACCTGCAACTGCGCCAGGGGTCCGGTATCGAAGTGCTGACTTATCTGCAAGAAGCCGGCTTGCTCCGGCGCATGCTCTCGATTGTGCTGACCAACTATGCATTGCCGGCACTGCGGCAGCGTTGCCTTGATTGCGGCGCCGGCTATTTCTTTGATAAATCGCTTGAATTCGACCGCGTCATCGAGGTGCTGGACGAATTCGCCGACCATCGCCTGGATCGCTGAATCGGCCACGCACCCCCCACGGCGCGTGTCGATGACATGTCACAAATTTGACAAATACCGCGAGTACATTGCGCATTGACGTGCCGGTAAAATCATGTAACCAGTGCGCATTCGGGGCGCGTGATTCATCCATGCGAATTGATTTGCCGCGACAGCGCGGCCGTGGGCGCGAGCCGGCAGTGATCTTGCGGCGGGCCGCCACTTTTATTCGATCATTGCCAGCCAAACGCCTTCCTGCGGAGTCGCTTCTTGCGTTCGTCCAATCCTGTGTCGACCGAACCACTCGACAATGCTTCTTCAGGTGCCATGCGCGGCGCTGCGCGTCACATGATCGATACATCCGGGCAGGAAGCCGCTCTGATCGAGGCCATTTGCCAGGGCGACGGCCTATTCGCCGAGTTCCAGCCGATTTTGGATTTTCGCACCGCGCAGCTGAGCGGCTATGAAGGGCTCGTGCGCGGCCCTGCCGGCACGACGCTGGCTCGGCCTTTGGCACTGTTCGCCGCGGCCAGGCGATTGGGCCGCGCGCACGAAGTCGAACTCCGGTGTCGCCGCGCCGTACTCTCGGCGTTCGCGCGGCTCGGTCTGCCGGGCAAGCTGTTTCTCAATATCAGCCCGGTCGAGGCCGTCGGCCATGAGCCGGCGCTGGCCTTGATGCAGACGCTGGATTTTCTGCATCAGATCGAGTTGACGCCGGATCGTATCGTGCTCGAACTGACCGAGCATCAGCCCACGCTCGACCTGCCGGAGACGCGCGCGACCTTGCAGGACTACCGGGCGCTTGGCTTCGAAATCGCGCTGGACGACCTGGGCGAGGGCTATGCGAGCCTGCGCCTGTGGTCCGAACTGCGGCCCGACTACGTCAAAATCGACCAGCACTTCATTGACGGTATCGATACGGATTCGCTCAAACTGCAGTTCGTGCGCTCGATCCGACAGATCGCCGACACCAGTGGCACTCGGGTGATTGCCGAGGGCATCGAGCAGGCCGCGCAATTTCAGGTCGTGCGCGATCTCGGCATCTTCTTCGGGCAGGGATATTTCATCGCGCGGCCCAACGCGCTGCCCGATCCCGAATTGGCGCCTGCCGTGCAGATTGCGTTGAGCCAGCGTGGCGCGCATATGCACCCGCAGCCCAGTCGCCTGGGCGAGGGCTTCGCTTTCGGCAACGGCGGCGGCACCGTTGCGCAACTGGCGCGCTATGTGTTGCCGGTCTCGCCCGACGAATTGAGCGAAGACGTCATGGCTCGCTTCGAACAGGATCCTGCGCTCGAAGCGCTGCCTGTCGTGGCCGGCGAGACGCCGGTCGGGCTGATCAGCCGCAGCGCGCTGCTGGGCCGCTTTGCGCGACGCTTCACCCGCGAGCTGTATGGCCGCAAGCCGTGTTCGACGCTGATGGAGAACACGCCACTGGTGGTTGAGCAGAATACCCGCATCGAGGAGTTGAGCCGCCTGATCGCCGACGGCACCGCTCATCACTTGATTGGCGGCTTCGTGGTTACCGAGGGCGACCGCTACGTCGGCATTGTGCAGGGACACGCGTTGTTGCGTCAGATCACCGACATGCAGCTCGATGCCGCCCGATACGCCAATCCGCTCACGCTGCTGCCGGGCAATGTGCCGATCGACGACTATATCGACCATCTGCTCGCCAGCCGGACGCCATTCCAGGCTTGCTATTGCGACCTGGACAATTTCAAGCCATTCAATGACGTATTTGGTTATCGGCGCGGCGACGATCTGATCCAGGCGCTGGCCCGCGTGTTGATGGCCGTACGCAACCCGGCTTGCGATTTTCTCGGGCATATCGGGGGCGACGATTTTCTGCTGCTCTTCCAAAGCGCCGATTGGGAGTCGCGCTGTCGTGCCGCATTGGAGCGCTTTGAGACGGTCGTTGGCGACTTCTTCGGACCGGATCAAATCCGGGCAGGCGGCTTCGAAGCCGAGGATCGACGCGGTCAGGTGATGCTGTACCCGCTCACGAGTCTGTCGATCGGTGCGGTGGTGGTCGAGCAGGACAGTTACCTGTCGCACGTCGACGTGTCGGTGGCGGCCGCCGAGGCCAAGAAAATGGCCAAGCGGCAATCCGGCAACAGTTTGTTTATCGAACGCCGGCGGCCCCGGCGCAGCGCGTAACGTGCATGGAAAGAGGGGCGGTCACGCCGCCCCTTGATGTCGGTGGTCGCGCGCGAATCGCTCCCGCTACATGCCGGCCATGCACAAGTACTTGATTTCCAGGTACTCGTCCATGCCGTACTTCGATCCTTCGCGGCCCAGGCCCGATTGCTTGACGCCGCCAAATGGCGCGACCTCGTTGGAAATGATGCCGGTGTTGATACCGACCATGCCGTAATCCAGCGCCTCCGCCACGCGCCATACGCGACCGATGTCGCGGCTGTAGAAGTACGAAGCCAGACCGAAGTCGGTGTCGTTGGCCAGCCGAATCACTTCGGCTTCGTCCTTGAACTTGAACACCGCAGCCACCGGCCCGAACGTTTCCTCCTGGGCGATCAGCATGTCCCTGGTTGCGCCCGCCAGCACGGTCGGCTCGACGAAGTGGCCGGAAATCACCCTGCCGCCGGTGGCAACGCGGGCTCCCTTGCTCTGCGCATCCTCGATATGCTGCGAGACCTTCTTGACCGCAGCGTCGTCGATCAGCGGGCCCTGATTGACGCCCGGTTCGAACCCATTGCCCACGCGCAGCTTTTTGACTGCCTCGGCCAGTTTCTCGACAAAGGCGTCATACAACTTTTCCTGCACGTAAAAGCGGTTGGTGCACACGCAGGTCTGGCCGGCGTTGCGGTACTTCGAGGCGATCGCACCTTCGATGGCAGCGTCCAGATCGGCGTCGTCGAAAACGATGAACGGCGCATGGCCGCCCAGCTCGAGCGCCATTTTCTTGACCGTCGGCGCGCACTGCTGCATCAGGATGCGGCCTACCGGCGTGGAACCGGTAAATGACATGTGTCGCACGCGCGGGCTCGCGCACAGGACTTTGCCGACTTTGATCGAGTTGTCGCTGTCGGCGGTGATCACATTGAAAACGCCCTTCGGGATGCCGGCGCGATCGGCCAGTTCGGCCAGCGCCAGGGCCGATAGCGGCGTTTGTTCGGCCGGCTTGACGACGATCGTGCAGCCGGCGGCGATCGCTGGGGCGACCTTGCGCGTGATCATCGCAATCGGGAAATTCCACGGGGTGATCGAGGCGCACACGCCAATCGGCTGTTTGATCGTGAGCATGCGTTTGCCGGGTTGCGGGCTATCGAGCACGTCGCCACAGACCCGCTTGGCTTCTTCGGCAAACCATTCGAGGAACGATGCGCCGTATACCACTTCGCCCTTGGCTTCGGCCAACGGCTTGCCTTGCTCGGCGGTCATGATGGCCGCCAGATCGTCCTGATGGGCGATCACCAGATCGAACCAGGCGCGCAGAATTGCCGCACGCTCCTTGCCTGTTTTCGCGCGCCAGGCGGGCAGGGCGGCGTCGGCTGCGGCGATTGCGCGCTCGGTTTCCGTCTCGCCAACATCGGCAACACGGGCGATCTCGGCCCGAGTGGCCGGATCGACGACGGCGAAAGTCGCCTTCGAATCGGCGCCGGTCCAGGCGCCGTCGATATAGGCGCCAGTCTTCAGCAGGGCGGCATCTTTCAGTTTGGCGAGGGCAGGGTGAGACACAGTGAACTCCTCATGCAAATGGCAACGGAATGGGGATGGGCCGCGCACGCAAACGGCAAGCCCACGATGTGGTAATCCAGCTATTTAATTAACATATTAACAAAATTGCCGTGATGTGGCTGTACCGCGACAGTACCACTGAGCATAGCGCAAATGCCGCGACCTTTCAGGCGCCCAGCCCAAGTTCGTGCCAGAGCGCCGCCATGCGCGCATCCACGCCGGGATCCATCTGGATCGGGCGGCCCCACTCGCGCTGGGTCTCACCCGGCCATTTGTTGGTGGCGTCGATTCCCATTTTGGACCCCAGGCCGGCGACCGGCGAGGCGAAATCGAGGTAGTCGATAGGCGTCTGATCCACGAGGGTGGTGTCGCGAATCGGGTCGACGCGCGTGGTCATGGCCCAGATGACCTCTTTCCAGTCGCGGATATTGACGTCGTCGTCGACTACCACGATGAACTTCGTGTACATGAACTGGCGCAGAAAGCTCCATACTCCGAACATCACCCGCTTGGCGTGGCCGGGATAGCTTTTTTTCATTTGCACGATGGCCATGCGATAGCTGCATCCCTCGGGCGGCAGGTAGAAGTCGGTGATCTCCGCGAACTGCTTTTGCAGCAACGGTACGAATACTTCATTGAGCGCCACGCCCAGGATCGCCGGCTCGTCGGGCGGCTTGCCGGTGTAAGTGGAGTGATAGATCGGATTGCGACGCATGGTAATGCGCTCGATCGTCATCACCGGGAACCATTCCTGTTCGTTGTAGTAACCCGTGTGATCGCCGTAGGGGCCCTCCAGCGCGTGCTCGTAACCGGCGGTGGCGCCCTGGCGCGGCGCAGGCGGCGCGCCGGCCGGCGCGACGGGCCGATCTGCGGCCGGACGGATGAATCCCTCCAGCACGATTTCGGCCCGCGCTGGCACCCGCAGGGCCTCTAGCCCGGGGCTCAGGCATTTGGCCAGTTCGGTGCGCGCTCCGCGCAGCAGGCCGGCGAACTGATATTCCGATAGCGTATCCGGTACCGGCGTGACCGCCCCAAGGGTGGTAGCCGGGTCGGCACCGAGCACCACTGCGATGGGAAACGGCTCGCCGGGGTGGGCGAGCGCGAACTCGCGAAAATCGAGCGCCCCGCCGCGATGCGCGAGCCAGCGCATGATGACCTGATTGCGCCCAATCACCTGCTGGCGATAAATGCCGAGATTCTGCCGCTTGCGGTGTGGGCCCTGCGTGACGACCAGGCCCCATGTGATGAGCGGCGCGACGTCGCCAGGCCAGCAGGTCTGGATCGGCAGGCGCGCCAAATCGACGTCATTACCTTCCCAAACGATTTCCTGGCACACAGGACTGCCAACGACCTTCGGACCCATGTCCCACACGGCCTTGGCCAGCGACAACAGCTTGCCGGCGTCTTTCAGGCCGCGCGGCGGCTCGGGCTCCTTGAGCGCCGACAGGAGTCGGCCGATGTTGCGCAACTCGAGCAGCGGATCCGCATCGCCGTCGATACCCATGCCGAGCGCGACTCTGCGCGGAGTGCCAAACAAATTGGCGAGCACCGGCATGGTGTGAGCCGTGGGTCGGTCGAAACGCAGCGCAGGGCCGCCGGCGCGCAAGGTCCGATCGCACAGCGCGGTCATTTCCAGGTTTGGTGACACCTCGGCGCTCACGCGCTTGAGTTCGCCCAGATGTTCCAACTGCTCGGAGAAGTCCCGCAAGTCGTGGTAATTCATGCAACAAATCGTAACCGGAAAGAAAAAAATTCGGCAATTCCTGCCGACCCTTGATATCCCTGAACGACCGGAAACCCCCGGCACGCCGTGCATTTTACCGACTGAGTCCTCAATAACGGCAAGTTCCAGCCTGAATTTTAATTACTTTTAGTAATTAAAATCAATTTTTATAGTATTGACCATTTATATATCCTTGTTAGAATCCGCTCGTCGAATCCAACAAAGCGTGGCTCGGAAGCCGGGACAGCCCCCGACTTTGACACGCGACAACTACAACACCGACGTGGATTTTCAGTGACCGGTTCCCAGCGCTGCGCTATTCGGGAGCCGGTTTTTTAGGAAGCAGCGGGAATCTCGATTCCTCGACATTGGCCCAGAGACATGCCAATGCGCTGCGCGGCCGCGCCAACCGCTTGGTGTAGCCGCCCGGTTCCAAAATGCCGCATGAGCAACCCGGGGGAAGGCCGTCAGGCCTCCGTGGGCTCATCCATGCGCCGGCCTGCCGGCGAACGTGGCGTCAGAGGAGTAAGTTGCAATGAAGTTGTCCAACGTTAAATCTTGGCAGATGCTGGCCGGTCACGTCGAAAAATCTGCCGACGACTCGCACGCGAGCGCCTCCGGCCTGAATTGGCGTCGCGTATTGCGGCACAGCAGTCGTGTCAGTCTCTACGGCTTCAGCGTGGTCGGTTTGTTGTCGGTGCTGGGCGCCGTGGTGCTTTGGACGCAGCCGGCACTGCGCGGCCAACTTGCCGCCCAAGTGGCGCCGCTGCTGGCAGCCGCCACGGGCAAACAGGCCGCTCCTACGCCGGCGGTGCAGCCGCCTGCCGCCGATGCCGACCTGATTGCCAAGGCCTCTCAGCACGCGCCGTCGATCGCGGTGCTGGCCTCTTATATTCCCAACAAGCGAATTGCCGTCGATGCCCGCAATGGGCAGACGCCGTTGACTACCAAGGAGCAAGTGCTGGTGGCCGAATACCTGGCCAAGCGCTATCACGTAGCCAGCGACGTTATCGCCAATCTGGTCAAGGCTTCGTATGCGACCGGACAGCAGGTTGGGCTCGATCCATTGTTGTTGCTGGCCGTGATGGCTATCGAATCGGGTTTTAATCCTTATGCCGAGAGCGGTGTTGGCGCGCAGGGCTTGATGCAGGTGATGTCCAAGGTTCACATGGACAAGCTCGCTTACTTCGGTGGTGCGGACGCGGCTCTGCATCCGCTGACCAACATCAAGGTTGGCGCATTGATTTTGAAGGAATGCATTGCACGAGGCGGTTCGTTGGCCAACGGACTGCGACTTTATGTGGGGTCCACGAGCGCGAACGATGGCGGCTATGGCGCCAAGGTGCTGGCCGAACGCAGCCGTTTGCGCAACGTGGCCCTCGGGCACCATGTGTCGGTGACTGCGCCGCAGGCGCCGGTGCTGGTGTCGCAACAAACCAAGACGGTCAACAAAACGGCGAGCAAAGCGGTGCAGCCTGCCGTCGAGCCGGCCACGGCCACGCCGGCCGCGCCTCAAAATTCGGCCGCGATCGACAAGGCCAAGACAGGCGGCGATGGCGCGACCATCGATGCCGATTTGGCCGGCAAGGACGGCGGCGCGGCCTGAGCCGGTGCGTCAACGATTCGAAAGTTGCGGCAACAGGGAAAAAAAGGAGCCTCGGCTCCTTTTTTCATGGCGTGACGTTACCGGCGTTCACGTCAGGCATCTCGCCAGACGCTCGACTGCCTCATGCAGTTGCGCTTGCGAGGTAGCGTAAGACAGGCGTATGTAGCGGCGCGGGTCGGCGTTGCCGAAGTCGAGGCCGGGCACCAGAACGACCTCGGCTTCATGGAGCAGGGCTTGCGTCAGGGCGTCGCTGTCATGCCGCGCCGGATGATTGACGCCGCTGATGTCGGCGTACACATAAAAGGCGCCGTCCGGCTTGACCGGTACCTGAAAGCCTAGCTTCTCCAGGGCGGGCACGATGAAATCCCGGCGCTGCCGGAATTCTTCCTTGCGCTGCCCGTAGATCGCCAGGGCTTCCGGTGAAAAACATGCCACCGCCGCATACTGCGCGACAGCCGACGGGCAAATGAACAAATTCTGCGAGAGTTTCTCGAAATCCGGCACTAGGGCCGGCGGCACGACTAGCCAACCCAGGCGCCAACCGGTCATGTTGAAATATTTCGAGAAGCTGTTGACCACCAGAATGTCGTCGCCGTGCGCCAGCGCGCTCACGGGCGGGGCATCATATGACAGGCCCTGATAGATCTCGTCGACCACCGTGAAGCCGCCACGCTCGCGGGCGATGCGTGCGATACGCGCCAGTTCGTCCGGCGCGATCGAAGTACCGGTCGGATTGGACGGCGAAGCCAGCAGCACGCCGCGCGTACGGGGCCCCCAATGGGCCTCGACGTGCGCCGCGCTCAACTGGAAGCGATCCTCCGGACCGCTGGGGATCAGCACCGGCTGGCCGTCGAAGGCGGCCACGAAATGGCGGTTGCACGGATAGCAGGGGTCGGGCATCAGCACTTCGTCGCCAGGGTTGACGAGCGCGGCGCACGCCAGCACCAAGGCGGCCGATGCCCCTGCCGTGACGATGATGCGCTCCGGCGCGATGGTCAGGCCGTGGTGACTGCGGTAGAAGCCGGCAATGGCCTCGCGCAGTTGCCGCAATCCGAGCGCGCTCGTGTATTGCGTGCGACCGTCGCGCATGGCCTGGGCGGCGGCCGCCACGACAGGCTCGGGTGCAGTGAAGTCGGGTTCACCGATTCCCATGTGAATGATCGGGCGCCCTGCCTGCTCGAGATGGGCGGCCTGTTTGGCCAATTCCATCACATGAAAGGGGGCGATATGGGCTACGCGCTCGGCGAGCTGCAGGGCACAGGTCAGACGATCCATTGTCACATGAGGGAGTGATCAGTTGGCGGGGCGCGCGCTGCGCGGCGCATTGCGCGCGGCCTCGACCTCCGGTGCGCGCGCCTGAGCGGCGAATTTGTCGAGTACGCCGTTGACATAGCGGTACCCGTCGACGCCGCCGAAGGTTTTCGCCAGTTCGACGGCCTCGTTGATCACGACCTTGTACGGTATGTCGAGGTGGTGGCGCAGTTCGACCGCGCCGATCAGCAATACGGCATGTTCGACCGGCGACAATTCGGCCACAGGCCTGTCGAGATAGGGTTGCAGTTGCGTAGACAGATCGCCGGCCTCGCGGATCGCGCCATGCAGCAGCGCATCGAGGTGCGTCTTGTCGGCCTTCTCGAAACCCGGCGAGGCGCGCAGGTGCGCGTCGATCTCGCCGGCGTCGCTGCGCGAGAGCAGCCACTGGTACATGCCTTGCAGCGCCAACTCCCGGGCGCGGCGTCGTGCACTCTTGGTCGTCATTGCCGAAGTTCCTCGTCGATGGCGTTTGATTCGTCGTCGCCCTCGTCTTCGTCTTCGTCGTCTTCGCCATTGAGCAAGTCGAGCGCTTCGAGCAGATTGGCCATTTCGACGGCAACGCGGGCCGCGTCCCGGCCTTTCTCGGCGCTGCGTGCATGGGCCTGTTCGTCGGTATCGGTGGTGAGCACGGCATTGGCCACCGGGATGCCGAAGTCGAGGCCAATACGGCTGATGCCCGCGCCGCTCTCGTTCGAGACCAGCTCGAAATGGTAGGTTTCGCCGCGAATGACCGCGCCGATCGCCACCAGTGCGTCGAATTGGCCGCTTTCGGCCAGTTTCTGCAGCGCCAGCGGAATCTCCAGTGCGCCGGGCACGGTGATCAGCAGCACGTCCTCGCCGGCGACGCCCAGGCGTTCCAGTTCGGCAACACAGGCTTCACGCAGTTCATGGCCGACGCTGGTATTGAAGCGGGCCTGCACGATGCCGATGCGCAACCCTTCGCCGTCCAGTTCGGGTTGATATTGTCCAATGTCCATGGCATTTTTCCTTCGAGGCCGTTGAAAATCAAAAATGGGGGCGGCACGGTTGGCGCGGATCGCCTGAGGCATCCGAATTGCCAGGCCGAGCCGGTCTGCGAAACCGCTTCGCTGAGTCTTGCAACAGCTTCTTTAAACAGTGCAGTGTGGGCGATAGCTCGTCATTATCAGGCCATTGCCTTGGGCGTTGGTTGAAATCCGCAAACTTCCAGGCCGTAACCTGCCATGTTCGGAATCTTGCGCGGGCTCGAGAGCACGCGCATTTTGCTCACCCCGACGTCGCGCAGGATCTGGGCGCCGATCCCGTGGGTGCGGAAATCCATCGGGCGGCGCTTGAGCGCCGCAGCCCGTTCCTGTTCGTCGAACGCTGAAAACAGCGTAAAGAAATGCTCGCGGTTGTCGGCGCAATTGAGCAGCACGATCACGCCCTGTCCGACCTCGGCAATTTCCTGCATGGCATTGTGCAGCGTCCAGGAATGTGTGGTGGAGGCTGTTTCGAGCAGATCAAGGGCCGACAACGGTTCGTGTACGCGTACCAGCGTCTCGGCCTCCGGGCGTGGGGAGCCGCGCACCAGTGCCAGATGGGGCATGCCGCTCGGCTTGTCGCGATACAGGGTTGCCTGGAACGGGCCGTGCGCCGTCTGCATTTCGCGCGAAGCGACGCGTTCGATGACGGACTCGGTCCGGCTACGGTAATGAATCAGGTCGACGATGGTGCCGATCTTGATATTGTGCGTTTCGGCGAACTCGAGCAAATCCGGCAAGCGCGCCATCGTGCCGTCGTCTTTCATGATCTCGCAGATCACCGCGGCCGGCGTCAGGCCCGCCAGATGCGTCAAGTCGCAGCCGGCCTCGGTGTGCCCGGCGCGCATCAGCACACCGCCCGGCTGGGCCATGATCGGAAAAACGTGTCCGGGCTGCACGATGTCGTCGGCGCTGGCGTCCGGCGCGATTGCGGTTTGCACCGTGCGCGCGCGGTCGGCGGCGGAAATGCCGGTGGTTACGCCCTCGGCCGCTTCGATGCTGATGGTAAAAGCGGTGCCGTACTGGGTGCCATTGCGGTGCGTCATCAGCGGCAGATTCAACTGACGGCAGCGCTCTTGCGTCAGCGTCAGGCAAATCAGCCCGCGGCCATACTTCGACATGAAGTTGATCGCTTCCGGCGTGACGAAGTCGGCCGCCAGCACCAGATCGCCCTCGTTCTCGCGATCCTCCTCGTCGACCAGCACGACCATACGGCCGGCCTTGAGCTCTGCAATGATTTCTTCGGTGGAGGCGAGGGGCATGATGCGTCAGAACACGTAAAGGCTCTATTCTACGTCATGCGCGGGGGAATTGCGGGTTGTGCGGCCTTTGAATCCGCTGTAATCGAACCGGCCCGGCGCGCCGCATCTCGATGCATTCGCACCAGGCCCGATGCCGGCCAAGCCCGCCTTGGCGAGTGGGCAGCGGCAGTTGTCCGGGCCGCGCGGGCGGCGCTACTGAGCGCCGCTAGCAAAATGCAGTCGCCGGCTTGGCTATGCGACGTGGAGCTCCTTGCCGCACGTCTCCGGCAAGGTGAGCGCGGCGACGATCAGCACGCCATAGGCCGTCGCTGCGAACAGGCCGACGGCATGCCCGATCGGCATCGTCTTGCTGACCGCGCCGGTGAGAAACGGGAACAGCGCGCCGATGGCCCGTCCGGCGTTGTAGGAAAAGCCCTGGCCGGAGCCGCGCACGCTGGTGGGAAACAGCTCGGTGAGAAACGCGCCCATGCCGCTGAAAATGCCCGAGGCGAAGAAACCCAGCGGAAAGCCCAGCAACAGCATCACGCTGTCGCTCACGGGGATGCGGGTGTAGGCGAGCACGATAATCATCGAGCCTGCGGCGAACAGAATGAAATTCTTTTTGCGACCGATTCGGTCGCACAATGCGGCGCTGATCAGGTAGCCGATGTAGGAGCCGATAATCACGGAGGCAAGGTAGCCGCTGGTGCCCAGCACGGTCAGATGGTGCTCCTGGTTCAGCACGGTCGGCAGCCATGTCGTGATGGCGTAGTAGCCGCCCATGGCGCCGGTGGTTAGCAGCGAGGCGCGCAGCGTCGTGCTCAGCAGCCGAGGAGAAAAAATTTCGAGGAAACGGACTGGCTGGGGCTGGCCGTCGGTATGCCGACGCTGCGCCTTGAAGATCTCGGGTTCGGCGACAAAACGCCGGATCATCACCACGAACAGCGCCGGCAGCACGCCGACGACGAACAGCGCGCGCCATGCCAGCGCGGCCGGCAGCAGCGTAAACATCAGCGCGTAGACGAGCGCCGAGGCACCCCAGCCGATGGCCCAGCCGGCCTGTACCAGCCCGACCGCCTTGCCGCGATCCTTGGCACGGATGATTTCGCCCATCAGGACTGCCCCGGCTGTCCACTCGCCCCCGAAGCCCAGCCCCATCAGGGTGCGAAATACCAGCAATTGCTGAAAGGTTTGTGCCAGCCCACACAATAACGTGAAAACGGCAAACCAGAGCACGGTGATTTGCAGCGTGCGCACCCGACCGAAGCGATCGGCCAGGATGCCGGCCAGCCAGCCGCCGAGGGCGGACGACAGCAAGGTGGCTGTGCCGATCAGGCCAGCATCGCGCAGGCTGATGCCCCAAGTGGCAACCAGGGTCGGGATCACGAAGCTCAGGAACTGCGTGTCCATCGCGTCGAGCGCATAGCCGGCCTTGCAACTCCACAATGTGCGGCGTTCCGTGCCGGATAGCGCTCGGTACCAGGAAAACCCGCCGGCTCTCTTCTGCCGGGGTGTATCGATGACTTGCGATTGACTGTCCATGAGTCAAGTCTCCAAATTGTTGTTGTGGGCCTCTGGGTGCGGCGGCACCCTCCCATCGGTGCGCGTGGCGATGATGGCGGCATCGACGCGCGTGGCGGCCGAAGCCGCGGTCACGTCATTGGCAGTGGCTTTTCAGCGCGGGCTCAAAATACTGCCAGACGCGAATTCGGTATGTCGGTGACCAGCATGTGGCCGGGCTTATGGGTGATGGCGATCGGCAGGCGCGCAGCGCGCAGCGCCTCCTGGGGCGTCACGCCACAGGCCCAGAAGACCGGAAGCTCGTTCGGCTTGACGGTGACCGGATCCCCGTAGTCAGGGGCCTGCAGGTCGGCGATGCCGATCTCGCGCGGGTCGCCGATGTGCACCGGCGCGCCGTGCACGGCCGGGAAGCGGCTGGTGATCTGCACCGCGCGGATCGCATCAGAGCCTCGCATTGGCCGCATCGAAACGACCAGATTGCCGCCGAACGGACCGGCCGCGACGTTCGGCACGTTGGTGCGGTACATCGACACGTTCCGTTCTTCCTCGATATGCCGCAGTGGCACCCCTGCCTGAGCCAGCATGAACTCGAACGAGAAGGAGCAGCCGATGGCGAACGTGACGAAATCGCTCTGCCAGATCGCCTCCAGCGAATCGAGTTCTTCGGCCACCTCGCCGTGACGATAGACGTAATAGCGCGGAATATCGGTGCGGATGTCCACATCCCGGCCCAGCGCCGGCACCTGCCACTGGCCCGGTTCACCCACGCCCAGTAACGGGCACGGTTTGGGATTGAATGTGCAAAAACGCAGGAAATCATCGGCATGCGCCTTGGGTAATACGACCAGATTGGCCTGGGCGAATTCGCCGCAGTAGCCGGCGGTGGGGCGGCGGAACGCTCCGCTGCGTACTTGGTGTCTGAATTCCAACGGGGTCATGGCGCTATTCCGGAAGCAGTCGAGAGACGGTTTGGTCAAGGATACGGTTAAATCAAAATGCTCGCTATCAAGTTTTTTTTGATAAAAATGTATAGTTTTACTTAACCATAACGCTTCTTTCATGAGCCCAGCATGAACACGCGCTTTATCGAAACCTTTGTCACACTCGCCCAACTGCGCAGCTTTCGCGCCACCGCGCGCGAATTGCACGCAACACCGGCAGCCATCTCGCTGCGGGTCAAGAGTCTGGAGCAGGAACTGCGCACCGAGCTGATCGACCGCTCGTCAAAGGTGTTTCGCCTCACCGCCAGCGGCGAGCACCTGCTCAGCCATGCCCGCACGGTCGTCAGCGCGGTGCACAAATTGCAGGCGGCGGCACACGCGAAGGGCACCGTACAGGGCGTGTTGCGGCTGGGGGTGAACGAGTCGATCGTGCATAGCTGGCTGGCCCACTACATCGAGCAGCTCGATGCCGACTATGCCGATCTGGAAGTCGACCTGACGGTCGACGTGAGTAGTGTGCTGCAACGCCGCTTGCTGGCCGGCGAGCTCGACCTGGTGCTGCGCGTCGAGGGGATCGACAACGACAAGGTGATTTCCGATGCGCTGGCGATCTATCCGGTACGCTGGATCGCGCGCAAGGGGCTCTTCCCACAGCATAAGAGCGGGCTCATCAAGCGCGTGCTGCAGCGTCCGGTATTGACGTTTGGGCGGGGTACTGCACCGCAGCGCGCGGTTGAGCAGATTATCGCCAGCCTGGCTGGCCAGGCGGACATCCCGGCAGGACAGGTCCGCATCACCTGCTCGCCGTCGGTCGCGGCAATCGTGCAACTGATTAAGGATGGCTTCGGCGTGGCGGCGATACCGGCCTTGTTTGTCGCCGAGGGCATCGCCAGCGGCGAATTCGTCGAACTGCCGATCCAGCCGATTCCGCCCTCGATCGTCATCTCGATGTGCCGTCGCGTCGACGCCGGCATACACGTGCATGCCGCAGCGACTGCGGCCCGCATCGCTTGCGAGCAATATTGCCGCCAAACCGACCGCCGACTGGTCGAGGCCGTACTCGATTAAGCGGCGTGCGTGTCGTCGGCAAATCGGCATTGCAGCGGCCATGGCGTAAATCGGCCGAAGTTTGTCCGCATGCGGCATTGCGTGCGTGAAGAGCGTTTCCTAGACTGGCCGGACTTTTTTTAAGGGGGGGCGGCGTGCAATTTATCCAAAGCAGCGCATTTACCGCGCAACGCGCCTGGGGCGCGCTCGACATCGCGAATCTGAACGGCATTACCGTGCGCCTTCACTGGACGGATGAGCCCTACGTATGGCACGTCAACGACGGTGAAGAGGTGTTTGCGGTCATGAGCGGACGAGTCGACATGCACTACCGCGAAAGCGGCGAGGAAAAGGTCGTGGCGATGTTGGCGGGCGACATATTCCATGCGACGGTCGGCACGGAGCACGTGGCTCACCCGGTCGGGCAGGCGCGCATCCTGGTCATGGAAAAAGCGGGGAGTGTGTAGTCGCGCGCCGCTCGGCGGGCATCAGGCTGGCGGTCCGAAGCGTTCGACGACAAAGTCGATGAAGCTGCGCAGCTTCGGGGAAATGCGTCGGTCCTGCAAATAAAGCAGGTTCAGCGGGCGGGACGGCGGCGCATAGCCGGGCAGCAACCGCACCAGTCGGCCGGCAGCAATATCTTCTGACAGCATGATTTCCGGCAGCAGGACGATGCCCATGCCGGCGATCGCCGCGCGGCGCAGGCCCTGCGCACTATCGACCTGCAGGTGACCGGCGATCGCCACGTTGATTTCTCCCTCTGGCCCGCTCATGCGCCAGGAAGACTGGGTCGAGCGCCATTCGGAGCGCGACGAATAGGTGTAGACGAGACAATTGTGGCACCCGAGCTCCTCGGGGCGCCGTGGTTCGCCGTGCCGCGCCAGATAACTGGGCGCGGCGCAGATGACGAGCCGATAGGGCGCCAGCGGGCGAGCGATCAGATTCGAGGCAGGCAGGCTGCCGATGCGGATCGCTGCCTCGAAGCCTTCCTCGGCCAGATCCACCACGGTGTCGGTGATCACCACGTCGAGATCGACGGCCGGATAGCGCGCCGCATAGTCGGCCAGCGCCGGCATCAGCCGCTCCGTGCCGAATGCGGCCGAAGAGGTGACCCGCAAGCGCCCCTTGGGGACCTTGTGCGATTCGAGCGCGAGCGCCTCCGTGTCTTCGACCAGTCCAAGGATTTCGATGCATCGGTCATAGTAAGTCTTGCCGAACTCGGTCAGATGCTGTCGCCGCGTAGTGCGATTGAGCAGTCGCGTGCCCAGATGTGCCTCGAGCGCCTGCAGGTGATTGCCCACCATCGTCGGCGAAAGGCCGTATTCGGCCGCCGCCGCCGACAGACTGCCGCGCTCGACGGTCAGCACGAACAGGCTCATTGCCTTGAGATGGTCCATTACCAAATATTTGTGGAAGATGATCGAAGTATAGGCATCTTTATCAAATTATTCCGATCAATAAAACTGGTTTCTGGTGCATGTCGCCGCCGGCTTGCCGGCGAGTGCCTGCGAACCTTGCCCATTCGACACCAGGACCTCTCTCATGATGCTCCACAATACCTGCCGTCCCATCTCGCCCGGCTGGACACTGGTCGCCGCCAGTCTCGGCTTTGTGCTCGTCGTGCTCGACGTTACCGTCGTCAACGTCGCGATGGAGCGCATCAGGCTCTCGCTCGAGACGAATGTCACTGGCCTGCAGTGGGTGCTCAACGCCTACACGCTGGTGTTCGCGAGTCTGTTGCTGACAGCCGGCGCACTGGGCGACCGGCTCGGCGCCAAGCGCGTGTTTGTCGCCGGCTTTGTGCTGTTCACGGCAGCTTCGCTGGCGTGCGGCCTGTCACGCGGTATCGCGGTGCTGATTGGCGCCCGGGTAATCCAGGGCATCGGTGCGGCGCTGTGCGTGCCGGCGTCGCTGGCGTTGCTCAATGCCGCCTACCCCGAACCCGCCCCGCGTGCCCGGGCGATCAGCATCTGGGCCGGGGTGGGCGGACTTGCGGTGGCGGCCGGACCGGTCGTCGGCGGCTTGATGGTGTATCGGCTGGGCTGGCCCAGCATCTTCTTCATCAATGTGCCGCTTGGCCTGGTGGGCATTGGCTTGACGCTGTTGTACGCGCCATCGGGCCCCAAAGCACCCGGGCGGGGCATGGACCTCGCGGGTCAGCTCCTGGCAGTGCTCGCGCTGGCGGGCGTCACGATCGGCTGCGTCGAGAGCGGCGCGCTGGGCTGGACGCACCCGCTGGTGCTGACCGGTTTCGGTGGCTTCGCCGTGGCGGGGACCCTATTTCTGATTGTCCAGGCGCGCAGCGCCGAGCCGATGCTGCCGTTGTCGCTGTTCCGCTCGCCGGCGGTGAGTGTAGCGTGCTGGACCGGGCTCACCGTCAACTTTGCCTTTTATGGGCTGATGTTTGTTTTCAGCTTGTTTTTCCAGACGGTGAAAGGCTATTCGCCGCTGATGACTGGATTGGCTTTCCTGCCGATGACGGCGCTGGTGACCGTTGCCAATCTTGTTGCCGGTCACCTCAGTTCGCGCTTCGGTCCCAAGTTGCCAATGATGATGGGACAGGCGATCGCCGCGTGTGGCTATTTCGCCCTGCTGGGCATCACGTCGGCGACCCGTTACGGCGTCATCGTGGCGCCGTTGCTGGCCGCTGGCGTTGGCGCCGCGCTGACTGTGCCGGCGATGACCGCCGCCGTGCTGGAAAACGCCCCCCGCCAGCAGGCGGGCATCGCCGCGGGAGCCCTGAACGCTGCACGTCAGACCGGCGGCGTGATCGGTGTCGGCGTTTTCGGGTCGTTGCTCGCGAGCCGCATCGGCCAGCCGCTGGGCAACGTGCATCTGGCGCTGCTGATCGCAGGTCTTGCGCTATGCGCGGGATGCTTCGCCTGTTGGCTTTGGGGGGGCGCGACGCTTGTCGATCACGACCGTCGTGAATCGCGTCCCGCTACCAGGTCGATGGCCAATGCCAGCAACAACGCTGCCACGCCAAGGACGAACAGCAAGCGGTAGTCGCCGCCCTGGCTGGAGAACAGATACGACATGCCATAGGCCGCGATGGCCTGCATCACGGCGAAGCTGGTGGTCGCCGCGCTCCAGGCGGTTTTCTGCTCCGCCGGATGATGCGCAAGCAATTCATGCACGCGCCCCAGCACCAGCGGAACGATGCCCGGCGTAAAAGCGCCGACCACCACGCTCGAGAGCATCAGCCAGACCGATGCGAGTCCAAACGCTGGCAGTGACACCGCCAGCGCCTGGATCAGATAGGCCAGCCGCAGGGCGCGCCCGAAACCCATGCGATCTGCCAAAAGACCGCTCAGGAGCGGTCCGACTACGGCGCCCAAGCCGAACAGCACCCAATATTCGGCTCCGACTTGCAGGCCCAGGCCGAGGCCGCGCGCGACGAAATCCACCAAAAAGATCATGTGCGGCACCAGCCCCACGGCATTGAGCCCATACTCGGCGTAAAGCGCACGCAGCGTCGTGACTTGATGTGCGCGGCGTGGCGCCGCGGCGGCAGCAGCCGGCTCGGCATCGCCACGGGGCCAGCTTCGCCAAGCGGCCAGGGTCAACAGCAGTGAGAGCACACCCAGCCCCAGCCATGTCTGCGTCAGTCCCTGACGCAGTAGCAGCGGCACCAGCGTGCCGGATGCGGCGATCCCGACGCCTACCCCCATGAATATCACGCCACCGGCCAGCCCGCGGCGTGCTGGCGCCACGTGCGGCAGCACCGCCGGGGCCGCCAGCACCATCAGCGCGCCACCGGCCAGGCCCGAAGCAAAGCGCCAAAGGAAGAACCAGAGGAACGACACCGGCAATGCGCACGCGAAGAATGCAGCGGTCGCCAGCGTCATCATCGCGCGAATAATGGTCGGTACCGCCACGGCACGCGCGGCCGGCCGGGCGCTCAGCGCCCCGCCAAGATAACCGGCGAGGTTGGCCGCGCCCAGGTAAGCTGCCGCCGATGGGGCAAACCAGTGCGCACCGATGATCGCGGGCAGCAGCGGGGTGTATGCGAAACGGGCGATGCCGATGCCGACGAGACTGGCGCAGAAACCGGCCATGGTGGCCCGCCACGCGCCGACGGTGGGCGCTTGCGCGCCCGATAGGCCTGACTGGGCCGGATTACTGTTCATCTCACTCTCCTGCGTTAAGCAATGTGTCAGGCGTGCGCTGTGTTTTGCGCGAGCGCACCCATTGACTGAGCCCGGCACACAGCACCAACAGCGAAGCGGTGACGAAAAAAACGTCGTGCAGGCTGGCCCGGGCACCGATTTGCCCGCCGATCAGCGGACCGACTACTTGTCCAGTGAACTGCGCCGACTGCAGGTAGCCAAGCGTTTTGCCGGAGTTGTGCTCGGCCACCGAATGGCGCACCAGCTTGGCGATCGATGGCAGCAAGCCAGCGATGGTCATGCCCATCAGGCAGCGCAGGACCGCCAGTTGCCACCACCGGGTGACGAATGCTTGCGGCACCATTACCAGTCCAGTCAGCAGCAGGCAGCCGACGATGACATTCCAGGCGCCGATACGATCGGCCAGAGCGCCGAGGCGGGCGGCGGTCAGCAGGCTGCCCAAGGCCGAGCAGGCCATCACGATGCCCGCCGTTCGTGCGAGATGATCGGGCGGCACGCCGAGTTGCCCGATATAGAGGGTGATGATCGGCTCGATCGACATATTGGCCAGCAGCACCATCATCGCGCTCACCAGCAGCGCCGCCATGCGGGCACGGTCGGGGGGTGTAACCGTGCCGATCTGAGCGGCGGCGCGGCTCTTGGCGTCGAATGCGCGATCGAACTCTTCGCGCACCAGCAGGACGGTCGCGGCCGCCGCCACGGCGATCATCGCCCCGCCAATGAAAAAGGTGCCACGAATGCCAACCCAGCCAGGCAGGAAGCCGCCTACCAGCGGGCCAACCAGATTGCCTGCGAGCGCGCCAGTCGAAAGTACGCCCAGGGCCCATCCGGCCCGCTCGCGCGGCGCCTGGGTGCCGACCATTACGATCGACGCCGAGGCATAGCCGCCGACCAGCCCGGCCAGCAGGCGCAGCGCGACCAACTGGACCACGCTGTGCGCCATGCCGATGAGCGACATCACCACGGCCATGCCGATCGCCGCGCGCACCAGCATCGGCTTGCGTCCATAGCGGTCGGCCAAACGCCCCCAAAGCGGGGCGGTGACTGCCGTGCCGAAGAAGGTGGCGCCGAATGCCACGCCGGACCACTGCACGATGGCCGAAGACGACTCAACGCCCAAGTCTTGCACGTAAAGCGGCAGGAACGGCAACAACATGCTCAGACTGACTAGTGTCGTGAACGAGCCGAACACGCAGATCGCTAGATTGCGCCGCCAGTAAGGGGCGTTGCGCTCGGCATAGCTGATCTTGTCGGGGTGCGCCGTGCGCAAGTCGGCGGAATGGGTACGGGATGACATAAGGCCTGCGAGGTGCGAACAGGAGGATCGAGGGATGGGCGGCCGGGCGCTATGCGGTCCGACCACCAGCGAGTTCCCGCATCAGGGTGTCGACCAGTTCGGCAGCGGGCAACGCGCGCGCCAGCGGCGCGCCTTGCCCGGCCCACTGGGCCGCGAAGTCGCTGCTGCCTTGCGCGCCGGCAGCAACGTGGAGCCTTTTCGCGGCGTCGTAGGCGATCGGGTAATCCGGCACCGGCGGCGATGTGGGGCCGCTCAGGTCGGTGACGAAGCGATTGGTCAACCCGCGTGCCGGGCGCCCCGAAATCGCTGCCGTGATGGCCGTGTGCCGCGCTCGTTCGCTGCTCAACGCTGCGCGGTAATTCGCGTCGGCGGCAGACTCCGGGCACAGAATGAACGCCGTGCCAAGTTGCGCGGCCGCGGCGCCCAATTGCAGGGCAGCGGCGATGCCCTGGCCGTCCATGATGCCGCCGGCGGCGACCACCGGCCGCTGTGTTTGCATGGCAATCAGGCGCACCAACGCCAGCGTGCCCAATTGTGCGTCGCCCTGGGCCGGGTCGAAAACGCCGCGGTGACCGCCCGCCTCGGCGCCTTGCGCGATGATCACGTCCACTCCAGCCGCTTCGATCTGGCCGGCTTCTTCCGGCGTGGTAGCACACCCCAGGGTGACGATGCCGGCCTCGTGCAACTCGCGCACCCAGTCTACCGGCGGCACGCCGAAATGAAAGCTCACCACGGCTGGCCGCTCTTGCAACAACATCTCGAGCACGGTGCGGTCGGCAAGGAAGCTCTTGTAAATTTCGCCGAGGGCGGCGGGCGGCGTTGCACCGAAGGATTCGAACCAGGGCTGCAAATGCGTCAGCCAGGCAGATTCCCGGGCGGGATCCGCCAGTGCCGGGCGATGGCAGAAGACGTTGACGTTAAACGGCCGCCCGGTGAGCGCGCGCGTGGCGACGATCATTTCGCGCGCCTTGTCGGGGGTGCTCGCGCCAATGCCGATCGAGCCGAGCGCGCCGGCCTCCGAAACGGCCGCGGCGAGCCGGGGCGTGGAGACGCCCGCCATTGGCGCCTGGATGATCGGGTGCCGGATCTTCAGCAAGTGCAATACTTCGTCGGTGCGATTCATGGAAAGCCACCTTGTCAGTTGAGCTTGTTTTGTATATTATCTTAGAAAAAGATTTATTCAATATTTTTGTTTTTATTTTGAGAATTAAAGTGGATCACTCGACGCTCGAAATCTTTTGTGTGGTTGCCGAAGAGCTCAGCATCACGCGCGCCGCGCAGCGGCTGGGCCGCGTGCAGTCCAATGTGACGACGCGCATCCAGCAACTCGAGGAAGAGCTGGGTGCGGCGCTTTTCCTGCGCGACAACAAGCGCTTACGCCTGTCGACGCAGGGCGAGAAATTCCTGGGATATGCGCAGAGCCTGTTGGCGCTCGCCGAAGAGGCACGTCAGATGCTGCACCCCGGCGTGCCCGATGGCCTGCTGCGCATCGGCTCGATGGAGAGCACGGCGGCCAGCCGCATGCCGGCGGTGCTGGCCAGCTATCACCGCCAATGGCCTCAGGTGCAAATCCGCCTCTGTACCAATCCGTCGCGACAATTGCTGGAGGCCCTGCAGGCCCGGGCCATCGATTGCGCGCTGGTCGCGCTACCGCTGCCAGCCAAAGACGAGCCACCGCTCGACCTCGCGCAGTTGGGCCTGGCCGGACAACCGGTGTTTGGCGAGGAACTGATGCTGGTGCTGCCGGTCGAGCATCGCCCGGTCAAGACTGCCAAGGACGTGACGGTGCGATCGCTGGCGGCGTTTCGTGGCGGATGCACCTATCGGGCATTTGCCGAGGATTGGCTGCGCGAGGTGCCTGGGCAGGCCGAAATGCCTTTCGATATCCAGGAGGTCGGCTCATATCACGCGATGCTTGCCTGTGTCGCATCGGGTACGTGCGTGAGTGTGATCCCGCGCAGCGTGATCGAACTCCCACGCGAGCCGGCGGCTGTGCAGCAAATCTCCTTGGGCCACATCGACACCTGGCTGGTATGGCGCGACGGCTATGAGACGCCGGCGTTCGGAGCGCTGCGTAACATGCTGCCTGCGGCGGTGGGCGAGCCGCGCCAGCAGCCCTAGGACACCTGCCAGTTAATGTCGACGCACAGCACCTGCATGCCATGCGCGGCTGGCGCCGCGATCGAGGCCGTCACACACAGGTGCGCTTCATTGATCGATAGGTAAGGCGCGGTGATATGTGTCTGCCCGGGTGCGCGCATGGCCTCGATGAAATAGGGGCGGCGCGCCCAACTCGCGCCTTCGGAATGCAGCAGGGGGCTGAACCGCTTGGCCCGTTGCGACACGTCCCCGCCTGGCAGTACGTTATCGCCAACCTGGCGGCCCGCGGCGTCGAGCAGGAAGCAGCGCGCCGTATCGGGTAGCGCCAGCAGCCCGCTGGCGGCTTGAGCAATGCTTTGCCCGTTGGCGGCAAGCTCGCTGGCCAGTTCGAGCGCCGCGACGTAAGGCGCCAGGCGTGCCGCGAGAGCGCGCTCGCGCTCGGCCACGCGCAGTTGCAATGCGTCGGACAACTGGTCCATGCAGACCGCGGCTGCCAGCGGTTCCACCGGATCGATGCCGGGGCCTGCGAAATACTGGCCCTGCACGAAATCGACATTGCACTCCAGCGCAATGAGCGCTTCCCGCTCGGTGCTCAGCCCACCCATCAGCACCAGTTGCCCAGATTCGTGCAGCAGCGACACCAGCCCCGGCAGTACGCGTTCGAGATAGGAGTGCTCGCTTGCCTGCGCAAGAATACCGCGGTCGAGCGTAACGATATCCGGATGCAGATGCCACACGCGGTCAATATTCGAATGCTTGGCGCCAAATCCGCCGAGCGCGATCAGAAAGCCCGCCTTGCGCAAGCCGTCGACGATCGCGCCAAAGCGAGGCGTATCGCCGCCAGCCTGCTCCGGTACCTCGAGCACGACGCGCTGCGGCGACAGCCCGAGCGTTTTCAGGTTCGTCAGCAGGACGTCGCCATAGACCGTGTCGAGCAGCGCCGCCGGGTGCAGGCTCAGGAAGAGCCATTCGTCCCGACTGTCGAATACCTGGAAATTGCCCAGATGCAAAGACTCCGCGAGCCGCCCGAGTTCGAGCAGGTCGCCGCGCCGCGCGGCCTGCGTGAAAACCTCGTGCGACGGGACCGTATTGCCCCGGGCGTCGCGCGCTCGCAGCGACGCGTGATAACCGATCGCGCGCCGATGCGACACCGAGAACACTGGCTGGAACACGCTAAAGACAGTGTAGTCGCCATACAGCACGGTACGCCGGTTGCCATCTTCGCCGGCAATCGGGCGGGGCGGCTGAAAGCCAGGGGGGTCAATGTCGATCATGTAAGTAGGTCACGCCCAAAGTGCGCTCAGTTTACCTACAGAATAGCCGAGCAAGAAGCGTGCGCGGGCATTTCGCTCTTGAACAGCCGTGTTCGCCCGCGCCGGCGCTTGCCATGCCCTTTTCTGGTGCGCTCAGGCGACATGGCGGTGCGCGGCGCTGCCGGCGGCGGCCATGCCGGCTCGCTAGGCTTTTGGCTCACCGTTGATCAGCTCGGGCTGGCTGATAGAAGATTTCCTCAATGCGCCCGGTGCCGCCCCATAAATGCGTTTGAACACTCGCGTGAGGTGAGCTTGATCGGCAAAACCGGTAGCAGCGGCGACGTCGGCCAACGGCACGCCGTCGCGGATCAGGGCTTTGGCTTTGGCAGCTCGCCAATTACGCAGCCAGGTGTCGGGCGGTAGCCCGTAGCGCTGCGCGAATCGCTTGCTCAAGGTGGTGCGGTGCATTCCCCACCGACGTGCCAGGCCATCTACGTCAGCCTTGGGCAGGTCGAGCTCGCGCATCGACGCCTGCAACTCGGCACAGGCGTCGCCAGCTGTGACAGGGCCCGGCGTTGGGGGGGAGCGCACGCCGTATTTCGCGAGCAACTCCAGCAATGCGAGCGAAATAGCCTGCTTGCGTTGCGCGTCGGAGAGTTCGGGGTGGGTGAGTGCAGCCGCCCATCGCTCGCACAACGCCGCGTCTGAAATGACCACTGCGGGAAAGCCGGCCGGCGCGCCGTGGGTGAGCTTGGCATGCGCATCGAACCACTCGGTCTCGAGATAGGCCATGCCGTAGCAAAGCGCAGTGGCCGAGGTGCCGCCGGTGTGCACTGCGCGCGGCGGGATGATCACCACATCGGTCTGGCGGGCAATGTGCGTTGTGCCGTGGCAGGAAAATGTGCAGCATCCGGCGACGATCGCACCGACTGACCAGGCATCATGGAAGTGGGGTTCGAAATGATAGGCCTCGAGGGCGGCGCTCATGACTTCGCCGGGCAGCGTTGTGCCGCAATACCAGGTAAAGCTCGATATCGTCATTTGCACCTCCGCAACCGTCTAACCGAAACCGTAGCCGTTGCCGATCGCCGAGCGCGCGAGCAGCCATGCGTTGCGCGGCTGCTCGCCTACCCGCCGGGCCGCATAGGGCCACCAGTCGTCGCCGAACGGCAAATAGACGCGCACTCGATAGCCCATGCTGCGTAGTTTAAGCTGCCAATCGGTGCGCACGCCATACAGCATCTCGAACTCGAATTGCTCCGGCGCCCAACCGTGGCGCCGCGCGAGTTCGATGATCGACACGGCGAGCCGGTCGTCGTGCGTGCCGAACGCAGGATAAAAGCCAGCATCACGCGCCTGGCGCGAGAGCATGAGGCGAGCGGCCTCGAAATAGGCTTCATCGATGGCCGCGCGTCCCGAAAAATCATGGGCCGGCGAGGCGGGGAAAGCCCCCTTGACCAGTCGTACCGCCGTCGGCAGGTCGACCAGTCGGCGCAAGTCGTCGCACGTGCGCCGCTGCCGGGCGTGCAAGGTGAGCGCGACTGGCAGATCCTGTTCGGATAGTGCGTTGTGCAGCTCGCAGGTCCGGTCACGCATCGACAGATCCTCCATATCGAGCATGACCCGGCGCTCGTGCCCGGTCACCACCGGCTGGCGCGCGGCATGCTGTGCAATGCGGGTTGCATTGGCGCTGCCGTAGTCCCGACTTGTCATGAAACCCACCGCTGTCGGATCGATGGACACATGTATATCGAGCCCCGCTTGCGTCAGCGCATCGATGGCAGCGAGCGCCTGGCTCACATTTTGTTCGATGGCAGCGCGCTCGAGCACATACTCGCCAAGGTAAAAGAGCGATGCGCGAATGCCATACCGGGCGAACAAATTGACGGCCGTGCCCAGTGCCCTGTCGAGGTCCGTCCCGCCGACGAAGCGCTTGGCCAACGCCGTGCGCTTGCCAAGCCGGCGCATCCAGCGCGAGACGAACGTGCTGCGCGCCAGCGCGATCATCCCATTCTGAACGGAATTCACGGTGTCGGCTCCAGGTAATTATCGATCAGTAGCAAGTCGTCCACGCTGAGCGACACAGTCATGCGAAACCCTTGCTTCACCGACAGCGGCTTGAATGCCGCGAGTTCCAGGCAGGGATGATCGAACAGGACGAGTGAGGCTTCGCCGACCATGAGGTTTTCGACAGCGACATTGCGAGCCCGCAGTTGCACGAGTTCGTGGACGGCCGGCTCATCGTGCCGGCCTGCGGTCAGGCGCGGGAAATGGCGAACGTTGAAAGTCGATGCGAAGCCGGGATCCGGCAACCGATCGCCACGACCGTGCAAGGTGATTCTGGCGTCCACGACGCGCCGGTCGCGGAACGCCAGCGAAGCGGCAAAGCATCCGCCGGCACCGGCCGATGGCGAGGCCGGCGAACGCACGCCATAGCTGCGTGTCATGGCGGTGCGTCCAAACTGCTTGGGCCAGCCCTGGATCAGGCCGCGCATCAGCGCCAGATCCTGATCCACCCAGATGTATGGGCAGAACGATGCGCTCGCTCCATCGCGCTCACAGGCCATTAGCAGAATAGTCTCCCGATACTGGCTGGCAGGCGGGTCGAGATATTCGAGACCTGTATCCGTGGCGAATTGCCACTCGCAGAAAAATATCGCGCAGCGCCCCGCGCGCTCCCCACTGGCGGGCATTAGCCCGGCGGGCAGGTACGCGGCAAGCGCATGCGGATCGGCCTCGAATTCGATGGCCAAGGCCTCACCCGCGTAATGCCACGGTGGGCGCGGCGCGAGTGACGAGCGCCCGGCGGGCGTGCGAGGAATGGAATAGCCTTGCAGCATGCTGCCTCCTTGTCGTGAGCCAAAGAGCCAGTTTGAGCATCGGCGGGTAGCGCGTCTTGAACGCTAGTGCTGGGTGGCATGGTGTGCAGGATCCGGCCGCCCGACCTCACGCGACTGCACGCCAAGGCGAGGTCGGAGACGGGGGTGATCTACCGCGAGTGGGACGCCGACCCCGGCGGACCTGGCCCGCCATGAGGCAACTAGGCCACACCCGGGTGTCGCGCGCCGCCTCGCTCCTGTATATTGTCGGCTTAATTGGCCAGCAACGGCATTTTTCCCCTGCTGCTTCAGTCAGGGGCCAGCCATATTGAAGGGGGTAGGGTAATTGGACGCGGCGCGAGCCTGGATAGTCATCCAGAGAAAATGGGCTGTAGTGCTCACAGCGGTTTTCGGCGTAATGATGTGCGCTGCGATCTCCCCGGCTCGGGCGGCTAGCATGATCGGCGTGCCCACGTTTCCGGGCACCGACTGGGTTGTCATGGATGTCACCAGCGGCCGCGTGTTGTCCGAGCATGGCGCCCACACGGAGCGATATCCGGCCAGCTTGACCAAGCTGATGACGCTCGAACTCGCGTTCGAGGCATTGCATGCCGGGCGGCTGACGCTCGATACGCGCATTCCCGTGAGCAGGGCGGCCGCCGGGGTTCAGCGGATGCGACTCGACTTGCGGCCGGGCCAGACCATCACGGTGCGTCAGGCGATATTGGGCATGACGACATTGTCGGCCAACGACGCCGCGACCGCGCTTGGCGAGTATCTTGGCCACGGCAGTATCGAGCGGTTCGCCCGCGCCATGACGGCGCGCGCCCATGCACTGGGCATGCTTCACACGAGTTTTCGCAACCCTTCCGGATTACCCGACCCCGAGCAAGTGGTCGACGCTTACGATGTGGCGATACTGGCTCGTCACATTCTGCTGACCTATCCGCAATACCGCTATATGTTCGCGGTTCCCAGCTTCGTGTTCGAGGGGCGCGTGATCCACAATCTGAACGGCATGCTCGGACACTACCCCGGCGTGATCGGCATGAAAACCGGCTATACGGATGCCGCCCGTTTCAATGTCGTGACCGCGGCGGTGCGCGATGGCCGGTTGCTGGTCGGGGTCGAGCTTCATGCGCAGTCGTGGAGTATGGCGTATGGCACTATGGGCAAACTGCTCGATGCCGGGTTTGCGTCGGATGCCAAGCCTGGCGAGATGCTTGCGGCAAATCACGATGTGCCGCCGGCGGTCGCCGATAGCGCTGTCGATGCCACCGACGCCGCTGCCCCGGCCCCGGTGCAGTCGCTTGCGCGCCGGCGCGTACGGGTCACGCTCCCGGCGCCGCATCCATCGCCGCGCCATCCGCTGGTCGCGCGCGCAGATCATGAGACCAGGGGCGGATCGGCCAACTGGACCGCCCAGGTTGGCGCTTACGACGGTTATGCCCTTGCGCGCCGCCAGGCGAGCCTACTGCGAGACGCGCGGCATGGCGATGCGCGCGTCGTCGGCCTGCTCCGGCATCACCGCCGGATCTGGGTGGTGCGGCTGACCGGGCTGACGGAGTCGCGCGCCCGCGCGACTTGCGTGCGGCGCGACCTGCGAGGTAAGTCCTGCTTCGTCATTGCTCCGCGCAACGAGGTGTTGGCGGTGCGCTGAGCATCCGCTCCACATACCGCGCAATCAAATCGATCTCGAGATTCACCTGGCTGCCGGCCTGCAAATGGCGCAGTGTCGTGACGGCCACGGTATGCGGGATCAGATTGATGGAAAACTCGCAGCCGTCGGCCTGGTCGGTCACGCGATTGACCGTCAGGCTGACGCCATTGACGGTGATCGACCCTTTATAGGCGAGGAATTTGCCCAGTTCGGCCGGCGCCAGGATGCGCAGTTCGTGCGATTCGCCGACCGGGGCAAAGTGAGTGACGGTACCCAGGCCGTCGACATGCCCTGACACCATGTGGCCACCCAGGCGGTCGTGAGGGCGCATGGCTTTTTCGAGGTTGACCTCGCCAGGCGCGTCCAGGCCAACGGTTTTGTTCAGGCTCTCGCGCGAAATGTCGACGTCGAAACTGGTGCCGGCCTTGGCAACCACGGTCATGCAGGCGCCCTGGATGGCGATGCTGTCGCCGATTGCGACGTCGGACAGGTCCAATTCCGGCGCGACAACGCGGACCCTGATTCCGCTGTCGGCGTCGCCGTCGATCGGCGTGACTGCATCAATGCGGCCCACGGCCGCGACGATTCCGGTAAACATCCTTAACTCCTTGCTGATGGGGCTGCGTCCGGCCGCACGATGCGCGCCATCAGGCGCAGGTCGGGGCCGAACTTGCGGGTATCGTGAAATTCGAGCGCGACGCCCTGCGTGAGCGTATCGATCGCCGGCAGATTGAACATGCCGCGCGCGTCGCCCAGCAGGCACGGGGCAAGGTACACCAGCAGCTCATCCACGCAGTGCTCGCGCAACAGCGAGCCATTGAGCTTGAAGCCAGCCTCGACATGCAGCTCGTTGATGCCCCGCTGCGCCAGCGCGCGCAACAGCGCCGGCAGATCGACCTTGCCGTGGGCATTGGGCACATTGAGCAAGTCGATCCCCAGTGCGCGCAGGCGCTCGACGCGTGCCGGATCGCCATTGGCGTGCGCCACCAGCACGTTGCCGTCGGCGAGAATGCGCGCACCGAGCGGCACGTCGAGCGCGCTGTCGACCAGCACGCGCAGCGGCTGGCGCGGCGTGGCGACGGCGCGCACGGTGAGCTGTGGATCATCTTCGCGCACTGTACCGATGCCGGTAAGCAGTGCGCAGGCTCGTGCGCGCCACCAATGGCCGTCGGTGCGCGCGGCCGGACCGGTGATCCACTGGCTGAGCCCGTTGTGCAGCGCGGTCTTGCCGTCGAGACTGGCGGCCACTTTCAGGCGCACCCACGGCGAGCCGCGCGACATGCGTGCAACAAAACCGATGTTCAATTCGCGCGCTTCGTTCTCGAGCAGGCCGCAGCGCACATCGACGCCGGCCTGTCGAAGCATGGCGAAGCCACGGCCGGCGACCTGCGGATTCGGATCTTCCATCGCCGCGATCACGCGCGCCACGCCCGCCTCGATCAGCGCATTGGCGCATGGCGGTGTGCGGCCGAAGTGGCTGCAGGGCTCGAGCGAGACGTAAGCGACCGCGCCGCGTACCTCGTTGCCACGCGCGCGCGCGTCCTTGAGCGCCTGGATCTCGGCATGATCCTGGCCGGCCGGCTGCGTGAAACCTTCGCCGATGATTTCACCACTGCGCACCAGCACGCATCCCACCCGCGGATTGGGCGTGGTGATGAACATGCCGCGCTCGGCCAGTGCCAGCGCGCGGCGCATGAAATCGAAGTCTTGTGCGGAGAACATAAATAGGCGGCCGGCTAGAGAATCAGCGGCCGGTCGCTGAGTTCGTTGACCTGCGCGCCGGCACGGGCGGGCAAATGGGTCACGGCAATCGCATGCAGTTCGGCGAGCGCGGCCAGCGCGCTCTGCTGATACTGTTGCTGGCGGAACCCCTGGCTGAGCAGTTCGACGACCTTGCTCCAGGCGCTGGGCTCGACAGTGTCGGTAATGGCCCGATCGGCGATCAGTTCGATATCGCGGTCAGCCACGTTGATGTAGATCAGGATGCCGGTGTGTGCTTCGGTACGCCCGACGTGAAGCTGGCGAAACAGGGATTGCGCACGCTGCCGGCAAGTGCGTCCATACCACACCTCGCGTAGCGGCATGGCGGCCTCGATGACGAACCGGATCTCGCAACGGTGCTCGGCCTCGCTGGCGCGGATGGCCGCTTCGATGGCGTCGAGCGTTCTGGGCGGGAACAGCCAGCGGGCATGCGCGTGCAGCGTGCCGAGGTGACGAAAGAAACGGGAGATATCGCGTCGTCGCATCGTGCTCACCAGTTGCCGGACGCGCCGCCGCCGTCGAAGCCGCCACCGCCGCCGCCATCGAAGCCGCCGCCGATGTCGCCACCGCGGTTGCCGAAGTCGCCGCCGTTGCGCCAGCCTCCCAGTCCGCCGATACCGAATCCGCCGAGCCCGCCGCCCAGCATGCCGGTGCCGAAGCGCCCGCGCTGGCCGGAATATACCCGCTGGTTCGGATCATCGCCATCCAACGGCTGGCCACCGGTGGGCGGGCGGCGCGGGCGCTCCAACGAAAGCACCAAGACCATTACACCGAGAATGAACAGCAGCGGCAGGAAATCGCGCCATTCGGAATTGGGCGCCTTGGCCGCCGGCAGCGAGGTCGGTGTCGGCAGGTCGGATTGGGTCACCAAGCTCTCGATAACGGCCACGCCGGCACTCAGACCGCCGTAGAAGTCACCCTGGCGAAAGCGCGGCGCCATGACGTCGCGCAGGATGCGCCCGCTCATGACATCGGTGAGCGTGCCCTGCACACCCAGGCCCGTCTCGATGCGCATGCGGCGCAAATCGGGCGGGTTATTCTTGGCGATCAGCACAATGACGCCGTCGTCGATGCCCTTGCGGCCGGCTTTCCAGGCATCGGCCACGCGAATGCTGTATTGGTCGATGGTCTCCGGCGCGGTGCTGGGCACCATCAGGATAAAAATCTGGCTGCCGTGCTGCTTTTCGTATTGCGCCAGTTGGTTCTCGAGCGAAGCGCGTTGGGCCCCGCTCAGTGTCTGTGTCAGGTCGGTCACCCGCGCGGTAAGCGGCGGCACCGGCACTTGGGCAGCGTCGCCAGCCAGCGCCGACGGAGCGAGCCAGCAACCGCACAGCAGCACAAGCCAAGCCGCCAGCCACCGGCGCAGCGCGCGAGTCGGGCGCTGGCTCGGCGAGAATGGGGCAAGCGCGTGGGTCATCGGAGCGGCCTTCAGAATTTGACGGCCGGTGCCGTCGAAATGGCTTTCTCGTCTTCCACCGTGAAGTTCGGCTTGGGGTGATAGCCGAACATTTTGGCGGTCAGATTATTGGGGAAGCGGCGCACCAGCACGTTGTATTTCTCGACGGCCTGAATATAGCGCGCCCGCGCTACCGAAATGCGATTTTCAGTGCCTTCGAGCTGCGACTGGAGATCGAGAAACAGGCTATCGGCCTTCAATTGCGGATAGTTTTCGCTGACCGCCATCAGGCGCGAGAGCGCGCCGGTCAGTTGGCTTTGCGCCTGCTGGAAGCGCTGGAAGGCCGCCGGATCGTTGAGCACTTCGGGGGTCACCTGAATGCTGGTAGCCTTGGCGCGAGCCTCGGTCACAGCCACCAGCGTCGATTGTTCGTGCTTGGTATAGCCCTTGACCGTATTGACCAGATTCGGCACCAGATCGGCGCGGCGCTGGTACTGGTTGACCACTTCGCTCCATGCCGCCTTGACCGCCTCGTCCTGCACCTGGATCTGGTTATAGCCGCATGCCGACAGCAAGCTGGCCAGCAGGCCGATGACCAGCCAGCGGGACCAGCGGAGCAGCGCTGAGGAAGCATCGAGGCGAGCAACAGACATGTCTTTCCTTTCCTGACAGAGTGGGCCAGCCAGCAAGATAGCACGCGAATGGCCCGGTGCATGATCGCATCGCGGGCCGATGTCGCCAGCTTACGCGATTTCCTTGAAGGCCTGGCGGGCGGCGTCGAGCGTTTGCGCCAGCACGTCGTCGCTGTGTGCACTCGAGACAAAGCCGGCTTCGAACGCGCTCGGAGCCAGGTAGACGCCGCGCGCGAGCATGGCGTGAAAGAATTTATTGAAACGCGGCACGTCGGCAGCCGTCGTCTCGGCATAGCTGGCCGGGATCTCGGCGCGGAAGTAGAGTCCGAACATGCCGCCTGCGCTGTCGGCCGAGAACGGCACGCCGGCCGCTGCGGCCGCTGCGCGAAAACCCTCGACGAGTCTGGCGGTCTGCGCCGCCAGACGGTCATGAAAACCCGGTTGCTCGATCAAGCGGAGCGTGCTCAAGCCGGCGGCCACTGCCAGCGGATTGCCCGACAGCGTGCCGGCCTGATAGACGCCGCCCAGCGGCGCCAGATGTTGCATGATCTCGCGCCGCCCGCCAAAGGCCGCGGCCGGCATGCCGCCGCCGATAATCTTGCCCAGGCAGGTCATGTCCGGGCGTATGCCATACAGCGCCTGGGCGCCGCCCAGGGCGACGCGAAAGCCGCTCATCACTTCGTCGAAAATCAGCACCGCGCCGTGGGCGCTGCACAATTCGCGCATGGTTTGCAGGAAGTGCGGCGTGCCGCGCACCAGATTCATGTTGCCGGCCACCGGTTCGACGATGACCGCGGCGATCTCGCTGCCTTGCGCGGCGAACGCCTCGCGCAATTGCTCGACGTTGTTGTATTCGAGCACCAGCGTATGGCGCGTGACCTCTTCCGGCACGCCGGCCGACGATGGCGCGTTTTTGGTCGAATCGGCGAAGGTCAGCAGGCCAGAACCGGCCTTGACCAGCAGGCTATCGGCATGACCGTGGTAGCAGCCTTCGAATTTGACGATCCTGTTGCGACCGGTAAAGCCGCGTGCCAGGCGCAGCGCGCTCATGGTGGCCTCGGTGCCGCTCGACACCAGTCGCACCTGCTCGATGGACGGCACCAGCCGGCACAACGTCTCGGCCATCAGCACTTCGGCCTCGGTCGGTGCGCCAAAACTGAAGCCTTGATGCAGCGCGGTTTCGACCGCGCGCACGACGTCCGGATGCAGATGACCGACGATCATCGGCCCCCACGAGCCGATGTAATCGATGTAGCGCGTTCCTTCGGCATCCCACATATAGGGCCCCTCGGCGCGCGCGATGAAACGCGGCGTGCCGCCAACCGAGCGAAAAGCCCGGACAGGGGAGTTGACGCCGCCGGGAATGGTTTGTTGGGCTCGCTCGAACAGCGCTTGATTGCAAGACATGGAATTCACCTGAGGACAAAGTCGATCGGCCAGCCAGACTGCGGTTGCCGGATGGTCAGCGGGCAGCGCGCGGCAACGGGCGCGCTGCGAATCTGGAGTAATTCTAACGGATGCGACTGCCGACCGGGCGGGCGGCGCGTCAGGGCCTGAGCCAGCCGCGGGCGATCGGGCGCGCCAGCATGGCGCGGTATATCGATTCCAGCCCGGTCTGCAGTGCGCCGCAAAGGCGACGCCCCGGCGCACTGCTGATCAGCAGGCAGGCGATGCCGGAGACGATCAGCGCGGCAACGATATCGAGCGGCCAGTGCACGCCGAGAAAGATGCGCGCCCACGCGGTCGGGATCGTCAATAGCAGCAGCGCCCGGCCGCTGCGGCGCGGCAGCGGTTCGGCCGCGCGCAGCAGCATCAGCGCGGTAACGAACATGATGGTGGTGTGATCGCTCGGCAGCGAGCTGTCCGGCGCGTGGGGCAGGAAGTTGGTGCCAAAATGCACCATGAACGGCCGCGGATGGAAAAATGCCTGGCCGATGCCGGCGTTAATGAGCAGCGCCACGGCGGCCGCGACCGTGGCCTGCACTGCGGCGCGGCGCGCGCCACCGCCCACCAGCCAGAGGCCGGTGAGCCATAGCGGCACCAGATAGATCAGACCGTTGGCCAGCACCGCGGCTGCGGCGAGTTGCCAGGCGGGCGTGTCGGCCGGGGCATTGAGCCAGAGAAACGAGATGTGATTGAAGGCTTCCATCGGCAAAGGCAAGGCGGCAACGGGCATTGAGACTATCACAACCCCCGCGAGTTCAGCGCTGGGCGGCGGGTTGCCGGCGGTTGCGGCCACGCGCAGCAGCGCATCTGCCCGGGTGCGCGATTACAATGGGCGCCACTGCCTGGCACCCAACTTGCCGAAGGAATCTCGCGTACCATGAAATTGGATGTTTCACCGGAAAATCCGACCGCGCCCGCGCAGTTGCGCGGCGAACCCTTGCCCCACGAGGCAGCCCGGGACGCCGGTCTGGCCCGCTTGCGCGCCGAGCGTCAATGGGACGTGATCGTCATCGGCGGCGGCGCGACCGGCCTGGGCTGCGCGGTCGATGCCGCTTCGCGCGGCTTCTCGACGGTGCTGGTCGAGGCGCGCACGATCGGCAGCGGTACCTCGTCGCGCTCGAGCAAGCTGGTGCACGGCGGCGTGCGGTATCTGGCGCAGGGCAACATCAAACTGGTGCGCGAGGCGCTGCACGAGCGCGCCACGTTGCTGCACATCGCGCCGGACATCTGTCACGCGCTGCCGTTCGTGATTCCCTGTTACCGGTGGTTCGAACAGCCGTTTTACTGGGCGGGCATGAAAATCTACGACGCGTTGGCTGGCCGCCGCCGTCTGGCGCCGGCCCGTTGGTTGTCGCGTCGCGCCACGCTCGCGCGCGTGCCGTCGCTCAAGACTGAAGGCCTGCGCGGCGGGGTACTCTATTACGACGGCCAATTCGACGATTTGCGTCTGGCGCGTGCGCTGGCCAATACGCTGCACGAGCTGGGCGGGGTGGCGCTCGAACACATGAGCGTGACCGGCGTGCCGCTACGGCCCGATGGCCGCGCGCAGGGCATCGAGGTGCGCGCCGAGGACAATGGCGAAGTCTACGCGCTGAGCGGCAAGTGTGTGATCAACGCGACCGGCGTGTGGGTCGACACAATCCGCCGGCTCGCCGACCCGGGTGCCGAGGCACTGGTCTCGCCCAGCCAGGGCACGCATCTGCTGCTCGATGCGTCGTTCTGGCCGGGTGGGCATGCGCTGCTGATTCCGAATACCGCCGACGGACGGGTGCTGTTCGTGCTGCCATGGAACGGCAAAACGCTGATCGGCACCACCGACGTGCCGCGCGAGGACACCCCGTTCGAGCCGCAACCGCGCGACGAGGAGATCGATTTCCTGCTGCAAACGGCGGGTCAATACTTGAGTCGCCAGCCCGGGCGGGGTGACATTCTCGCGCATTTCACCGGTTTGCGCCCGCTGGTCAGGGCGGACTCATCGTCTACCGCCGAGCTCTCGCGAGAACATCTGATCCGGGTCGAGCGCGACGGCATGATCACCGTCACCGGCGGCAAATGGACCACTTACCGGCGCATGGCGCAAGACACACTGGATACGGCAATCCGCATCGGGCAATTGCCGCCGGCCCCTTGCCGCACCGAGCGGCTCAAGCTCGCCGGCGCCTCATGACACGTCAGCGCCGCCAAACAGCACCGATGCGCCGAGCGGCGCCGTGCCGACGTGGTGCCGAAACAATCCGAGCATATTGCGCCATGGGTCGAGCGCCCGCTCAGGCGGCGCGGCGGTTTCGCGTCGCGCCATATCATTCTCGCTGACTTCGCACGTCAAACGACGGGTCGTCGCGTCGAGCTCGATCACGTCGCCGTCGCGCACGCGCGACAGGGGCCCGCCAGCGATCGCTTCCGGTGACACGTGAATCGCCGCCGGGACCTTGCCGGAGGCGCCCGACATGCGTCCGTCGGTCACCAGCGCCACGCGATGTCCCTGATCCTGCAACAGACCCAACATCGGCATGAGTTTGTGCAATTCGGGCATGCCGTTGGCTTGCGGCCCCTGGAAGCGCACGACCACCACTACGTCGCGCGCCAGCTCGCCGGCTTTGAAAGCGGCCTGAGCGTCCTCCTGCGAGGAGAAGACGCGCGCCGGCGCGCGCACGCGATGCTGCTCGGGCTTGAGCGCCGAGGATTTGACGATAGCCTGCCCGAGGTTGCCGTGCAGCACGCGCAGCCCGCCTTCGGACGCGAACGGATTGCTCAGCGGGCGCACGATCGATTCGTCCAGACTGGCCTGGGGCGCAGGCCGCCAGCACAGCGCGTTGTCTTGAAGACCGGCTTCCTGAGTATATGCATCCAGGCCTGCTCCCATCACGGTGCCGGCGTCGGCGTGCAGCAGGCCGCCCGCGAGCAACTCGCGAATCACGAAGTTCAGGCCGCCGGCCGCCTGGAACTGGTTCACGTCGGCCGATCCGTTCGGATAGATGCGTGTGAGCAGTGGCACCGCCTCCGACAGCTCGGCGATATCCTGCCAGGTGAGCAGCAGACCGGCGGCGCGTGCCATTGCCACCAGGTGCAGCGTGTGGTTGGTGGAGCCGCCAGTGGCCAGCAGACCGACCACGCCATTGACGACGGCGCGCTCGTCGAACATTGCCGCCAGTGTTGCGCCACTGCGCGCCAGCGTCACCGCACGTGCGGTGGCTGCTTGCGTTAGCGCGTGCCGCAGGGGCGTGCCGGGATTGACGAACGATGCGCCCGGCAAGTGCAGTCCCGTGAATTCCATCAGCATTTGATTGCTGTTGGCCGTGCCGTAGAAGGTGCAGGTGCCGGCGCCGTGATAGGCCGACAATTCGGCATCCAGCAGCCTTTCTCGACTGATCTCGCCAGCGGCGTATTGCTGGCGAATCAGCGACTTCTCGTCGTTCGGCAGGCCGGAGGGCATCGGACCGGCCGGGGCGAACACCGCCGGCAAATGGCCGAAGCCGAGCGCGCCCATCACCAGGCCCGGCACGATCTTGTCGCATACCCCGAGGAAAATGCCGGCGTCGAACACCTGGTGCGACAGCGCGACGAAGGTCGCCAGCGCGATGATGTCGCGCGAGAACAGCGACAACTCCATGCCTGCGTAACCCTGGGTGATGCCGTCGCACATTGCCGGCACGCCGCCGGCGACCTGCGCGCTCGCGCCGTGGGCACGCGCGGTCGCCTTGATGATGTCGGGAAAAGCCGCGAAAGGCTGGTGCGCGGACAACATGTCGTTGTAGGCCGTGACGATCGCGAGATTGGGGTTGAGTTCGGTGCGCAGCCTCAGGCGATCGTCGGCAGGCGCTGCCGCCATGGCATGGGCCAGATTCGCGCATCCGAGGGCGGCGCGCCCTGGCTGCGTGCGCCGTGCATGATCGATGCCTGCCAGGTAGGCTTGGCGCGTGTCCCTGCTGCGTGCGCGAAGGCGCTCGGTGACTGTTTCAAGGGTGGGGTGGATTGCCATGATTGACCGGATTTCGCCTCGGGACTTGTGTTTAAGTGTAGTTAAACTACACTTTAGTGTCAAAAATGTTCTTTTTTAACTACATAGACCCTGTTCCCATGGCTTCGACGAATATCACCCCCTCTTTCACTTTCGTGCTATTCGGCGCCACTGGCGACTTGTCGCTGCGCAAGGTGCTGCCGGCCCTGTATCGTGCCCACCGCTCCGGGCAATTGTCCGACGACGGCCACATCGTCGCGGTCGCCCGCAAGTCGCTGGACTCCGACGGCTACCGCGCCTGGGCGCAGGAGCAGGTGCGCCCCCATCTCGACATAGCGCGGCTCGACGAGGACGATTGGCAGCGTTTCCTGGGACGCATGACCTATGTCGCGCTCGATCTGGCCTGCCAGGACGATTTCACGCAATTGCGCGACGCACTGGAAGGCAAGCCCGACGGCCGGGTGTTTTACCTGGCGACCGGCCCGGCGCTGTTCGAGCCGGTATGCAAGGGACTGGCCGCGGCGGGGCTGCACGATGGCGGGCGGATCGTGCTGGAAAAGCCGCTCGGCCATGACCTGCGGTCATCGCGCGAGATCAACGACACGGTCGGGGCGATCTTCAGCGAACAGCAGATCTACCGGATCGACCATTACCTCGGCAAGGAGGCGGTGCAAAATCTGCAGGCGCTGCGCTTCGGCAATGCGCTGTTCGAGCCGTTGTGGCGCCGAGAGTGGATCGAGAATATTCAGATCACGATCGCCGAGGAACTGGGTGTCGAGGGGCGAGGAGATTTCTACGATCAAACCGGCGCGTTGCGCGACATGGTGCAAAACCACTTGCTGCAATTGTTGGCCATCGTCGCCATGGAGCCACCGCATTCGATGGCCGCCGATCCGGTGCGCGACGAGAAGCTACGGGTATTGCGCGCTCTCAAGCCGATTACCGTCGACGAAGTCAACCACTTGGTGGTGCGCGGCCAATATCAGAGCGGCCTGAGCGGCGGGGCATCGGTGCCGGCCTACACGCGTGAGCCCGGCGTGGCCGCTGACAGCCGCACGGAAACGTTCGTGGCGCTCAAGGCGGAAATCAACAACTGGCGCTGGGCCGGCGTGCCGTTTTTTCTGCGCACCGGCAAACGCCTGGCCGAGCGCGTGGCCGAGATCGTGATCAATTTCCGACCGGTGCCGTATGCGCTGATGGGTGAAGCGTCGTTGCGCGCCGGCGCCAACCGGCTGGTGATTCGCCTCCAGCCGAACGAATCGATGCGGCTGTATTGCCTGGCCAAGCAGCCTGGCGAAGGGATGCAATTGCAAAGCGTGCATCTGGATCTGGCGTTCGACCAGTTTTTCAAGGCCGGCAGCATGGACGCCTACGAGCGGCTGCTGCTCGACGTGATCCACGGTCGTCTGGCGCTATTCGTGCGGCGCGACGAGCAGGAGCAGGCGTGGCGCTGGGTCGAGCCGATCATGACCGGCTGGACTGCCAGCGCGCGCATGCCAAAACTGTACTCGGCCGGGACGTGGGGGCCGGCGGCGTCGAGCGCGCTGTTGGCGCAACATGGCACCTGCTGGCTGGAGGAGGAAAACTGAAATCATGTTGATCTGGCGAAATTTCGACACGATCGAGGCCCAGGCCGAGGGCTTGTGCGCCGCGCTGGTCCGAGCGCTGCACGACGTGCTGGAGCACCAGCCGCGCGCGCTGCTGGCGCTATCGGGCGGCAGCAGCCCGCGCGCTTTGCTGCGCCGGCTCGCGCACGCCGGCCTGCCGTGGGAGCGCATCGATCTGACGCTGGCCGACGACCGCTGGGTGCCCGACAGCGATCCAGACAGCAACGCGCGGCTGCTGCGCGAGTGCCTTCGGCAGGCGGGCGCGGAGGCCGCGGGCTGGCTGCCGCTGGTGGACATGAGCCGATCAGCGGTTGAGCAGGTGCAGCAGTTGAACGATCATTTCCCGTACCGGCAACCCGACGTGTGCGTGCTCGGCATGGGACTCGACGGACACACCGCGTCGCTGTTTGCCGATGCGCCGCAATGGCCGCAGGCGCGCCATACCGAGGCGCGCTTCGTGTTCGTGGAGCCAGCGGGGGCACCCCATGCGCGCGTGAGCTGGTCGCTTGCCGCGTTGCGCGAGTGCGCCCGGCTGTTTCTGCTGATTCAGGGCCCGGCCAAGCGCGACGTGCTGTGCGCCGCGGCCGAGCTCGATCAAGATAACGCGATTTCCCGGTTGAGTCGCGATAAAGGAGTGACGCTGGATGTCTATTGGTGCACCGAAGCATGAACCCGCCGGGGGCCGGGTGCGCGCCCCCCGTTTGCTGGCCGACGTTGGAGGCACGAACGCGCGCTTTGCCCTCGAATTCGAGCCGGGGCAATGGCACCATATCAAAGTCTATCCGTGCGCCGATTATGCCGGACTGGCCGAGGTGATCCAGGCGTACCTGCGAGACGCCGCCGACGCGCTCGATGGCGCGCGCGTCGCGCATGCGGCCGTGGCAATCGCCACGCCGATCGACGGCGACGAAGTTGCGATGACCAATCACAACTGGCGCTTCTCGATCGAGCAAACCCGCACGGCGCTCGCGCTCGATACGCTGTTGGTGGTCAATGACTTCACTGCGTTGGCGATGGCAGTACCGCGCCTGGATGTGCGCCAGCGCACGCAGGTGGGCGGCGGCAACGCGCGCCCCGGCAGTGCGATCGGTGTGCTCGGGCCGGGCACCGGACTGGGGGCCTCCGGACTGGTGCCGGCTGGCGAGCGCTGGATACCGCTCGACAGCGAGGGCGGTCACGCGAATTTCGCGCCGGCCGATGCGCGCGAACTCGCCGTCCTGCAGTATGCCTGGCAGACTCACGAGCATGTCTCGTTCGAGCGGCTTGTGTCGGGGCCGGGCATCGCGCTGGTGTATCAGGCGCTGGCGGCGCAGCACCAGCGTCCGGCTGAGCCGCTCGAGACCGCCGACATCGTCAAGCGGGGACTGGCTGGGCAGTGCGATCTGTGCATGGAAGCGGTCGAGTGCTTCTGCGGCATGCTCGGTACCTTCGCGGGCAATGTTGCCATCACGCTCGGCGCGCGCGGTGGTGTCTACATCGGCGGCGGCGTGGTGCCGCATCTGGGCGACTACTTCGCGCGCTCGCCATTTCGCGCCCGCTTCGAGGCCAAGGGACGTTTCACCGACTACCTGGCGCAGGTGCCGACGTTTGTCATCACTGACCCATATCCGGCTTTCCTGGGCGTGTCGGCGATCCTGGCCGATCATCTGCGCAGCGGCACACCGGGCGGCGCACTGGTGGAGCGGGTGCAGCATATGCACGGCAGGCTCAGCCCAGCGGAGCGGCGCGTGGCCGACCTCGTGATCAATCACCCGCGTACGCTGATCGGCGACCCGGTCGGTGAAATCGCCCGCAGGGCCAATGTCAGCCAACCGACCGTGATCCGTTTTTGCCGATCGCTCGGCTGCCAGGGGCTGACCGATTTCAAGCTGAAGCTGGCCAGCGAGCTGATCGGCTCGCTGCCGGTCGGACAAAGCCGCGTGCGCCTGGGCGACGCCGCGTCGGATTTCGGCAGCAAGGTGCTCGATAACACCATGTCGGCGATCCTGCAAATGCGTGAGCATTTGAATTTCGATGCTCTCGAGCAGGCCATCGACCGCCTGCACCGGGCGCATCGCATCGAGTTCTATGGCCTGGGCAATTCCGGTATCGTCGCCCAGGACGCGCATTATAAATTCTTTCGGTTCGGCATCCCAACGATTGCGTATCATGATCCTTATCTTCAGGCGGCGTCGGCTGCCCTGCTGCGGCAAGGCGATGTGGTCGTGATGGTGTCGAATTCCGGCAAATCCGAAGAGTTGCTGCGTCTGGCCGACCAGGTGCTGCATGCGGGCGCCAGCGTCATTGCGCTCACCACGCGCGGCACGCCGCTGGCCAAAAAGGCGAGTGTGGCACTCGAGACGGATCACCTCGAAATGCGCGACTCGCACCTGTCGATGATCTCGCGCATCCTGCATTTGCTGATGATCGATATCCTCGCGGTCGGCGTGGCGATTCGCAAGGCATCGCCGGTGCTCGATGGCGCCGGTCACGGCGAGGATGGCCGCAGCGGGACGCTGGCCAACGCCGCGCGCGATGCGGCCGACGCGGTGCTCGAGTGGCTCAGTCACGGCACGGCAAGCGGCGAAGCGGTATAGCACAGTGCCAGCGAATCGGCGTGACTCATGGTTGATTCCGGTTGCATGAGGCGCGACACTGGCCTACGCTGAAACGAATCGGCCGTCATCGCGGCCATCCAGGAGGAGTGTCATGTCAAATCACGTCTATAAGCTGATCGAATTGACCGGGTCGTCGTCGACGTCGATCGAGGACGCGGTGCAGCGGGCCATCAGCAAGGCTTCAGATACGTTGCACAACCTGAACTGGTTCGAGGTCGTCGATACGCGCGGCCATATCGAAGGCGGCAAGGTCGCGCACTGGCAAGTCACGCTCAAGGTCGGCATGCGGCTGGACGAGTAACGCGCGTGCGGCAGGCATGAATACGCCTGGCGGGGTTTTGTCCTGGCGCGACCTTGCCGTGTCAAAATAAGCGCACGCCGAAGCCCGGCGGTTGTATTGCCAAGGATTCCGAATGCGCGAGAAAACTCCCAACCATGCGACCCGGACGATTGCCGACCCGGTTGCCGCAGTGGCGTACCTGAAGGAAATCTACGATGTCAATACGGCGCACCTGCGCGCCGCATTCGCGCGCTTTTCCGCCGGCCGCGCGCCGGAGCAGCGCGTGCGAGCGTTTTATCCGTTCGTGCGCATCACTACCGAAGATATCACCGCGCTCGACAAGCGCCTGTCATATGGCTTTGTGTCGGGGCCGGGCACTTACCAGACCACCGTGACCCGCCCCGATCTGTTCGGCAATTACTACGGCGAGCAATTGCGCCGGCTGGCCCAGAACCATCACGTTGCTTTCGACGTTGGCGTGAGCGAGGAGCCGATTCCGATTCATTTTGCGTTCGAGGAGGGTGTTTATCTCGAGGGCGATCTCGACCAGAGCCATCTGCGCGTGCTGCGCAACGCCTTCGACGTGCCCGATCTGGCGAGCATGGACGATGGCATCGTCAACGGCACCCACCCCGAATCCGCCGATGGCCCTAATCCGCTGGCGTTGTTCACCGCGCCGCGTGTCGATTATTCGCTGCACCGCTTACGGCATTACACGGCAACGTCGCCCCAGCATTTCCAGAATTTCGTGCTGTTTACCAATTACCAGTTCTATATCGACGAATTCATCGCACTGGGCCGAGAATTGATGAGTGTGAGCGCCGATCCGGCGCTGCGCGAATATCGCAGCCAGTACACCGCGTTCGTCGAACCCGGTGACGTGATTCACTGGAATGCCAACCTGGGTGCGCGGCCGGCCGAGGGAACCCCCGTCAAGCGCTTGCCGCAGATGCCGGCGTATCACCTGGTGCGTCCCGATGGCGCGGGCATCACGATGGTCAATATCGGCATCGGGCCATCCAACGCCAAAACCATTACCGATCATATTGCCGTGCTGCGTCCGCATGCGTGGCTGATGCTGGGGCACTGCGCCGGTTTGCGAAATTCCCAGCGACTCGGTGATTACGTGCTGGCGCATGGCTATGTGCGAGAAGATCATGTGCTGGACGCCGATTTGCCGCTATGGGTACCGGTGCCGCCGCTGGCCGAGGTGCAGGTGGCGCTCGAGCGCGCGGTAGCCGAGGTCACGCAGCTCGACGACTATGAGCTCAAGCGCGTGATGCGCACCGGCACCGTGGTGACGGTCGACAACCGCAACTGGGAGCTGCGCGACCATCGCGAACCGGTGCAACGCATGAGTCAGAGTCGCGCGATCGCGCTTGATATGGAAAGCGCCACGATTGCCGCTAACGGCTTTCGCTTCCGGGTTCCGTACGGCACGCTGCTGTGCGTGTCGGACAAGCCGCTGCATGGTGAGCTCAAACTACCGGGCATGGCCGATCACTTTTATCGCGAGCGTGTCGACCAGCATCTGAAAATCGGCGTCAAAGCAATGGAGCTGCTGCGCGGCAACGGCCTGGACCGGTTGCACAGCCGCAAGCTGCGGAGTTTCGCCGAAGTGGCGTTCCAGTAGGCCGCGGGTCGGCCCGGCCGGAACGCCAGGGGCTCACTGCAGCAACGGGCCCGATTGCAGGTCGAACGCAATGCCCTTGAGCTCGGCCGCCGACGCCAGCACCGTCAGGTACTGCCGGATCGACTGGTGCCGCACGTGCGCCGCGAGGTATTGACCGACTGCTTCCCGCACGGTGTCGAAAGGCAGCGTGGCACCTGGCGCGCGCCGCTCCACAGCGACGATATGGAAGCCATAGCGCGTGTTGACCAGACCGGGCAACAGGCCAGTGCGCTCGCTGTCGAATACGGCCGCCTCGAATTCCGGCACGCTCTCGCCGCGGGTCAACTGGCCCAGATTGCCGCCGACCTGCCCCGATGGGCAATTGGAGAGGGATTTGGCCAACTCATCGAAGCGTTCGGGATGCTGCGCCAATTCACGATGCGTTTGCTCGGCGCGTGCGCGCACCTGGGTCATTGCAGCGTTTGCTGTTACGGCGAAAAGGATGTGACGTACGAAAGCGATGTCAGGGCTGCGGAATTTCTTCTGGTTTGCCGTGTAGTAGCGCAAGCATTCCTCTTCGGACGGTTCGGGCATCGCGCAGTCCATCGCCAGTAGCCGGTCGATGACAGCATCGTCCAATGCCGCGTCGTCAGTCAGGATCCCCGCAGCCAGCGCTTTTTGCCTGAGCAGTTCGCGCACCACCAGGGCGCGTCGGGCCGACTGCTCGGGGTCGGGCTGATCCGCGTGGGCGAGGGATTCCTCGGCGATCGCGCCGGCGTCGATCACGACACCGTTGACGGCGAGTTCATTGCCGCGGGAGACATTGATGTCTGACATGAGAGTCTCCTTCGGTTAGCGCTTGCGCACGATTTGATGCGGACGGACGAGGTACGCTGGCGTCGACAGGCCGCTCCAGATATGCACCAGGCGGGTGAAAGGCGAGATCAGGAAGATCGTGAAGCCCAGCGCGATATGGGTTTTGTAGACGAGCGGCACACCCACCAGGAGGTCTGAGCTGCCGGGGGCAAATGTGACGATTCCCTTGACATAGTCGCTCAGCGTCTCGAACATGATGCCGTCCATATGTGCCAGCGACAGCGGCACCGTTGCCAGGCCGAGCGCGAGCTGAATCCACAATGCCAGCAAAACGATAATATCGGCGCGGGTGCTGTTGACGCGAATGCGCGGGTCGGACAAGCGACGGTAGAGCAGTATCGACAGACCGATGATGGCGACGATGCCAGCGCTGCCGCCGCCGACCATGGCGATCAGCTGGTGCTGGGAAGCATTCAGGAACGGAGACACCATCCAATGCGGCGCAAGGAAACCGGCGAAATGTCCGGCTACCACGATCAGCACACCAAAGTGAAACAGATTGCTTCCGAGTCGCAATTGGCGTCGCCGCAACAACTGGGATGAATCACTTTTCCATGTGTATTGCTCGCGATCGAAGCGGATCAGGCTGCCGATCAGCCATACCGCGAGGCAGATATAAGGATAGATGCCAAACAGGAAGGCGTTGACGAAGTGCGGGCTCATGGAACTGCTCCAACAAAAAAATTGCGATCCGGGCGGCACTGCCGATGCCGCTCACCGATGGCGGCCTGGCTATCGAGCGGGCCGTTTTTCATAAAAATGCACGGGCTGTGGCGTCGCCCCCAACGTGTCTGGTGCGCCCAGAAAACTTACCGGCGGATCTTCCCAGTCACGGTCGAGCGCCTCGTGGTCGGGCTCGGCTGACTCACTCGCGGCTTGCGCAGCGGCGTCTGGCTGGCGGATTTCGCCAGTGAGCGCGAGCACGGCATCGACAGCCGCCGCATACGGCGTGCCCAGGGCGCTCAGAGAATTCGCCAAATTGCTCGCGATGTGACTGATTTCGCCGAGCAGGCCTTGCGCTTCGTCGTGATCGAGTTGAGCCAGAAATTCCAGGAACACTGGCAAATAGTCGGGTAGCTCACCATTGCCCAGTGTCAGTCCGTGCGCCTCGTAGGTGGTCAGTAAATCGACCATCGCCTGGCCGCGTTCGCGCGATTCTCCATGCACGTGCTCGAACAAATAGAGCGACGCGGTGCGAGAGCGATCAAAGATATCGACGTAGTCTTCCTGTGACTCGATGAGCGTCCGGGTCGATAATTGATCGAGCAGCGTGCCCAGGTTCGCGCGCACGCCGGGCGGCAGCGTTCCCGCGTCGCACAGCGTGGCGCGGATCTCGCCAAGCGAGTCGAGAAGCGCTCGATCGGGGTAGTCGAGCAGGGCGCTGAGCATGCTTAATATCAACCGATTATGCTGAGCCATCATTTCTCCACCATCTGTATCGGAATCGTTTTGCGTTGAGCCGACGGCCCCTTGTTACCGGCGAACAGGCTGCCTTCGCTGGTGCCGCCGGAGCATCCGTTGCCAAACGAGAATCCGCACGAAGAGCGCAATTCGAAGGCGTTCTCGGCATATTCCCGATGCGCGGTCGGAATCACGAAGCGATCCTCGTAGTTGGCGATTGCCAGGTACCGGTACATTTCCTCGACCTGAGCGACATCCAGTGCGACATCGTCGAGCAGCGCCGGCGTCTCGCGGCGTTCGACATGACGCTCGCGCATGAAGGCGCGCATGGCCAGCAGACGCTTGAGTGCGAGCTTCACAGGAACTTCGTCGCCAGCCGTGAGCAGGTTGGCGAGATAGCGCAGCGGGATGCGCAGCGCATCGACATCGGGCAGCAGGCCGCTCATGCCGAGGCGTCCGTCATTGGCTGCGGCATTGATCGGCGAGAGCGGTGGCACATACCAGACCATCGGCAAGGTCCGGTATTCGGGGTGCAGCGGGAAGGCGATCTTCCACTCCATGGCCATCTTGTAGACCGGCGAATGGCGCGCCGCTTCGAGCCAGCTTGCCGGCACGCCGTCGCGCTCGGCCTGTTCGCGCACCGCCGGATCGTTGGGGTCGAGGAAAATGGACAACTGGGCCTCGTACAGGTCCTGCGGATCGGCGGCCGAGGCTGCCTCCTCGATGCGATCGGCGTCGTAGAGCAGCACGCCAAGATAGCGGATCCGGCCCACGCAGGTTTCCGAGCAAACCGTCGGCTGGCCTGCTTCGATACGCGGATAGCAGAAAATGCATTTCTCCGATTTGCCGCTTTGCCAGTTGTAATAGATTTTCTTGTAAGGGCAGCCCGATACGCACATCCGCCAGCCCCGGCATTTGTCCTGGTCGATCAGTACGATGCCGTCTTCCTCGCGCTTGTAGATCGCGCCGGAAGGGCAGGAAGCCGCACAGGCCGGGTTCAGGCAGTGCTCGCAAAGCCTGGGCAGGTACATCATAAAGGTGTTTTCGAACTCGCCATAGATGTCGGTCTGCACCTGATCGAAGTTGTAGTCCTGTTTGCGCTTTTCGAATTCGCCGCCGAGAATCTCTTCCCAGTTCGGACCCCACTCGATTTTTTCCATCCGCTCGCCGGAAATCAGCGAGCGCGGGCGGGCCACCGGGCTGCCCTTGCTGGCCGGCGCTTCCTGCAGATGTGCATAATCGAAGGTGAACGGTTCGTAATAGTCGTCGATTTCCGGCAGATTCGGGTTGCCGAAAATGTTCGCCAGAACACGCCATTTGCTGCCGGCACGCAGGTCGATCTTGCCATTCGCCTTGCGCTTCCAGCCACCCTGCCAGCGATTCTGGTTTTCCCAGTCTTTCGGATAACCGATGCCGGGCTTGGTCTCGACGTTATTGAACCACGCGTACTCCATGCCCTCGCGCGAGGTCCAGACGTTCTTGCAGGTGACCGAGCAGGTATGACAGCCGATGCATTTGTCGAGATTCAGGACCATGCCGATTTGTGCGCGAATTTTCATTGCTTTTCTCCTGACCGGCTATGGGTCGATGCCAGCGCCGGTGCGGGCATTCGAGTAGGGGACGAGCCGTCTTTCCAATCGACCGTCGCCATTTTCCTGACGATGACGAACTCGTCACGATTGGCGCCGACCGTACCGTAATAATTGAAGCCGTAGGACAGTTGCGCGTAGCCGCCGATCATGTGGGTCGGCTTCAGCAGCACCCGGGTCACCGAGTTGTGAATGCCGCGCACGCCGCTGACTTCGGTGCCGGGCGTATTGATGATCTTTTCCTGCGCGTGATACATGAATACCGCGCCGGACGGAATGCGCTGGCTTACCACTGCGCGCGCGGCCAGCGCGCCGTTGACGTTGAACGCCTCGATCCAGTCGTTGTCGACCACGCCGATTTTTCTGGCGTCGACTTCCGAGATCCAGACGATCGGGCCACCGCGCGAGAGCGTGAGCATCAGCAGATTGTCGGTATAGGTGCTGTGAATTCCCCACTTTTGATGCGGTGTCAGGAAGTTCAACGCAATCTCCGGGTTGCCGTTCGAGCGTCCGCCGGCCAGCTCACCGATACTGCGCGTGTCGACCGGCGGTTTGTAGACACACAGCGCCTCGCCGAAATCGCGCATCCAGAGGTGATCCTGATAGAGCTGCTGGCGCCCCGACAGGGTGCGCCATGGAATCAGTTCGTGCACGTTGGTATAACCGGCGTTGTAAGACACATGCTCGGACTCGATACCGCTCCAGGTCGGCGACGAGATGATCTTGCGCGGTTGCGCCTGAATGTCGCGAAAGCGGATGCGTTCGTCTTCTCTGGCGCGCGCGAGGTGCGTGTGGTCGATCCCGGTGCGGGCCGACAGCGCTTGCCAGGCCTTGACCGCCACGCCACCATTGGTTTCCGGCGCCAGCGACAAAATGACTTCGGCGGCGTCAATGCCCGAAAGGATCTGTGGCCGGCCTTGCGAGATGCCCTCGTCGGTGACCGCGGAGTTCAGGTCGCGCAACTGCTCGATCTCGTCGCCGGTTTGCCAGTTGATGCCTTTGCCGCCGTTACCCAGCGAATCCAGCAGCGGACCGACCGAGGTGAATTGTCGGTAAATGTTCGGGTAGTCCCGTTTGACGACCGTCACGTTGGGCATCGTCTTGCCCGGAATCGGCTCGCATTCGCCATGTCCCCAATCGGCGATTTCGCCGTTTTGCGCGATCTCCCCCGCGCTATCGTGCTGCAGCGGCGAGAGCACCACGTCCTGCTCGACCGCCAAATGACCGCGGGCCAGTACGGAAAATTCGCGCGCGATGTCTTTGTAGATATCCCAATCGCTTTTGGCCTGCCATGCGGGATCGACGGCCGCCGACAGCGGATGAATGAACGGATGCATGTCGGACGTGTTCATGTCGTCCTTCTCGTACCAGGTTGCGGTCGGCAGCACGACGTCCGAGTACAGGCACGTGGTCGACATGCGGAAGTCCAGCGTCACGATCAGATCAAGCTTGCCTTCCGGCGCCTGGTCGTGCCACTTCACCTCCTTGGGTAGAACGCCCGCGCTCGCGCCCAGGTCTTTGCCCTGCACGCCATGTTCCGCGCCAATCAGGTGCTTGAGGAAGTATTCATGTCCCTTGCCCGACGATCCAAGCAAATTGGAGCGCCAGACAAACAGGTTGCGCGGGAAGTTTTCCTGCGCATCGGGGTCGACGCAGGACATTTCCAGCGAGCCGTCCTTGAGCGCCTGCGCAACATAGGCGGCGGCGCCGGCCGCGCCGGCCGCGCGTCCGATATCGAGCGGATTGGTCTTGAGTTGCGGCGCGGAGGGTAGCCACCCCATGCGCTCGGCGCGCACGTTGTAATCGATCGGGCTGTCGGAGAGCGCTGGCTGTCCTGCCAGCGGTGACAGAAGATCGCTGATTTTCATTGTTTCGTAGCGCCATTGATCGGTATGCGCGTAGAAGAATGATGTGCCGTTCATGGCCCGGTTCGGCCGATACCAATCGGTGCCGAATGCCAGCGGCAGCCAGCCGGTCTGCGGGCGGAGCTTTTCCTGGCCGACGTAGTGCGACCAGCCGCCACCCGAGCGGCCGATGCAGCCGCACATGACGAGCAGGTTGATGATCGCGCGATAGCTCATGTCCATGTTGAACCAGTGGTTCAGGCCGGCCCCGAGGATCACCATTGACTTGCCCTGCGTTTTATCCGCATTGTCGGCGAACTCGCGCGCCACGGCGATGACGTCCTGGCGTTTGACGCCAGTGATCTTTTCCTGCCAGGCCGGCGTGTATGGCACGTCGTCGTCGAAGCTGCCGGCGACGTTCGGACCGCCGAGCCCCTGGTCCACGCCATAGTTGGCCACGAACAGGTCATACACGGTGGCGACCAGCACTTCGCCATTGCGCGTTTGCAGTTTGCGCACGCCGATGCGGCGCGGCAGCACACTGTCGTGGCCGGTGTGGGCAAAGTGGGTATGCTCGACGTTGCCGAAATAGGGGAAGGCGACATCGACCACCGCGTCATGCGCTGCAACGAACGACATCGCCGGGCGAATCCGCTGCCCTTGCGCGTCCTCTTCCTTGAGGTTCCATTTGCCGGCGTCGCCGCCTTCCTTCTGGCCCCAGCGAAAGCCGATCGATCCGAGCGGGGCCACCGGTTTGCCGCTCACTTCGTCGAACGCTACAGTCTTCCACTCCGCGTTGTTGTCCTGGCCGAGCGCGTCGTCGAATTCCGCGGCGCGCAGCATCCGCTCCGGCACGTAATGATCGCCCTGCTTTACCACGCGCACCAGCAGGGGCATGTCGGTGTAGCGGCGGCAGTATTCAGCGAAATACTCGCTCTTGGCGGCCACGTGAAACTCTTTGAGTACGACGTGCCCCATCGCAAGGGCCAGCGCCGCATCAGTGCCTTGCTTGGGGTGCAGCCAGATATCGCCGAACTTCGCGCCTTCGGCGTAGTCGGGGAATACCGAAACCACCTTGGTGCCGCGGTAGCGTACCTCGGTCATGAAATGTGCGTCGGGCGTGCGGGTCTGCGGTACGTTGGAGCCCCACATCATGATGAAAGTGCTGTTGTACCAGTCCGCCGATTCCGGTACGTCAGTCTGTTCGCCCCATGTTTGCGGCGAGGCAGGCGGCAGATCGCAGTACCAATCGTAGAAGCTCAGTCCGACGCCGCCAATCAGCGAGAGATAGCGGCTGCCCGCTGCGTACGAGACCATCGACATCGCTGGAATCGGCGAGAAGCCAATGATCCGGTCGGGGCCATATTTTTTGATGGTGTGCACGTTGGCCGCGGCGACGATCTCGTTGACCTCGTCCCAGCTTGCGCGCACGAAGCCTCCCAGGCCGCGACGCCGCACGTATGAGGCGCGCGCCCTGGGATCGTCGACGATCGATCGCCATGCCTCGACCGGTTCCAGGCTCAGCCGCTTCTCGCGCCATTGCGTGAGCAGCGCGCTGCGAACCAGCGGGTATTTGAGGCGATTGGCGCTGTACAGGTACCAGGAATACGAGGCGCCGCGCGCGCAGCCGCGCGGCTCGTGATTCGGCATGCCGGCCCGGGTGCGCGGATAGTCGGTCTGCTGGGTCTCCCAGGTTACGATGCCGTTCTTGACATAAATTTTCCACGAGCACGAGCCGGTGCAATTGACACCGTGGGTCGAGCGGACGATTTTGTCATGCTGCCAGCGTTGCCGGTAACCGTCTTCCCATTTTCGGTCTTCCTGGGTGGTCATCCCATGACCGTCGGAGAATTTGGGCCGGGCCGAGGAAAAGTAGCGCAATCTATCCAGAAAATGGCTCATAGGTATCTCAGGTCGTTGCCTACGGGTGGGCAGGGTGAAGTGAAAGAGGGGCGGCGGTCGATTCGCGGGCCGCACGGCCCGCAGGGAGCGGTCGCCCGGATTTGGCGAGACCGCTCATGGGCCAGCGCGCGAGCCGGCTGCCGCCTGACCGGTGCCGCCGGCCAGGCGCGGCTTGACGCCGTCGCGCTTGATGTAAAGCAGGCATGTCAGTGCCAGGCTTGCGATGGCCAGGACGATATAGATCGCGTAGCCGCGCGCGTAACCGATTTCGCCCATCGACTGCGCAATCCGTCCCAGCATCGGCGGCATCACGAAACCGCCCAGCGCGCCAAGTCCGCCGACCCAACCGGCCGTGCCGCCAACCGCATCCGGCACGTAATGCGGTACCAATTTGAAAACCGCTGCGTTGGCCACACCCATGCCGGCACCGACCAGGAACTCACCGGCCACGGTCAGCCAGAAGCTTTGCGAGACTGTCATCAGCACGGCGCCCGCCAGCAGCGTTGCGTACGACATCAGCGCGACCTTTTCGCCGCCGAAGCGATCTGACCAACTGCCGCCCGGCACGCGAATGATGGAGGCGAACAGCGAGAAACCGGCAGTCAGCGCTACCGCGACCCAGCCCGGCGCCTTGTAGAAAGTGGTCCAGAAAGTGGGCAGCCAGGCCGTCAACGCAAGGAAACCACCGAAGGAAGTGAAATACAGCGCCACCAGCGGCCAGGTACGCCAGCTGGCCGCCGAATCGAGCAGGGTGCGCAGCACACTGGTTGCCGGGAACATTTCCTGGCCGTGCGTTTTCGCCAGCGCCTGCGCTTCGGCCACCGGCAGGCCCTGTTGGCTGCGCAGTTGGAAGTATGGTGCGTTAAAGCCAAGGAAGAGATACAGCACGATGCCTGCGAGCACGATGGCCAGCGAAACGAGGTAGCCGACCCACAACCCGCCGGCGGAGATGATCAGCGGCAGCAGGATCGCGACCAGCCCCGGCGAGGTGTTGCCCAGCCCGGCGTAAATGGCCAGAGCCTTGCCCTGCCCGGACTTCGGAAACCAGTAGGAAACCTGCCCGATGCCCACCGAGAAGGTCGCTATGCCGCACCCGCCCAGCGCGCCGAAAAACAGCAGCAGCGGGTAGTGCGCCTGGGTCAGGTTGTTCGGGTAGAGGGTCAGCAGCATCCAGTAAAGTCCGGCAATGCCGACCACCGAGGTGAGCAGCAACGCCAGGAACGGCAGCTTGCCGCCGTTGCGGTCGACCCAGGCGCCGAACGGAATGCGCAGGAGCGAGCCGGTAAGCATCGGCATCGCCACCAGAAATCCGACTTGCGATGGGCCGAGCTTCATGACCTCGATGAAACTGCGCGCGGTGGGCCCGAACAGCGAGACCGCTCCGAAGCCGATGAAAAATCCGATCGTCGCACCGATCAGGGAGCGTTTCGCACTGCCATGAATGTCATGAGTGCCCGGGGATGAAGACGTCATTTCTTCCTCGCTGAATATCTAATCAGAACATGTTTCCGAGGCGGTGAGCCCCTCTGTGCTGTGGTTGGTGGCCAGTGCCCGAGGTTGTTCTCGATGTCACCGGTGCATCGCAATTTGCTTTTTTAAAGACTACTGGGATAGTTATATCGCGCCATGACAAATATCAAAGTTGGCGTCGCATTTGCGAGAAATGCCGAAAAGCCACGTCATTCGGGCCTGTGCGGCGAGGGTGCGGCACTCTGTCACAGGGACAAGCGCATGATGTTCCATTTAATATGTATATAAGATGCCTATTAACAAAAGGAACCCATAATGACTCCCGAGCAAATCGCCGTCGTGCAGGCAACCGTCCCCGTACTGGAAGTTCACGGCGAAGACATTACGCGGCACTTTTATCGCCGCATGTTCACGCATCACCCCGAATTGAAGAACCTTTTCAATCAGGGGCATCAGGCCAGCGGCAACCAGCAGCGCGCGCTGGCCGGCGCGGTCTATGCCTACGCGCGCAACATCGCGAATCCGGGCGTGCTGGAGAGTGCGTTGACCCGCATCGCCCACAAGCATGTGAGCCTGGGTATCGAGCCGGCGCAATATGCGATCGTCGGCACCCATCTGCTGGCCTCGATTCGGGAGGTGTTGGGCGAAGCCGCGACCGACGACATTCTCGATGCCTGGAAGGCCGCTTACGGACAGCTGGCCGATCTATTGATCGCACAGGAAGCCTCTTTGTACGAGGCAAACGATGCTGTGCCGGGCAGCTGGCGCGGCTGGCGCAAACTGAAGGTGGAGCGAAAAGTACGGGAGAGCAGCGAGATTACGTCGTTTTATCTGGTGGCTTCCGACGGCAGCGCTTTGCCGACGTTTCGCCCCGGGCAGTACGTCAGCGTCAAGCGGCATATCCCCGGCCTCGAGCTGGAGCAGCCGCGCCAATACAGTTTGTCGGACGCTCCTCATGGCCGCTGGCTGCGCATTTCTGTCAAGCGTGAAGATGGTGACGCGGCTGGGCAGCGGCCGGCGGGATGGGTCTCGAGCGAGCTGCACGCCAACCTCAATGAGGGGGACGAACTGCATGTCAGCGCGCCGTACGGTGATTTTTACCTGGACGAATCGCGCGACACACCGGTCGTCATGATCAGCGGAGGCGTGGGACTCACGCCAATGATGTCGATGCTCAATGCGCTGGTTTGGCAAGGCAGCGAGAGGCGCGTGCTGTTCGTGCACGCTTGCCGCGACGGCCAGGTGCATGCCATGAAGACACGCCTGAACCGCATCGTCGAGGAATGCCCGCACGTCACGCGTGCGGTATTTTATGAAACCGTCACGCCCCAGGATGTGCTCGGGCGGGATCACGACTTCGTCGGTCTCGTCGATCTCGACGCGCTGGGCGAAGCGGTGCTGATGCCGCGGGCCGACTACTATTTGTGCGGTCCGTTGCCGTTCATGCAGGCGCAGCGTGATGGTTTGCTGGCGCGCGGTGTGGATCCCGAGCGCATCCATTGGGAGGTATTCGGGTCGGGCAACTAAGAGCCGGATCCAGGCTGATCCACCCATATCCAACCGGGCCTGCCCGCCGAATAGCCGCGCGGGTCGCTGCCAGGCAATCAATCAAGGGGAGCCGCGCGCTCCCCTTGCGCATTCTCCTCCTTCGGTTTTGCTTACCCCTCCGGCCGGGTTGGTTGCTCGTGCCTTTCATCGGCTATGTCTTGCGGACTGATCGCTCAGATCCTGCTTCCCGAACGGATTCGCACGACATGCAACAGTGGCTAACTTCCGTCGATTCCGGCGCTTTGCCGTTATTTAATGCATAAGTAAAACATTATGAAAACAATAACAACAATTTAATTTTAATTATATAAAAAGACTTCCATCATGCCAGCTCGGATTCGCCGCGCGGCATGTCATCGAACGGCAGGGCGCGGCATCACAATGGAGGAGCCCTCGTTCATGGCGTACCCCGAGCCCCATGGCGGTATCACGCGCTGGTTGCTTGGCTTTGTACCGAGTCAGGTCGCCGTGCGTTGGCCGGAGCGTCTGCGTGCATGCGCTGGCGCGCTGCTGGGCATTGCACTGACCGGCGGCGCGACGGCTTTCCTGCTCGGCTCGACGTCGACGATTCCCATGCTGGTCGCCCCGATGGGCGCCTCCACCGTATTGCTGTTTGCCGCGCCCGCCAGTCCGCTGGCGCAACCGTGGTCTATCATCGGCGGAAATATCGTATCCGCTGTGGTGGGGGTTGCGTGTACGCAATGGATTGCGAGTCCGCTTGGCGCCGCGGCGCTGGCTGTATCGCTGGCTATTGGCCTCATGTCGATACTGCGCTGCCTGCATCCGCCCTCGGGCGCCGTGGCGCTGACCGCCGTGCTGGGCGGGCCGTCGATCCATGCGATGGGCTACGGCTTTGTGCTGGCGCCGGTTGCCCTGCAGTCTTTCGCCCTGCTTGGGTCCGCGCTGGTTTATCACGCCATCACCGGACATCGGTACCCGCACGGTGGCGTCCAACATGCTGATCCGGCGATCTCCGACGACGCGCCGGTGGCCGCGGGCATCACGCATGCCGACGTCGAAGCGGTGCTGCGTCGGCGCACCGAATGGCTCGACATCGATCCGGGCGACCTGGAGGCCCTGTTGCGCGAGACCGAGTGGCAGGCCTATGCGCGTACCTTCAGCGAGCTCAACTGTGGCGACATCATGTCGCGTCGGATGCGTCCTGTGCCAGCCACGGCCACGCTGGATGGCGCGCGCCGCCTCTTGAACGGGCAGGGGGTTGCCGTGCTGCCGGTGATCGATGCGAGCCGCCGGGTCATCGGCAGCGTTGCGCTGGAGGATCTGCGACAGACGCGGCATGGCGGGTGGGCGGCGATGCTCGTTGCCGTCTTGCTGCGGCCGTGGCGGGAGGCTGCCGTTGGCATTAGCACGGTCGGCCAGACGGCGACGCGCGCCGACGAGCATGGCACGATCGATGCCGGCGCATCGATCGCCGAGTTGGTGCCGCTGTTTGCGCAATCGGATCGCCAATGCGTCGCAGTGCTCGATGCCAACCGGCAACTGGCTGGCATCATCACGCAGGCGGATCTGATCGCAGGCATGTATCGTCATACCCGGGCGCCGCAGCGCGTCGCGGCCTGAGCCCAGGAGACGCCCCATGAAAACCTGGCAATGCTCGATATGCGGTTTCACCTACGACGAGGCCTTGGGCCTGCCCGACGAGGGCCTGGCCCCCGGCACGCGCTGGGAAGATGTGCCAGCGAGCTGGTCGTGCCCGGAGTGCGGCGCGACCAAGAGCGATTTCGATATGGTCGAGCAAGGCTGAGCGGACATGGCGACCGCGAAAGCGCCCATTGTCATCATCGGTAGCGGGCTGGCCGGATATAACGTGGCACGCGAAGTGCGCAAGCTCGACAAGCAAGTGCCCATACTGCTGGTGACCGCGGAGCGCGGCGATTTCTATTACAAGCCGGGGCTGTCCACGGCTCTCGCACAGAAAAAAACGGCCGCAATGCTGGTTGGAACGCCCGCGGGCGAAATGGCGTGCTCGCTCGAGCTTACGCTGGTGGCCGACACCGAAACCACGGCGCTCGACCTCGAGCGTCGCCGCATCCTCACGTCGCAAGGGCCATTCGACTATGGCAAATTGGTGTTGGCGCTGGGCGCTGACCCTATCGTCCTGCCGATCGCCGGCGATGGCGCGGCCTGTTGCCTGTCGGTCAATGATTTGGCCGGTTATGCCATCTGGCGGACGCAGCTCGCGCCGGCGCGGCGCGTGGCGGTGATGGGCGCGGGCCTGATTGGATGCGAGTTCGCCAATGACTTGCTGCACGCCGGCATCACACCGGTCGTCATCGATCCCAATCCACTGCCGCTGGCCACTTTGATTCCGCCGACGGCAGGCCAGGCACTGTGCGACGCCCTGGCGGCGGCCGGCGTGCAGTGGCGGCTGGGCGCCGCGGTCAACGCGATCGAGCGGGTCGCGAGCGGCTTTTGCCTGAAATTGACCGATGACCGGATGCTCGAGGCCGACCTGATGCTGTCGGCCGTCGGCTTACGGCCACGCACCAGTCTGGCACGGGCTTGCGGCCTGGGTGTCAAGCGCGGCATTCTGGTGGATGAATTCGGGCAAACCAGTGCGCGAGACGTCTTTGCCATCGGCGATTGCGCCGAATACGGCGCGGGCGTGCTGCCTTTCGTGCAGCCGATCATGCTCGCGGCGCGTCAGTTGGCGCAAACGCTGACCGGCGCGTCCAGCGCCATCCGCTTTGGGCCCATGCCGGTGATCGTCAAGACCCCGGCCCATCCGGTGGTGGTGCTGACTCCGCCGCCGGCGACAACTGGGGCATGGAGCACGGAACCGTCAGAAGGTGGCGTGGTTCAGTGGTTCACGACACCCGTCGGCCAGATCCGCGGCTTTGTGCTGACCGGCGCGGCGACGCAACGGCGCGCCGAGGCGATGAAACGGTTGGACGCCTGAGGCGCCGGCCGGCATTGTCCGATCGCGAAATCACCCCGTTGGGCCGCTCACATGTTGATGCGCGGCACCTTGAAGGTGCCGTCGAGGGTTTTGAGCTCAGCGCGGTGCAACGCGGCCAGGGCAGACAGAAATTGCTCGCCGCGCGGCAGCAAGTGAACTTCGACCTGGCGCCGGTCGTGCGCGCTGGGCTTGCGCTTGACCAACTTCAGCTTCTCGCAGCGCGAAACCAGCGCCACGGCACTGTGGTGCTGCGATTGCAGGCGCTCGGCCAGTTCGCCGACGGTGGCCCACTCGCGCCCGGGGAATCCTTTGATGTGGAGCAGCAATAAATATTGCTGGGGCGTGATGCCGGCACGATGCGCAGCGTTTTCGCTAAAACGCAAAAAACTGCGCAATTGATAGCGGAATTCGGAGAGCGCCTCGAAATCCTGTTTGCGCAAATCGGACTGGGGGGGGTGAGTCATATCGGGCTCATAAGGATGTTATTGGCCGCGACAGTGTAACGCCTGGCAACGGCAGCAAACCGCGGCGAGGCCGGAAAAACAGCCGGGTGACGAGAGGAATTTGCGCTTTGATATCCGCCTGGACCGTTCATTTCGGCAGCGGCAGCGGGGGTGCCGGGCGCATGCGCGGAGGGCTTCGCCAGAGAGCCGCGCGGCCGCGCCACAGGGTTTCGTGCGGGGCCGCAAGCAATAAAAATAACGGGAATCGGTCAACAAGGGGTTGGGGAAAGTATCATATAGCCCTTGCGCCAGCCCGATCGGGCGAGCGATTGTGACTGTCACAGACTTGTAGTAGTGTCGCGGCAACGCTTTGGCGCACCGTGCCGCCCCAACCCCTTTCCCAGACTGAAGATGCGCTTCCAACTGAGCTTGCAGCTGAATGCATCGGCCCGGCGATTGCTGCCCAATCGCTGGGATTTCGTCGCCTTTCCGCTCATTATTGGCCTGATCGCGCTGGTCGGCATCGGCGTACATCAGACCTGGGAGCCGTTGTCAAAGCTGCAGGCCTCGGCGATTTCGCTCGATCCGGCCGAGCTGCCGTGGTATGCGTTGCGCACCATCCTGCGCATGCTGACTGCGATGGCCGTCTCGCTGATATTCACGCTGACCTACGGTACCCTCGCGGCCAAGAACCGGCGTGCCGAAAAAGTGCTGGTGCCGATCCTCGATATCCTGCAGTCGGTGCCGGTGCTCGGCTATATCTCGTTTACCGTGACGTTCTTCCTGGCGCTCTTCCCTGGCCGGGTGGTCGGCGCCGAGTGCGCGGCGATTTTCGCGATTTTCACCAGTCAGGCATGGAACATGACGTTCAGCTTCTATCAGTCGCTGCGCACCGTGCCGCGCGATCTGGATGAGGTCGCGCGCAGTTTCCACCTGAGCGCCTGGCAACGGTTCTGGAAGCTCGACGTGCCGTTTTCGATGCCCGGGCTCGTGTGGAACATGATGATGAGCATGTCCGGCGGCTGGTTCTTCGTAGTCGCTTCCGAGGCCATCACTGTCGGCAACAACACCATCACGCTGCCGGGGGTCGGCTCATACCTGGCGCAGGCCATCGCCGAGCGCAATCTGCACGCCATCGGTTGGGTCATCGTGACGATGGTCGTAGTCATTTTGCTTTACGACCAATTGCTTTTCCGCCCGCTGGTGGCCTGGACCGACAAGTTCCGCATGGATCAGACCAGCGCACAGGACGAGCCGGAATCGTGGGTGCTCAACCTGGTGCGTCGCACGCGCCTGATCCAGTTCATTCTGCGGCCATTCGGCGCGCTCTGGCAGCGTTTCATGCGGCTGCGCTGGCGCGCGGTGCAGGGCGGTCGCCCAAGCGCGCCATGGCGCGCGCCGCTGCCCGGCATCCTCGGCAACCGGCGCGCCGGCGATTTCCTGTGGGGCGGCGTCGCGTTGGCGCTTACCGTGGCCGTCGCGGGGTGGGTGATCTCCTACATGAGCCGCAGCGTGACCTGGGGCGACATCGGCTACGTCGTGCTGCTGGGCGCGATTACGCTGTTGCGCGTGACGCTGTTGATCGCGCTGGCCTCGCTGGTGTGGGTACCTATCGGCGTGATCATCGGCCTGCGCCCGGCGCTGGCGCAAAAAGTCCAGCCGTTGGCCCAGTTCCTCGCGGCGTTTCCGGCCAACCTGCTATTCCCGGTGTTCGTCGTGGTGATCGTGCATTTTCACCTTAACCCCGACATCTGGCTCAGTCCGCTGATTGTGCTGGGCACGCAGTGGTACATCCTGTTCAACGTCGTGGCCGGCGCGTCGGCGTTTCCCAACGATTTGCGCGAGGCAGCCACCAACCTGCGCATTCGCGGCTGGCAGTGGTGGCGCCAAATCATGCTGCCGGGTATTTTCCCGTATTACGTGACGGGAGCCATCACCGCCTCGGGCGGCGCGTGGAACGCCAGCATCGTGGCCGAAGCCGTGTCGTGGGGCAACACCAGCGTCGCTGCCCACGGGCTCGGGGCCTATATCGCGCAGACCACGGCAGCCGGAGACTACGCGCATATCGTTCTGGGCATCATCGTCATGTCGCTGTTCGTGACCTTATTCAATCGCCTGCTGTGGCGTCCGCTGTACGCTTTCGCGGAAAATCGCCTGCGCCTCGATTAAGGAGTCTTTTCGTGTACAACCCTAATGCCGCCGCCAAACCCTTGCTGGGGCCGGAAATCCTGTCGGTCAAGAATGTCCAGCGCGGCTTCAGCAAGGCGCAGGGCACGCTGCTGGTGCTCGACGATGCCAACCTGACATTGCGCGAAGGCGAGATCGTCGGGCTTCTGGGGCGCTCGGGCTCCGGCAAATCGACCCTGTTGCGCATCATCGCCGGATTGATCCAGCCGACCAGCGGCGAGGTCCTGTACCACGGCAAGCCGCTCGATGGCCCGGCGCAGGGCGTGGCAATGGTGTTCCAGACTTTCGCCCTGTTTCCCTGGCTGACCGTGCTGGAGAACGTCGAAGCCGGGCTCGAGGCGCTCGATGTCCCGCCGCGCGAGCGGCGCGCGCGCGCCTTGGCGGCAATCGACCTGATTGGCCTGGACGGGTTCGAAAACGCCTATCCGCGCGAAATGTCGGGCGGCATGCGGCAACGCGTCGGGTTTGCCCGCGCGCTGGTGGTCGACCCCAACATTCTGCTGATGGACGAGCCGTTCTCGGCGCTCGACGTGCTCACCGCCGAGACGCTGCGTACCGATCTGCTCGACTTGTGGAACGAGCGCAAGCTGCCGATCAAGTCGGTCCTGATCGTCACGCACAACATCGAGGAAGCCGTTTTCATGTGCGACCGCATTCTCGTGCTGTCGTCCAACCCCGGCAGGATCATGGCCGAAATCACCGTGCCGTTCCCGCATCCGCGCAACCGGCTCGACCCGGGTTTTCGCCAGATGGTCGACGACATTTACACGCGCATGACTGCGCGCCAGTCGTTCGATGCCGCGCGTCGGGCCGCTTTGGAGCTGGGCAGCCGCCTGGCGCCGGTCTCGACCAACCTGATGGCCGGCCTGATCGAGACGGTCGCCTCGGCACCCTACAACGGCAATGCCGACTTGCCGGAAATCGCCCGCAGCCTGCACTTCGAGGTCGACGATCTTTTTCCGGTCGCCGAATTCCTGCAGACGGTCGGCTTCGCCGAGGTGCGCGAGGGGGATATCAAGCTCACGCCGGCCGGCCGCATCTTCGCCGAACACGGCACACAGGAACGCAAGATGCTGTTTGCCGATCACCTGCTGCGCTCGGTGCCGCTGGCCGCACGCATCAAGCAGGTGCTCAACGAGCGTCCTGGGCGCCGCGCGCCGCGCGTGCGCTTCAAGCAGGAGCTGGAGGACTTTCTCTCCGACAGCGCGGCCGACGACACGCTTGACGCGGTCATCAACTGGGGCCGTTACGCCGAGATCTTCTCGTACGACGACCAGACCGAAATGTTCAGCCTGGACGACGTTGTCAGCTGAAGCCGGCCGGGCGGTCGTCTCGCCCGGCGTCTCATAGCAACGCACGCAATGCCTGGGCGCCGACAGGCGTCAGGCGCAGCACGCGATGCTCGCGCGTGCGCTCGACATACTTGCGCTCCAACAAATGATCGAGCAGCGCGGCGCCCAGGCTGCCTGCCATATGCGGCTTGCGCTCGCTCCAGTCCAGGCATTTGGGCGCGAAGGCCCGTCGCCTGCGGCGCAGCGCTCTGGCATCGATACCCTGTTGGATGCACCAGAGCTCTCCGGCCGGCGTCAGCGAGAATTCCCGATCGGTCTCGGCAAGCAAGCCCTGGCGCGTCAATCCACCCAGCAAATCGATCGCCAGCGCGCCGGCAAGATGGTCATAGCAAGTGCGCGCGAAACGCATCGTGTCGGGCGTGCTCGACCGCACCTCGCGGGCCTCGGTACTCATGGCGCCGAGCGCGGCGAACGACTCGACGGCCATCGCAACGCGCGGGCTGGCCAGCGTGAAATAGCGGTGCCGGCCCTGTTCGATCACGTGCAGCAGGCCCGCATCGAGCAGCTTGCGCAAATGCATGCTGGCATTTTGTGCCGACGCGTTGGCGGCCCACGCCAACTCGGTGGCGGTCTTGGCCTTGCCGTCGAGCAGCGCCCACAGAATGGTCAGGCGCGTGGCATCGCCCAGCAAGGCGGCAATAGCGCGGGCTTCGGCATGGGGGACACCGGTCATGACGATGCTCCTGGCGGTTGTCGATAAGGTCTATTGTGCCGCAGCGTATGCCATGACGATTCATCGCGCAATGAAACGTCGATGCTTCAGCCGGCGCTGAAACCCGGCGCGGCCCGCGCGTCGCACACTGGCTCATATCGACTCCGAGAGCCTGAACCATGATTTTCCGTTCCACCCCCGCATCCGCGTCCACCGCGCAAGCGATCGCGCGCCGTCGTCGCTCGATACTGATCACGATGTGTCTGGGCGTGCTGATGGCACAAATCGACACCTCGGTCGTCAATCTGGCCGCACGGCAAATCGGCCAGGATCTGCATGCTTCGCTGTCGCAACTGCAGTGGGTCATCGATGCCTACAACCTCGCGTATGCCACGCTACTGCTGAGCGGCGGCGCGCTCGGCGACCTGTTCGGCAGACGCCGGCTGTTCCTCGCCGGCGTGGCGCTGTTCGCGCTCGGCTCGGCCATGTGCAGTCTGGCGCCCGCGATCGGCTGGTTGCTCGCCGGCCGCGCAGTCGCCGGCGTCGGCGCGGCGGTGATGCTGCCCAACTCGCTGGCGATTCTGGCCGACACCTATCCTGAAGCCAAAGCCCGCTCGCAGGCCATCGGCGTGTGGGCCGGCTGCAACGGCCTGGCCTTCGCGCTCGGCCCGACGATCGGCGGCATGCTGGTCGACAGTGCCGGCTGGCGCAGCATCTTCGCGCTGATCCTGCCATTGGCCGGCCTCGCAGGGTGGATGGCCAGGCAGCACGTGCCGGCCACGCGCGGCGCGCCGCAACGCAAGCTCGACTTGCCGGGGCAGATCCTTGCCGCGGCGGCTCTCGCGGCGCTGGCCTTCGCGGTGATTCAATGGCCTGTGACCGGCCCGCACGCGCTCATCATGCGCGCCGCGATCGCCGTGGCTATGCTGGCCACGCCCGCCTTCATCGGCTGGCAGATTCGCTGCGGCGACGGGCTGATGCCGCTGGCCTTGTTTCGCAATGCGTCGTTTTCCGCCGCGATGATAATTGCCGCGGCCATGACGTTCGGCATGTATGGCTTGATTTTTCTGTTGCCGCTGCTGCTGCAGTCGAGTTACGGCCTGAGTGCCCTCGAGGCCGGGCTGGCGATGCTGCCGATGTCGCTGTCGTTTCTGATCGTGTCACGCTATGTCGGCTCGCTCGCGCATGCGCTCGGACCGCGCGCGGCGATGAGCGCGGGCATGAGCCTGATGGGGGCGGGCCTGCTGGCCTTGAGTTGGGCGGGAGGCGAGACCGGCGGCGCGTTGCCGCTGGCCGGGCTGATGGCCCTGTTGCTGCTGCCGGGCATCGGCCTGGGGCTCAACACCGGTCCGGTGATGTCGGTTGCCGTGAGCAGCGTGCCGGCGGAGCGCACCGGCACGGCCGCCGGCCTGATCAACACTGCGCGAATGGTGGGCGCGACGCTGGGCGTGGCGGTGCTGGGCGCCGTCGCTGCGGCGCACATGATGCAGGCCGCGGGAGTGCATGGGTGGCCGGCGGGCTACGCGCTGGCTTTTCGCGGCGGCGGCTGCGTCGAGCTCGCCGGAGCGCTGGTGGCGTCGTGGAAAATCGAGCGCAATGCGCTGGTGCGGCAGCCGTCGTGAGCGTGAGGCGAGCGTCACGCTTGACTGCCTGGCCTGAATATGGATGACTATTGCTTTATCCACCCCACCAAAAGGCTCCCATGACCATGCACATCTGGCTCGCATTCGCGGGTGCAAGCCTCATTCTATTGATGATTCCCGGGCCGACGATTCTGCTGGTGATCGGCGATTCACTGACCAATCGCGGCCGTTCGTCGTGGAGCACGGTCGCCGGCGTGGCCGCGGGCGATTTGACCGCAATGAGCCTGTCACTGGGCGGCGCGGGTGCCTTGCTGGCGGCGTCGGCCAACGCCTTTACCGCACTGAAGATCGTTGGCGGCTGCTATCTGGTCTATTTGGGGCTGAAATCGATATGGGGCGCTCGCCACGCGCACCGGGCCCCGCTTGCCGCCGTCGAAAAGTCGCCGTCGCAGCGTTTCGTCGCGGCCTGGGCGGTGACGTCGCTCAACCCCAAGAGCATCGTTTTTTTCGTGGCCTTTGTGCCGCAGTTCATCTCGCCCGAAGGCTCCTTTTTGATGCAGGCCGTCGTTTTCCTGGTGACTTTCGTCATGCTGGCCGCGCTCAACGCCGCCGTGTTCGGCTTGCTGGCGCGGCGTTTGGCCAGCGGGCTGAGCGGCGCCGCCGCGCAACGCCAGATCGGCTACGCCGGCGGTGCGGTGCTGGTGGGCGCCGGCGCTTTGACCTTGGCGCTGCGCTCCCGGTGAGCGCGCATTGCCAGTCGGATCCGAGGCCGCGGCCCGGAAAAGGAGTCATTCGATGTCCAGCGACGCCCTGGTAACCTACTCGCCGCTCAATACCCTCAAGCCGATCGCGGAGCATCTGTGGATTGTCGACGGCCCGGCGATCCGCTTTGGGATCGCCGGTCTCAAAGTGCCGTTTCCGACCCGCATGACGGTGATCCGGCTGGCCGGAGGCGACCTGTTCATTCATTCGCCGACCGCACTGACGCCCGAACTGCAGGCAGCCGTCGGGCAACTCGGCAGCCCGCGCTGGATCGTCGGCCCCAATCGCATCCATTACTGGTGGATACCGGACTGGCACGTCGCCTTTCCCGCGGCCAGCGTGTATTTGGCGCCACGTGCGCGCGAGCAGGCCGGCGCACACATCGCTTTCGATTGCCTGCCGCTCGAGCGCGTCGACGGCTATCCGTGGGACACCGAACTGGCGACGCTGCCGGTGGTTGGCGGTTATATGACTGAAGTCGAATTTTTCCACCGGGCGAGCCGCACGCTGGTGCTGACCGACTTGATCGAGAACTTCGAGCCGGCCAAGGTCGGCTCGGGCCTCATGCGCTGGCTTATGCGCGTGGGCGGCGTGCTCGATCCCGACGGGCGCATGCCGCGCGATATGCGCATGACGTTCGCGAAGCATAAGCGGCAACTGCGCGCGGCCGTCGAGCAAATGATCGCGTGGGATCCCGAGCGCATCATTTTGGCGCACGGCCGCTGGTATGAAGGTCATGGCGCGGCCGAACTGCGCCGAGCATTTGACTGGGTGCTCGACTAGCGCGGGCAGGCGCTAATGTCCGCCGCTGACCGACGGTGCGTTGGTGCCGCGCGCGATTTCGTCGCCGGCGTTGGCCGGCAGGCGCGAGGTCACCGGGATCGAGCCGAACGAGAACAGCCCGACCAGCAGGAACGCCGGCCAGAAATCCGACCAGCGCGCCGTCTCATGCCCTTGCAGCACGCTGCTGGCCTGTACGGCGATGCCGGCAATGGTCACCCCCAGCCCCAGCGAGATTTGCTGGATCACGCTGGCCAGGCTGGTGGCCCGTCCGACATCGCGGCTCTCGATGTCGGCATAGGCGAGCGAGTTCAGGCTGGTGAATTGCAGTGCAGGGAAAAAGCCGCCGAGCAGCACCACGCACCAGATCGCCCAATGCGGCGTGCCGGGGAAAAACAGGCCGCAGGCGGCGATTGCGATGCCGGAGAATGCCGCGTTGATCGTCAGGACCGAGCGAAAGCCGTAACGGCGCAGCAGCGGTGAGGCGATGGCCTTCATGAACATACCGCCAAAGGCGGACGCGCAAGTGATCAGCCCCGAGCGAAAGGCTGTCATGCCGAGTCCCTCTTGCAGCGTGAGCGGCAGCAGGAACGGCACGGCACCCAGCCCCATGCGAAACAGTGAGCCGCCCAGCACGCTGGCCTGAAACGTCGGGATGCGCAGGAACCGCAAATCGAGCACCGGCAGTTTGACGCGGTTGGCGTAGAACCAGTAAACGACCAGCAGCCCGGTGCCGAGCAGCCACGTCAGCAGCGCGGTGCGGCCCGAGGCGAGTTCGCCGCCGACCAGCGACAGACCCAGCAGGAAAAGGGCGCCGCCGCCGGCCGAGAGCATAAAGCCAAACCAGTCGATGGGTCCCGGGTGGGGTTCCTGCAGATTGGCGATATGGCGGTTGGTCAGGTAAATGCCGCCAATGCCGATCGGCACGTTGATGAAAAAGATCAGGCGCCAGTGCAGATAAGTGGTGATAAAGCCTCCCAGCAGAGGCCCCACGGCCGGGCCCAGCAGGGCCGGCACGCTCAGGTAGTTCATCGCGCGGATGAATTCGGATTTGGGCACTGCGCGGAAAATGATGATACGTCCGACCGGCACCATCATCGCGCCGCCGATACCCTGCACGAAGCGCGCCAGCGTAAAGGTGAACAGCGAATTCGACGCGGCGCACAGCAGGGAGCCCAGCACGAAGATACCGATCGCAGTGCGAAACACGGTGCGGGCGCCGAAGCGGTCGGCGACCCAGCCGCAAATCGGAATGAACACGCCCAGCCCGACCACATAGCTGGTCACAGCGATCTTGAGCGAGACGGGGTCGCGCCCAAAGTCCCGCGCCATCGCCGGCAGGGCCGTGACGATCACGTTGGCGTCGACGCTCTCCATGAACAGTGCGCACGCAACGATCAACGGGACCAGCAAGGCCTTGGGGACGGGCGACGACATGGCGATCGGGGGAATGGAATGGCGCCAGCAAAGTCGCGATTATCGCACCGTGCTCGGCCGGCTGCACCAGTTTCGTGAGCAAGTGGCTATGACGCGCCGCGCCGGCGCGAGCCGCCGCCCACGCTTTGACCGGCATCGTGCGCCATGCGCAGATAGCCGGCCAGGGAGGCCAGCGTGAGCAGGCCGGCAAACAGAAACGCCAGCCGGAAGTCGGCCAGCGAAAAATGCAGGCCGCTGTGCACGCCGTCCTCTTGGTTCAAGGCCGCCGCCACGCGCAGCGCGACAGCACCGAAAGCGATGCCCAGCCCGATCGTCATTTGCGCGGCGGCACTCCAGAGCGTGCTGGCGGCGCTCATTCGCTCGGCGTCGACATCGGCATAAGCGAGCGTGGCGAGGGTCGAAAACTGCATCGAGCGCGCCAGACCGTAAACAAAGATGACTACCAGCACCCACGCCAGGGGCGAGTGCGGCGTGAGCATGCCGCAGGCCACGATCGATGCCGCCGCCACCACCACGTCGACGATGCACACCCGACGAAAGCCGAAGCGCTGCAGGATGGCGGTCGTGAGCGCCTTCATGCTGAGATTGCCCAGTGCGCTGGCCAGCAGCAGCAAGCCCGACTTGAAGGCCGAGAGTCCAAAGCCGATCTGGAACAGCAGCGGCATCAGATACGGGATCGCGCCGATGCCGATGCGGGTGATCGACCCGGTGACCACCGTCACGGAAAACGTCGGAATTCTCAGCGTAGTGAAATCGATCAGCGGATGGCGTTGGCGCGCCGCATAGCGCAATGCCAGCGCGCCGAGCGCTATGCCGGCGCCCACGCAGCCGGCCGCCACCCACGGGTCGGTGGCCGGTTGGCTCGCCAGCTCGGCGCCATACAGAATGGCGGTCAGCGAGGTGCCGCTCAGCAGCAAGCCGATAAGATCGAGCGGTTTGCGCTGGGAGCCGTGCAGATTCGGCACCAGCGCGGCCACGGCGGCCAGCGCGGCCAGTCCGAACGGCACATTGAGCAGGAAGATCCAGCGCCACGACGCGTAGGTGGTGATGAATCCGCCAATCGGCGGGCCCACCACCGGGGCGACGATGCCCGGCCAGGTAATGGTCGCGATGGCCTGCATCAAGCGACTCTTGTCGGTAATGCGCACGACGACGAGGCGCCCGACCGGCACCATCATCGCCCCGCCGATGCCCTGCAGCACGCGGGCCGCGGTGAATTGCAGCACGCTGTTCGACATTCCGCACAGCACCGAGGAAAGCGTGAATCCCACGATCGCGGCGGCAAACACCGTGCGCGAGCCATAGCGGTCCGCGACCCATCCGCTGATCGGAATGAAGATCGCCAGGGCGAGCATATAGGCCGTCATGCCCAGACTCAGCGCATTCGGGCCGACGCCGAATGAGCGCGCCATCTGCGGCAAGGCGGTGGCGATCACCGTGGTGTCGAGGTACTCCATGAAAAACGTCGCCGCGACGATATACGGCAACCAGCGGATGCGGCTGGCCGACAAAGGAGCGTTCATGCGGCGGGGCTCCTCCCCGAGCGCACGTGCTGCAGGCGCTGATAGAGCAGCGCACACAGCGTGACGATCACTGGCCAGATCAGGTACCAGCCCGTCATGATCAGCAGGGCCGCGTCGGCCACCAGCGCCACCAGCGCACAACGGTGCGCCCAACTGCCACGTTCGAGCAGACGCAGTGCGGCGGCCGTGCCGAGCGCGTAGACCGTGACGAACGAGCCGGTGGTCAGCAATACCAACGGTTTGGCGCCGACGTTGGCCAGCGCCGTCGCCGCGAGCGCTCCGATCGATAGACAGGCAATCACCGCCAGGCTGCGACGCGGCACTTCGCCGGCGCTACTGCCCTCGGCCAGCCACGCCGGCAGCGCGCCATCGCGACCGAGCGCCGCGCCCAGCTTGGCGGCCCCGGCAAAATACGCATTCATGGTGCCGAGCGTGAGCAGCAGCGCGGCGGCCGCCGCCAGTACCTGAACCTTGCCGCCGACGCCAATCGCCAGCAACTCGGCCAACGGCGCGCGCGTCGTGCCTGCCGCGCTGCCCAACACCAGAATCGTGGCACCAGCCACCGCCAGATAGAGCAGCCCGACCACCACCACCGCGATAGCGGCTGCGCGCGGCATGTCGCGAGCCGGCTGCTGGAATTCGGCGGCCAGGTGCGTGATCGCTTCCCATCCGGCGAAGCTCCAGACCAGCAAGGCGGCCGCCGAGCCGACCGCCAGCCAGCCGTGCGGTGCGAACGGATGCAGGTTGCGAGGATCGGCGTGCGGCGCCGAGAAGAGCACCGCCGCCAGCAGCAGGGCCACCAGCAGCGCCGCCAGCAGCAGTTGCAGCTTGCCCGAGATGGTGACGCCGAACGCATTGATCAGCACCACCAGCGCGATCATCGCCGCCGCTGTGACGATCACGGTATGCGTGCCGCCGCCGATGGCGGCCGCCACATAAGCGCCGGCAAAGGTTGCTGCGGCCGGCGCGCCGGCCGGAATCGCGAAAAAGAAACACCAGCCGACGACTGCGGCCGCACGCGGGCCGAAGGCGCGGCGCACGTAAGTGGAGACTCCGCCGGCATCGGGATAGCGCGAGCCGAGCGCCGCGAAGGTCGCGGCCAGCGGCACCGACAGCAGCACCAGCGCAAACCACGCCAGCAGCGATGCCGGCCCGGCGGCCTGCGCCGCCAGCGCGGGCAACGCGATGACGCCCGTGCCGAGCACCGCACCGATATATAGGGCGGCGCCCTGCAGGACGGTCAGGCGTCCGCCGCCGTGGAAATGGATCTCAGACTGTACAGGCTGTGCCATGAAAAACGCTCGATGGTGCGGTGCCGCATCGTGACGCGCAAAAGCATCGCTATGCGAATCATCTTGTTCGGAATATCGTCGGCACGCGGCGAATGGCAGATCGTAGCGCAATTTGCCGATGGTTGCCGATGTCGCTCCGTGCCGGTGGCCGGACGGTGCCAGCCTTGTGTCGGGGCCTCTGTGCCGGGCGGCTCACGTCGTTTGCGCAAACACCTCCTTGAGAACAATCAGCGCGTTGCGCACGGCCGGTCCGCCAGCATAGAACGTGAGCTGCAACACTGTCTCTACGATCTGCTCGCGTGTCGCGCCGATCTGCAGAGCCGCCTCGGCATCGCCCGCAGTTGAGGCGTCGCATAGCCAAGCGTCCCGCAAGAGGCGACCAGGACCAGTTCTCGCGTGACCAGATCAAGACCGGGCCGGTCCATGATCGCGCCGATGGCCCAGTCGATCGTCATATCCGCAAAGGCGGGGCAAACGTCCTGCATTTCGGCGACCATTGCCTCGCCGGCGTGTCCGCCATGCAATTGGGCGAGTAATTCGAGACCGCGGCGGCGTAAAGGATTTGGTGCAGACATATGCGCTCCCGGAAGTATTCCTGCGTTCGGACGAAGGGGCCGGGCAGTACGAACCCGGCACACGGCTCAAGTATCGTGAGGGCTTGCTGATTGATAAACTGGCAGACAGTTGAATCAATTGAAACCAGGAGTTTTTAATGCCCGAGCGCTTGGCCAGCATGGCAGTGTTCGGTTGCGTCGCCGACAAATGCGGCTTCGCCAGCGTGGATACGCTGCGGCGAACCTTCGCCAAACACGTCGGCGTCACCCCGGCGGCATATCGCAAGTGCCATAGGGTGCCCGAGAATTAGTGCATGTCGTGCCGGCGACGGAATTTGTCGGCGCTCGGCGGGCGCTTCATCAAGCGACACCTCGACGGTGTCGGACCGCAGCTGCCGACGGTAAGGTGCGCGCATTGACCCCACTCCCCCGCGATGCGAGAATCGCTGCCAGTACAAAACAACGAAATATCAAGGAGACTGGATGAGCCCCCTGCGTCGTTTCTCGCTTGTTTGCCTGCTGCCCGTGCTGCTGGGCGCGAGCGCTATGACTGTCGGCACTGCCGGCGCGGCCGAGCCGATCAAGGCCGGCACCATCACCAACAGCCCGCCGATGGTGTCGTACGCGTCGGACGGCACCACGTTGCAAGGGGTCATCGTCGATCTGGCGGCCGCCCTGGGCAAGCAGGTCGGCCGGCCCATCGAACTCACGGCGATCCCGTTCAGCGGCCTGCTGCCGGCCATGGAGGCCAAGCGTATCGACATCACGTTCACCGTGATGAACGACACGCCGGAGCGCGAGCAGCGTCTCGATTTTGTCGATTTCTTCAATTTGGGCACCAAGCTGCTGGTCAGGAAAGGCAATCCCGATCACGTGACGGACCTGGCGAGCCTGTGCGGCAAGACAGTGTCGACGGTGCAGGGCTCAACCCAGGTGCAGCTGGTCGATCAGGCCGACGCCCAGTGCAAGGCGCACGGCAAACCGCTGATCACCAATTTGCAGTATGCGCAGCCGTCCGATGCCCGCCTGCAGGTGCAAACCGGCCACGTGGCGACCTTCTTCGGTAATTCGCCGGTGATGGTTTATCTGGCGAAGACGGCAGGCGGCGGCAAGATTTTCGACGTGGTGCAGGGGCAGGAGTATCAACCCGTGCCGCTGGGCATCGGCGTGGCGAAGTCCGACCCGGCGCTGCGCGATGCGCTGCAAAAGGGGCTCGACACACTCATCAAGAACGGCACCTACCTGAGCATCCTGAAGAAGTATGGAGTCGAGGGCGGTGCCGTGAAATCGGCCACGATCAACGGCGGACACAACCTTGCGATGTAGCCGGGGCGATACCGGGCGGGGATCGAGCCGATGACACAGGCAGGACGAACTGACGCGACGGGTGGCGGGGCGCATGCCGGACATGCCGACGACGCGCTGCGGGTGGTGCCGCTGCGCCACCCCTGGCGTCGCGCGACCAGCGTGCTGGTGTTTGCGGTGCTGGCCTGGCTGGCGTGGTCGATCGGCACCAATCCGAAGATCGATCACGCGGCGATCGCCAGGTATCAGTTCGCGCCGGCGATCCTGACGGGCCTGACCGTGACCATCGAGCTGGCGCTGCTCGCCGAGCTCATCGGCGTGCTGCTGGGCACGGTGCTGGCGGTGATGCGCCTGTCGCCCAGCCCGGTGTTGCGGCTGAGCAGTGGCTTCTATTCGTGGCTGCTGCGCGGCACGCCGCTGCTGGTGCAGATTCTGCTGTGGGGTAATCTGGCGTTGCTGTTCGAGCATATCGGGCCGTTCAGCACCAATGCGATCCTCACGCCATTCGTGGCGTCGGTAATCGCGCTGGGCCTGAACGAGGCAGCCTACATGTCGGAGGTGGTGCGCGCCGGCATCATCAGCGTCGATCAGGGACAGCACAGCGCGGCGCAGGCGCTGGGCATGTCGCGCATGATGGCCATGCGCCGCATCATCCTGCCCCAGGCCTTGCGTGTGATTATCCCGCCGGCGGCCAATCAATTCATTTCGCTGCTCAAGGCCACCTCGCTGGTGTCGGTAATCGCCGGCGGCGATTTGCTCACGCAGGCCCAGAATATTTCTTCGGCGAACTTGCGCACCATCGAGCTGATGCTGGTCGCCACGTTCTGGTACCTGGTGCTGACCACGGTGACCAGCGTCGCGCAATTCTTCCTGGAGCGGCGCCTGGGCCGCGCGAGCCATGCCGTTCATGCCTAGCCCAAACGCCCTCGACGCCGCATCGGTATCGGCCGAACCGATGGTAAGGGTGCAGCGCGTGCGCAAGCGCTATGGCCGTGAGGAGGTGATCAGGGGCGTCGATCTCGAGGTGGCCGCCGGCGAGGTGCTGGCGCTTATCGGAGCGTCCGGCTCCGGCAAGAGCACGCTTCTTCGTTGCATCAATCATTTGGAGCAGATTGACGCCGGCCGCATTTATGTCGATGGCCAGCTCGTCGGCTATCGGGAGCGCGGTGGCCGCCTGCATGAAATGCCGGAGCATGATGTGTGCCGGCAGCGCGCGCAGATCGGCATGGTGTTCCAGCGCTTCAATTTGTTCCCGCACTTGACGGTGCTACAAAATGTGATCGAAGCACCGCTGCAGGTCAAGCGCGAGCCGCGCGCGCAGGCGGTGGAGCGTGCCATGGCGCTGCTCGAGCGGGTCGGTCTGGCGGGCAAGGCACAGGCCTATCCCGGCCACTTGTCGGGCGGGCAGCAGCAGCGCGTGGCAATTGCCCGGGCGCTGGCGATGCGGCCCAAACTGATGCTGTTCGACGAGCCGACTTCGGCGCTCGATCCGGAACTGGTCGACGAAGTGCTCGCCGTCATGCGCGGACTCGCCGACGACGGCATGACGATGATCGTGGTCACCCATGAGATCGCCTTTGCGCGGGACGTATGCGATCGGGTGGCCTTCATGGCCGACGGTGTCATCCTCGAACAGGGTCCGCCGGCCGAAGTGCTGGCGCGGCCCCGGCACGAACGCACCCGGACCTTTCTGTCGCGGATCATCGGGGCACGGCAGGCGCAGGACTGAGCCGACGCGCGGGCGTCCCTTGGCATTGCATCTGACGATCGGCGGGTCGGCGCGAGTGTTGCGGTTGCATTGCTGTTGACCCTGGGTGGGAAAAAGTCGAAAAGGCGCCGCGGCGCGATGAGCGCCTTTTGCGTCTGGCTTGACTTCGAGAGACCGTACGATCATGAAAGCACACACGTCTTCCACTGTTGCGCAAGGAACTCGGCGCGTTGCCGGCACGGCGGCGCATCGCGCGGGCCTGCCGCGCATCGCCGTGCTCGGTACCGGTGGAACGATCGCATCCTCCGGCGGCAGCGCGACGCAACTGCATGACTACGATGTGACCGCCACGCTGGGCGAAGTATTGAGCGCGGTGCCGCAACTCGGGGAGATTGCATCGATTTCCGGCGAACAGCTGTTCAATATCGCCAGTCACGACATCGACAATGCGATGCTGCTGAGCATCGCCCGGCGGGTGAACGCGGTGCTCGACGACCCCGAGATCGATGGCGTGGTGCTCACGCACGGTACCGACACGCTGGAAGAGACCGCCTATTTTCTCAATCTGGTACTCAAGTCGAACAAACCCGTGGTGCTGGTCGGCGCCATGCGCCCGGCTTCTGCGCTAAGCGCCGACGGGCCGCTCAATCTCTACAATGCGGTACTGGTGGCAACCGCGCCGGCGGCACGGAACAAGGGCGTGCTAGTGCTGCTCAATGATCGCATTGTCGCTGCCCGCCATGCGGCGAAGCGGCATACGACCGGTACCGACGCGTTTCGCACACCGGAGTATGGCGCGCTTGGCGAAGTCAGTGCCGGCGTGGTTCGCTTCCTATGCGCGCCACTGCTCTCGCACACGACGGCTACCGATTTTTCGGTCGGGCAGATCGACGACCTGCCGCTCGTGGACATCATCTACGACCACCAAAGTGCGCGCTCGCATTTTTATCAGTCGGCCATCGCGGCCGGCGCACGCGGCATCGTGCTGGCGGCGACCGGCAATGGCAGCCTGTCCGTGGCCGCGCGCGCCGGCGCCCTTGAAGCGCGGCAACACGGCGTGCGCGTGGTCAGGGCGAGCCGTGTGGGCGATGGCACTGTGACGCCGCTGTCCGAAGATGAAGCGTTGCAAACCGTCGCGGCGAACTCGCTCAACCCGCAAAAGGCTCGCATCCTGTTGATGCTGGCGCTGACCCGAACCAGCGATTTTCGCGCGATTCAGCGCTATTTCGATACTTGCTGAAACAGCGTGATCGCTTCCAGGCTGGCGGACGCCCGGATCGTTTTCGTGGCGGCCGACGCAGGGCCACGCCGAGGCTACTTTGAGCGTTAACCCGCCTCGCCTTGGCGTCCGATCCACAAGCGGTGCGGTCCCGAGCCCTGCGCGCTTAATTTGTCCAGCGGATTGCGCAACCGGCATCGGTCGATCGACAGACAGCCGCAGCCGATGCAGTCGTCGAGCGTATCTCGCAGTTTCTCCATTTGTTCGATGCGCTCGTTCAGGGCGGCGCGCCATCCGCGAGACAGGCGCGCCCAGTCGGCGCGGCCGGGCGCGGCATTCGCCGGCAAGGTGGCCAGGGCCGCCTCGATGTCGGCCAGCGCTATGCCAACGCGTTGCGCCACGCGAATGAACGCCACCCGCCGCAGCACGTCGCGCGCGTAGCGGCGCTGATTGCCGGCGGTTCGGTGGCTGCTGATCAGCCCCTTGGCTTCATAGAAATGCAGCGTGGAGACCGGCACGCCACTTCGGCGCGCGACTTCACCGACCGGCAGCACGGCGGGAAGGCCGGCTTGTTCGAGCGCAGCCTGGGCAGGCGTTAATTTCATCACGAAACTCCTTGACCTCAACTTTACTTGAGGTTCTATTATGCGTGAGACCGTCAACCCGCGCGCGAGCGCTTTTCCTGTGAGGCTTCACGCCATGCCGAGAGCATCTGCTTCCCATACCGACCCGGTGTTCCGTATCGATAAATTCGTCGTTCCTGCCGAGGCGCTGCCCGAGGTCGTCGCCCAGATAAAGCGCGTGCATGCCGTTCTCGACGGGATGCCAGGTTGCCTGCGGCACCGGGTACTGAGCCAGACCGGCGGTAGCGGCGAATTCAACGTGATCAACTATATCGAGTGGGCCGACGCCGACGCGATTGCTGCGGCTATCCCGATGGTGCGGCAGCTATTTGAACGCGAAGGCTTCGATCCGACCGAGTTCGTGAAGCGGTTCGGGGTGCGCGCCGATATGGGTTTTTACGGCGAGGTGTGATGATTCGATACCGAGCGGCGATCTGCCATGGCGTATGCGGCAGCCGCCCCCATGGCCCCGCTTGCGCCGTGTCGCGTGACTACCCAGGCTGGTACCCGCGCGCTCAAATTTGGGGATACTGTTCGACGGGTTTCTCGCCATGCTGCATGACAGTCGTCACGTCAGAACTGCTCCTCGGACAATGCCAGCACGCCCTGCGCGCCGTTGGCGCTGGTGATCGAAACTTCGATGGCCGGCGCCTGCGGCAGGACATGCTCGGCATAGAAGCAGGCGGTTGCGATCTTGGCGCTGCCGAAGGCCGGATCGCATGCCGCATGCTCCGATACTGCCAGCAGCGCGCGCGCCATCTGCCAACCACCGAGGACGATGCCCGCGAGCTTCAGGTACGGCACGCTGCCGGCGAAAACCGCGTTCGGGTCATGCTTCGCGTTCGCCAGCATGAAGTCGACGACCGTTGCCAATGACCGGTGGCCTTTGGCGAGCTGTTCGCGCATCGATTCGAAATCGGGCCCTTCGTGTGCTGCGAGCGCGTCGAGCGTTTGCGAGACGGCGGCGAGAAGCCGCTTCGCGACGGCGCCGCCATCGCGCAGCGTTTTGCGCCCGACCAGATCGTTGGCCTGGATCGCCGTGGTGCCCTCGTAGATCGGCAGAATGCGCGCATCGCGCAGGTGCTGCGCGGCGCCAGTCTCCTCGATGTAGCCCATCCCGCCATGGACCTGCACGCCCAGGCTGGCAACGTCGACCGCCAGCTCGGTACTCCAACCCTTGACCACCGGCACGAGGTACTCGTAGATGGCCTGATGCTCGGCGCGTACGGCCGCGTCGGGGTGATGATGCGCGATGTCGCTGTGCGCCGCGGTGACGTAGGCGAGCGCTCGCGCGCTTTCGGTCAGCGCGCGCATCGTCCCCAGCATGCGACGCACGTCCGGATGGTGGATGATCGTCACGGCCTGTTTCGCCGAGCCGTCCACGGGTCGGCTCTGCACGCGCTCTTTTGCATACGCGACCGCTCTCTGGTAAGCGCGATCGGCGAGCGCAACGCCCTGTATGCCGACTGCGAAGCGCGCCGCGTTCATCATGATGAACATGTATTCGAGGCCGCAATTGACCTCGCCGACCAGATAGCCGATGGCGCCGCCATGATCGCCGAATTGCAGTACCGCGGTCGGACTCGCCTTGATGCCGAGCTTGTGCTCGATCGATACGCAATGCACGTCGTTGCGCGCGCCCAGCGAGCCGTCCTGATCGACCATGAACTTCGGTACGATGAACAGCGAGATACCCTTTACGCCGTCCGGCGCATCGGGCAGGCGCGCGAGCACGAGATGCACGATGTTCTCGGCCATGTCATGTTCGCCCCAGGTGATGAAAATTTTCGTGCCGAAGATGCGATAGGTTCCGTCGCCCTGCGGCTCGGCACGCGTGCGTACCAGCGCCAGGTCGGACCCCGCCTGCGGCTCGGTCAGGTTCATCGTGCCGGTCCATTGGCCGGAGATCAGCTTCGGCACGTAGCGCTGCTTCTGCTGCTCACTGCCCGCGGTCAACAAAGCCTCGATAGCGCCGTCCGTCAGCAGCGGGCACAGCGCGAACGACGTGTTCGCGGCATTGAGCATCTCGATGCAGGGCGTCGCCACCAGCTTGGGCAAGCCCTGCCCGTCATAGTCGGCCGGATGCTGCAGGCCCTGCCAGCCGCCCTCGGCATACTGCTGGAATGCTTCCCTGAAACCTGGCGTCGCGGTGACAATGCCATCCTTCAAACTGCTCGGGTTTTTGTCCCCTTCGGCGTTCAATGGCGCGAGCACTTCGCCGCACAGTCTGGCCGATTCGTCGAGTACGGCGCGAGCCGTTTCCTCGGTCGCGTCCTCGAAACCGGGGAGCGCCGCGATTTCGTCGAGTCCGGCAAGCTCTTGCATGACGAACAGCATATCCTTCACGGGGGCGGTGTAATTCATGGCAGGTCAGTCAATCGAGCAGTCGTAAGTGGTAGTTGGATTTGCTGCTTCCGCGGCTAGGCCTTGCCAGCGGGCGCGCCCGGCGTGTTGCCGGCCAGATCGATCGCGCGTTCCGAGCCGACTCTTGCGCGTAACTCGAATTTCTGGATTTTCCCGGTCGAGGTCTTGGGTACCTCGCCGATGTGTATTGCCTTGGGCAATTTATATCCAGCGAGAAAGAGACGGCAGTGGGCGATGAGTTCGTCGGCGGTGGCGGTGACGCCTTCCTTCAGTTCGACGAACGCGCACGGCACTTCGCCCCATTTCGGGTCTGGCATGGCGACGACTGCTGCAACCGATACCGCGGGGTGCCGGTACAGCGTGTCTTCGATTTCGATGCTCGAAATATTCTCCCCGCCGGAGATGATGATGTCCTTGCTGCGATCCTTGATGCGCACATAACCGTCCGGCGCCAGCACGCCGAGGTCGCCCGTGTGGAACCAGCCGCCGCGGAAAGCCTCTTGGGTCGCGCGTTCGTTCTTCAGGTATCCCTTCATGCAGATGTTGCCGCGAAACATGATCTCGCCGACCGTTTCGCCGTCGGGCGGCACGGGTTCCAGCGTGTCAGGATCGAGCACGGCCACCGCCGATTGCAGGTGGTAGCGCACGCCTTGGCGCGCGTTCAGGCGTGCGCGCTCGTCGTCGTCGAGCGCCTCCCAAGTTTCCTGTTTCGCGCAGACCGATGCGGGGCCGTAGACTTCGGTCAGTCCGTAGACATGGGTCAGATCGAAGCCGATTTCCTTCATGCTGGCGATCATGGAAGGGGAGGGGGCGGCGCCGGCCACCATCGTCGATACTCTGTGATCGATCCCCTCACGCCACTGCGCGGGTGCATTGGCAAGCGCGCTCTGGACAATCGGCGCACCGCAGTAGTGGGTAACACGCTCGCGCCGGATCAGCTCGAACACGGTGGCGGCGTCGAATTTTCGCAGGCAAACGTTGACGCCCGCGCGCGCCGCGATGGTCCATGGGAAGCACCAGCCGTTGCAATGGAACATCGGTAATGTCCACAGGTAGACGGCATGCTTCGGCATGTCCCATTCGAGAATGTTGCTCAGCGCATTCAGGTAAGCACCGCGATGATGGTAGACCACGCCCTTCGGGTCACCCGTCGTGCCCGATGTGTAGTTGAGCGCGATCGCGTCCCACTCGTCGGCCGGCAGCGCGTATGCAAACTGCGGATCGCCTTCCTGAAGAAAGGCTTCATAGTCGGTGGCGCGCGCAAATACATGGGGATCGGCAGGCATGACATCGCTTACGCTGATGACGCGCAACTGCGGGAACTCGATGGCCGCGCGACGCGCAAGCTCACCGAATTCCGTGTCGACGATCAGCAGCCTGGCCTCGCCGTGCCGCAACATGAACAGTAGCGATGCGACGTCAAGACGCGTGTTCAGCGTGTTGAGCACAGCGCCGGACATCGGCACGCCGAAATGGGCTTCGACCATCGCAGGAATATTCGGCAGCAAGACCGCTACGGTGTCCCCGCGACTGATACCTGCCCGCTGGAGCGCGCTGGCAAGGCGCCTGGCGCGTGTATATGTTTCGCGCCATGTGCGGCGCATGTCGCCGTGAACAACCGCAAGGCGGTCTCCATAGACATCGGCCGCTCGCGCGATGAATTCGATGGGTGTGAGGGGGACATGGTTGGCCTCCCGCCGATCCAGGCCCTCGTCGAACATATGCGTCATGGGGTTGTCTCCTGATATTCCCGATCTTGATCCATAAAGACTATCAACGTATATTGCGCATCGTCTGTCATTCCGATGACAGAGCCCTCCTGAGCGCGCCATGCGCTCCTTTTCTCGAATCCGTCCATGAAAGACGCTCCAGACACGCCGTGCGCCTCGCTCAAGGATAGTACGCCCGAGGCGATCGGTCCGGCTGACCTGCTCCGGCTATTTGAGCGTTGCGCCTGGTTTCGCGCGCTTGCCAGCGAACACCGGAGTCTTGTGCTGGAGCACGCGCACGCCGAATACCGGGAGGCCGGAGCGCTCGTCGCCCGCCGGCAGGCGCCGTCCGACTATTGGATCGGCGTCCATTCCGGCTTGCTCAAGCTCGCTCTTTACACGCCGTCCGGGCGCAGTTGCACTTTTTCCGGTGTACCCCCGGGGGGCTGGTTCGGCGAGGGCAGCGTCATCAAGCGCGAGCTGCGCAAGTACGATGTCGTGGCCATCCGGCCCTCGGTCGTCGGGTTCGTGCCGTCGGTCACCTTCCACACACTGCTCTCTTCCAGCCTGCCGTTCAATGCTTTCGTGATCCACCAATTGAACAACCGGATGGGAGAATTCATCGCTTCGATCCAGAACAGCCGCCTGCTCGACGTCGACGCGCGGGTCGCCCAATCGCTCGCGCAACTGTTCAACCCCGACCTTTACCCCGAGACGGGGCAAATACTCGCCATTTCGCAGGAAGAAGTCGGCCTGCTGGCGGGTGTCTCGCGCCAGCGCAGCAATCAGGCATTGCAGAACCTCGAGCGGCTTGGCATCGTGCGCGTCTCGCGCAGTCAGATCGACGTGCTCGACCTCCAGCGGCTCTGCGCATTCGGGCGTGACCAGATATAAAGCCCGCTGTGCGGGCTTGGCCGCGTCTGCGACGCCGGCTCAGCCGGGGCGCGCTCTTGCCGGTCGCGAGTAGTCAGCCGGAGACGCTTTTGCTTGCAACGCTTTCGTGGCGAGCGAAGGCTGGCGACTCCAGTTCGAGGGATTGCCCCTTGGTTTCATAGCCGAAGATCAGCATCGCCGCGGTCGCGATGACCGCATCGAGACAGAAGATCAACATGGCGAATTTGAGGCCGCCCGCTTTCATCATCAAAGGGAAAAGCACGATGCCGGTGATCGCTCCAAGTCGGCCGAGGGCCGCGGCGAGCCCGGTACCGAATGACCGGATGTCTGTCGGGAATACTTCCGGCGCGACGACACCCACCAGCCCCGCCGGTCCGATCCAGACGACCAGTTGAAACAGGCTGAACAGCACTAGCAATACGGAAAATATATGCGAATCGCTTGCCAGGTAGAGACCGAAGTCAATCAAGGCGAGCATGCCGAAGCCGATGGTGGCGAGGAACTTTCGGCCAACGCGTTCCACCGACGAAAACATGATGATCGCACCGGTGAGCGCAAACAGCGATACGACTGCGCCTCCCATTAAGGAGAGATTGCTGGTGAAGCCGAGTGTTTTCAATATATAGGGCGTGAAATAGCCCACGCCGTACGTATTGAATGTCACGCAAAACCACATGAAGAATATATATAAGGTGCCATAAGTCTGTCGCTTCGAGCGGAAGAGTGCGGCAAGATTGACCGGCCGGCGCTTAGCCGACGGCACATGATTCGGGTCGATCTGTAGCGTTGCACCGCTGCCCGGCACGACGGCATTCATCGCTTCTCTCGCCTCATCGATCCTGCCTTGACGAACCAGCCAGCGCGGCGACTCTGGAATGTCGCGTCGCCCGATGAAAACGATGACAGATGGAATTAGCGCGAGGCCAAACAGAACGCGCCAGGTTTCCTGATGCAGGATCGGGTTGAGCCCGTAACTCAGCAGGTAGGTGAAGGCGCTCGCAAGGGTCCACATAATCCATGTGCTTGCGTTCAATTTGCCGCGCAGCGAGCGAGGTGCAAACTCGGCGATGATCGTGAAGCTCAATGCTTGGTCGGCGCCAATCGCAAAACCCAGGCCGATGCGTGCGATCACCAGCATCGGATAGTTGATGGCGACGGCGCTGAGCAGCGCGAAAAGCGCGTAAAGCGTGATGTCCGCCATATACATGAACTTCCGCCCAAGCCGGTCGGCGAGATAACCGATGCTGACGGCACCGATGATGGTGCCCACATAGGTGGACGTCGCCAGTAGCGCGACCTGTCCAGGCTGTAGATGGAAATAGGGTACGAGGAAAATGAGCGCCGACGCGATATTGGTAAAGTCATATCCTTCAAGGAATACGCCCATTCCCGATAAGAACGTCACGCGACGATGAAATGCGTTTAAAGGCGCCTTGTCCAAGGCGTCGAATGAAGAAGCGCTTGCCACGGTTGTCTCCTTGATATCGTTTAATTGGATTACGGTCTTGCGGGGCTTGCCATGTCCGCCCATTCGGCCTGATGGGTACGCTATAGCCTCAGATGCGATTCGACGTCATGACCGGTATAGATCAACGCGGGGCGCCGCAAGGCCACTTGCTCCAGCGCGGCGACTGCCTCGAAAACATCGGTCAGGATGCCTGACGGGATACGCTCCAGATAATTGCGGTGCAACGGAATCGCATCGCCGGTGATGATCGCCTCGCCCGCAGGGGTCGGAACACAAAACATCTGCGAGCCAGGCGTGTGACCACCCACCTTCAACGCTTCGAGCCCGCCGGGCAACGTGACGTCGCCGTCGATTTCCCGAATGCGACCGTTATCGATCAGGGAGGCCAGATAGGCCTGATGACTAAAAAAGCGATCGATGGCCGGATGCTGGCGGCTATGGCTGCGGAAGAATTCGATTTCGCGTCGCTGAGCATAAAAAGTCGCCTTGGGGAATCGATCGGCGTTGGCCGCATGATCCCAGTGCAGGTGGGTCAGCAAAATCGTGTCCACCTGGTTGGCATCGATGCCGGCGTTGGCCAGCGCCGCAACGACATCGATAACGTGCGTAAGGCCGCGCCGCTTTGCCTCTTGGAGCGGCGGTCCGGTGTCGACAAGCAGGGTGCGCGTGGCGCTGCGCAGCACCCAGACGCGATACGCAATCGCGATTGGCGTGCCCGGGTCGGTCAGATAGAGGAACAACGAGGTGTCGGCGGTTCGCCGGCCAAGCTCGATGGGTTCGATGGAAAACTGATCGGCGTTCATCGGCGTCTAGGCTCGGGACTTGTCGCTTCGTCCCGATTTTGCCCGGGGTGTGGTTCGCGCCTGCGAGGCATGCTTGGCCAGTTCTTCGGCCAGAATGGGGACGCCGACGTTGCATGCATGAATGCCGAGCACGGTGGTCAGTTCAATGACTTCGAGAATTTCCTCGCGCGAGGCCCCGAGTTTCAATGCGTTCTGGATATGCCGGCGGACTCCCGGGCCATACATGTGCGTGGTGGCCGCGTTGACCGCGATCAGAATCAGCTCCTTGAATTTCGGCGAAAGCGGGCCGCTTCTGTGCGGAACGTTGCGAAAGGCGAGATAGGCCTCCATGAACTCCGGGTCCCACTCGCGTAGCGTGTCCCAGAGAGGATTCCAATCACCACGAGCGATTTGCGCATCGGTATGCGGTGTTGCCAATGGAGCGGTACCTGCCGTCTCGGCTTTTGCCGCGGCGTTTTTTTTGGGGTGAGCCATTATTTAGCGTCCTCTAGGATGAGATCGGCACCGCGTTCGCCCAACATGATCGAAGGTGCATTGGTGTTCGAAGAGGCCAGCGTCGGCATAACCGAAGCGTCGACAACGCGCAGGCCCTGCACGCCATGCACGCGCAACCTTTCGTCGACCACGCCTTGGCCGGGCCCACCGATACGGCAAGTGCCTACCGTATGCCAGGCCGTCTGCCCCGTCTCGCGCGCGTATTCGAGCAGATCGGCTTCGTCGGTGACCGACGGGCCGGGGCGGCGCTCCGCAACGATGACTCGCTGCAAGGCGGGGTGCTCGGCGATGTACCGTATCGTCTTGAGCAGTCGGCTGGCGTCGACGATGTCGGCCTCGTGCGACAGGTAGTTGGGTTGAATCCGTGGATTCCGTGCCGCGTCGGGCGAGTCGATATGCACGGAGCCGCGCGAGGCAGGGTATAGCTTGAAGCCGCCAATCGAGAACCCCGAATAGGGATCGATGCCGGCGCCTGGGGACCGGGAGTAGCGATCCTTGCCGCTGATGTGATAGATACGGATCATCACATCCGGATGCGGCAGCGAGGGATGGGTGCGCGTGATCGCATGCGCGGTCGAGGACGTTCCAGCCATCAGGCCGCGGCGCGTGAGCAGGTACTGCAGGCCGACGAGCATTCGTCGCATCGGATTACCCATCACGTCGTTGATGGTGATCGGCAAGGTCGTCTCATAGGTGCAACGCAACTGGATGTGATCGATGAGGTTTTCGCCGACCGCGGGAATGTGGCTAACGACCGGAATGGCGAGACGCTGAAGCAGGCCGGCGTCGCCGATCCCCGACAATTCAAGCAGTTGCGGTGACTTGATGGCCCCGGCGCAAAGAAGTATTTCGCGGCGGGCGTATACCAGATGAGTTTGACCGTGCTGCACATACTCCACGCCGCTCGCCCGTGTGCCGCTGAAAACGACGCGTTTGACCAGAGCGTCGGTTTCGACCAGCAGATTGGAACGCTTGCGGGCGTCGCGCAGATAGGCGGTTGCAGTGCTCCAGCGGCGCCCCTTCCAGGCCGTTTGCTCGAGATAACGCACGCCCTCATAACTGCCCGCGTTGTAGTCTGCGGTCTCTTTGATACCGGCCTGCATGCAGGCTTGTATGAAGCCGTCGGACAAGGCGTCGGTATCGCGGATCTTGCGGTCGGTGATGCGTACCGGACCACTGTGGCCGCGACGGGAATCGCGGTTATACGGATAAGACTCGAGACGCTTGAAGTATGGGAGCAGATCGTCGAAGCTCCAGCCGGGACATCCCAGTGCCGGCCATCGGTCATATTCATGCGGATCACCCCACACGTACGCCATGCCGTTGAGCGCACTGGATCCGCCCAGTACCTTGCCGCGCGGCGAGTAGACGCGCTGGCTGTGCATCGCAGGTTGGGGTTCGGTCTCGAATTTCCATGCGTACCGCTCATTGGTCAGCAGTTTGCCTACGCCCAATGGGATATGAATCCAGATGCTGCTGTCTTTGCCGCCGGCCTCCAGCAGAAGCACGCGATGTCGGCCATGTTCGGTTAGCCGAGCCGCCAGCGCGCATCCCGCTGAACCCGCTCCGACGACGACGTAGTCGAATTCGCTCGGTGTATTCATTTGCTTGCCTGAGCGCGGTGTGCGAAGGAATCGCGGCGGAAACTATAGAGAGCGTTGGGATCGACTTGCACATCGATGACCGCGGGCTTGCCGCACGCCAGTGCCGCCTGCAGCGCAGGGCCGAATTGTTCGGCACGCTCGACGCGGAACCCGGCTGCGCCAAACAACTCGGCAAGCTTGTCGTATGGTGGGTTCGGCACGTCGGCGCCGATGTAGCGACCGCCGAAGAAATCGCGCTGATAAGCTTTCTCGGCGCCCCAGCAGCCATTGTTCATGACCACGCAAATGCTGTTGATCCGATGCGAGACGGCAGTACCGATCTCGCTCATCGTCATGCCGAATCCGCCGTCGCCCATCAAGCTGATCACCGTACGCTCGGGACAAGCAAGCTTGACTCCCAGGCCACATGCATATGAAAACCCAACCAGGCCGAAGTCGAGTGGAGTAAATAGAGACGGCGGCTTTGCGAAATTCAACTGGTCGGTCGCCTGCAGGCACAGTGTTCCCGCATCCATGGTGAACATGGTGTCGTCCGGGCAACCGTCGCGCAGCATCTTGAAGAGCGTTGCCGGTTGAATCGGGTTGCTCGCCCGCGCTCCTTCCGCGTCGCGCTGTGCGAGCAAGGCGGACCGCTTGCTTTGAAAGTCGGCAACCCATTGCACGGCATGCGTTGGAGCATGACCGCTCAGTTCGCGTGCCAACTGTGCGGCGACGATGCTGGCGTCGGCAAAGATGCCCAGTGCGACCGGCACAAGACGGCCCAGAGCCAGCGGGTCGGTCTCGACCTGAATGATGGCGGCCTGGGCGTTGAGGTTGTCGAACGAATAGAAGGTCGTGTTGAAGCCAATACGTGTGCCGAGCGCGAGGATTACGTCGGCCTGCCGAGCCAGGTCGGTGGCAACGACATTGCCGCGCGGCCCCATTTGTCCGGCATATAGCGGATGCGCGCAGGGTAGTGCGTCACCGTGGCCGGGCGACATGACCACCGGAGCGTGCAGCAACTCCGCGAGCTTCAGCACGGCTTCATGGCATCGACCGTTTTTGACGCCACCTCCGGCCAGTATCAGTGGACGCTGTGCAGCCCGCAATAGGCTCGCCGCCTGGGCGACGCTGTCGCCATCGGCAGCGGGCGCCGATGCACCGTGCCAGTGACTTGGCCCGTGATCGTATTCGATGATCTCGGCAAGAAGGTCTCTTGGCAAGTTCAGCGCCACCGGCCCCCGACGCGGCGCGAGAGCCGTGCGAAACGCCTCGTGAGTCATTTCCGGCAGACGTTTGGCCTGGGTGGCGGTCCATGTTTTCTTGGTGACAGTCTTCAACAGCGATTGCTGGTCGACCTCCTGGAATGCGTCACGGTAGACGTGCCCGCTCGAGAGCGATCCGGCAAGCGCGACCACCGGGGAATATGCCGCCGATGCCTGCGCCAGCCCGGTAACGAGATTGGTGACGCCTGGACCATTTTGTCCGGCGATGACGACTCCGGCTTTGCCTGACGCTCGAGCGTAGCCGTCGGCCATATGTGTACCGGTGCGCTCGTCGCGCACCCCGATAAAGCGGATGTCATCAGCACCGTGGAGCGCGTCGAAAATCTCCATGCCGGCCGAACCGATCAGGCCGAATACGTGGTCGACCTCTTCGGCCAGCAAGGTGTCGACGACTGCTTTTCCACCGGTAACTTTGCTCATATTGACGGTTCCTTCATATGAAGTGCGATATGGAATACGCGGAATACGGATTCATCACCGCGGGAGGTTGAATTGATGATTATCAATTTTGCAATAATGTCGACATTTAGGCAAGATGAAATTTTCGCTGATTTGAAACGAGAGGGGCACGGTCGGTGCGCGCTCCACATTTGGTGAAGCTGCAAGAGGCAACAAAGGGGATCGAAAAGCAGGCTCGACGGGGTGGCGAGTCCGCAAAGAATTTTGACGAGTTGGGTCACGCCGTGCAGTAAAATCGCGGAACACCATGCGCTATTGACAATCCCGCCTATGCCCGCCAACTTTTCGCCGGCCTCGCTTACTGCGACCCTCCCTATTCAAATTGCCGAACAGATCGGCACGGCGATCATGGAAGAGCAATTCGCTCCCGGCGAGCGTATCCGGGAGGTCAGTCTGGCTGCGTCGTTCAACGTGAGTCGAGCCACTGTACGAGATGCATTGCGAATATTGGAGAGCCGCGGTTTGGTGCGCATCCTGCCGCAACGGGGAGCGCAGGTCACGCTGCTATCCTCGCAGGAATTGCAAAATCTGTTCGAAATCAGAGCGGTGTTGCTGGCGCTTGCTTCTCGGCGCGCCGCCGGCAATTTCCGCGCCGAGGACGCGCCGCGCCTGAAAGCCGCGCTCGCGCAACTCAAGGCAACGCTCAATGATGCCAAGGGCTATGCGCGTGCCAGCGCTGCCATGGTGACCGAGGTCGCGGCCCTCTCGGGTAGCGAGCAACTCAGTGAAATGATCACAGGGTTTGCTCAGCGTATCGGTCGATACGCGCGTTTGGGACTGGTAACCCAGAAGCGCCGCAATCGTTCGCTGTCGAATTGGACGGCGCTGGTGGCTGCCATCATCGCCAAGAACGAGGAGCTTGCCGAAGCCACGCATCGTCGATTGGCGCTCGAAAACAGAGATGCGGCAATGGAAGAAATCGAAGCTCGCGCAAAGGCCGGCCACGCAGGCGAGTCCGGGAAGCAGGGTTCACGCAAGCTGCAGCCAGTCGAGGAACGATAGCCGGCCGGCTCCGGCCCAGGGGGACATCCCGAACGCCGCACGTGACGCGCCTGGCGGCTGGCCGGCAACAAACCGTGGAGTCGGCCTAGGGGGCGCCCAGCCGTCATGACGAAACCGTTGCACCGCTGCAGCGAGCCGGTTGCCTTCGGGCGGCGCCTCAACTTCCCGGCAAGCCGTAAACCTCCGGAAAGAACAGGTCTTTCCACGAGGTTGGCATATGTTTGATCGTTCCGAGGCGGTACATGGTTTTTGCGTAATCCATGATGTGCTGAGGCACCATGGTTACGTGGACGTCGGGGTCGTTGAGCATTTTCAGGACGTCGTCTGCGCTTCCCGAGCCCTTTTCGTCCTGTACGTAAATCGCCGCGGCCTGACGTTTATGGGCATTGATGAAGTCGGTCGCTTCGGTCAGCGCGTCGTAGTAGGCCTTGACGGTCTTCGGGTTTTCGTCGCGGAATCGGGTGGTGGTCCAAACCATAAGAAATGTCGCCGGTCCTCCGGTGACGTCATAGGAACTGAGCATTCGATGGATGCCCGGGTGTGTGAGCTCCTCGTATTGATATGGCGGCGCGGTAAATTGAGCGGTGATATAGCTTTTTGACAGCAGGGCCGTCATACCATCGGGGTGTGCCAGATTCACCATCAACGGGTCGAATTTCCGGAAATTGGCGGCGCCATATCGTTTCGCCGCGGCCATTTGCAAAATCAGCGTTTCGATCGACGATCCGGCACTGGCGACGGCAATCCGGTCGCTGCTGGTGAAGTCGTCCAGGGATTTCAGGCGCGGCTGATTGGCGTTGAGAAACATCGGCATGGACGAGAGCGCCGCTATGCCTTTGACTTTCAGATTCGATTGCGTGCGATCCCACAGCGTCAGCATCTGCGGTGGCCCGCCTCCAGCGAACGCGGTGCGCCCCGAGAGCAGCGCGTCGTTGACGACCGAGCCGGTGCCGATTTGCGACCAGGTAACCTTGCTGTGGAGTCCCTCCTGCTGCAAATGCTTTTCAAGCAGATGGTCGTGCCGCATTACATAAAGCGGCAAATAGCCGATGCCATACTGAATCGTCACATTGACGGTACTCACCTCGGCGCGCGCCGGCAAGACGCTCGCCATCAGTGCAAGTGCCGTGAAAATGCCGGTAACCACACGTGCATGTCTCATTCATGTCTCCTTTTTCTTGAATAATTTTCAAGCTTTTGAGGCTCTATGCGCAGAGAAACAAGTGACAAGAGAATTTTGCAAATGCAAATATGCAACAATGTCGACATTGTTGCAAGTTAAAAAGAGAGGGGAGATAACAACGACCATTGCCGAGCGTCATGTTCGGTGGCGGGACGGCGCGGCGACGAACATGACGACGAGGCCATGTCTTGGATTTTCCCGCATCGCCGTTTTCGAGAGGTGATCGGGGTGGCACGAAACCGCGGACAGTGTCTCAGTTGCGGAGGCCGGTGCGAGAGCTGCCTTGCTTTGGACTTCGACGATCACCCGTGCTGCTGGTGCGCGCAATGCGTCGCGCATTACAGTATTGGGCGCCGATGCATTGTTTGACGGCCGACGCTTGCGCACACTGACGATCGTGGATAACTACACGCGCGAGTGCTTGGCCATCGATGTCGGTGCGGCACTGCGGGGCGAAGACGTTGTAGCTGCGCTGGAGCGCATCGTCGCCGGCCGCCCTTTGCCGCGTTTCATCAAAGCGGATAATGGCAGCGAGTTCATCTCCAAGGTGCTCGACAAGTGGGCGTATGAGAATGGCGTAGAAATCGACTTCTCTCGCCCTGGCAAGCCAACCGATAACGCGAAGAATGAGTCCTTCAACGGCCGCTTTCGCGAGGAATGCCTGAACGCGCATTGGTTCTTGTCGCTCAAGGACACAAGGTGCAAAATCCAAGCTTGGCGCGAGTACTATAACGAGACGCGTCCCCACTCTGCATTGCAGTGGATGACGCCCTCTGAATTCGCCCGTCAGTGCAGGTCTCGGGCCGAATCGGCCCAACCCGAAGAGCCGGAAATTTCCACTTCAGAACGGCCCTGATTTGGGGTCAGCCTCAAAAACGAACTTTACTAGACTCCAGATGGCCCTGTTTGTAGGGGCAGGTCAATATTGCCTTGCTAGGCTGCTAAGTGCAGCCCGGCAATTCAAAGTTAAGTGAACAAAGTTCAAAGTTGAGTGAATTGTCGAGATTCATCTAATTTTGAACTAGTCATGTTGATAGGATAACGCCTCGCGGGAGCGCTGCTCAGTCAACTTTGAACCAGTGGTTCACTTAAGTCTGAATTATCGGGTATTTGGTGCGTTTAACTTTGAATTTTCCGGACGGTGTGGTTGAGCCCCGGGTTTGGGGGCAGCCTCAGTTGAGCAGCATTCGACGCGGGCATCTGCGAGATCACGTTTTATACGCCGGATTGCCAAACGACTCGGGATGTCGAGAAATGCGTCAGACAGCGCTAGCGTGCCGCTAACTTGAGCCGGCGCGGCGCAAGAAGGTGCGCATTGCTTCGAGCAAGGCACGCAGTACCGGCGCTTGCGGCGCGTCGATTCGCAATGCCAAGCCCACTGGTTCTTCGGCGCCGGCGCTCGCCAGCGGTAAGCATGTCAGCGAGCCGTCAGCGAGGTCGTGCGCGACGGTGCCACGCGGCACAAACCAGACGGCATCGTTCTCCAGCGTAAGCGCCTTGCCGGCGGAGACCGATAGCAGTTCAATGTGAGCCTGGAGCGGCGTGGCGCCGGCGGCAGCAAGCAGTCGGTCTGCCGACTGGCGGATGACGGTGCCTGGCGGCGGCAGTAGCACCGGGTAGTCCCGCAAGCCGGCTGCGATAGCGAGCGGCGCGCGCAGCAGCGGGTGGTCGGCCCTGACCACCGCCACGAGTGGCTCGCCGCAAAGGTATTCGAAGCTCAGACCTGCCATCAGCTCAGGGTCCGAGGAGCGGCACAGCGCGACTTCCACTTCGCCCGCTTTGAGTTTGGCAGTCAGTTCCTTGTTGGTGCCGGTAACCACGCGCAGTGAAACGGCGGGCCATTGCCGGCGCAATTGTGCCGCGACGGGCGGCAAACACGCGGCGGCGAGGGTCGGCAGGATGCCGAGGTTGATGAAGCCTGGCGCGTGCCCACTGGTGCGCGCCAGGGCGTTCACGCCTGTCTGCAGCGCGTTCAGGCAGGCGCTGGCGTGCGGCAGGAACCATTGCGCCTGGCGGGTTGGCGTCGCGCCGCCGCGGCCACGTTCGAACAGAGCAACACCGAGCAATCCTTCGAGTTCGGCGACGGTTTTCGAGACGGCGGGCTGAGTGATCGAAAGCGCTGTGGCCGCTTTTTGCAGGCTGCCAAATTGCGCAATGGCCAGGAAACATTGCAAATGGCGCAACTTGATCCGGCCGTCGGTCAAGGGATTTTTCATAACTAATGGTTATGTTATCGCTGAAAAAAGATCATTTTCTATAAATTTTGGAAAGAGATAAAGTTATTTCTTGGCATTTCGATTTTAACTATTGCCCCGAGGAGACCATCGTGCCAGACACCGTACTCGATCCGCGCGACTGGGCGTCGCACCCGGCGTATCTGCATCCTCCTTATGCGTCGACCCTGTTGCGCGGCCCCACGCAGCCGCTGGTTCCTTTGCGGGGCCGGCTGAGCAATTTGCATGCGCCTGTCTACGGTGCGCATGAGTTGGGTCCGCTCGATCATGACTTGACGCGCAACGCAGTGAAGAACGGCGTGCCGCTGGGCGAACGCATTATCGTCACAGGCCGTGTGCTCGACGAGCGCGGCCGTCCGCTCGCCAACACCCTGGTGGAAATCTGGCAGGCCAATGCCGCTGGCCGCTACGTGCATAAGGCGGATCAGCACGACGCGCCGCTCGACCCGAATTTTCTCGGCGCGGGGCGCTGCTTGACTGACACACAGGGCCGTTATCGCTTCCTCACTGTCAAGCCTGGCGCTTATCCGTGGGGCAATCACCCCAACGCCTGGCGCCCGAATCATATTCACTTTTCGTTGTTTGGAGAGCACTTCGGCGCGCGCCTGGTGACGCAGATGTATTTTCCCGGCGATCCGCTGCTGGCTCACGATCCGATTTTCCAGGGCACCCCCGCCGGCGCTCGCGAACGGCTCATTGCCAGCTTCGCGTTGGATGCGACCGAGCCGGGCTACGCGCTGGGCTACATATTCGACATCGTGTTGCGAGGTGCACGCGAAACCCCGTGGGAGAGATAGACCATGACGCTCAAGCAGACCCCTTCGCAAACCGTCGGACCTTACTTCGCCTATGGCCTGTGCCCAGCGCAGTATGGCTACGATCTGCCGAACCTGTTCGCCATGACGCCAGTCGAGCTCACGACGCCGGGCCAACGTATCACCGTGGTCGGGCAAGTCCTCGACGGCGCGGGCGCGCCAATCAACGACGCGCTACTGGAAGTTCTTCAGGCCGACGCAGCAGGGCGTTATGCGACGACGCACGACGATGCAGCGCGCCTTGGCATGCGCGGCTTTTGCCGAATCGGCACTGGTACTGATGCGCAGCACCGCTTTGTTTTGCACACCATCAAGCCGGGCGCCGATGGTACGGGCTCTGCGCCACATCTGGACGTGATCCTACTCATGCGTGGCATGCTGCTGCATGCTTTTACACGTATTTACTTCGACGACGAGCCCGAGGCTAATGCGGCCGACGCGGTACTTAATAGCGTGTCGGCGGCACGCCGCTACACGCTGATCGCGCGGCGAAGCAGTGCGGAGCCCGGCATGGTTTATCGTTTCGATATCCACATGCAGGGGGCGCGGGAAACAGTATTCTTCGATCTTTGACCCGCTTGCTCCATTCGTCAGTTCGTGGATTCCAAGTCAGGGGTTGCCAGCGCAAAGCAAGCTCGTTTTGACGCTAACCCACCCTAGGAGCATCATCCGATGCACATGCTGAATAATGCATTTTCCACGGCGCCGATGCGCGAACTCTGGGACGATGCCGCCGTACTGGCGGCGATGCTGCGCTTCGAGGTTGCGCTCGCGCAGGCGCAGGCGGCGTGCGGCGTGGTGCCGGCCGATGCTGGCCCGGCCATCAAAGACGCTTGCCGGACACTGCGCATTGATGCGGGTGCGCTTGGCGAGGAGGCACGCCGGGCGGGTACGTTGGCGATTCCGCTGGTCAAGACATTGAAGGCATGGGTTGCGCAAGCCGTACCGGTCGCAGCCCCCTATGTGCATTACGGCGCAACCAGCCAGGACGTGTGTGATACGGCGCTCGTGTGTGTGGCGCAGGCCGCGTTGCTGCAGATATACGAGGCGCTGGGCCGGCTTGGCGACGGGTTCGCCACGCAGATCGAGCGGCATCGGCGCACCGCCATGCTGGCGCGCACATTGCTGCAGCCGGCTGCTCCAGTATCGTTTGGCTGGAAGGCAGCCGGATGGCTTGACGCCGTGGCCCGCAGCGGATTGGCGCTGCGCGAGGCGGGCGAGGCTGCGCGCGTACTGCAGTTCGGCGGTGCCAACGGCACGCTGGTGACGCATGGCGCGCACGCGGGCGCGGTGACCCGCGCACTGGCCGAGCAACTCGGCTTGCGCGCTGCGCCGATTTCCTGGCATGGCACGCGCGACCGCCTGGCCCGTGTGGGCAACGAATTGGCCGTGCTTTGCGGCGTGCTGGGAAAATTCGGGCGCGACGTGTCGCTACTCATGCAAAGCGAAGTTGCGGAAGTGTTCGAGCCGGTCGGCGAAGGCCGAGGAGGGTCATCGGCGATGCCGCACAAGCGCAACCCGGTGGCTTGCATGCATATGCTCGATGCCGCCTATCGCGCGCCCCTGCTTGCAGTGACACTGACCGGCGAACTGGCCGCCGAACATGAGCGGGGCCTTGGCAGCTGGCCCAACGCGCTGCCAGTGCTCACCGAGCTGTTTTTGTTGACCGCCAACAGCGTCGATGCTGCTATCGAGGCGGCTGAGGGTATGCGAGTCAATAGCGACGCAATGCAAGCCAATATCGAGCGCGTGCATGGCGTTATCTACTCAGAGGGCGTCTTGCAACTGCTCACGCGACACTTTGACATGAGCGCGGCGCAACGCATTATCGCTGCGCTGTGCGAAGAAGCCACGCGGCGCCGGGTGCCGCTACGCGACCTGCTACTTGCCGATCAGCAGGTCGGTGCAGTCGTGTCCGCTGCCGAGATCGATGCAGCGTGCAGTCTGTCCGCCCACCTCGACGCCGCTCAGACAATGGCGGACCAGGTCTTACAGGACTGGCAAGCCCAACGTCGACTTTTATCGGGAAATTGACCATGCCTCATATCCAGAGCGGTACCGCTCGCATTTACTGGCGCGCCGACGGCGACGCAGCACGCCCTGCGCTGGTACTGGGCAATTCGCTCGGCACCGACTTTTCATTGTGGGACCCCGTGCTGCCTCGGCTGATGCGGCATTTCTACGTGGTGCGCTACGATATGCGGGGCCATGGCGCGTCGGACGCGCCGGAGGGCGACTATACGCTCGACGAGTTGACCGACGACTTGGCGGCGGTTGTGGTGGCGGCCGGGCTGACGCGTTTTCACTACTGTGGCGTGTCACTCGGGGGCATGGTGGGCATGGCGTATGCGGCACGGGAGCAGAACCGGCTCGAACGGCTGGTGCTGTGCAATACGTCCACCTTTTTCGAACGGGAGGTGTGGGACACGCGCATCGCCGCGGTACGTGCCGGCGGCACGGCGGCGGTCGCTGATGCGGTACTGGCACGCTTCTATACGCCGAGGTTCGTCGCGCGAGGCGGTTTGGAGTATTTGCGCGTTCGCGATACATTGCTGTCGCTTGCACCCCAAGGGTATGTTGGCTGCTGCGCGGCCATTCGCGACATGCGCATAGGCGACAAGCTGCCCGGCATTGCTGTGCCGACGCTGGTGCTGACAGGCGCTCACGATCAGTCGACCCCGCCCGCGCGCGGGCAGGCGATTGCCGACGCGATCCCAGGCGCGCGGCTTCATACATTGCCGTGTGCACATATTCCGATGACCGAAGTACCATGGCAATGGTGCGACACGGTGCTCGACTTTCTCGACCCGGCGCCCGCCTGGGACGAAGCGGCGCGCTATGCCGCCGGCCTGGCACGCCGCAAGCAGGTACTTGGAGCCGCCTATGTCGAGCAGCGTCTGGCAGCGGTGACGCCATTCAACACGCGTTTTCAACAGCTCATTACGCGCCTGGCATGGGGCGAGATATGGACGTCGAGTCGTTTTGAAGACACGGCGCGACGTGCGATGGTGCTGGCAATGATGACCGCGCTGGGCCGCTGGGAAGAGTTTGAATTGCATGTCAATGCCGCGCTGCGCGCCGGTGTCGAACCGGAAGTCATCGAGGAAACATTGATGCAGGCTGCGGTTTATTGTGGTGTGCCAGCGGCCAATACGGCATTTGCGTTGGCGGCGAAGGCGGTGGCGATGCAGAATGAGGACGAGCCCAGATAATCAGGCGATCACGCCGCGCGATCCACGCCGGGACTGGGAACGGCGAGATGTAATTCGAAGCGAAGTCAAATTGCGGGGTAAAACGCAATGGCGATAACAGCGGTTATCAGCATTGATGAATGAGAGATAATTACCGATATACGAGATATTGCTCGCGTCGCTGCATGCGGGGCACATACATGCGTAGATGGTTCGGCGGCACTTGCCGATTGCTGGCGACCAGGATCGCGATCGACTCTGGTTTCTCTTCGGTTTGCGCTCGGATGGCTTTGAGCAGCTCTGAGAGAGCTCGGCGCAAAAGAATATTCCAGTTTGGCGGAGGCTTCTCGAGTCGATAACGCAGTAAGGAAATTCTCTTGCAGGGAGTCCCTCGTGCCTTGCCGGTTTAGCATTACTCCGGCGCTGACACTTATTTCGGAAGCCGTTGATCAACGATCATATTCAACCGAAATAAGCGATCACCTTCCTCCGGATTCCCTGATCACCTACAACCTAAATCGCTGATCACGTTGACCGAAATACGCACAATGCTCAGAAAGCGTGGCGAATGCCTGCGATCACGCTTGCTTGAGAGGAGCTAGTTGATGCGGGTTGCAGGTACAGATCTGCGACTTTTGCATCACCCAGTGCCTTCTGGTACAACCCGACGAG
>NZ_SCSK01000005.1 GCF_004297875.1 Pandoraea sp. | reverse complement strand
ACTGCACCCGGAGCAGTTCGAGGCGGCCTGCGCCAGGGCCGGCCAGCCACTCACGCTGCGGCGCCACGCCGGCTACGACCATGGCTATTACTTCATCTCGACCTTCATGGCCGATCACATCATGCATCACGCACATGTTCTGTATGCGTGATGAGTTTTTTACTTAGGAGCGCATTGCAATGAGATTGTACGACTTCGAATTATCCGGCAGCTGCTACAAAATCCGGCTGCTGCTCAATATGCTTGACCTGAAATGCGAGTTGAAAAACGTCGATTTCGTCAACAAGGAGCACAAGAGCGATGCATACCTGGCGTTGAATCCGTTTGGCGAAATCCCGATTTTCGAGGACGGCGACCTGCGGCTGCGCGACGCCCAGGCGATCCTGGTCTATCTGGCCAAGAAATACGATACCAGCGGGCAATGGTTTCCGGATGACGCCGCGTCGATGGGGCGGATCGCCCAATGGCTCTCGACCGGCGGCGGTGAAATCATGAATGCCGCGGGCGCGCGTCTGGTAAAAATCCTCAACTATCCGCTGGATCTCGAAAAACTGCAGGCCGGCGCGCATCGCGTGTTCAAGATCATGAACGCGCATCTGGCCGATCGCCAATGGCTGGAACTGGGCCATCCGACGATCGCCGACATCGCATGCTTTCCCTACACCGCGATGGCGGGCGAGGGAGGCATCGATCTGACACCTTATCCGCATATCCTGGCCTGGATCGGACGCGTCAAGCGCTTGCCCGGATTCATTCCGATGCCGGGCGTGCCCGCGCCGTGACACGCCGCGGAGTCGATGCGGTCCGCGCGCGCCGTGGCGTCAACTACATCGCGGCAGCGCCGGTCGCCGGCGCCACCCCCGCCTGAATCGGCGCATAGTCGCCATGGCCATCCGGCCATGGCGTCAGGATCTCGAAACCGTCCTGCGTGACCACTACCATGTGTTCCCATTGGGCTGACAGCGAGCGGTCTTTCGTTACGACGGTCCAGCCGTCGGCGAGCTCCTTCGTTTCGGGGCGACCTGCGTTGACCATCGGCTCGATCGTGAAAATCATGCCGGGCGCGAGCGTCAGGCCGGTGCCGGAACGTCCGTAGTGGAGCACCTGGGGCTCGTCGTGGTAGATCCGACCGATACCGTGGCCGCAGTATTCCCGCACTATGCTGAAGCCTTCGCGCTCGGCGACACTCTGGATCGCATGGCCGACGTCGCCAAGCGTCGCGCCTGGGTGCACTGCCTGAATGCCGGCTCGCATCGCCTCGTAGGTGGTCTGCACCAGATGCCTGGCATGCGCGTTGGGCTGGCCCGCGAAATACATGCGGCTGCTGTCGCCGTACCAACCGTCCTTGATGACGGCCACGTCGATATTGATGATGTCGCCGTCGGCCAGACGCCGGCCGGACGGAATACCGTGGCAAATCACCTCGTTGACCGACGCGCAGATGGTTTTCGGATAGCCGTGATAGCCGATATTGGCCGGTGTGGCGCGCTGCACGTTGACGATGAAATCGTGACAGAGCCGATCCAATTCGTCGGTCGTGACCCCGGGCGCGACGTGCGCCGCAATCATTTCCAGCACTTCGGCGGCCAGTGCGCCAGCCTGGCGCGCCATGGCGATTTCCTCGGCGCTGCGGAGCTTGATGCGTCGCTTGCCGCGCATCATACGGCCCCCACCAGACGCCGGCGCGTGGCGGCTGAGGGGGGGCTCGCCTCGGTCGCGTCGGCCCGCATCAGCAGTTGGCAGATCTCGCTGTAGCTCAAAGTTGGATGAAGTTCGGCCAGCATGCCGATCCGCAGCCAGTGTTCGGCCTGCGCGTTGACCGAGCGGCTCAGCGCGGTGCTGGCGTGACGCAGCGCGTCATGCATCTGGTCAGAGATTTTAACGATGCCCATGAGATCGGGAATATACGATTGGTTACGTTTCGTATATTAACAGAGTTGAGCGGCGATTGTCGCCGGCAGCCGCCGTGGCGCACGCTCAGGCGGGTTTGCGAAGATCGGCGAAGCTGATCAAAGTTGCCCCGCAGGCGCGCGCCAGCGCCGCGTCGTAGCAGGAGAAAAATACCGTGCAGTCCCGGCCCAGCGTTTTGAACAGGTCGACCAGCACCGCCTTTGCCGCGGCATCGAGTCCGCCGGTCGGTTCGTCGGCGATGACCACGGCCGGCGAACCCAGTGCGGCCGCGCTCAAATACAGTTTCTTGCGAGTGCCGAGCGACATTTGCTCGAAGCGTTTGTCGAGATGGGGCGCGAGCCCGAAGCGATCGGTGAGTTCGAGCGTTCGCTGGTCGAGCGCGGTGTGTCGGTCGGCCGCCACTCGTTCGAGGAATGCGCGGCCGCTCAGCTGCGGGTATTCAAGGCAATCGTCGGGCATATACGCGAGCACCGATCTGGCCAGCTGCGGCGCGCCGCGCAGCGAGTGGCCGCCCAGCCATACCTCGCCTGCATCGGCCTCGATGGCGCCGGCAAGGATGCCGAGCAGGGTGGATTTGCCGCTGCCCATCTCGTCGTCGAGCGCTACGCAGCCGGCGCTCATGTCATAGCGAAGTCCCTCGAAGAGCATGTGCGTGTCGTAGCGTTTGCAGAGATTGTCGAATCGAAGCATGGGAGACGGCGAGTGATGAATGGCGTGGCGGGCCGTTGTGCAAAGCCTGCGGCAAGTTTAGCAGCATGCGCCTCCCGAGCCCACGGCATGCGTGCGCCGCGCTTGCTACACAGTTCGACGTCGCGCGCGTGCGGGCATCGTCATCGCAGCCACTCCCGCAACGGTGCATGCCAATCCCAGCCAGGCCGACGAAGCGAGAGACTCACCAAGAAACACCACGCTGATCGCTACGCCGATGGGTACGCGCAGATAGGCCTGCGCGGTGGTTCCGACCGAGCCGAGCGTCTTGACCAGCCGGAAGTAGATGACGAATGCCAGCGCGGTCGAACAAACGGACAGCGCCAGCAACGCCAGGCATGAGCGCGCGCACGGATGGAGCGTCCACGGATGATCGATCGCCAGGCTCAGAGGTGTCAGCAACGCGACTGCCGTCACCAGCGAGCCGGCCGCCGGCGCGACCGCCGGTAACCCCTTGAAGTTTCGACCATAGATCGCCGCGCCGGCATAGCAAACGGTAGCCGCCACGATGGCCAGTTGTGGCATCAGTTGCCGCCCCAGGCCGCTCAACGCGCTGCCGCCCACCACGCAGGCGATCCCGGCGAGACCGGCGGCCACGCCAAACAACTTGCGCGGTGAAACCGCTTCATGGCGCGTGACGAGCCACGTACCGGCAAATGCAAAAACCGGCGAAGTCGAATTCAGGATGGTTGCCAAGCCGGCATCGACCGAACGCTCGGCCCATGCAATGAGCGTAAACGGCACCACGCTGTTTAGCAGCGCCTGTATAAAAAAACGGCGCCAGACAGCGGCCTCGCGCGGCATCGCAACACCCCGGCAGCGCATCCAGACCAGCAGCACGGTGCCGGCGATGAGCGTGCGCGCGGCCATGAGGGTGAACGGCGGGATCGTAGCCACGGCGATCCGAATGAACGTATAGGATGCGCCCCATAGCGTCGAGAGCAACAACAACAGGAGCAGATCCGCGCCGGCTCGGGCATCGTGCGGCGGTTGGGGCGGATGAGGGTGCATTGGCGGCTCCGGTCGGCAAGCAATCGCACAGGGTGCGGTGCGCATGTGCCTGCATTATCGGAATCCGATCGGCCATGGTGATTCAGGCGGCGCTGAAACGTGGATGCAAGACGACTGCGGCGATGCGCGCATTATTCCCGCCATATGCCTTGCCGATGGGTACGCACGAGAAATTGCCGAAGCGGTTTGCCAGGGAAGGCCCGGCCGGCGCAGATACGGTATGCTTGCCGCTCTCTCGAATCACACCAGGCCTTTGCGCGATGTCCGATTTTCCCTTTGATGCCGTACTCTTCGACTGCGACGGCGTGCTCGTCGATTCCGAACCCATCACCAACCGCGTGCTCGCCGAGATGCTCGGCGAGCTGGGCTGGCAGGTCAGCGTCGAGCAGGTCATGCGGATTTTCACCGGCAAGGCGGTCAAGGACGAGCGCGCGCTGATCGAGGCACGCACCGGCATGGCGCTTACGCCTGAATGGCTGGCGGCGTTTCGCGAGCGGCGCAATGAGGCAATCGAGCACGAGCTGATTGAAATACCGGGCGCGCCGTTGGCCGTGAGAGCGCTGCATGACGCACTCGATGGCCGTATCGCCGTGGCCTCGGGGGCCGACCGGCGAAAGGTGGAGCTGCAACTGGCAAAAGTGGGGATACTCGATTGCTTCGAAGGCCGGATCTTCAGCGGGCATGAAATGCCGCGCAGCAAACCACATCCGGATGTCTATCTGGCAGCCGCCGGAGCTTTGGCTGCCGATCCCAGGCGGTGCGCGGTGATCGAGGACACGGTCACCGGCGCGCGCGCCGGCGTGGCGGCCGGCGCGACGGTGTTCGGCTACAGCCCGAACGATGCCGGCCACAGCAGCCCGGCGGCCTTGCGCGCGGCCGGCGTCACCCACGTGTTTCGCGAGATGGGGCAACTGCCGGCGCTGCTGGCGGCGTGGTCCGGCGCGCAACTTGCCGCTCGGCGCTTCGCATCATAGCGCGGCGTAAATCGCTGCCTGCAGGTCCTCGGTAAAGCGGCTCGACATGCCGGTCATTGCCGTGTTGGTCATAACCGTCACGGCCAGCGAGCGCCCGGGGTCGACGAACCAGTGATGCCCGTAGACGCCGCCCCATCTCCAGGTGCCGTTCGAGCGACGCTCGCCTGCCAGATCGCGATTGAGCAAGACTGCGCCGCCAAAGCCGAATCCCCACGACCGCGTCGGTTCCACGTCGATGCGCAGCGGACCGATCTGGTTTTGCATCATGGCCCGGGCCGACTCCCGCTGCAATATCGGGCCGCCGCCATTGGCGATTGCCAGCAAAAACCGCATGAAATCCGGTGCGCTGCCGGCCATGCCGGCTCCGCCGGAGGCATACGAGCGACTGTGGAAAATGCGCGATGGCGCGAAGCGGATGCCTGCCAGGCCTTCAATAAACGTGACTTCGTGCAGGTCCGCCATGCGCGGCGGCGGCGTGCCGTCGGCATAGGGCGTGGCCAGACGCTCGGCGTCGCGCACCGTGAATGCGGTGTCGTGCATGTGCAGCGGGTCACACACATAACGCCGCACCAGTGCCGGCAAAGTTTGGCCGGCAGCGCGTGCCAGCACTTCGCCGAGCACGTCCAGGCCGACCGAATAACGCCAGACCGTACCCGGCGCGAAGCTCAGCGGCACCGCAGCCAGCCTGCGTAACTGTTCGTCGATGCCCAGCCCCGCGTCGGCGAGGCCGTCGGAGACCCGGGCAACGTGATACGGCCCTCCGGTCGTCTGGAAGAAGCCGTAGTCGAGTCCGGCCGTATGCGTGAGCAACTGCCGCAGGGTGATGGTCGCGGCTTTGCCATCGGCGGTGCGCAACCGGAGACTGGGCAACCAGCGCTGCAATGTGTCGTCCAGGTGGATCACGCCGCGTTCGACCAACGCCAGTGCGGTGGCCGATACGATCGGTTTGGTCAGCGACGACAACCGAAAAATCGCATCCTCGCGCATTGGCCGCCGAGCTTCCCGGTCGAGCCAGCCGGCCGCGCGCTGATGCACGATCTGCCCGTCACGAGCGATCAGTACTACGGCGCCGACGATCTGTTGGCTGGAAAGCGCGTCGCGCAGCACGGCGTTGGCCTGGGGAAAGAGACTTTCATCCGCAATGGGGCGTTGGTTCATGCGTGAACTCCTATCAGGAATGAATCGGGAACGACACGGCTGGCGCATCGTGCGCCTGGCTGCCGCGCGAAGGCGCACCAGCTTCCTCCGGCAGCTCGCGATGCAGTGCAAAGCCACTGCGGCCGGGACTCAGGTCGGGCTTTAGCGTCAACGCCGGAATCAGGTAATCGCCGTGGTTCTGGCGACGGTACGGAATCGGTGCCGTATGCGATACGGCGTCCAGTCGCACGCCGAGGGCCTGCAGCGTGGCATCAAGACGCTGCGCATCCATCGAGCCGGTCTTGTGGATGACGAACGGCGGCAGCACGGCGAAACCCGGATAGAACAGCATGCCGTGCTGGATCGGGAACAGCAGATCGTCGATCGGCCCGTTGATGCCGCGCTCGCTGTAGTGCTCGGCCCAGCCGCCGGTGGTCACCACCAGCATCGCGCGCTTGCCCAGCAAGGCGCCCTCGCCGTAGCGATCGCCCCAGTGCGCCGCCGAATGCTCGCCCACGCCATAACCGAAGCCATACGCGTAGACGCGGTCGAACCAGCCCTTGAGAATCGCCGGCATCGAAAACCACCACATCGGAAACTGAAAAATCGCCAAGTCCGCCCAGCGCAACTTTTCTTGTTCGGCCGCGACGTCGCCGGTCTGTGTGCCGGCGGCAAATGCCTGCTTGGACGCCTTGCCGGGGTTGAAGGGTTCGCCGGCTTCCCGCTGGGGAAAATCTTCGGTGTCGAGTACCGCCTTCCAGCGCATTGCATGAAGGTCGCTCACCTGCACCGTGTGACCTGCCGCACGCAGTCGGGCAACCGTGAAATCGCGCAATGTGCCGTTCAGTGAGCGCGGTTCGGGATGGGCATAGACAAGCAGTACGTTCATGACATCGGGTCCTGGAAGAGAGGGATGTCACCAAGATAACGGTCACAGGCGCATAATTGAAATGAATAGACCCAATGGTAGGTATAGTGATGCGTAATATCCGCAATATCGATCTGGATTTGCTGGTGACGCTGGAGGCCCTGCTCACCGAGGGAAACGTCACGCGCGTGGCGCGTCGGCTTCACCTGAGCCAGCCGACGGTGAGCGTGCGACTGAGCAAGCTGCGGCACCTGTTCGATGACCCGCTGCTGGTGCCCGGCCTGCGCGGCATGCAGCCGACCGCGCGCGGGCTCGAACTGCTGGCGCCGCTGCGCGATGCGCTGAGCGGTGTCGAGCGAATGCTCAGCGCGCAAACGCCGTTCGATCCGGCGCGCACCGAGATGACCTGGCGCGTGGCGGCGTCGGACTATGGCCAGTGCGCGATCGTGATTCCGCTATTGGCGCGTTTGCGCCGCCTGGCGCCCGGCATTCGCGTTGCCGTGCACACGCTGGTACCAGGAGAAATTGCGCATCTCGCCGAGCGGGGCGATATCGACGCCGCATTCATGACGAGCTATACAGTGCCGCAGAACTTGCGCGGCCGGGTGCTGTTTGCCGAGCGCTATCAGTTCATCGCGCGCAAGCGTCACCCGCAATTGCGCGGGCCGTTGACGCTGGCGCAGTTCTGCGCACTCGATCACGTGCTGGTGTCGCCCGACGGCGGAGGTTTCAACGGACCGACCGATGTCCTGCTCGAGGCTCGCGGGCGCCGGCGCCGCGTGGTGCTGTCGGTGCCGCACTTTCTGATTCAGATCGAATCGGTGCGCCATTCCGACATGGTGGCGATGCTGCCCGCGCGCCTGCTCGACGGACGTATGCAGGGCCTGCAAACGTGTGATCCGCCGGTGCAGCCGCCCGGCTTCGAAATCGCGATGGCCTGGCACGAGCGCGTGCACGCCGACCCGGCGCATGCCTGGCTGCGCGAGCAGGTGGTCCAGGCGGTATCGTAGGCCGGACGGCGCGGGGTATGTGCTGTTGCCAGGCGTCAGCCGGCCTTGCGACCCTGCCGATCGAGTTCGGCGAATTCGGCATCGTCGAGCATGAGGCCGGCGCCGGCGACGTTCTCGACGAGGTGCTGCACGCTGCCGGTGCCGGGAATCGGCAGCATCACTTTGGCGCGCTTGAGCAGCCACGCCAGCGCGACCGCGCCGGCCTTTACCCCGTGCCGCTCGGCGATCCGGCTGAGCACGCTGCCCGGCTTGGCAAGGTCGCCGGCGGCCAGCGGGTACCAGGGAATAAAGCCGATACCGTGCCGTTCGCAATAATCGAGCACTGCCTCGCTCGTGCGGTCGACCAGGTTGTAGCGGTTTTGCACCGTCACGACTGGAAAGAATTTTTGGGCTGCCTCGATGTCGGCCACGCTCACTTCGCTCAGACCGACGTGGCGAATCAGCCCTTCGCGCTGCATTTGCGCAATCACGCCGAATTGCTCGTCGCGCGGCACCTTCGGATCGATGCGGTGCAACTGCCACAGGTCGATGCATTCGAGGCGGAGCCGTCGCAGGCTCATCAGCACACATTGACGCAGATATTCCGGCCGGCCCAGCGGCGCCCAGATGTCGGGGCCATGGCGCGTGAGACCGCCCTTGGTGGCGATCACCAGTCCGGCGTAGGGGTGCAGCACTTCGCGGATCAGATCCTCGCTGACAAAGGGGCCATAACTGTCGGCCGTATCGATGAAATTGATGCCTAGCTCCGGCAGGCGCGCAAGCGTGGCGCGCGCGGCCGCCGGGTCGGCCGGCTCGCCCCAGATACCTTTGCCGGTGATGCGCATCGCGCCATAGCCCAGCCGGTTGACGAGCAGGTCGCCGCCGATCTTGAATTGGCCGGAGGCGGCCGCCGAAACAGATTGCGACATGGTGTTGTCCTCGTTGTGATGGGAAGATTATCGGTGGAGGCGGTTGGTCGTCGACGCATCGGACCAACCGATATTGGACAAAGGATTTTACGCGCCCGCTCCGATTCCTGCAGAGCGGGCCGCCTTTGGTTCTTCGGACCGCGGCGTCCAGCCACCGCCCAGCGCACGGAACGCGGCAACGGCTGCACGGGCCTGATCGGCATGGGCCTGCGTCAGCGCGTCGCGGGCGATGATAACTCGCCGAGTTTCATTAAGTACTGCGATCAAATTGACCTTGCCGGCTCGATATTCCTCTTGCGTCGCGGCCTTGGCCTGTGTCCGCGCTGCGACCAGCTGGCGCAGGGCAGTCGTTTGCGCTTGCGATTGAACATAGGTGGCAATCGCATCCTCGACGTCTTCGGTCGCTCGCAACATCGCCTGCCGATAGCGCGCCAGTGCCTCGGCGTTGGCGCCGCGAGCTCGCGCGACTTCGTCATCGATGCGGCCGAAGTCGAACAGTCGCCAATGCAGACCCACGAGCGCGCTCGGCTGGAACTCGGCGGCGGTGAGCAGGGCGCCGCCGCCGAGGCTTTCGAAGCCGAGCAGCCCGGCCAGCGACACCTTCGGATAGTACTCGCTGAGCGCCGCGCCGATCCGGGCATTCGAGGCCGCCAGACGGCGCTCCGCGGCGATGACGTCCGGCCGGCGGCGCAACAATTGGCGCGGCCCGTCGCCGGTGTCGATTGCCGGAATCGCGTAGCGTGTCGGTGCTTGCGCGAGCTCGGGGGCGATGGTGCCGGGCGGCTCGCCCATCAGCACATCCAGGCGATTGAATTGACGCTGCAGCGCGCTTTGCAGCGGCGGTAGGCTGGCCCGTGTCCGAGCCAACTGAGCCTGGGCATGGGCCAGTAGGCGTCGGGTTGCAACGCCGTCGGTCACGCGCTGGCGCACCAGCGCGAGCAGGCGGGCATCGGTTGCGGTCTCGGCTTGGGCCAGGGTGATGCGGCTTTGCAAGCCGCGCGCCTGAAAGTACGCATCGGCGGCCTCCGCTGACACGCTAACGCGCACGCCGTCATGCATCGCCGAGGCCGCCTGGGCCTCTGCGCGCTCGGCCTGGGCGGTGCGTCGCAAACCTCCGGCTAGGTCGAGTTCCCAACTGGCGCCGATGTCGAGGTTCGTCAGTGTTTGGTTGCGCTCATAGCCGGGTAGCGAGCTGGCGATCTTGCCCAGCGGACTGTCGAGCGACTGATGCTGGCGCGCTGCGCTGCCGTCGAGATCCACCTGCGGCAGGTCTTGCACGCCAGCTTCGTGGGCAATGGCGCGCGCCTCGGCCACGCGGGCCTCGGCTGCGGCCAGATCGAGATTTTGCTTCAGCACGCGCCGGATAATGGCCACCAGGGCCGGATCCTGGAAGCCGGTCCACCAGGTGTCGAGCGGCGGCGCCTGGCGCTGGCCGTCGACGGCGGTCAATGCGGCCTGGTCGTGGTAAATGGTTGCCGAGGTAAGGCGCGGCGCGGTGTAGTGCGGGCCGACCGCGCATCCGGTCAGCAAAGTCACCAGACCGATGAGGAGCCGCCTGCGATGGTTGGAAAAATGGAGTCTCATCGTGATTCGCCTCAATGGCTGTCGACTGCCGGCGTCTTGGGCGGAGCCACCTTGCGCAGGAATGGCACCAACGCGGTAGCGATCGCGAAAGCCGCCATGATCGCGCTGAAGGCATCGGCATAGGCCATCGTCGCGGCTTCCCGATACGCGATGTCGTGCAGCATTTTCAAGGCTGCCGCATGGCCGGCCTGGGCCGAACCGAGGACGGCCCCCAGGTGCTGGTCCAGGCTGGCCAACAGTGTGTTCATGGCCTGATTGGCAGGGGTCAGGGTCGAGGCGATGTCGAGAAAATGCAGATTGGTGCGATTGTTCAGGATCGCGCCGCAAATGGCGATGCCCACTGCGCCCCCAAGGTTGCGCATCATATTGAACAAGCCGCTGGCGTATTTCAGGCGCGCAGGCGGCAAGCTGCCCAGCCCAAGCAACACGCTCGGAGCCACCGCGAATACCTGCGGGAAGCCGCGCAGGATTTGCGGAATCAACAATTCCCTCGCGCCCCAACTGTGGGTGATCTGACTGAAACTCCACATCGATAGGCCAAAGCACGCCATGCCGAAAAACATCAGCCAACGCAGGTCGACGCGACGGCTCAGTGCCACATAGACCGGCACGCCCGCGAGCGACGCAACGCCGAGCGAGAACAGCGCAATGCCGGTCTGCCACGCGCTCAGTCCGCGCACATAGCCGAGGAACAGCGGCGTCAGGTAAATCGTTGCGAAAATGCCGATGCCGGTGATGAACGACAAGATGCAGCCAAGCAGAAAATTGCGGTTGCCCAGCGCGCGCAGGTCGACTACCGGATGTTCCACCGTCAGGCTGCGAATCACGAACAGCACGCCGCCGACCAGCGAGATTGCCGCGCAGTGCCGGATCGTCGCATCGTCGAACCAGTTCCAGCGCGCGCCTTCCTCGAGAACGTATTCGAGCGTTCCCAGGAAAATTGCCAGCAGCGCGATGCCGGGGTAGTCGGCTCCCTTGAGCAACGACGGGGCGGGCGTGTCGATATCGACCAGCGTCGCCACGCCGGCGGCCACCAGCAGGCCGGGCACCAGATTGACGTAGAACAGCCAGTGCCAGTCCAGGGTGTCGGTGATCCAGCCGCCGATAATCGGACCGAGCGTGGGCGCCACCGAGGCGATGGTGCCAATCACGGCAGCCGCGAACATGCGGCGCTGGCCCTGGAAGTAGTGGAACGACGAAGTAAATACGGTTGGAATCATCGAGGCGCCCAGCAGACCCTGCAGCGCGCGGAACACGATCATGCTCTGGATGTTCCAGGCCAGGCCGCACAGCATGCTGGCGGCGGTGAAACCGAGCGCCGAGGCGGTAAACAGCCAGCGCGTGGACAGCACACGCGTGAGCCAGCCCGAGAGCGGAATGACGATGATCTCGGCGATCAAGTAGGCGGTCTGCACCCAGCCGATCTGGTCTTGCGCTGCCGACAGCCCACCACCGATGTCTTGCAGTGACGACGCGACGATCTGGATGTCAAGCAGCGCGATGAACATGCCAACGCACATGATCGCGAAGGGCAGGACAGGTGCATGCGCCTCGGCGCTCGCGTGGCCTGCCGGGCCGGTCATTGGACGCTCCCGGCCATCCGCGCGCCGCGTGTATCGACCGATACCGAGGTGGACAGACCTGGGCGCAACGCGCCGAGCACGGCCGCATTGCCATCGAGTGCGATGCGCACCGGGACGCGTTGCACGATCTTGGTGAAGTTGCCGGTCGCGTTTTGCGGCGGGATCACACTAAAGACGGCCCCGGTGGCTGGCGACAGGCTTTGCACGTGGCCGCGCAACGTGGTACCCGGCAGCACGTCGGCCACCACGTCGACCGGGTCGCCAGGTTTGATGTCGTGCAACTGATCTTCCTTGAAGTTGGCGTCCACCCATAGCCCCCGTGACGGCACGATCGATAACAGAGGTGTGCCGGCGCTCACATACGTGCCCGGATGTGCTGAGCGGTCTGCCACGTAGCCGTCCACTGGCGCGCGCAACTCGGTATAACCGAGGTCGAGCCGGGCAGTCGCCAGGCTCGCGTCGGCTTGCGCCAGCGCGGCCTGAGCTTCGGCGATCTGCGTGCCGGTGACGGCGAGTCGCTCGTCGGCCGCGCGTACGCCAGCTTCGGCCGCGGCGATCTCCGCGTGGGCGGTCCGCGCTGCCGCAACGGCTCGTTCGGCGTCCTGCTGGGTGCCTGCATGGGTCTGCGCCAAGCGCCGGTAGCGCTGGGCGTCGAGGCTGGCGAAATGAGCTTTGGCTTGTTCGGCGGCCAGCTCGGCTTGCGCCTGGCGGATCAACGCTTGTTCGAGGGCTTGTTGAGCGTGCAGGCGGCCGAGGGCGGCCGCACGCCGCTGCACACCCGCCTGCGCGGCTGCCTGTGCGGCCTGGTAGTCATGGGCGTCGAGCCGCACCAATGGTGTTCCGGCACGCACGAATTGATTGTCGCGCACGAGAATTTGCGCCACATAGCCGGCCACGTGCGGGCTGATTTGCGTGACGTTGCCGCCGACGTAGGCGTCGTCGGTGCGCTCGACAAAGCGGCCCACGGTCCACCAGCGAATGACGAACAGCACGGCGACGACGGTCAGGGTCGCGGCAAGTGCCAGCGCAATCCAGCGCTTGCGGCCATAAGTGCGCCGTTGCCCGCCGGCCGCCGCCGCTGGTTGCGCGTTGCTTGTTATTTGCTGACTCACGGCATGGGCTCCATCGACATTCGATTGTATGTTGATTGTCATATAAAAGATAATATGATCGTTAACATATTAAAGTCAACGGATTTTTTAGAAAGAGCTGGCGCTTTATTGGAATTTTAGTATGATGCTTATCATGTCAAGAAAGGCGCAATCATGCGATACGATGCAGAGCACAAACAAAATACTCGTCGCAAACTGCTGAAAGCGGCGGCCGATGCTATTCGCGCCGAAGGGCCTCACCGCGTTGCGGTGGCTGGCGTGATGGCCAAGGCTGGTCTCACGCACGGCGGGTTTTATGCGCACTTCGGCTCGAAAGACGAGCTGGTGGTCGCTGCCATTGGCCAAATGTTCGAGGAGAGCCGAGAGCGTCTGCTGCATGAGACGCAAGACAGGCGGCCGCGTGACGGACTAATTGCTTATATCGATTTCTATCTGTCGCGTATGCATCGCGATGCCAAAGGCGTCGGCTGTCCGTTGGCGGCGCTGACTTGCGACCTGCCGCGCATGAATGCGGCTGCGCGCGAGCAATTCGCCGTCGGCATGCGGGAGTTGAGCGCGATGCTGGTCGATCGACTCAGGCAAGCTGGCGTGACCGACAGCAAGTTGCAAGGCGACTCGATGCTGGCCGAACTCGTCGGAGCGCTTTCACTGGCTCGTGCCGAGCCGGACCCGAAGCGCTCCGACGCCTTGCTCGCGCATAGCCGGCGCGCACTCAAACGTCGTTTCAATCTCAGCGCCAACGCCGCGGAGCAGAGCGAATAAGCCTGGTTGCGCCGGGCGCGTTCGCATGCGGCGCAAGCGCGTTGTCGAGGTATGGGCCGATTCACCGAGGAGTACGATGATGAATGACGCTGCAACCATCAATGCCCACTATGGCGCGCAGGCGCTGCCGGATCGGGTCGCGCAGGCGCTGCGGGAGGCCGGCTTCGGCGACGGCCGGCTGACATGGCGCGAGCTCGCACCGCTCGATCAGTTTCACGTGCGCGGCCTGGCCGCCACCCAGGAACTGGCCGGCGCGCTCGCGCTGCAGCCGGGGTCCACGGTGCTCGATGTGGGGTGCGGGCTGGGCGGCGCGGCGCGGTTTCTCGCCGCCAATTTTGACGTGCACGTCACGGGCATCGATTTGTGCGAGCCATTCATCGAGATTGCCGAGCAACTCTCGGCGCGCGCCGGACTCGGCGACCGGGTTGCCTTCGAGCGGGCCGATGCGCTGGCCCTGCCGTTCGACGATGCGCAATTCGACGCGGCCTGGACCCAGCATGTGGCCATGAATATCAGCGACCGCGCCGGGCTGTATGGCGAAATACGCCGGGTCCTCAAGCCCGGCGGCGCCTTCGCGATCTATGACGTGGTGCAGGGCGAGAACGAGGACGCGCCGCTGACCTTTCCGGTGCCGTGGGCGCGCGAGCCGCAGAACAGCTTTCTGCTGGCGCCTGCGGCCATGCGCGCGGTGCTCGAAGCCAGCGGATTCGATATCGTCTCGTGGCGCGACACGGCCGACGCGGCGCTTGCCTGGCTGGCCGCGCAAGCGGCGCCGGCCGCGGCCTCGAATGCACCGCCGCCGCTGGGCATCCACGTCGTGATGGGGCCCGGGTTCGGCGCCATGGCGGCCAATCTGGCGAGCAATCTCAAGACCGGACGGGTCGGGTTGGCGCAGGTGATCGCGCGGGCTCGATAAGCCGAGGGACTCGGGGCGCGCGCGGCTACTTCACGGCAAACAGGGTCAGGTCCATCAGCAGCCTGAAGGTCAGGCCAAGCAGCACGGCCGCGCCCACGCCGGTGCACCAGAGCCCGATGAACCACAGCCAGCCCCGCGCGGTTTGCCGCGCGGGCGAGGCGGGCGCCGCGTTTTCAGTGGTAGTGGTGTTGGTCGTCATGCCGCACCTTGCCGCGAAAAACCCAGTAACCCATGGTCGTGTACCCGAGGATGACCGGCAAAATGACCGCCGCGCCGACCAGCGTGAACATCTGGCTCGAACGCGGCGCGGCGGCTTCCCATAGCGTCAGGCTCGCGGGGATCGCGAACGGCCACAGGCTGGCCAGCAATCCGGCGTAACCGATCAGCACGATACCCAGCGCAAGCGCGAACGGCGTGATGTGGTGCCGGCCGCGCAGCGCCCGATACATCGCGCCGGCGCACACGGCCACCAGCAGCGGCGCTGGCAACAGGCGGTAAAGCCAGGCGGTGTCGAACCAGCGTTGGGCGATATGCGGGTCCTGCAGCGGCGTCCACACGCTGATGGCCGCGATGAACCCAAGCAGGACGACCGTCAATGGCCACGCCAGCCGGTGCAGGCGTCGCTGGAGATCCCCCTCGGTCTTGGCCACCAGCCAGCAGCAGCCCAGCAGCGCATAGGTTGCGGCCAGGCCCAGGCCGGTGAAGACCGCGAACGGCGTGAGCCATTCGAAGGCGCCGCCGGCGAAGCGGCCATCGGCCATCGGGATGCCCTGCAGGAACGCACCCAGCGCGACACCCTGAAAAAAGGCCGCGCCCGTCGAGCCGCCAATGAATGCCAAATCCCACATCGGCTTGGTGCGATTGGCCTTGGCGCGGATCTCGAACGACACGCCGCGAAAGATCAGGCACACGAGCATAAAGATCAGCGGCAGGTACAGCGCCGAGAGCACGGTCGAATACACCACCGGAAATACCGCGAACAATCCCGCGCCGCCAAGCACCAGCCACGTCTCGTTGCCGTCCCACACCGGCGCTACCGTGTTCATCATCAGGTCGCGTTCGCGGGCATCGGGAAACAGCGGAAACAGGATGCCGATGCCCAGATCGAAACCATCGAGCACGACGTACATGAACAGGCCCAGTGCGATAATGCCGGCCCATATGACAGTCACATTCATTGTTGCCTCGCTATTCGAAAAGTCTCACGCATCGGCCAGCCGGCCGGTCTGTGCTCGCCCACTGGGCAGATTGCCCAATGCATGCGGCTGCGCCTGACCCGGCAGCGCGGGTCCGGAGCGCATCAGCTTGAGCAGGTAATAGACGCCAGTGCCGAATACCAGAAAGTAGACAATCACAAAAATCATCAGGGACAGCCCGACCTGCTGCGTGGTGAGGGGCGAGACGGCCTGCGAGGTTCGCATCACGCCGTACACGACCCACGGCTGGCGACCGGCTTCCGTGGTGACCCAGCCGGCCAGCAGCGAGACGAATCCGGCCGGGCCCATGACGAGCACGAACTTGTGAAACAGACGCGCTTCATATAGCCGGTGACGACGGCGCAGCACCCATGCCAGCACCGACATCGCGATCATGAGCAACCCGAATCCGACCATGATGCGAAAACTCCAGAACACGACCGTCGAGTCGGGTCGATCGGCGGCCGGGAAATCCTTCAGGCCGCGAACGGCGCCGTCCCAGCTGTGCGTGAGCAACAGGCTGCCGAGGTGCGGAATCGAGATGGCATAGCGCGTCGTTTCAGCCTTCATGTCGGGAATACCGAACAGGTTGAGCGCGGTGCCATTGTGTTCGGTGTTCCACAGGCCTTCGATCGCGGCAATCTTGGCTGGCTGGTACTTGAGCGTGTTCAGGCCATGCTGGTCGCCCACGAGTGCCTGAATTGGCGTGAGGATCAGCAGCAGCCAAAGCGCCATCGAGAACATTTTGGTGACGGCCGGATCACGGCGCCCCTTGAGCAGGTGCCAGGCGCCCGTGGCGGCGACCACCAATCCCGCTACGATGAAGGCCGCCAGCGCCATATGCGCGAGCCGGTACGGAAACGACGGATTGAAAATGATCTTGAACCAGTCGACCGGCACGACATGGCCGTCGGCCACCTTGAAGCCTTGCGGCGTTTGCATCCAGCTGTTCGAGGCCAGAATCCAGAAGGTGGAAATCAACGTACCGAGCGCCACCGTCAGCGTCGCGCCAAAATGCGCGCGGGCGCTGACGCGGTGCCAGCCGAACAGCATGATGCCCAGAAAGCCGGCCTCGAGGAAAAATGCGGTCATGACCTCGTACATCAGCAGCGGGCCGGTAATCGGGCCGGCGAAGCTGGAAAAGCCCGACCAGTTGGTGCCGAACTGATAGCTCATCACCACGCCGGAGACCACGCCCATCGCAAAGGCCACGGCAAAGATCTTCGACCAGAACAGGCAAAGCGTTTTGTAATAGGCCTTGCCGGTCTTGAGCCAACGCCATTCGAGCACGGCGATGAAACTGGCCAGGCCGATGCTCAGCGCCGGGAATACGATGTGGAACGAAACGGTGAAAGCGAACTGGATGCGTGCCAGGTCGAAAGCGGATAGGGCGGGGGCCATGGTTGTTCGACTGCGAAAAAAAGCGTTGCGCGGGGACTGTTGTCGGCGCGCTCTGCGCGAGGCAGACGAAGTAAGCGTAGGACAATGCCCGCCGTATTGCTACGGTGCAGCGTGCGTCAAAAGGACGCGGCGGTTATCGGGATAATCTTTGCTCAAGATCAATAAACCGTTGATATTTATTGGACTTATAGGACAATTCCGATTGCCTCTGAAGCTATCGAACGACGAGGGAGTGCGGCAATACGCCGCGCTGCAACATGGCTTCATTCGGCGCCTGCGTCATCCATGCGATGAAAAAGCGCACGGCCTATCACCTTGCATAAAAAAGATTCTATAAAATCAATGCGCCATTGAAAAGATTCTATAAAATAATACATATCTTGCTGTGCTTGGCATCATAGTTATATTATAGAATCATTTAATGTATAAATTGATTTTATGTCATTAATCTCTCAATGCCGGGCGTTACGGGAGCACCGTCGGATGAGTCTGGCCGAGGTCGGGCGCCTGCTCGGCATGGCGGTGCCGAATGTGTCGGCCATCTTGCTGGGCAAGAAGGATAGCCGGGCCTCAACGCTCGAGGCGCTGGCCTCGTCGCTCAATGCCGAGTGGGTGCTGGTTCCCAACGAGCATGTGGCGGAAGTCCGGCAGGTGCTGGCCGGCAAGGGCGGCGGGGCGGACCGCACGGCCCGCGGCGCGGTCGACATTTTCCTGGCGGGCGAGCATGAGTGAGGCGCTTCACCCGCGCTATCTGGAGGTATGGCTTTATGGCCGTCTGTGCGGTCATTTGTGCGAGGCCGGCGGCAATGTGCGTTTCGTGCCGTCCGAAGCGTTTCGCGCCGATCCGCAGCGGCCGACGCTGAGCCTGTCGATCTCGGTGCCGACCGAAGCGGGCCGCCGCGCCACCGCGGAGGTGTTCGACAACCCGTTCCATCCGGCGCTCTACAACACCGGCCATGCGCTGCCGCCGTATTTCGCGGGGTTACTGCCCGAGGGCGAGTTGCGCAAGCGGCTCGAACTCACGCGCCACAACCCCGGCGACAGGGACGATTTCGGCGTCCTGGCCTCAGCCGGCGAAGATTTGCCGGGCGCGGTGGTGGTGGTGCCGGCCGATCTCGACGCCTTGCCGGCGGCGGTGCGCGCGTATGGCGTGACCGGTGGCGCCGACAATCTCGAAGTCTGTGTCGTCGAGGGGGCCACCCAGGGCGCGGCGTCCGTCTCGGGGGTGCAAAACAAGCTGGCCCTGTCGACCGCCGAGCAGGGCCGTCGCTATACCCTGCCGTCGCGCGGCCGGCTCTCCGATGTGATCGCCAAGCTGCCAGCCAGGGGCGACGACTCGCAAATCATCAACGAGTCGATTTGCATGCGGCTGGCCGCTGCCGCTGGCGTCGACGTCGCGCCGAACACGGTGCTGCCGCTCTCGACGATCGAGGTCGATGGCCTCGCCGCGTCGCTGGGTGAAAATTTGCGCTACCTCGCGGTCGACCGCTTCGATCGCACGCCGAGCGCCCGCGTCCACGCGGAGGATGCCTGCCAGGTGCTGGGGCGCATGCCGGCGGCCAAGTATGCCGGGCCTGATGCCTACGTGCAGTTCGTTGCCGTGCTGTACCGGCTCAGCCAGAGCGGCGTCGAACATGTCCGTCAGTTTTTTCTGCGGCAGGCGGTCAATGCGCTGATCGGCAACAGCGACGCTCACCTGAAGAATTTCTCGGTGGTGTACCCCAACGGGCGCTTGCCGGCATTGTCGCCCGCCTACGACATCGTCTGTGTGGCGGCGCTACCTGGTTTCGCGGCATATGGCCAGAACGTCGCGATCGATCGCCTGCAACGCGAGGAGACCCTGGCGACCTACGGGCAGATCGCCGAGCAGGCCGGCGTGCCGCGGCGTATCGCCACGGCGGCTGTCAGGGACGCGGTGGCGCAGGCGCGCGCGCATTGGCCGCGCTTGCTCGACGAACTGGATGCACCGCCCGCGCTGCGCTCGGTGATCGGCCATCGTCTGGCAAGCCTGCCGCTGGCCAGGGAGGTCAGGCCGCGCGCCTAGCGCAGCCCGCGTCGGACCGGCACGCCGTTCGGACACCACCTTAGGAGATATCGCACCGGTATCCAAACGAGGTACACTGCCGTATCGCGCGCTGCGCGCACTCCCGACCCTACCCGCGGAGACATGCCACCCAGGAAAACCATCGAGCCGCATGCGGCATGTGATGCAAATTGATCGACTCAAAAGTTTGACGACTCCCTGTCCGACGATAGTCTCAATGTCGAACCCAAGAAGAAGGGAGCAACGGGGCCAATCCAGTGCGAAAGTTCTCAACACGCTGGTTCAGGGGATTGCGGGTAAGGTTGCTGCTGCTGGTGGTGTTGGCAGCGGTGCCTGCCATTGCGCTGCTTACCTATAACGCCTCGCGCGAGCGCGATGACTTGGGTCGCGCCGAGCAGGCCGAGGCGATCCGGATGGTCCAGCTGGCGGCCGACTATCACGGGTGGCTGGTCAACAGCACCAAGGAGGTGCTCTCCTCGATGGCCGCGACACCCGTGGTCGCTAACCGCAACTGGCCGCGCTGTTCGGCCTTCATGAGCCAGTTTATCGCCAAAAACCCGCGCTACAGCAACATGGGGGTCGCCTCGATCTCGGGCGAGATTCTGTGTAGCGCCCTGCCTGTCAAGCCAAATGTCAACCTCAGGGATCGCGCTTACTTTCAGCGCGCGCTGCGCGCCAAGGATTTCGCCATTGGCGAATACCAGATCGGGCGGGTCACCGGCTTGCCCAGCGTCGGCATCGGCTACCCATTGGTCGATGCGCAGGGCCGGGTAACGGCAATCGTGTATGCGGCGTTACGGCTGTCGTCGCTGCAGTCCACGGTCGATGCCCTGCCGCCCGGGCGCGAGGCGCTGCTGCTGATGTTCGACCGCAATGGCCAACTGCTCGCCAAATACGCGACGCAGACGCAGCCCGCCGTGCCGGCGCCGGTCAGCGCAGAGGTGTTCCACCGCAGTCTTGAACACCTGAGCGGCACTGTCGATGAAAAACTCGCCGGCGAGCAATGGATTTTCAGCTACGCAGCCGCCGGCTTGCCGGATGACCCGCATGGCTTGACGATCGCGCTCGGCTATCCGGTGAGTCGGCTGGTGGGCGCCGCCCAGGCGCGCTATCGCGGTAACGTTGCCGGCCTGATCGGGGTGGTGCTGGCCGCGTTGCTGGCGGGCTGGCTGGGTGCCGAAGCCTTCGTGCTCAAGCAGATCAAGGAGCTGGCCGGCGCGATGGGCAAGTTCGCGGCGGGGGATTTCAAGTCGCGCGCGCGCAACGCCGAATCACACGACGAGCTGGGCCGGCTGGCCCGGGATTTCAACCAGATGGCCGACCAGATCGAATCGCAGATGGAGCGGTTGCAATCGATCTCGTCGCGCCTGAGCGCGCAGAACCGCATCCTGCAACTCGTCAGCGCCGGCAAGCCGAACTCGACGATCTTCCAGGAGATCGTCGAGTTCGCGCAGACTTATATCCCCGGCGCGGTCTGTTCGATCATGCTGCTCGACACGCAGGGCAGGCGCCTGACGCACGCCGCAGCCTCGGCGTTGCCGCCCGATTACATGGCGGCCATCGACGGCGTGGCGATCGGGCCCAACGTCGGCTCCTGCGGCACCAGCGCCTACACGGGCCAACTCGTGGTCGCGGCCGATATCGATGCCGACCCGCGCTGGGCCGACTACAAGGCGCTGGCGCTGCGTCATGGCCTGCGCGCGTGCTGGTCGACACCCATCTTCGCTTCGACCAACCGCGTGCTCGGCACGCTTGCGGTCTATTACCGGGAGGTGCGCCGCCCCGCGCTGCAGGAGCTCGAGCTGGTCGAGCTGGCCGGCGGACTCGCGGCGATCGCGATCGAGCAGACTCAGGCCAAGCGCGCCCTGGTCGAGTCGGAACATGAGTACCGGTATCTATTCGAGCGCAATCCGAATCCGATGTGGATCCACGACGCCGAAACCCGCAAAATTCTCGCCGTCAACGATGCGGCTATTCTGGGCTACGGCTTCACCCGCGAGGAGTTCCTGACGCTGTCGCTGGCCGACATTCAGCAATTGCCCGTCGACGACGAGGCGGGTGCGGTTGAACCTCAGGACAACGCATCCTACATCGATCGGGGGATCTGGCGCCACCGAAAGAAATCCGGCGAGTGCATCGACGTGCGGGTCAAGACGTTCCGCATCCGTTTCCAGCAGCGCGACGCGCAATTGCTGCTATTGCAGGACGTGACGTCGACCCGGCGGGCGATCGCCGCGCTGGCCGAACGGGACCGGCAACTCGAACTGTTGCTCGAGTCGACCGCCGAGGCGATTTACGGGATCGACACGGCAGGGCGATGCACCTTTGTCAATCGCGCCTGCATCACACTGCTCGGCTTCGAGCGCGAGGAGGAACTGCTGGGTAAGTCGATGCACGACCTGGTGCATCACACGCGCGTCGACGGCAGCGGCTATCCGCGCGAGGATTGTCCGATCTGCCGGACTTCGCTGCAGCCGACGCCGGCGCATAAGGATGACGAAGTGTTCTGGCGCCGCGACGGCGCGGCCATACCGGTCGAATACTGGTCATACCCGATGCGCCAGGACGGCGCGCTGGTCGGCGCGGTGGTCACTTTCTTCGATATCACCGAGCGCAAGGCACAGCGGGCTGCATTGCAGCATCAGGCCACGCATGACGCGCTCACCGGCCTGCCGAACCGCGCATTGCTGGCCGAGGCGGCCAGGCGCGCGATCGAGGCGGACAGCCAGTATGGGCGCGTGAGCGCGCTGATGCTGATGGATCTCGACCGTTTCAAGGAAGTCAACGACACCCTCGGTCACCAGGCCGGCGACCAATTGCTGGCCAAGCTGGCCGAGCGGCTCGTGAGTCTGCAACGCCCCGGCGACATCGTAGTGCGCCTGGGCGGCGACGAATTCGCCTTTATCGTCACCGGCGCCGAGAACGTGCCGGCGCTCCAGCAAATCGCCCACGATTTGCTCGGCTATGTGCGACAGCCGTTCGACATCCAGGGCGCGCGCCTGCAGATTGACGCGAGCATCGGCATTGCGATTGCCGGCCTGCATGGCAACGACGCAGGCAGCCTGCTGCGCTGCGCCGACGTGGCCATGTACGCCGCCAAGCAGGAGGGACGCGGTGTGTCGGTCTACGAGCGCAGCAAGGACCCCAACTCGCAGGAGCGCCTGGCGCTGACTTCCGATGTCAAGCTGGCCCTGGCGCAGAACCAGTTCGAGTTGTTTTTCCAGCCCAAGGTCGATCTTGGCACGGGGCGCATCGTCGGGGCCGAGGCGTTGCTGCGCTGGCGGCACCCGACGCGCGGCCTGATACTGCCGGGCGAATTTATTCAGTTCGTCGAGCTTGGCGACATGATTCATCCGCTCACGCGGTGGGTGGCCCGCGAGGCGGCCCTGGCGTGCCGCAGCATGCAGCAGCGCGGTTGCGAAATCTCGGTGTGCATCAATGTTTCGACCCGAAATCTGCTCGACGAGGATTTCCCGCAGGCGCTGCATGCCATTCTCGACGAAGTGGGGTTGGCGCCGTGCCACCTCGAACTGGAAGTCACCGAGAGCGCGATCATGCTCGATCCGCTGCGCTCGCGCGATGTGCTGGAGCGAATCCGCGCCGGCGGCATCAAGGTATCGATCGACGATTTTGGCACCGGCTATTCATCGTTGGGCTATCTGCAGGCGCTGGGTGTGGACGGCATCAAGATCGACCAGAGCTTCGTGCGCCGCATGTTCGATTCGCCGGGCGACATGACGATCGTCAAGTCGATCGTCAGTCTGGCGCAGAACCTTGGCTGCGAGGTGATCGCCGAGGGCATCGAAGACCGCCGCACGCTCGAGATGCTACGCCTGATCGGGTGCGACATCGGGCAGGGTTATTATTTCGGCCGGCCGATGCCGCTGGCCGAACTGCTCGAGCGCATCAGCGCGACCGAACACTGGGGGCCCGACTAGCCGCGCCGCCACGTGGCAACGCTGGTTCAAGCAACGAATACAAATAACAATACGACATCAAGACCATGATCATTCCGGCACACCCAGACGACGAGGCGCAGCGCATCCAGACACTGCTGGCGCTCGACGTGCTGGACAGCGAGCCCGTCGAGGAACTCGATCGCATCACGCGCCTTGCCGCACGGCATTTTCAGCTGCCGATCTCGCTGGTAACGCTCATTGACGCCGAGCGCCAGTGGTTCATCTCGCGGGTGGGCATGGCGGTGCGGCAGACCGCGCGCGACGTATCGTTTTGCGCACATGCGATCCTGAATCGGCCGGGCGTGCCGATGGTGGTCGCCGATACGCGCGAGGATGCGCGCTTTGCCGACAATCCGTTGGTGTGCGGCCCGCCGCACCTGCGCTTCTACGCGGGCGTGCCGGTGTACTCCCGCAGCGGCCACGCGCTGGGCACGCTGTGCCTGATCGACCGGCAGCCGCGTCGTTTCGGTCCGGACGACGCCGATTGCCTGCGCGATCTTGGCGCGATGGTCGAGCAGTATTTCCATCTGATCGAGGAGCGGCGCGACGCCGAGCGTACACGCCGCTCGCTGGCGACTACCGAGACGCTGTTCGAGCGCACCGTGAATCAGGCCGCGGTGGGGCTTGCGCTGCTTTCGGTCGAGGGGCGCTGGTGGCATGTCAACGACCGCCTGTGCGCGATGCTCGGACATGATCGGGCGACCTTGCTGGCCGCCAACTTCGAGCAGCTCACGCATCCCGACGACGTGCCCCACAATGTCGCGCTATTCAAGCAACTGCTGGCGGGCGAAATCGAAACCTACGCGCTGGAGAAGCGCTTCATCGGCGCGGACGCACGAGTGATCTGGGTGCAGGTTGTCACCTCGGTGATGCGCGACGAGGACGGCAAGCCGCTGTACTGCATCTCGGCCGTCAGCGATATCGGCCAACGCAAGCGCACCGAGCAGGAGCTGGCGGCGTTGCGCGCCGAACTCGAGCGGCGGGTGGTTCGGCGCACCAGCGAGTTGAGCGCGGCGGTGCGCGAGCTGAACGCCGAAATCGAGCGCCGCAAGATCTTTCAGCGCGAACTGACGCAGGAGCAGGAGCGTTTTCGCGGCACGCTGGAGAATGCCATCGACGCCTTTGTCGAGACCGACGAACAAGGCACGATCACGACCTGGAATGCGGCCGCCGAGCAGATTTTCGGCTGGCCCAAGGCCGAAGCCGTTGGCGCGGCGCTGATCGAGAAAATCGTTCCGCCGGCAATGCGCCAGGAGTATCGAAGCGCGCTCGAGCGCTTTGCGCGCAGCGGCGAGCGGACTCTTTTGGGCCAGCGTATCGAGGCGACCGGCCTGCGGCGCGACGGCACCGCTTTTCCGGTGGAGGTCACGCTCGGCGCCAGCCGCGTTGGCGGCCGCCTGCGCATCAATGCGTTCCTGCGCGACATCAGCGAGCGCAAGGCAAGCGAGGCCAGCATACGCGAGAGTCGCGCGCAATTGAAGACGGTGCTCGACAACGTGCCGGCGATGATTGCCTATATCGGCCCCGATCTGCACTATCGCTTCCACAATCGCGTCCACGAACAGTGGTTCGACGTGCTGCCCGGCGGGCTCGACGGCATGCATGTTCGCGATCTTTGGGGCACCGGATTGTTCGAGCAATTGGAGCCGGACGTTCAGCGGGTATTGCGCGGCGAGCACGTGAGCGTCGAATACGAGATGCCGGCCCGCTGGGGGACGATCTGGATACATTCGTCGTTCGTGCCTGACATCGATGCCGAGGGCCGCGTGGCCGGCTTTTATGTGCTCGGGCAAAACGTCTCCGAGCGCAAGCAACTGCAACAGCAACTCGAATTCGAAGCGCACCACGATGCGCTCACCGGCTTGCCGAACCGGCGCGCCTTCATGACGATGCTAAAGGAAACCATGGCCCGCACACGCCGCCAGCAGCACCACATGGCGCTGCTGTTCATGGATCTCGACGGCTTCAAGCAGCTCAACGACGCGCGCGGGCATGAGTTCGGCGACCAGGTCTTGCAGTGGTTTGCCGCCACGCTGCACGCGTCGATTCGCGAGACCGACCGTGTCGCACGATTGGCCGGCGACGAGTTCATCGTGATTCTCGAACACCTGAAGAACGGCCTGTGCGATGCCAAGAGCGTGGCTTACAAGTTGCGCGAAAAAATCAGCGCCGCGCATGTGATCGGCGGGGTCCCGATCCGGCTCTCGACCAGCATTGGCGTGGCGCTCTATTACGTCGACAGCGGCGAGAGCGCAAGCCGCCTGCTGGCCCGCGCCGACGCGGCGATGTATCAGGCCAAGGCCGCGGGCAGGAATCAAATCGTGTTGTCCGATCCGAGCGATCCCTCGGCCGAGCCGGGAGGGTTGGCGTCGCAAGCCTGCGGCTAAGCCTGCGCGGGGCGGCCTGGCAACGGGGATTGTCCGTCGCGCCCGGCTTGATAAGGCACCAGGCCGCACGCGATGCTACGCGGGGTCGTGGCGCCGAGGCCGACGACGAGATGCCCGAATCAGCGTGAGCCGGCGTTGGCGGCCGGCAACGCGCCGGGCATCAGGCGCTTTTGATCTGACGCAGTGGCGCGACCGCCTGCCCTTTGGCTTCGGCCGCGGGCGAGCGCTCCTGCTCGCGCGATGCCAGGTACCGCAAGCAGCACACGCGCAGAAACGACGCGAAATTGGTCACTTCGCCACGCAGGGTAGTGAGTTCGTCATACAGTTTGACGACGAACTGGCTGGTGGTCAGATTCTCGCGCTCGGCAATATCGTGGAGCACATCCCAGAAGAGATTTTCCAACCTGACCGTAGTGATCACGCCGTGCACACGCAGCGAGCGTGTTCGGGACTCGTAAAGCATCGGATCTGCCTTCACATAGACATTGCACATGGCGTGCCTCCTCACTCGAATGTCGTGCCCCGCCGCGAGCATGTGCGGGACGTGGACGTTGGCGCCAGCGTCGCAATCACGGCGTGATTTGCGTGCCCAGTACTTTCAGAAATTCCGCGATGAATCGAGGATGGGCCGGCCACGCGGGCGCGGTGACCAGATTGCCGTCGACCGCCGCCTGATCGAGACCGATCGCCTGATAGATGCCGCCAGCCAGTTCCACCTCGGGTTGACAAGCAGGATACGCCGAACATTTGCGCCCCGCCAGCACATTGGCGGCAGCCAGAATCTGCGCGCCATGGCACACGGCCGCAGTCGGCTTGCCCTCGCTCATGAAGTGTTTCACGATGGCGATGACCTGCGGGTTGAGCCGCAGGTACTCCGGCGCGCGGCCTCCGGCGATCACCAGCGCATCGTAGTCTTGCGCGCGCACCGCGGCGAAATCGGCGTTGAGCGTGAAGTTGTGGCCGCGCTTCTCAGAGTAGGTCTGGTCGCCCTCGAAATCATGTATCGCCGTCTTGATGGCTTGCCCGGATGACTTGCCAGGGCACACCGCATGGACCGTGTGGCCCACCATCAGCAGCATCTGGAACGGCACCATTACCTCGTAATCCTCGGCAAAATCGCCGACCAGCATCAATATTTTTTTCTGCGCCATGACGTCTTTCTCCAATGAAAAGCGGCCTGCAGCGGCGCGCCGTGCGGGCAATCGCCGCATCGAACTCTGATGCGGCGGCTGCCCGCCGTTGCCGCCCCTGCTCAGGCCGAGTCGCTATGCATCCGCCCGGCTTTCCATCAGATCACGCGCTGACGCATTTGCTCGGCGATGTGTTCGGCCTGCCGGATGGCGAGCGTGACAATCGTGAGCGTCGGGTTTTCCGCGGCACCGGTGGTGAACTGGCTGCCGTCGGAGATGAACAGATTCTTCACGTCGTGCGTCTGGCCGAATTTGTTGCACACGCCATCGGCCGCGCGCGCGCTCATCCGGCAGGTGCCGAGGTTGTGCGTGGACGGGTAGGGCGGTACCTGATAGACGCGCTTGGCCCCGACCGCTTCATAGACCGCCGAACCTTGACGCAACCCGTGAGCGCGCATCGCTTCGTCGTTGGGGTGGTCGTCGAAATGCACATTGGCCACCGGCATGCCGTATTGGTCCTTGACCGCCGAATTCAGGGTGATGCGGTTGGTCTCGCGCGGCATGTCTTCGCCGACGATCCACATCCCGGCGGTGTGAGCGTATTCGTCCATCGCCTGCGTGAAGTTCGTGCCCCACGCGCCCGGGTTGAGGAAGGCCGCGTAGAACGACAACCCCAGCGAGATCGTTTCCATGTGATAGCCGCCCACGAAGCCCCGACTCGGATTGAACCCTGCCTCGTCGCTGATGATGCCGGCCATCGTCGTGCCCTTGTACATGTCGACCTTGTTTTCGAACACGCCATAGACCGACGCGGTGGTATGCCGCATATAGTTGCGTCCGACCTGGCCCGACGAATTGGCCAGTCCGTTGGGGAACAGTGCCGATTCCGAATTGAGCAGCAGGCGCGGCGACTCGATCGAATTGCCCGCCACGCTCACCACGCGGGCCTTCTGACGCTGCAGCTTGCCCTGGGCGTCGTAATAGAGCACCGCCGACGCATTGCCGTGCATGTCGTGTTCGATGCGCACGACGTGCGTTTGCGTGCGCAACTCCATATGGCCGGTGGCTTGCGCGTGAGGGATTTCCGTATAGAGGGTCGACCACTTGGCGCCGGTGCGGCATCCCTGAAAGCAGAAGCCGCGCTGAAAGCAGTGGCTGCGGCCATCGCGAACCTGGCTGTTGATCGCCATATGCCCGGTGTTGCATTCCTTGTAGCCGAGCTTGCTCGCGCCGGCGTGCATCACCTTGAAGTTGTTGTTGCCGGGCAAGCCGGGAATGCCGTTGGTGCGAGTCACGCCCATTTTGTTTTCGGCGCGCGCGTAATACGGGTCGAGCTCCTCGCGCGTGACCGGCCAGTCCAGCAGGTTGGCGCCGGGCAGCGCGCCGTAGGTCGTGCGCGCCTTGAACTCATGCGGCTGGATGCGCAGGCTGGCGCCGGCCCAGTGAACGGTGGTGCCGCCCACAGTCTTGCAAATCCATGCCGGCAGGTTGGGGAAATCGCGGGCAACGCGCCACGATCCCGAGGTGGTGCGCTTATCGAGCCATGAAAGCTGCTGGAAGGCGGGCCACTCGTCGGCGATGAAGTCGCCCCGGTTGAGCAGCTTTCCGGCCTCCAGCACGACTACGTCGACGCCTTTCTGGGCAAGCTCATTGGCGAGCGTGCCGCCGCCGGCGCCGGACCCGATGATGACGACCACATGGTCATCGTCGAGCGAGAAATTGATTTTGTTGTAGTTCGCGTCCATCGATGTCTCCTGCAATAAGTCTATTTAGCTATCCTGGGGGATCGGCCCGCTGTCTTCGGCGGGAGGATTGGGCAGCCAGGCCAGATCGTCGAATCCCTTGTGCAGGTAGCCGCCGTCGCCTTCTTCCCCGCCGTAGCCGAAATGGGCATAGGCCATGGTGTTGCTGTACAGGGAGACCACCGCGGTGCTCCTGACCAGTTCGAAAAACGGGTCGCCCTCCATCGATGCCACGTCGACCGCCTGCAGCGACGCCGAACGCTTGAGCCAATTGGTGCCGGCGATGCCGTCGAGCCGCTTGACGCCAGCCAGCAGCGTTTTCCTGTTGGCCGAATCGGCCTTGGCCTTTTGATCCAGCGCCTTGACGACCAGCGCATAGACGGCGTCCTCGAGCCCCTTGTGCGGATAGAGGTGGCGCGTGAAGGCCAGGATGACCGCGCCCTGATGCGCATCGAACGACGACATTTCGAGCGCCCACACGCGGCTGGGCGCCACCATCGCCAGCGTCGACGAAACCGCCAGGGTGCCCGTCAGAATGCCGGCGCCCTTGAGCAGACTGCGGCGCGTAAGCCGGATGGCAGCGATACTTTCGACGGGACCCCGGCAATCATCCGCCTGGATCGGAATCACAGCACGTTTCATGTTTGTCTCCTGAATTTTTGATGGGGGGACTGCTGTTCTATGAATGTCGACCACTTCCTACCCGGCCTCACTGATAATGGCCGTGGCGCTCCAGCACTTCTATCTTGTAACCGTCGGGATCCTGAACGAAGAAATAGCGTGCCAGCAACTGGTTGGCGCCGTCGTGAAACTCGCGGATATCGGCCGGGTTGAAGCCAAGCTCCCGCATGCGCTGATGGGCCGAAGCGACGTTGTCGACGCAAACGGCTACATGCCCATAACCGTCGCCATGGGTGTAAGGCGCCGTGCGCGACTTGTTCCAGGTCAGCTCGATCTCATTGTCGGCCTCGGCATTGCGCAGGTAGACCAGCGAGAAATCGGGAAAATCGAGTCGGTGCGAGATATGCAAATCGAACGCCGTTTCATAAAAGCGCAGCGATTTGTCGAGGTCCAGCACGCGGATCATGGTGTGAATCAATTTGGCCATTCGGCACCTCCTTGAGCACGATTTTAGGAATGCCGATCGGTGCGAAGGTAATGCCTGGCTAAATTGGCCTAGGGGATTTCCCGGGGTTGCCGGGCATGCAGGAGAAAGGCGCGGCGCCAGCGCTCGCTGAGCCGATGTGGCGCACTCATCCTATAATGCGGCTGCCCGCGAGTCGCGCTTCGGCGCATCGCCGGCAGGCTTTTTTGCGCCGCATCGCCACGTGAGCGTGCGGCGTTTCATGTTGGGTCTGACAACTATGATCGTTCGTCCTCGCCTTCACTGGTTTCGCATGCTTTTTGTCCTGCGGGGCTCGGTGTTACCCGAAATCCTGCCGCAACTGTTGCTGACCATGGCATTTGCCGTGATGGTGACACTCGCGCACGGGCGCCTTTTCGCGTGGAAGGTGTCGCTGAATTTCGTGCCGTTTTCGCTGATCGGCCTGACACTCGCGATTTTTCTCGGCTTTCGCAACAGCACCAGTTATGCGCGCTATTGGGAAGCACGGGTGTTGTGGGGTGGCGTGCTCAACCAAACCCGCTCGCTGGCGCGCCAGGCGCTCACCGTGGTCGACGATCCTATGCCAGCCAAGGCATTCGTCTACCGCCTGATTGCGTTCGTTCATGCGTTGCGCCATCAGTTGCGGGGCACCGACGCGAGCGACGATCTGGCATGCTGGCTCGAGTCGGCCGATCGGGCTCGGCTGGAGGGTCTGCGTTTTCAGCCAGCGATGCTTCTGCTGATGGCCGGCGAGTGGATGCGCGAGCGGCGCCGCGAGGGCGTTCTGGCGCCGGCGCTCGCGCAGACTATGGAAACCCATCTGGGGTATCTGACCGATATGCTCGGCGGCTGCGAGCGGATTGCCGGCACGCCGATTCCTTTCACCTATGCGGTGATCATTCATCGGACTGTGTATCTGTATTGCCTGTTGCTACCGTTCGGTCTGGTTGACTCGATCGGCTTGATGACGCCGGTCGTGGTGACGTTTATTGCCTACACGTTCTTTGCGCTGGAAGCGTTGAGCGCGGAGATCGAGGAGCCATTCGGCACCGATGCGAACGACTTGCCGCTCAATGCCATGAGCGAAAGCATCCAGGCGTCGCTGCTGGAAATGCTGGGCGAGCGCGCGTTGCCGCCAATCAACGAGCCGCAGAACTATTTACTGATTTGACGCACTGCGCCCCGTCGGGCGTGCCGGGCGGGGCGTCGAGCGTGATGGTGCAGCGCGAGGTTAATTGCTCGCGTGGCCGTATTGATGTGCCACGTGCTTGCCCTCGTGGCGCTGAGTGGTGTGGTGGCGGGTGTGCGTATAACGCGTGCGAGTGCGGGAATCCGCCAGGTTGGCGTGCATGCTGCTGCGATCTTGCGCGCGCGCCATCCCGTTATCCCGATCCGATGCCGAGAAGCCGTTGGTATTGGCCATGCCGCTGGTGCTCATATGCGAGCTCGACATGCCGCCGGCCCTCAATCCCATGGAACCGCCGTCCACGCCGGCGCTCATGCCGGCGCCGACCCCGGCGCCCATGCCGCCACCGCGGGCCTGGGCGTTGAGAGCGACCAGCGACATCGCGGCCAACGCCACGCCGATCAGATAATTTGCTTTTTTCATGCCAACTCCTTAGACCGCCTGGGGTGAATGCGCCACTGATCGTGGCAATGTGTTCACACCCAATTTAGCGGTGCGCCGGGGCGGCATGTGCTACCGGCCTGTGACGTCTGTAACCAGCTGTAAAGATTTACCGATGCGCCGTCTGATCGCCGCGGCCGAACGTCCGGAGCGGGCCGCTTCATACCGCCGCCCCATGGCTCTCGATCTCGGCGTCGGTGCGTGCGGCTGGCGTGCCGTGCTTCTTGCGCTTGTTGGCGTACATGCTCGAGTCGGCCAGCGCGAACGCCTTTTTCAGCGAGCCGGCTTCGGATTTCATCGCCAGTCCGACCGAGACACTGATATCCACCGATTTCAGCGCGGCCGTCAGGCGCGCCGAAAGGGCTTCGGCCTCGGACGGCGCGATGTCCTGCAGCAAGATGGCAAACTCGTCGGCGCCGAGCCGGGCCACGCAATCGCGGCGGCGCAGCACGGCATGGATGGTCTGGGCGGCGCGCCGCAGCATTTCGTCGCCCGCGGCGCGGCCATCCCGTTCATTGACCGCCTTGAGGTAGTCGACATCGAGCACGGTGATCATTGCGTCTTCGTCGCGCCCCTTGAGTGCCGCCTCGATCTGTTGCAGGTATTGATCCCAGCCGGTCCGGTTGAGCGTGCCGGTCAGCGGGTCGAGCAGGTCTTCGTGGCGCGTCTCGAGCACTAGCCGTTCGGTGGTGATGAGTTCGGCATGCAAGTGCATTATGCCGACCATGCTCGCCAAGGCCGGCATCACAATGCGGGTGTCGGGTGTGGGCATCTGCGTGCCGCCATGCAGCCATCCAAGCAACGCGCCGCGGCTGTGGCCGCCGCTGGGCGTGAGGATGGCCCGAAAGATTCGCGATGTGCCGGCCTGCGCGCCCAGCAAGTCGAGCTCCGCGGCATTTGCCGGGCGAAATTCGAAGGGCGCTGTATCGTCGTCGTTGACACTCGCTCCGTCGAGAATGCTTTGCGCAAGTAACGCAAGATCGGTGTTCCCGACCTCGCCCGAGACGGCCAATGCGTGCCAGTCACCGCCCTTGTGCTGGAAAACCGCCCAGGCGGTCAAAGGCAGTCCGGTCTGCAGGACCTGCAACTGTGCTGTCAGGACTTCGCGGGCGAGATAATCGGCCCGACTGCCGCGAGATTCGAACCCCTTCATTATGATTGATATCCCCGTTGAGTCTGTCGTGCCCGTCCGGTGTTGCGGGCTGTATTGCGCTGATTCTCCCACAAGCCGGCGCGCTCGGGCGATCGCAATGACGTGTGTGTCGAATCGTTGCAACAGCGGCCGGCAGGGGTTTACTAGACGACTGGTCTAATTTTTGGTTATCATAAGCCCCCATGAACGCCACCAGCGCCGCCGAAATGCGGCAACACATTCTCGATACCGCCAAGCCCATCATGCTGCGCAAGGGCTTCACCGGTGTCGGCCTGAACGAAATTCTCGCCACCGCGGGAATTCCGAAGGGTTCGTTCTACCACTACTTCGGCTCCAAGGAAGCGTTCGGCGAAGCGTTGCTCAACGCCTATTTCACCGATTACCTCGACCATGTCGATCAACTGCTGATGCGCGATGCCGGCACGGGCGCGCAGCGTTTGATGCGCTACTGGGCTGATTGGCATGCCATGCAGTCGGGCGGCGCCCCCGATCGCAAATGCCTGGTGGTAAAACTCGGCGCCGAAGTGTGCGACCTGTCGGAAGCCATGCGCGCGGCGCTCGAGCGCGGCACCGCGCAAATCGTCGAGCGTCTGGCGCGCTGCATCGAGGCCGGGCAGGGCGACGGCTCGCTCGATGCCGGCATCGAGCCGTATGCCACGGCGGCGACGCTGTACGAACTGTGGCTGGGCGCCACGCTGCTGGAAAAAATCCGGCGCGACGGCCGGCCGCTCGACGTGGCCTTGGACGCCACCCGGCAGATGCTCGGCCTGGCCGCCACTTCCTGACGTATTCACCCGAGGCGTGCGATGGCGCGGCGTTCGCGCAAACGCTGGCATGCCGTTTTTTTGCCGTCTTTCGAGACGACTGGTCTAATAGGAAACGCGTCTTATGCAAAATTTTGATTACTACAATCCCACCCGCATCGTCTTTGGCGAAAACACCATCGGTCGCCTGGCCGAGCTAGTGCCGGCCGGCGCGCGCGTGCTGGTTTTGTATGGCGGCGCCAGCGCCGAGAAAAGCGGCACGCTGGCTGAAGTGCGCGCGGCCCTGGCCAGGCACGACTTCGCGGAATTCGGCGGGATCGAGCCGAACCCGTCGTATGAAACGCTGATGCGCGCCGTCGCGCAGGTGCACCGCGAACAGCGTGATTTTCTGCTGGCCGTGGGCGGCGGCTCGGTGATCGACGGCACCAAGTTCGTCGCCGCCGCCGCGCTGTTCGACGGCGAGCCGTGGCAGATCATGGAGGCGCGCGGCGAGAACGTTACCCGCGCGCTGCCGCTGGGCAGCGTGCTGACGCTGCCGGCTACCGGCTCCGAGATGAATAGCGGCGCGGTGATCACCCGGCGCGCCACACACGCCAAGCTGCCGTTTCACAGCCAGCACACCTTCCCGCAATTCTCGATTCTCGATCCGCGCAAGACTTTCACGCTGCCGCCGCGCCAGATCGCCAACGGCGTGGTCGATGCCTTCACGCACATCATCGAGCAATATCTGACGTATCCGGCCGGCGGCCTCGCGCAAGACCGTTTCGCCGAGGGGCTGCTGCAAACGCTGATCGAAATCGGCCCGCGCGCGCTGGCCGAGCCGCACGACTACGAAGTGCGCGCCAACCTGATGTGGGTCGCCACACTCGCGCTCAACGGGCTGATTGGCGCGGGCGTGCCGCACGACTGGGCCACGCACATGATCGGGCACGAACTCACCGCAAGGTATAACATCGACCATGCGCGCACGCTGGCCATCGTGCTGCCGCCGATGCTGCAGGTGCGCCGCGACAGCAAGCGTGCCAAGCTGCTGCAATACGCGCAGCGCGTCTGGGGTATCACGCAGGGCAGCGAAGACGCGCGCATCGACGCGGCCATCGAGCGCACGCGCGCGTTCTTCGAAAGCCTCGACGTGAAAACCCGCCTGCAAGACTATGCGATCAACGCCGCCGCGCTCGACGACCTGGTCGCGCAGCTGGAAGCCCACGACATGACCGCGCTCGGCGAGCGGCAGGACGTCACCCTCGAGGTCAGCCGCCGCGTGCTCGAGGCGGCGCTTTAAGCGGTGCCCTGAGCCGCACGCCAAGCCCCATTCGAGACGCCGGCCTCAACCGGCCGGTGCCTCGCCCGCTGATCCTGAGCCCTATCCAAGGAGCCTTTCCCATGAAGATTCTCTTCGTTCTGACCTCGCACGACCAGCTCGGCAATACTGGCAAGAAGACCGGCTTCTGGCTGGAAGAATTCGCAGCGCCGTACTACGCGCTCAAGGACGCCGGGGCCGAGCTCACACTCGCCTCGCCGCGCGGCGGCCAGCCGCCGCTCGACCCGAAAAGCAGCGACCCGTCGGCGCAAACCGACGCCACGCGCCGCTTCGCCGCAGACCCCGCCGCGCAGGCCGAACTCGCCAACACCCGCAAGCTTGCCGAGGTACGTGCCACCGACTTTGACGCTGTGTTCTATCCGGGCGGTCATGGCCCGTTGTGGGATCTCGCCGAAGACAAGCACTCGATCGCGCTGATCGAGCAAATGATCGCTGCCGGCAAGCCGGTGGCCGCGGTCTGCCATGCCCCTGGCGTGCTGCGCCACGTCAAGGCGCAAGACGGCGAGCCGCTGGTCAACAGCCGCAAGGTCACGGGGTTTTCCAACAGCGAGGAAGCGGCGGTGGAGCTCACCGACGTGGTGCCGTTCCTGGTCGAGGACATGCTCGCGGCCAATGGCGGCGAGTATTCGAAAGCGGCCGACTGGGCGCCGCACGTGGTGGTCGACGGCCTGCTGATCACTGGCCAGAATCCGGCTTCGTCGGAGCCGGCGGCCAAGGCGCTGCTCGACAGACTGCGCGGCGCCTGAGGCTCAAAAAGCGCGGCCTCCGTTCGTGGCCGCTGCCATGCCAATTCGCGACGGCGGCCGGTGGCGATCCGCGCCGGCTGCCGTTGATGTCTGGAAAGTTGATTGCGCGAGCTCACATCGTGCGGTTGTGATGCGTGCGGTCATGCACCGCGTGCTGCACGTCGCGTCTGATATCGCGCCGCACCGAACGCTTCACTGCGTGCTGCCGCGTGATGGAGCGATGTATCTCTTGTCCAGAGACACGATGACGCGCGCGATCGCGCGTCATCGGCGTACGCCGGACGTCATGCCGCTGCGCCATCTCATGCGGCGGCGCCACGCGCCGGTCGTCCGGGTGCTGGCTCGGGCTGACCTGAATATCGGACCCCGCGCTTGCCCCCATATGATCCGCCCCGGAGGCGACGCCGGCCTGCATGCCGCTGTTCATGCCAATGTTCTCGCGCGCCTGCGCATTCATCGCAAGCACCGCCATCGCGGCCACCATAGCCGCCACAAAATAATTTGCTTTTTTCATATCGACTCCCGGTTACTGGCCCGCCAGACGATCAGGCGGGTCGATGAAATGCAGTCTAGCCGCGCCGATGCGCGCCGGGTGATACCGGGGAGTGACGTGTGTAACGGGGTGTAAAACGAGCGGACATCGCTGAGCAAACCGAAATAGTTGACGCATTGAGAATGCGGGGTCCAAGGCACGAGCTGAGCCGGCTGGCAGATGAGGCGGGGCAGTGAGCCAGACGGCGTAGCGCGCCATCAAGGGAGCCGCACCACCACCTTGCCGAAGGTGTTGCCTGCCTCGAAATAGCGGAATGCCGACAGCGTGTCGGCGAAGTCGAAGACGCGATCGATCACCGGTGCCGTGAGGTGAGCCGAGATCGCGCGGTTCATCGCTTCGAACTGGGCGCGACTGCCGACCGCAACGCGGCGCATGGTGGCTACGCTGCCGGCGATCGCACGAACATCGATTGTCGTGGTCTGGTTGGCAAGCCAGCCGACGATCGCGATCTGGCCTTCGATCGCTACCGATTTCAGTGACTTCTCAAGCGTGCCGCCGCCGCCCACTTCGATGACATGATCGACGCCGCGGCCGCCGGTCAATTCGCGGACCGCCGCTTGCCATTCCGGAACGGCCCTGTAGTTGAGGACTTCGTCGGCCCCCAGGCGACGCAGGCGTTCGGCTTTGTCGTCGCTGGAGGTCGTGGCGATCACCCGCGCGCCGTGCATTTTGGCGAACGCGAGTGCGAACAGCGACACCGATCCGGATCCGAGCGTCAGTACGGTGTCGCCAGGCGACGGTGGACGAAGCCCGGTCAGCGCGTTCCACGCGGTCACGCCGGCGCAGGGCAGCGTCGCCGCCTGCTCGAACGACAGGTGATCCGGAATGCGCACCACCGCATCCTCGCTTGCCACGACGAATTCCGCGAGCATCCCATCGAGCGAGCCGCCAATTTGCGCGGCGACATCCAGGCTGAATCGGCCGTCGATCCAACGCGGAAACACCGAGCCGGCGACGCGGTCGCCGACCTTGTGGCGCGCCACGCCAGTGCCGACGTCAACGATCTCGCCGGCCCCGTCGGCCAAAAGTACGACGTCGGGCTTGACGGGCAGCGTGTAATACCCGCGCAGGATCATCAATTCACGGGCATTGAGGGCACAGGCGCGGATGCGGATGAGCACCTCGCCGGGGCCCGGCGCGGGCCTTTGCCGCTCGCGAACGCTGATTCCAGCGATGCCGGCGCCCAGGCTGGCGTGATAGCTTTTCATGGCTTTTTCTCCTCGGTTCAGATGGTCACGGATATGGCCACTTGCCGGCGCGGACCCACGTCGACGCCACGCCGGCGCCGGTCAACCCCTTGTCAGCGGCTGCGCCTGGCCGGGCACGAATTGGTAGTCGGTGACGATGCGCCCATCGGTATCGAGCACCAGGAATTCAAGCCCGACGGCCAGGACCGTGTCATCGTGCCCCGCCAGCATCTCCCAGTGGAAAGTGACAACGTCGCGCAGCGCGCACGCGTCCCTGACCGCCCGGAAGCGGTTGCCCGCCTGCGCGACGTTTTTCTCGTGCGACCCGATAATCCGCTGCTCGAGTTCCTCGTAGCCACGGGCCTCGCGCGTGCCCACATAATGGGTGCCGTTGGTCACCCACAGCGCCGCGATCTGCTGTCGCCGCTGCTTGGCGTCACGCTCGTTCCAGACTTCCACATATCGGTTGGCAAGTTCCTGCGGATCAATCATGGCAACTCTCCTCAAAATGGCGGCAATGGCCGTCTCGGCAGTTATGATGGCAGTGCCAGATAGAAAAATAAATTGATATTATGAACATGGTTTAATTAGATTTTCTTAACAATGCTGCGATGACCTATACCAACGAATTCACAGGCCTTGCCGAGTTTCTGGCGGTTGCCAGGCATGCGAGTTTCCGCGCGGCCGGGGCCGAGCTGGGCGTCACGCCGTCCGCGGTCAGCCAGGCCATTCGCTCGCTCGAGACGCGCATCGGATTGCCACTGTTTCTGCGCACGACGCGCAGTGTTTCCTTGACCGAGGCAGGAGCCCGACTGATGAGCCGGCTGGCGCCTGCAGCGGTCGAAATCAATGAGGCGTTGGGGGCACTCGACGCCTTGCGCGAGCGTCCGGCCGGCAATCTGCGCCTGTCCGTGCCGCGTATCGCCATGGAATTGATAGTCGCGCGCATCCTGCCCGAATTCCGGCGGCTTTACCCTGAGGTGACGGTCGAAATTGACGTCAACGACGCCACGGTCGATCTGTCCACCGCGCAGTTCGATGCGGGGATTCGCATCGAGGAGTTTGTCGAGCGCGATATGGTTGCTGTGCGGCTGACGCCCGACTTTCGGTGGGCCGTCGTCGGATCGCCCGCCTATTTCGCGGCGCGCGGCCGCCCACGCTCGCCGAAGGATTTGATGCAGCACGAGTGCATCCGCTATCGTTTTCCATCGGCGCACACGATTTATCGCTGGCAATTCCTGCGGCGCGGCGGCGAATACTCGCTCGATGCGCCCGGTGGAATTGTCGTCAACGACCATCTCGGGATGGTCGAGTTCGCCAGGCTGGGGCTGGGTCTTGCCTATACCGTCGATCTCCTCGTGAAAGCCGATATCGAATCCGGTGCACTCGAGGAAGTGCTTGCGCCGCACCTGCCGACCAAAGCCGGCCTGTTTCTCTATTTTCCGGTTCGAAGCCAGACGCAGCCGAAACTGCGGGCCTTCATTGACATTGCGACGGCGTACTGGGGAGGGCGCAGATAGCGAGCGACGGCCACGATGGTCCGGGCGATGACGCCAAACGACTCCAGTTGCCAGAATTCCTGTCCGTGAGGACTTCGCCGCGCGACATGCCGGAGCAACTCGGCGTATTCCGGGGTTGCCGCGATACGCTGCGTTCGGTGAGCCCGTGGAGAGTGTGCTAACTTTGCCAACATCCGAAGCGAGTTGGCTGGCCGGATGGCGAATTCGAAAATTCAGTATTTGGGCGGCATGTCGAGACGCCAGCGCGCTGTTTCCGCCGTCCGGATCGACTACCTCCGATGGAGAGCGCCAGATGTTTGTGTATGAATTAACCCAACATCCCCTGCATCTCGGGCTTGGCGCGACCGCCTCCGTGGAGCCCACGTTCACCGGCTCAATGGACTGGTACTCGGCTTATGAGGCCCGTCACGCGAAGGACGGCATCGAGGGGCGTCTGGTAAGCATGCACTCGTTCGCCGAGTCCTGGGCAACGTGGGAGATGCATCCTCATGGCAGCGAGGTCGTGCTCTGTACCGGTGGACGACTGACACTGCATCAGGAGCACCCGGATGGAACGACCTCGAGCATCATCCTGGGGCCGGGGCAGTATGCCGTGAATCCGCCAGGGACGTGGCACACGGCGGATGTCGACGGTGAAGCTACGGCGGTGTTCATCACTGCGGGCATGGGTACGCAGCATCGGCCGAGGTGAGCGCGAATCACGCTCGCCTGTCCGGGGCCCGCGCTCATTGCATGCACGGGGCCGCCCGCTATAGCTTACTCAAGCGCGCACTGGCCGCCGCGGTCCGCCTGGCCCGAATGCGGGGCGCACGACACGCTAGGGAGATTCTGCATGAGACTCATGATCCAGGCCTTCGCCGGGTTGGCCTTCCTGATGTCCATCATTAGCGCGGCGTTGTTCGTGGCCGCCGGATCCTTCGCATTCTCGCTGGCGTTGGTGTATCTCGCGGTCTTCGGCGGATCGACCATCCTCATCACGGCTTACCTTGCGCTATACGACAGAGCGCTCCTTGCCGGGCGGCTGCAGGCCGGTCCGGCCGCCGAGACGCGGCCACTGCAGCGGTCGATCCAGTCGATTGCGGGCCTGCTGTTCGTTGCGATGTACGTGGTCGCGGGCCTCGACTTCCGCTACTCGTGGTCCCGCGTGCCGCCGTTGGCCAGCATCCTGTGTGAGCTTATGGTCGCGATGGGTTTTGTCATCGTGTTTCTGGTGTTCCGGGAGAATCGCTACACCAGAGGCACGATCGCGGTCTCGGCCGGCCAGCAGCTGGTCGCGACCGGGCCCTACCGGTGGGTCCGCCACCCAATGTACGCGGGCGCGCTGCTTATGCTCCTGTTCACGCCACCGGCGCTTGGCTCGCTCGTAGCCATCCCGTTGGTGGCCCCGCTCGCTGCCGCGATTGTCGCCCGGATTGGCGACGAGGAGCGACTTCTCGCAGACACGCTGCAAGGGTACCGGGGCTACCAGCGGGCAGTGCGCTACCGACTGATTCCATTCGTTTGGTAGGCGAAGGCGCCACTGGCTCGCGCCTGCCAACACCTGGCCAATGGCTGCGCCGGGCTCTACCGGTGGCTCGCCGTTGCCAGCAAGCGGCGCGCGCGAGCCTGACGTCCCGACTCTCGATGACCTGCCTCAGATGCCAACCTTGGGTGCATCAAGAATCAAACGCAGACCGAGCGCTGTAATGGGCCGGTGATCGGGCGGCCAGCGCCGCGCTATATCTTCGAGGCGACGAAAATCAGGTACGCGCCGCCCGCGATTTTCAGGCCGATGTAGAGCCATTCGACGGCCTGTAAAAGCGTGTAGAGCCCGGCTAGCGCGACGCCGCCGAAAAAATGCCTCTCCCCATCCCGAGAGCCGTGGCCAGTCCATCACGACGAGATTTCAAGGTCGCCAGCGGATGCCTGCGAGTTGGCTGTTGCACTTTCCCAGCGGCCCGGAGGGCCAGACGCAGCGGCGACGCAGTCCTGCCGCATCCGCTAACGCAGGGAAACCGGCCGGAGTTTGACTTTGGTCAAGCACGGTCAAACGCCCCGGGTATTCAATGATGGCATCCCGATTCAGACGGAAGAAAAAAGGGTGGGCACAATCATGAACATTTTGATGCGGCGCTTGGGGCTGGGCGCGGCGCTGTTGACGGCGTTGATTTTGGCGACGCCGGCAGCCCGCGCGCAACAGCAGCAGACCATTGACGGCTTGCACGTTAATATCGGCGTCGTGATCGCCCGGTGGGCCGGACACTTCCCGGAAGAGTCCACTTCGCACCCGAACCTTGGCAAGACGGGGTCCGACCATCATTTGGTGGTAAGCATCACCGACACAAAATCAGGGGCGAAGGTTGCCGATGCCGAGGTCCGCGCCGATGTTCTGGGTCCGGACCGGCAAGTGCAGGAGAAAAGACTGGTGCCTCGCGTCACGAGCGGAGTGCCTGATTACAGCGAAGCCTTCGACATGAGCAGGCCGGGGCGCTACAGGATCACCGTGTACGTGAAAACCAAGGCACACCCCAAGCCGCTCGTCGCAAGATTGAACTGGACCAACCCCGGTTGAACCCACGTATCTGACAAATCCTGCCGGGCCGACATGCGGTTGACGGCGCGTTCTGCGGCAAGCGAGTTTCCGGTTCTGTCAGGCACAACCATCATCGGCCTTCGACCAGGCCGTGCCCTTTGACATCCAACGTTGGCGCCGATGTGCTTGATCCGCGGGTCGCAAGCGCGTGCGACAAGCTTCAGTCTGACGCTGACTGGCGTAAGGTCTTGACCAGCAGGTCATGCAGGCTATCAACGGCCTTCGAGCCGCGCGAATCGCGGCTTCTGTAAGCCGCGACTTCCATCGGTTCGAGCGGGCCCAAACCTTCGTCGCGACCCAGAATCCGCAGATGCCCGGGCGCGCTGCATTGCGTCAGCGCCGCGACCGCCAACCCGCTTTGGACTGCCGCGATTTGCCCGGCAAGACTGGAGCTGTTGTAGACCACTTTGTATCGACGCCCCTGCTGCGCCAGTGAATGAATGGCGCAGCGTCGCGCCAGACTCGCACTTTCGTAGACGGCGATCGGTATCGGATCGCGACGCCACAGCTCGAACTGCGCAGCGCCGACCCAGACCATGGGCTCGTGAAACAGCAGGGTGCCGCGCCGCGCGTGATCGCGCGACACCAGCGCGATGTCCAACTCGCCACTGGCCACGCGCGGGATGAGCGAGGTGGATTGCTCGCAGATCAGCTCGATTTCGACGCCACTGTGCCGCGGCGCGAACCGCTTGAGCACTGGCGTCAGATATTTCTCGGCATAGTCGTCCGGCACGCCGAGCCGCACGCGTCCGGTCAGTTGATCGCCTTGCAGCGCAATCTTCGCTTGCGCATGCAAGTCGAGAATGCGACGCGCATAGCCGAGCAGCGTCTGGCCATCGTGGGTGAGGACAAGCGCGCGCGAGCCGCGCTCGATGAGTCGAAGCCCGAGCGCGTTTTCCAGCTTCTTGAGCTGCATGCTCACCGCCGACTGTGAGCGATGCACTTCACCCGCGGCGCCCGAGAGCGAACCGGCATCGACCACGGCGACAAAGCACTTTAGCCAGTCTGTTTGCAGATCGCCTTGTTTCATGGCTCTCACCCGCTTTCGATTTTCGAATGAATAATCTTCGAATTATGCGCTTTTCGTTCGATGGGCGCCGGTACACACTGGGTGCATGAACGCCAACCAGCACATCCACAATTCAGCCTCCTGCTTGGTGACGACCCGCCGGTCGACCGGCGCGTGGCCGTTTGTTCTGGGTTGCGTGCTGCTCGGCACTATCGGCATCTTTGTAAAAAACGCCCACGCCGATCCGCTGACGGTAACGTGGTTTCGCTGCGCATTCGGCCTGATCGTCCTGACCGGCTGGGTGACGTTGCGCGGCCAGACGCGATTGCTGCGGCTGACGCGAACGACCGGACCGTGGGTATTGGCCGCAGGCTCCTTGATGGTACTGAGCTGGGGCTTGTTCTTCTCCGCCATCGAGCGCATGTCGGTGGGGGTCGCAATCGTGCTGTTTCACTTCCAGCCGATGTGGGTGCTGGTCCTGGGCGCCCTGTTTCTCAAGGAGTCGATCGGCAGGCGCCGCATTGGCGCGGTCTCGGTGGCGATGGTCGGCCTCGTACTGGCGACCGGAATCGTCGAGCACCCCTCAGGCGGCGACGTCCCGCAAGGTTACTGGCTTGGTGTGATGTATTGCCTGGTGGGCGCTTTCTGCATGGCATGCGTGACGATCATCGCCAGACATCTGCGCGAGTTGCCCGCGGGTATTCTCGCCTGGTGGCAATGCGCGATCGGCACGCTGACGGTGTGGATCTGGCCGATGCAGCACGGTTGGCCCGGGTTGGGTGTCTCGTGGCTGTGGCTTGCCGGGCTCGGTATCATTCACACAGGCCTGGCCTACACGTTGATATACATTGGCATGGCGCGCCTGAACACAGGCCGCATCGCCCTGTTTCAGTTCGTGTATCCGGCGGTCGGCGTCTTTATCGACTGGATTTACTTCGGACAGCGTTTGAGCGGCCTGCAACTGACAGGCATCGCGTTGATGGCGGCCGCCATCTGGTTTGCCGAACGCGCTTGCGCAATGGCGCGAACGCCGCCCCCTGGCGTCGAGCCTAACGAAGTAAGCGGAACCTGATCACGCTGCGCAAAGGTCGCGATCAGGCTCCGTCTGGATTGAGTCCCGTAGCTCCCGCCGGGCACGCGGTGGCCGAGTCAAGGCTCGTCGTTCGGCGCCAGCTTGCGCTCGATAAAATGCATGCCTCGTTCGATGCCGTCGCGCACCGCTTCCGCCTCGGTGAGCCATTCGGGCTGAACTGCTGCGGGGCGAACCTCCGTGATCTCGCCTTCGGTACTGCGCACGCTGACCCTCGCCCGCCACACGCCAAGCTCGGTCCGCGCGGGCTGCGTGGACGCTCAGGGTACCGCGGGCCAAACCTGCTGCAGCGTGGATTCGGGCCAGTTGTCGGGCAGGTCGGACGTGGCGATATAACGCGCGTAGAACGAGCCGATCAGCATGCTCGCGAGTATCTCGGGGTCGGCGCTGCGCGGCAGTTCTCCGGCGTCGATACCTTCGATGAGTATCTGGCGCAGCGCGGCCCGGCGCGGTTCCACCAGCCGGCGGCGAAAAGCGTCGAGCAGTTCAGGATAGCGGCGCTCCTCCGTGAGCAGCGAACCGACCACCGCCAGGGAGTTCCGGCGCGAAAGATTGGCCTGGAAATTCCGCAGCAATGCAAGCGCGCGCTCGCGTAGCGGGCCCGCAGCGGCAGGAATGCCCTGGATGCGGAGCGAGTCGATCACGGCGACGACGATCTCTGCCTTGCTGCGAAATCGGCGCCGTACGGCGGGCACGGTCGTGCCGGCGGCTGCCGCGATCGAGTCCAGGGACATGCCGGCATACCCAGCCTCGCCAAGCTGTCGCTCGGCCGCCGCGAGGATCGCCCTGTCCAGCCCGGGGTCTCTGGGTCTTCCCGCTGGGCGCACGTCGGCAGATGGCATGGTTGCTACTCCTGATTGAAATACGTTACGATACCATGCCAAAACGAAATTACCCCGGGAGAACTGCTCATGTCCGCGAAACCGATGCCCGCTAACGCCGTCGTCCGCGTCTCACGCGGTGCATTCAATCCCGCGAGATTCGCGGAGGTCCAGGCCATGACGGAAGCAACGGGCCGCTATCTGATTCCCGCGATCGAAAAGCTGCCCGGCCTGATCAGTTACTACGCCGGAGCTTCCCCGTCCGGCTCCATGGTGCATGTCAGTGTCTGGGAGTCGGACGAGCATGCCCAGCAGATGGGGCGGCTCAGAGAGATGATCATGGATGCCAGGCAAGCCGCGGAAGAAGCCGGGGTTGAGTTCGACCCCATCGTCAACTACCCGGTTGACTGGTCTATCTGAACTTGGGCGATGTGCCGGGCCGGTTATCTCGCGGTAAAAGGCTTGGGAAAGGCGGCCCCCTTTCGCCCTCGGGCGCGGCGACGCCAACCCCCCGCCCGGGCAGGGGGCTGGCTTACGCCGTCTTCGCTGCTGCCCGTGCGCGGCGCACGCCGGCGTCGTTCGATATCGATTCGCGCACGCAGCGCGCGAATTCCTGCGCTGCGGGCTGGACCGTCGCGGGCAACCGCAGGCAGATGGCGAATGGCGGCAGCGCGGGCAAGCCGCTTGCCTTGGATGCGATCGGCTCGACATCGGCGGGCAGGGTGGAGCCGAGCCAGGTGGTGACCGCGAGACCCGCGCGCACGATTGCCGCAGTTGCTTCGATGTTGCCGTTCTCGAACACGGTACGCCAGGCGATACCGGCGTCGGTCAGCGCATCGAGCACGACGGGGCGGAAAACGCAGCGTTCGTCTACCATCGAAAGCGGCAACGGCCGCCTTTGCCACGCGCTGCTGTCGCGCCCTTTGACCCACACCAGCGGCTCGATGCGAAGCACTTCGCCGTCGGCTTCGCTGGCAACACATTCCACTATCGATACGTCCAGGCGACCGCCGTCGACGGCTTCGCGCAGTTCAGACGAGGTTGCGCACACCAGGGAAATATCGACGTGCGGATGCGCCTCGGTGAATGTCTTCATCGCGGGCGCGAGCTGCGCGACCAGATCGTGAGGCACGCCCACGCGCAGCGCGCCGCGCAGTGGCTGGCCGGTCATTTCGGCCCAGACTTCATCGTTGAGCCGCAGCAGCCTGCGGGCATTGACGAGAAACTGCTCGCCCCGGCGCGATAGTCCCAGCTTGCGCGTCCTGCGCACGAACAGTTCGCAGCCGAGCAGCTCTTCGAGGCGCTTTACCTGCTGGCTGACCGCGCCTTGCGTCATATGCAGCAGATTTGCCGCGACGGTCATGCTGCCGCTGTCGGCTACGGCCACGAACGTGCGAATCAGATCGAGATCGAGATTTCGGTTCATCGGCACATTATGCCGCGTAATGCGTCTCATAAAAATTATTGTCTTTTGCGATATATCGGTGCTCCGTACAATGCGATCTCCCCCTTGCGAAGGTGCGTCGATGGCGCCGCTTGCGCGGCTTCGACGTCGGCCGTCGTGGCGCCCGCCGCCCTTTGCCTTTCGAGCTGGAGATATGCATGGCCTCTCATCCGTTTGCCGAGTCTTTCGACCTCGAGGCGGCGTTCGCCGATGTCTCGGACTATTGGTCGCCCAAAGTCGTTGCGCAGGTCAACGATCAGTACGTAAAAATCGCAAAAGTGCGCGGGGAGCTTGTGTGGCACGACCATGAGCACGAGGACGAATTGTTCTACATCGTGCGCGGGCATCTGACGATCGAATATGAAAACGGGCGTGCCATCGATTTGCCGGCCGGTTCGATGCACGTGGTGCCGCGCGGCACGCTGCATCATCCGGTTGCCGAAAATGAATGCTGGGTCGTGCTGATCGAGCCTGTGCAAACCAAGCATACGGGCAACATCCAGTCGCCGCAGACCCGCTCGATCGAGGAGCAGTTGGGCTGAGCGCGCTGCGCTCTCCGGCCGCATGCGGATGGTGACGGGCGGCCGTGGCAGTACGCCCGCCAGCCCGGCTCGATGACTTTTATTGCCGCCCAAGCATCAGGTCCAGGTTTTGCACGGCGGCCCCGGATGCGCCTTTGCCGAGATTGTCGAACACCGCGCTGAGCACCACATGCCCATGCTCCTGGTTGGCAAACACGCTCAGGCGCATGTCGTTGGTGCCGTTCAGCGCGCACGGGTCCAGGTGCGTGATGGCATTCGACGCCTGCGGCGGCATCACTTGCACACGGGGCGCGCCGGCGTAGTGCCGCGCGAGGCTGGCGTGCAGCGCCTGGGCGTCCGCCCCGGGCGCCAATTGCCGCAACGCCAGCGGTATGGTCAGCACGATGCCCTGGCGGAACGCGCCATAGGCCGGCACAAAAATGGGCCGTTGCGCGAGCCCGGCATGCCGCTGAATCTCCGGAACATGCTTGTGCGCAAGCCCCAGGCCGTAGATCTGATACGGCGGCGCCTTGGCGGCGTCCGGCCCCTCGTGGGCTTCGACCGCGGCCCGCCCGCCCCCCGAGTAGCCCGACACCGCGTGAATGCTGATCGGGTATTGGTCAGGGATGAGGCCGGCCAGCAGCAAGGGCCGCAGCAGGCCGATGGCGCCGGTCGGGTAGCAACCTGGATTGGTCACCCGGCGTGCGCGGGCAATGTGTTGCGGCTGGTCCGGCATCATTTCGGGAAAACCATACGTCCAGTCGGAATGAGTGCGGTGCGCGGAACTGGCGTCGATGATCCTGACAGCCGGATTGACGATGACGTCGACCGCCTCGCGCGCCGCAGCGTCAGGCAGGCACAGGATGGCGATATCGCAGGCATTGAGCGCTTCGGCGCGCCGCCGCAGGTCCTTGCGTTCGGCCTCGGGCAGCGTGAGCAATTTCAGGTCGGTGCGCCCGCGCAACCGTTCGTGGATTTGCAACCCGGTGGTGCCCTGGTCGCCGTCGATGAAAACGAGAGGGAGGTTCATGCGTGAAAGACTCCGGTGACTGCCCATGACAGATTGAGCGAGCACCTATTTTGCGGATACCTATAGAATAGGAAAAGTTGAATTTCATGATGATGAAATTCAGTTTTTCTGAATCAGGATTCCGACATGCGAGAGATCAGCCTTGACCGCTTGCGTACCCTGGTCGCCATCGCCGATGGCGGCTCCTTTGCCGAAGCGGCGCGCGCCTTGCACCTGGCGCCGCCGACGGTGAGCCTGCATATCGCCGAACTGGAGGAGCGCATCGGGGCGCGACTGCTGTCACGAAAGCGCGGGCAGGTGCGGCCCACGGCGATCGGCGAAGCGCTGGTCGAGCGCGCGCGCCGGCTGCTTGCCGATGCGGCGCAGGCAATCGACGACGTCCAACGTCAGGTGATGGGACTCGCGGGGCGGGTGAGGCTCGGCGCGTCGACCGGGGCGATCGCGCACCTGCTGCCGCAAGCGCTCGAGGTGCTGCGCCAGCATCATCCGGCGATCGACGTGCAGGTCGCGGTGCTCACGTCGCATGAGACGCTCACGCGGCTGTCCGAGGGCACGCTCGACGTCGGCCTGGTCGCGCTGCCGCAGCCCCCGGTGGCGGGGCTCGTCATCAAACCGTGGCGGCGCGACCCAGTGATGGCGTTCGTGCCGGCACACTGGGGCTCGCCGGCGCGCGTCACGCCGGCGTGGCTTGCTGCCCGGCCGCTGATCCTGAACGACGCGACCACGCGGCTGTCGCGCCTGACGGCCGAGTGGTTCGCCGCGGGCGGCCATCATCCCGCGCCGCGCATCCAGCTCAACTACAACGACGCCATCAAGAGCCTGGTCGCGGCCGGTTACGGCGCGGCGCTGCTGCCCCATGAGTCGACCACGCCCACGCCCGATCCGCGTATCGTCATGCGGCCCCTGCGCCCCGCGTTATGGCGCTGCCTCGGCATCGCGCACCGTGCCGGAGGCGTCGAGCGCTCCACGCAGCATGTGCTTGATGTGTTGTGGAAACAGCGGCTGGGGTAGCAAGCGGCGCCGGCCGCATCCGATAGTTCCTTTGGGACATGTCCATGATGCGGCAGGATGAGTGTGCGCGTAACGCTCGAAAGACGCTGCTCCGATCACATCGGGACGCGCCGGCTCGCCGGGACCGGCAAGCTGACCAGTCTGGTATCGGAGGTGTTGAATTGCATGCTTCGATGCTCAATACCGTGTCTCTCATTATCGCGGTGCCGGCACAGTTACTACACTGTCGAAACCTCCCGAGACTTTCCCAATTCTCCCGCCAGGAAATCCACAAACGCCCGAATGCGCGTCGATAGCTGGTGACGCTGCGCATAGACCGCGTAAATGTCCGCTGCCGGTGTTTCATAGTCGGGCAACACGACGACAAGACGTCCGTCTGCAAGATATTCATGGATGTCCCACTCGGCGCGCATCAGTATGCCGTGTCCGTCAAGGGCCCATTTGACGGCGATTTCGCCGTCGTTAGTGGTCAGGTTGCCGTTAATGCGGATAGCTTCGACCTTGCGTGCGGCACCGCGCTCGCTGGTGAGCCGCCAGATGCCATACGCCTCATCGCCCTGGCGAATGCCGATGCAGTTGTGCCTGACCAGATCGCGCGGTGTGGCGGGCACGCCGCGCCGCGCAAGGTAGGCGGGCGTCGCGCAAAGCAGCCGCCGGTTGGGTGCGAGCCGTCGGGCAATGATACGGCTGTCGGGCGGCTCGCCGAAGCGGATGCAGACATCGAAGGTGTCGTCGGTCAGTGGCGGCGGCGTGACCGAGAGTTGCAACTGCACAGCGACCTGGGGGTATTGCACGACGAATTTCGAGATGGCGGGTGCGATGTGGCTGCGTCCAAAGCCCAGCGTCGCGTTGACGCGCAATAACCCGGTCGGGTGCTTCTTCGAACCCCCAAGCAATTCGCCGAGAGCGTCGAGCTCGTCGAGGATACGACGCGCGTGCTCCAGATAGACCTCGCCTTCCGGCGTGAGCATCATGCGACGTGTCGTGCGATTGATCAATGGCACGCCGGCCCGTTGTTCCATTTGCGTGAGTCGTTTGCTGACGGCCGCTGGTGTCAGCCCCATTTCACGGGCGGCGGCGCTGAGGCTGGCTGACGCGGCCAGCGTGGAAAAGAAGCCCAGATCGGCAGCTTGGACAGAGTCGGTCATCGCCTTATTTGTGAATTAAAGTTAATGATGCTTTGATTCTACGCCGGGTTTTTGAAACTGGGGTTGGGTAAAGTGCTGTCACATCGCGTTATCCACTTTCAAGGACGGAGACATGAAGACGTATCGCATTGCAACGATTCCTGGTGACGGCATCGGCAAGGAGGTGATTCCTGCGGGCAAGCAAGTGCTTGAAGCGCTGGCGCGCACCACGCGGCGGTTCGTCTTCGGGTTCGAGGATTTCGACTGGGGCGCCGACCACTATCGCGCGCATGGGGTGATGATGCCTGCCGACGGCCTCGATGCGCTACGCGACAAGGACGCGATATTGTTCGGTTCGGCCGGCGACCCGCACGTGCCCGATCACATCACGCTTTGGGGCCTGCGCCTGAAGATTTGCCAGGGGTTCGACCAGTATGCGAACGTGCGGCCCACCCGCATCCTGCCCGGTATCGATGCGCCGCTCAAACGCTGCAAGCCGGAAGATCTGAACTGGGTGATCGTGCGCGAGAACTCCGAAGGCGAGTATGCCGGCGTCGGCGGACGCGTGCATCAGGGTCACCCGCTCGAGGTCGCCACGGACGTGTCGGTGCTCACCCGCGCCGGCGTCGAGCGCATCATGCGCTTCGCGTTTCGCCTGGCTCAATCGCGGCCACGCAAGCTACTCACCGTCATCACCAAAAGCAATGCACAGCGCCATGCGATGGTGATGTGGGACGAAATCGCGAGGCAGATTTCGTTGGAATTTCCCGACGTCAAGTGGGACAAGGAACTGGTCGACGCGGCCACCGCGCGCATGGTAAATCGCCCGGCCTCGCTCGACACGATCGTCGCTACCAATTTGCACGCCGACGTGCTGAGCGATCTGGCCGCCGCGCTTGCCGGCAGCCTTGGCATCGCACCGACCGGCAACCTCGATCCCGAGGGGCGTTACCCATCGATGTTCGAGCCGATCCACGGATCGGCGTTCGACATCATGGGCAAGGGGCTGGCCAATCCGATCGGCACCTTCTGGTCGATCGTGATGTTGCTCGAACACTTGGGCGAGGCCGAAACGGCGGCGCGGCTGATGGGGGCGATTGAAACCGTGACCGCCAATCCGGCCCTGCACACGGGCGATCTCGGCGGTACCGCGACAACCGAGCAAGTTACCGTCGCGATTTGCCAACTGGTGGAAAGGGAAGCCGTTGCCGCCTAAGCGGCCGGCAACCGCCGGGCCAGTCGCGCATCGCGCCCCGGCGGGCGCACCACGCCGGTTCAAACGAATGCCACCGCCAGGCTGCGCCACGCGCAGCGAGTGTCGTTCGTCCGGGCGATAACGACCAACAGGAGATCTCATGCGCGCCGCAAACACAATGCCAGACTCGCGCATCACCCGGGGCCGGGGCTGACATGGATGGGCATCATGCCGAGCGCCTGCTCAAGCGAATGTTCGAAGCTGCGATCGATGTCGCGCAGCCCGCACTGCGGATACCGGCTTTTCTTCCGGCGCCGCCGCGCGGCAGAACCGTTGTGATCGGTGCGGGCAAGGCATCGGCTGCGATGGCGCGGGCGGTCGAGAGTCGCTGGCCGGGAGAACTGAGCGGCCTCGTCGTTACGCGCTACGGATATCGCGTGCCGTGCGAACGCATCGAAATCGTCGAAGCGGCCCATCCCGTACCTGATGAAAACGGCTTGCGCGCGGCGCAGCGCGTGATGTCGATGGTGGCCGGGCTCACCGAAGACGACTTGGTGATCTGCCTGATTTCAGGCGGCGGCTCGGCGCTGCTGCCGCTGCCTGCCGATGGGCTGACGCTCCCGCTCAAGCAGGAGATAAATCGCGCATTGCTCGTGAGCGGGGCAACGATTTCGGAGATGAACTGCGTGCGGCGCCACCTATCGGCGATCAAAGGGGGGCGGCTTGCTGCCGCATGTTATCCCGCGCGTGTGCTGAATCTGATCATCTCCGATGTCCCGGCCGATGCAGCAACCGATGTCGCGTCGGGCCCGACCGTGCCTGACCCCACCACCTGCTCCGATGCGCTGGCCGTGCTGCGTCGCCATGACGTGCCAGTGCCGCCGACGATACTCGACTTGCTCGAGCGGGGCGGGCGCGAAACGCTTAAACCGGGCGATGCGCGCATGTCGCGTATCGAAACGCGTTTCATCGCAACGCCTCAGATGGCTCTCGAAGCAGCCGCTTGCTGCGCGCGAGCAGCGGGTATCGACGCCCATATTCTGGGCGACGCGATCGAGGGCGAGGCTCGCGAGGCGGGCATCGTGATGGCCGGTGTGGCACGGCAAGTGGCTCTGCGCGCTCAACCATTCGACGCACCATGCGTGCTGCTCTCGGGTGGCGAGACGACAGTCAGCGTCAAGGGTCAGGGGCGGGGCGGCCGCAACGTCGAGTTCCTCCTGTCGCTGGGCGTGGCGCTCAATGGAACCCCAGGCGTGTTCGCGCTTGCCGGCGATACGGATGGCGTTGACGGGCAAGAAGATATCGCCGGCGCCTTGCTCAGACCCGACACGCTGCAACGCGCCCGCGATCTGGGCATCTCGCCGCGCGAGCGTCTTGCAGACAACGATGGGCACGGCTTTTTTCAGGCGCTGGGCGACTCTCTCGTGACCGGGCCGACGCTGACCAATGTAAACGACTTTCGGGCGATCTATATCGATCGCCGTTTTCCCTGAGGGCAAGGAGAGGATTCGCATGGGCCGTACACGCAACGCAAAAATCGTCGCCACTCTGGGACCGTCGAGCACGAGCCGAGAAATCATCGAGGCGCTTTACCGCGCCGGCGCCGACGTGTTTCGCCTGAACTTCAGCCACGGCACCCATGAAGATCACCGGCAACGCCACGAGATTATCCGGGCGGTGGAGCGCGACGCAGCCCGGCCGATCGGCGTACTGCTGGACCTGCAGGGGCCCAAGCTGCGCATCGGCACGTTTGCAACCGGGCCGGTGGTGCTGGAGAAGGGCATGCCGTTTCGGCTGGATCTCGACGCGCACGTGGCTGGCGACGCGCATCGGGTGGCGTTGCCGCATCCGGAGATTTTCGCGGCACTGCGCCCAGGCGCGATGCTGCTGCTGGACGACGGCCGAATTCAGCTCAAGGTAGAGCGCTGTGGTGGCGGGTTTGCGCAGACTACCGTGATGGTCGGCGGGACGCTTTCCGAACGCAAGGGGGTCAATGTACCCGACGTGGTGTTGCCATTGTCGGCGATGACCGGGAAGGACCGCCGCGATCTCGAATTCGGTCTTTCACTCGGCATCGACTGGGTCGCGCTTTCGTTCGTACAGCGGGTCGAAGATATTTTCGAAGCGCGCGAGATCGTGGGCAACCGTGCCGCCATCCTGGCCAAGCTGGAGAAGCCGGCGGCCATCGACGGGTTGGACGCGATTGTCGAGGCGGCCGACGCGATCATGGTCGCACGCGGCGATCTTGGCGTGGAGATGCCCGCCGAGCGGGTGCCGGCGATTCAGAAGCGGATCGTGCGCGCCTGCCGCAGCGCCGGAAAGCCGGTGATCGTCGCGACCCAGATGCTTGAGTCGATGGTCTCGGCACCGGTTCCGACACGTGCCGAGGCCTCGGACGTGGCCACCGCGATCTATGACGGCGCCGATGCCGTGATGTTGTCTGCCGAATCGGCCAGCGGCAAATATCCGGTCCAGGCGGTGCACATGATGGACCAGATCATCGCGCGCACGGAGTGCGACCCGTGGTACCGGGAGGCATTGGCAAGTTCACCTTCGCAGCCGCGTGCCGAGATCGCCGATGCCGTCGGATTTGCGATGCGCCACGTTACGAACCTGCTGAACGCGTCGGCGACCGTGGCTTACACGAGTTCCGGTTATTCAGCGTTGCGCATGGCCCGCGAGCGGCCGGGCGCGCCGATTATCGGCATGACTCCTCAGGTGGCGGTCGCTCGTCGTCTGGCGCTGGTCTGGGGCGTGCATCCGGTGCTCTGCCGGGAAGTGGTCGATCTGCTCGATATCAGCGATCTCGCATGCCAGACCGTGCGTAATGAAGGATTTGGGCGGCCAGGCCAAACCATCGCGATTTCAGCCGGTATGCCGTTCGGCACGCCCGGCACGACCAATTTGCTCCGTATCGCCACAATCGAGTGAGGCGCCGATGAAGTTCGAGCCGCGTCGCGATCCGCAGGCGCTGCTTGATTTGCAACGCACGACTATTCCAACAGAGCAACACACCACCCCAATGGAGGAGACAAGTGTACTCAGATATTGAATCCCGGGTATCCCGGAAACTCATGTGGCGCATCATCCCGTTCGTCATGCTGCTTTACTTCGTCAGCTTTCTCGACCGGGTCAACGTGGGCTTCGCCGCGCTGTCGATGAACAAGGAAATTGGCCTTTCCCCCGCTGCGTTCGGCCTGGGTGGCGGTCTGTTCTTCGTTGGCTATTTTCTGTTTGAAGTACCGTCCAATCTGATTTTGCATCGTGTCGGCGCGCGCATCTGGATCGCCAGGGTAATGATCACCTGGGGGCTGGTATCGGCCGCCTCTGCGTTGACCGCCGGCCCCACGAGCTTCTATGTACTTCGCTTTCTGCTGGGTGCAGCCGAGGCAGGCTTCTTCCCAGGGATCATTCTTTATCTGAGCCTGTGGTTTCCGATCAGGCAACGGGCGGCAGCCGCTGCATGGTTCATGGCCGCGGTGCCATTGTCGACTGCCATTGGCTCGCCGATCTCCGGCGCCATCATGCAGTTGCCGCCTATGTTCGGGCTTGCCGATTGGCAACTGCTCTACATTCTCGAGGCCGTGCCGGCCGTCCTCCTTGGTTTCGTAGTGCTAAAGCGCATGGTCGACACGCCGGCGCAAGCGACTTGGCTTGAAGCGGACGAGCGGGACTGGCTGATCGCCAAAATGAAAGAGGAAGCGGATCTGCGTCAGGCGCATGCCGGCCACACCGCCAGCGCCATGAGCGCGCTGCGCGACCTCCGGGTGCTGGCTCTGGCGCTGATCTACTTTGGCACCTCTGCCGGGCTATACACGCTCGGCCTATGGGCACCGCTAATGATCCACCACTACGGCTTCGACGCGCTGCATACCGGCTTGATCAATGTGATTCCCAGTGTCGCCGCGATCGTCGCGATGATTCTCTGGGCACGGCACTCCGACCGCACCGGGGAGCGGACCTGGCACGTGGTTATTCCTTGCGTATTGGCGTGCCTTGGTTTCGTGCTTGCCGGCCAGGCCGGTACGGCCATTACGATTGTGCTGGCGCTGATCGTGGTCAACGGGGGTATCAGCGCCGCCAAAGCTCCGCTGTGGGCGATGCCCAGCATGTTTCTGTCCGGCGCGGGTGCGGCAGCCGGTATTGCTTCAATCAACTCGATTGGCAACCTCGGTGGCTTTGTCGGGCCGGCGGTGATCGGCTGGCTCAAGGGAAGGACCGGCGGCTACACGGCGGGGCTGTATGTGGTGGCTGCGACACTCGCGATCTCGGCGATTTTGACGCTGGTGTTGGCGCGCAGGTCAAGCGCTCCGGTCGCGCTGGGCGCGGCTGGACACAAGGAGCGCTGAGACCGCCGAATTTCAGGGAGGGAAGACCTGGCCCCGAACATCGGGCGCGGGGCTGGCCCTCATTGCCTGACCCAGGCGCCCGCCTTTGGCTGCGCAACGTTTACTTGCGCGTCTCTGGCGTGTAATGGGCCTGCAGGTACGCGATGATCTCCTGCGCATCGGCTTGGTTGATAGGCGCGCCCAGCGCGGTGATCATCTTGTGCACCTCGGCGCTCCAGGTCGCGGCGCTCAGAGGCGGTTGCATGGTGACGTAGGTTACCGAATGGCACATCATGCAGTGCGCCAGCACGAGATCGCGTCCTTTTCCAGGGGCGAGCTCGGCGGTGTAGGTGGGCCACTGGCCAACGCGAAACACACTGCCGCTTTGCGCCGCGCCACGTGCCGGCTGCTGCGCCATGCCGAGCGTGCCGTCGGCATATACGCCGGCCGATTCCAGTCCGGGGCGGGTTTGCGCCTGCGCCGGGAAGCCGGCGCTCAGCAGCGCCAGGCCGATCGCGCCGAGGCAACTGGGTATGCGGATGTTCATTGACTGTCTCCCGCTTATGCCGATAGGACCGTGACTTCCTGGCGCTCGATTCGATTCCACAGATAGCCGCCGGGGTTCCACACCGCCTGGTCGGTTTGGACGCTGCCGGTTTGATCGGTCGCGCGCACCGCGAGGGTGAAGGCGCCGGCCGATTTCGGCGTCCATAGATACGTGTAGGTGCGAAACGCATAAACACCGTGGTCTTGCCCCAGCGTCGCATGCTGCCATGTCTTGCCGTCGTCGGTGGACACTTCGACTTTGGTGATGCGCCCGCGTCCGCTGAAGGCAATGCCGCGGATTTGCGCCGGCATGTTGCGTATCAGCGGGGCGCTGCCATCGGGCTCGATGATGAAGGAGCGCACGGGCATGTCGACCGTGCCGATCGGAACGGTTTTTATTTTCCCCGTGGCCATGGCTTCTGGCGTGACGTTGCCGCCGGGCGTAGCCGGAATCCGGTAGGCGGGATTCATCCAGAAGTTATTGTCGGTTTGCGTCAGGGCGCGAATGAAGGTGAGGTGCTTGGTCCAGTACGTGGCGAATTTCCCGGGCACGACCAGCCGCACCGGAAAGCCGTTGAGCATCGGCAGCGGCTCGCCATTCATCAGGAATGCCACGATGGCCTTGCCGAGTATGGCGTCGGTGGCGTCAAACGATTTCATGAATCTTCCCGATCCCTTGTCGACTGGTCCGACGCCGTGATCGAGACCCTCGAACTGGATCTGCACGGTGCCGCGGCCGATGCCGGCGCGCTCGAGGATGTCCTGCAGGCGAACGCCGGTCCACATCGCATTACCCATCGCGCCGTTGCCCCACTGGCCACCCGCCACGCGCGGCTGGAAGCGGCTGCGCGAATTACCCGAGCACTGATTGACCGCCGCGATGGAGACCGGCTTGAAGTCATGCAGCAACTGCGGCAGCGACAGCTCCATCGGTTTGGAGAAGTTGCCCTCGAGCTTGAGCCGCCAGGCGGCCAGATCGATCTCGTTGGGAATCACCGAAAGGTGGTAACGGACGAAAAACGCGGCATTCGGGGTGAACGCTTCGGTGAAATACTGGCGCGGCGTCTCGAGCTGAATCGGACGATCGGTGAGCCGTTGCAGCGGTAATTTCTGAGGATACGTGACGTAGGGCCCGACGCCGTTCCAGTAGGGATTGGGCCCGGGGCCGGTAAATGGCTGCAGCGGCGCTTCGGCTTGCGTCGAAACGACGGCAAGCGAGGGTTTTGCCGCGAGGGCAGCTCCGCTGCCGAGAAGCGCGAGCAATCGTCTGCGGGTCATGAGTTCAGCCATGCCGGGATCCTCCTCTGGTTGCGATGCTTCGAACGGACCGACGGGGATGACTCGCGCCAGGCGACAAGCCCTGGCTGCTTCTCAATGGATTGAATTCTATGTGCGGTGGGCCGGATTGTTATGAGGGAATTCCCTTCCGGTCATGCGATTGTGCGTCGTCAACGCTTGGTTTGGCCAGGATGGCGATGCTCGGCGGTTTGATGCCGCAGGGGCGTCGGCGCGAGCCGGTCCGCCAACCTCATCCATTCGTCCTAAGCCGTTTGCCTTGCGGCGTAAATTTAAGCCAGTTTTAAGCTTTTTCATCCAGACTGGATGCGGCCCCATCGGGAGTCTCGTCCATTCTCACGGAGGTATGAAAATGCACTTACGCACTGCAATTTTCGCCGGTGCCTTCGCCCTGGCGCCGGTTCTCGCATCGGCAGCGCAGCCAGCCACCCCGCAGCCGACCACGGCGCAGCCTTTGATGGTGCGCTTCGATGGCCATCTCGTGCCCGCGCAGGGCAGCACGCATATCGTGCAGACGGCGGCCGGCCCGGCGCGCGTGAGCACGTGGCACTGGCAGAGCCCGAACGGCGACGCCAGCTTCGTGGTGCAGACCAGCACCGGCGGTGCGCCGCCGGCATGGGCATTGCAGCAGATGCAGGCAATGCAGGCTCAGTTCGGGATGATGCAGGCTCAGATGCAGCAGCTCGAACAGGCGGCGTTGATTCAGCCTTTCACGCTGCCGGGGCCGCTTTCGGTGGTGTTCTCGCCCGGGTGGGTGTTCAACGGCATGCCGGACGTGGTGACGGTGGTCGGGCCGTCGCATGACAGGCCCGCAACACCGTTGCCGCACGCAACCACGTTGAAGAAGGTCTGACTTCGGCCGGCCCGGTTCGACCCTTCAGCGGCCGAAAGTGAACGCCCGCCGCCTGACGTGGTGGCCGGCGGGCGTGCCTGAGTTCACGCTATTCCCACATCAACTCCCGCACGTGCGCCATCGTTCCGGTGGCGAGCCCCTCCAGGCTGTAGCCGCCTTCCAGGATCGACACGATGCGTCCGCGGCATGCCGCCTCGGCAATTTGCATCAGCTCGCGGGTAATCCACGCAAAATCCGCGTCTTCGAGATTCAGGCCGGCGAGCGGGTCGAGCCGGTGCGCGTCGAAGCCGGCCGAGATAATGAGCAGCTCCGGTTCGAACTCGCGCAGCGCCGGCAGCATCTCGGCCTGGATGCGCTCGCGGAATGTCCCGGAGCCGCAGCCGCGCGGCAGCGGCACGTTGACGATGTTGTGACTCACGCCGGTCTCGGCCGCAAATCCAGTGCCGGGGTAAAGCGGCGACTGGTGGCTCGATGCGTAGAATAATTCGGGGCGGTTGTAGAACGCCGCCTGCGTGCCGTTGCCGTGATGCACGTCGAAGTCGACCACCGCCACGCGCGCGAGTTGGTGCATCTCGTGCGCGTAGGCCGCGGCGATTGCCGCCTGATTGAAAATGCAGAACCCCATCGCCCGGGCCGGTTCCGCGTGGTGCCCGCATGGACGCGTGGCGCAGAACACGTTGCGCGCCTGGCCGCCAAGCACCGCGTCGACACCCGCGCAGGCCGCGCCGACGCAGCGCATGACCGCTTCCCAGGAGCCGGGCGACATCACGGTGTCGCCGCCGTCGAGCGGTATAAAGCCCTGGCGCGGGGCGATGCCGGCCACCTCGTCGACAAACGCCGGGTCGTGAATCAGGTGGACCTGCTCGAGCGTGCCCAGTGGCGCATCGCGCCAGGCAAGCGCGGCAAACTGGGGCGAGCGCAGGGCGGCCAGCACCGCCCTGAGCCGCTCGGGTGACTCCGGATGGCCGGGGCCGGGGCGATGATCGAGGCATGCTGGGTGGGAAATCACAAGGGTAGGTGTCATGTGCTGCGATGCGCGGCGCAAGCCGCGTGGTCTCCTGGATTATCGTGGGCCGCCGGGGCGCGCGGCACGTTCTGGCGCCGCGCCCGGGCGGTCCGACTGCAGGCGTCAGCATACGGCGGCCCAGCTATTCAAACCAGTTAGACATTGTTTGAGACATCATAGGGATTTGCTTATGGGTGCCGCGCCCGACCAGGCGCGGGCGCGCCGCAAACCACTCAGCCCAGGCCGGCGGCCCGCGCAATGAAAAACACTCCCGCGCCGATCGCGACGAGGCCAACGACACGCGCGACGCGCGCGCCGCCCGGCAAGAGCCGTTCGGCGGTGATGCCGATGCCAACGAGCGTCATCGCGCGCACGTCCATCACGCCGACCGCCAGCAGACTGGCGGTGAGGCCCGCGCAGCAAAGGACGCAATGCCGGCCCAGGCGCAGCCCGTGGCGCAAGGCGGCGCGCACGCCCGGTGCCGGCGCGCCGCCGCAAGCCCCGTACGCCTCACGCGCCGCTGGCCTGCAACAGGCGAGGTGGCGCGATTTCCACGCGCTGAATTGGAGTGCGCCGGCCGCCAGCATCACCAGACCGGTCGCCGCTGGCGCCAGTTGCGCGAGCGCCGGCACGCGCATTTGCGCCGTCGTGAAGAGGGCGCCCAACGCGAAGGCGATCACGCCGAGCGCAGCCCACAAGAAGAAGTATGCGAGGCCCGCCAAGGCGCTCAGCCCGCCAGGATGCCTGGTACCGGTGGCGTCCAGGCTCAGGCGGTAGCGCCACAGCATCGGCGCGAGCGAGGGCAACATCATCGCAACCATCATCACGCTCCACATGGCGGTGAATGACGTGGCCATGCCGAGCCATGTCTGGCCGGGCATGGGCATCCACAGCATTGATGCGCCGCCGGACATCGCCATGCCGCGCATGCCTGGCGCGGCGCTCGACCACATGACGATGAGCGCCGCGCTGGCGGCGAACAGCAGCGCCGAGACGCCAAGGAAGGCACGCCCGGCGGAACGTTCGGACGAACGCTGCGATACCTGCTCGGCAATGGGGCGTTGCGCCATGTCAGTTCTCCAAATTGTCGCGGTGAGAGCGACCCGGCTCAGCGTTGGCCGGCGCGCGCCGGAGTGGGCCGTAGCGCGTACTCGTCGTGGCGACGCCACCAGACGCCGGTCTCGTTGCGACCGAGGGGAGCCCGGTCGAGCCACTGGTACATGCCCCACAGGCCGTCAAGGCCTCGCGCGTAGGTGGAGTAGGTGTGATAGATCACGCCGCTCTCGCGCACGAAGGAACTCATGCCGGGCCGGTCGCGCACATAGGTGGCCGCGTCGGTGCCGCAGGTGGCAGCCATATCGGCGACGATTTGCGGCGGTGCCGATTCGTCCATCGCGTGACCGCCGCGGCGATAGTTGTATTCGATCAGTCCCTCGCGCTGCTGTGCCTCGGTGAATGAGACGTTGAAGTCGAAGTTGAATTCGCCGTTGTGTGCCGAGGCCCACGGAAAATGCCAGCCCATGCGCTCCCGGTAGGCCAGCAGTTTCTCCAGCGGCGCGCGCGACACTGCCGCGAGCGTGACGTCATGCTGGGCGAGATGGCTGACAAAGCCGTTGAAGCCGTCGGCAATTGCCGAGCACGACGGGCAGCCGGCCTGATAGTCGGGGCCGAACATGAAGTGATAGACCAGCAGTTGCGAGCGGCCCTCGAACAGGTCGGCCAGCGTGGCGCTGCCGTGTTCGGTGTCGAACCGGTAGGTCTTGTCGACCTTGACCCAGGGCAGCGCCTGACGGCGCCGCGCCAGTTCGTCGCTGCGCCGGGTGAAGTCTTTTTCCGCCTCGAGCAGTTCGAGCCGGGCGGACAGCCATGCCTCGCGCGTGGCGGTGGGGTGATTCGTCGTCATGCTTGCCTCCGTTGGGTTTGCCGCGCCGGCATGCATCGCGTGCAAGCTGAACCGCGGCGGGGATGTTGTGGCCGAGGGCCTGTTTGCGCCAATTGCCAGCTTGCTTTTGGCGTGAACAGGTCCTAGATTAGCCGCGGGTATCCGACGACGGGAGTGACAAGTGTGGCGGGATTTCGATGGACTCGATAATTACGGCGGCGGCCCGCGCGCTGGCTGCGGGTGATCCGCTCGGCGCGCTCAATCGTGTGGCCTTGCGCGACGACGCGCCGGCGCTGGCGCTGCGCGGCATCGCGATGGCCCAGCTCGGCGATTGGGCGCGCGCCAAGGCCCTGCTGCGCCAGGCGGCGCGCGCGTTCGGCCACCGGGAGGCAGTAGCTCGCGCGCGCTGCGTGGTCGCCGAGGCGGAGATTGCGCTGGTCTCGCGCGACCTGGCCTGGCCGACCAGGACGCTCGAGGCCGCCCGGGCGACGCTCGAAGCGCACGGCGATTTCGTCAATGCGGCCCACGCCGGCTATCTCGAAGTGCGGCGTCTGGTGCTGATTGGCCGGCTCGGCGAGGCGGAGCAGCGGCTGGCCGCACTGGTGCCCGCACCGCTGCCGGCCGCGTTGCGCGCCGCGCATGAATTGATCGTCGCCGGCCTGGCGATGCGGCGTCTGCAAACGCAAGCGGCCCGGGCGGCGCTGGACGAGGCGGCACGGGCCGCTCGCGAGGCTGGCATTCCGGCGCTGATGGCCGAGGTCGACGGCGCCTGTCAGGTGATGGACGCACCGGCCGCGCGCCTGATCGCGCACGGCCGGAGCACATCGTTGCTGCTCGACGAAGTCGAGGCATTGCTGCATTCGCATGCGCTGGTGATCGACGCGTGCCGCTACGCGGTGCGCAGCGCCGGCACGGTGGTGTCGCTGGCACGGCGACCGGTGTTGTTCACGCTGGCCCGCGTGCTGGCCGAGGCATGGCCGACCGATGTGCCGCGCGATGCGCTGATCGCCCGCGCATTTCGCGGCAAGCATGCGGACGACTCGTACCGCGCGCGATTGCGCGTCGAAATCGGACGCCTGCGCGTGGCGTTGCGTCCATTGGCGGGCATTGGCGCGACCGCACGCGGCTTCGCGCTGATGCCGCACGACGGGCGCGAGGCGGTGGTGCTGGCGCGGCCGGTCGACGATGCGCATGCGGCCATGCTGGCGTTTTTGTCCGACGGCGAGGCATGGTCGAGCTCGGCCCTGGCGCTGGCGCTGGGTGCGAGCCAGCGCACCGTGCAGCGCGCGCTCGATGCGCTGGCCGCCGCCGGCAAGGTGCAGCCGTGTGGCCAGGGGCGGGCGCGCCGCTGGATGATGCCGCCATTGCCGGGATTCGCGACGACCTTGTTACTCCCGGCTGCGCTGCCGGGTGACTAGAATCGAAGCGTGAATCACAACACAACGCGAAAACCGGAGCGAACAACATGACAAAGACGAATCGATCGGCCGCCGAAATCATCGACGAAATGGGGCCCTTTGCGGATATCGACGCCGTGCATGGGGTGAGTTACGACGGCCGGCACGTGTGGTTCGCGGCCGGCGATTCGCTCAAGGCGGTGGACCCGGCCAGCGGCAGGATACTGCGCTCGATCGATGCGGCAGCGCACGCCGGCACGGCGTTCGACGGCCGGCATTTGTTCCAGGTAGCCGAGAGCCGCATCCACAAGATCGACCCCGACACGGGCGAGGTGCTCGGGTGGATTCCCACGCCCGAGGGCGGCGCGGCGGGGCTGGCCTGGGCCGAAGGTACGCTGTGGGTGGGGCAGTACCGGGCGCGCAAGATCCATCAGGTCGATCCGGAAACCGGGGCAATTCTGCGCACGATCGAGACCAACCGTTTCGTCACTGGAGTGACCTGGGTCGACGCCGAACTCTGGCATGGCACCTGGGAGGACGAGCAGAGCGAGCTGCGGCGTATCGATCCGCATACCGGAGAGGTGCTCGAGTCGCTGGAGATGCCGCCCGGCACCATTGTCGCAGGGCTCGAATCCGACGGCGGCGAGCGTTTCTTCTGCGGCGGCGGCAGCAGCAAAAAAGTGCGCGTCGTGCGCCGCCCCCGGTACGCGGGCCAGACAGCGGCCGGCCCTACCGGCAAGTAAGCCGCGCCTTCGACCCGCCGGTTGGATTCACGCGGTGCCCGCGCCGGCGCCTGGCATCGCCGCATTGAAGCGCGCCAGGAACTGCCGCGTAGCGGCCTGTTGCGGCGCGTCGATCACCTGAGCCGGCGGGCCGGCTTCGACCACCACGCCGTCGCGCATGAAGATCACGCTGTCGGCCACTTCCCGCGCGAAGGCGATTTCATGCGTGACCAGCAGCATGGTCATGCCTTCGTCGGCCAGTTGCCGGATGACGTTGAGCACTTCGCCGACCAGTTCCGGGTCGAGCGCCGAGGTCGCCTCGTCGAACAGCATGACCTGCGGCTGCATTGCCAATGCGCGAGCGATCGCCACGCGCTGCTTTTGTCCGCCGGAGAGCTTGTCGGGGTAGGCATCGGCGCGCTCGGCCAGCCCCACGCGGGTAAGCAGCGTCATGGCTTTTTCGTGGGCGATGTCCTTGGCCATCTTGCGTACCGTGACCATGCCTTCCATCACGTTGCGCACCACGCTCATGTGCGGGAACAGGTTGAAATGCTGGAACACCATCCCGGTGTTGGCGCGGAATGCCGCCAGCTTGCGGTCGCTCGGAATGTGCGAGGCGGTGCCGTCGAAGGTGATGGCGTGGTCGCCGACGCGGATACGCCCGCCGTCGGGCTGGGTGAGCAGATTAATGCAGCGCAGCAGCGTCGACTTGCCGGAGCCGGAGGGGCCGATGATGGCCACCACGCCGCCTTTTGCCACGCGCAGCGAAATGTCGCGCAGCACCACGTTCTGGCCGAAGCGCTTGCTGAGGTTGTCGATTTCGATCATGTCGTCGGCCATGCTCAGCTCCTGTCCTGTTGCGCGAGCCGGGTTTCGAGCCGCTTGGAGAAAATGGTGGCCGGAAACAGCACGATGAAATAGCCGATCGCGACGATCGTGTAGCACTCCAGTGGGCGGTACAGCTCGTGCGCGGCGCTTTGTCCCTGGTAGAGCAGGTCGGGAATGGCCAGCACCGAGAGCAGCGAGGTGTTCTTGAGCTGCATGATCGACTGGCTCATGAGCGGCGGGATCATGCGCTTGAAGGCTTGCGGCAGCACAATGCGGCGCATGATCTGCGGCTTGGTCATACCGATCGCCTGGCCGGCCTCGGTCTGGCCCAGATCGATCGACACGACCCCGGCGCGGAAGATTTCGGCATAGAAGGCGCCGCCGTAGAGCGCCAGCGCCAGCACCGAGGCCGTGGCCGGCGAGATCTGGATGCCGCTGAGCACGGGCAGCGCGTAGTAGAACCAAATGAGCTGCACCAGCACGGGCGTGCAGCGAAACAGTTCAACGTAGGCACGCGCCGGGCCCGAGATCAGCACGCTTTTCGACAAGCGGGCCAGGCCCGCCGCGAGGCCGACGATCAAGCCGAGCGCCACGCACGCTACGGTAAACATCAAGGTATAAAGCAAACCGTTGAGCAACAAATGCCGGTATGGCCAGAGCGCCCCGAAATCCCAGTGATACACATCGACTCCTGTTGCCCGGGCGCTGCGATGCGCGCCCTGTTAATATCTGCGGCAAAACGCCACCCCTGGATCAAGATGCGGCCGCTCGGAATTCTGTTGCTCGATACTCGTTTTCCCCGACCTGTGGGCGATCTCGGCAACCCCGCGACGTTCGCATACCCGACGGTGCTAAAGCGTATCCCAAATGCGTCGCCCGCGCGAGTCATTCACGACCGGGCCGCCGGCCTGGTGGGCGCATTCTGCGAGGGCGCCCGCGAACTCGAGCTCCAGGGCTGTGCGGCGCTCGTCACCAGCTGCGGCTTCATGGTGCTGCATCAGCAGCGCCTTGCCTCGGCTGTGTCGATTCCGGTGGCGACATCGTCGCTGTTGCTGATTCCGCTGCTCAAGGCGCTTTTCCCAACCGAAAGGAAAATTGGTGTGCTGACCGCTTCGGCAGGGGCGCTCTCGGCGGCGCATCTGGCTGCCGCGGGCGCGCCGGCCGACACGCCGGTGGGTGGCGTACGGGGCGATGGAGAATTTGCCCGGGTGATCGTCGGCAACCAGCCCGAGGGCGACTTCGCGCGCATCGGCGACGAAGTAGTGGCGGCGGCGCAAGCCTTGAAGGGCGCGCATGCCGATCTCGGTGCGCTGGTGCTCGAGTGCACCAATATGCGTCCGTATCTTGAGGCGATTCGCCGCGCCTGCGGCGTACCGGTGTTCGACTTGCTGGATCTGGCGGATCTGTTGATGCGCCGGCCGGCCGGGGAGGCCGGCGGCGCTGTATGAGGATGTGCGGCGTTACAACTGCACTTCTTTCGGGAAGTTGCTGGGATCGATACCGACCAGCTTCTGCATGTTTTCCAGGATGATTTTCTTGGTGGCGCCGCTCTGATGCATTTTCGCCAGCCAGGCGTCGAGATAGCTCAGGAAGGCCGTGTCGGCTTCCTTCTGCACGCCGACGCACACCGGCGAGCCCTGCACCGGCGTCGGGATCACCAGATGGCCGAGGCCAGGCGACTTGGCCAGCACCGTCACGCCGAGCAGGGCCACCAGCACCTGCGCATCGACCCGTCCGGTTTGCAGCGCCAGGGTGGCGTCGCCCGAGGTGTCGAAGCGCTGGATGCTCGCCTTGCTCAGGTTCTGCGTGGCGAATGCGTCCTGGTTGGAACCGACGTCCACGGCCAGCTTGACCTTGGGGTTGTCGACTTCGGCCCAGGTTTTCGGGTCGAAGCCCTTGCGCGCGACGATCGTGAAAGTGTTCTGGAAGATCGGCGTGGAAAATCCGACCATCTTCTTGCGCTGCTCGGTCGGGGCCATGCCGAACATGCAGTCGATCTTGTTCGATTGCAGATCGAGCACGGCATTGCCCCAGGTGGTCTCCACCAGTTGCAATTTCACGCCCATCGATTGCGCCAGTTGCGCTGCCAGATCGGGGCCGAAGCCTTGCCATTGCCCGGTGGCCACCGACTTCTGGAAGTACGGCGGGGCCCCGGCGACCACTCCGGTTCTCAACGTCTTGGTGCGCTTGATGCGCGCCATGGCCGACTCGGACCCCTGTGCGTGCGACGTTGCCAAGGGCAGCATGGCCCCCAGTCCGGCCGCGCCCAAGCCCGCTACAAAGCGCCTGCGTGATGGCATTTCAGACTCCCGAAAGTAATTGAACAAGTGATATTGCGCACCGGCACCGCGCCGCGCAGCCTGTCCCGGCTCGGCAGATTATAGCTGTCACATGCCTTTAACAGAGCAGGAAAAACAGGGCGGACAACCGGGTGCTGGCAACCTGATGCCCATCGCCCTGGTGGGGGGCGCATGGCTGCCTGGAAGGCCACGGGCACCGGCCAGGCGGCCCGCACCGAGCGCAGAGAACCCCGCCAGCAAAAAACCGGGTCGGCCGGCACTACCCGCTGGGTTAATGGTGTGCCAGGCCTGATGCCTCTATGCCGACGACGGGTACCACAGGGCTGCCCGGCGCGATGGCGGCGTCTCCATAGCCCGACTGGCGCGCTTTCCCGGGGGGGGGGGCGGATCATGGTGCGGGCCGGCACGTCTGACGATGGCACGCTCGCGCGAGCAATCCAATGCCGGCACGTGGCACCTCGATGCGATAATCCCGACATTCAGGCCCCCACGGCGAGTCGGCCACCGCCCCATGCCAGACACCTCGTTTCGCAAATCGATGCGCTTGCTGGGTACCCGGCGTTTCGGCACATTCTGGTTCGCCAGCCTGCTGTCGAACATCGGCACCTGGGCGCAGCAGGTAGCACAGCCCTGGCTACTGCTGAGCCTGGGAGCGTCGCCATTCTTGCTCGGGCTCGACGCGTTTGCGATGGGCGCGCCGGCCTGGCTGCTCACGCTGGTCGGCGGCGTGCTGGCCGACCGCTACGATCGCCGCCGAATCATTATGTCGTTCCAGTCGTTCCAAATGCTTTGTCCACTGCTGGTGGTCGTGCTGCTGCTCCTGGGCGTCGTGCGGCCATGGATGGTGATCACGCTGTCGCTGGTGATCGGCGTGACGGATGCGTTGTCGATGCCGTCATTCCAGTCGATCGTGCCGTCGATCGTCACGCACGAACAGATCCCCACCGGCATCGCATTGAATTCGACGCAGTTCAATCTTTCCCGCATGCTCGGGCCGGCCATTGCTGGCATCCTGATGGCCGGTGTCGGCGCGCTCGGCGCTTATGCGGTCAATACCGCGTCATACGTGCCGTTCATTCTTGTGGCGCTGTGGATTTTGCCGCGAGGGGGCAGTGCGTCGCCGGACTACCGCCCGGCCGAGCGCGGACTGCTGTTTGCCGGCGCGCGCGAGACACTGCGCGCGCCCGCCTTGCGCGGTGCCCTGTTGACGGTGTTTGCCACCAATTTGCTCTGTGCGCCGTTGGTCACGTTTTGCCCAGTGCTGGTCAAGGATGTGTTTCAGGGCAGCATTGCGCATTTCAGTTTGGCCGTCGGTGCTTTTGGCGCGGGTGGACTGCTTGGCGCCCTGGCGCTGCTGGCAGTCGACCCAAAGCGCGACCGACGGCCGATCAGTTCGTGGCTGGCAGTGGCCTATGGCGTCGTCGTCGTGCTGGCTGCGCTCAATCGCATGCCGTGGGCCTTGGCGCCGCTGTTCGTGCTGGCCGGCATGGCGATGACCGCGAGCAACGCGTCGGCCAATACGCTGCTGCAGGCTGCCGCCCCGACACGCGTTCGTGGCCAGACGGTGAGCCTGTATATGCTCGCCATGCGCGGGGGCGTATCGCTCGGCGGGCTTCTCACGGGGATCTCGGTGGGTTGGCTGGGCGTGCGCGAAGCACTCCTTGTCAACGGCCTTTTGGCAGTCGGCGCGCACTTAGCCATCGGCCGGGCTTGGCGGCACGTGACGCTGCCGACGGACCGGTGAGCGCCGGAGGTTCGCGGTTAGCTCAGCGGGACGCACAGGTATTGGCGAAATCCAATTCGATCGGATACTCGCCTGCGTTGCCGACCGGCCATCCACCGTGCGCTGAATTCCTTGTTTGGCGGTTCGATCACACCAGCCGAATGGTCGTGCCGTCACGCGCTATCAGGCCTTCCTGCTCGAGCTGGGCGAGCGTGCGGTAAAGCGTTTCGTGGGCCAGGCCGAGTCCGTGCGCCCATTGCATCAGTGTGCCGGGAGCGGTGAATCTGCGCTGCGCGTCGCTCTCTAGCCGCAGGCAATGCAACACGCGCTGGCGGGGTGTGCGCAGTATCAGCCGTTCCTCGCGGGCGCGGCTGCGCATCAATTGCGTGGACAGCAGGCGCACCCAGTCCAGCGCGAAAGATGCGTCGCTTTGCAGACAGGCCAGTACGGTGGACGCGGGCAGCATCAGCACCTGGGTGTCCTGCAGGCAAACGGCGTCGCAGTGGTAACTAGTTGCGAAAAGGCTGGCTTCGGCCAGGAAATCGCCTGGGTTGGCGGTCTGAAGTGTCAGGGACGTGCCATCGGCCTCGTCGCGCCGCAACGCGATGCGGCCGGCACGAACCTGGTAGACCGCCTGTACAGGCTGCGCCCGGCGAAAGACGCAGGCGCCTGCCTGGTAGCCGCGCGCCGATGCGGCCGCCTGCAGTGCCGCGGGCCAGGTCGAGGGCAAGCCTGCCGGCGCAAGCTCGCCCGTGGCGCCCGGTGGCGCCTTAGTCGGGTTTGGCGGGCGCGGCGGGCGCATGGGAATGCAGGGCGGCCATGCCACCCATGTCATGCATGCCTGACATGTCCATGGTGGAACCGGCCATCGCATCGTGGCCGTGGTCGGTCAACTGGGCGTCGAACCATTGGTGCACCGCGTGGACCAGGCGCGGCTGCGCGCTGCGATAAACGATTTCTCCGCCGTTGGGCACATCGCGGTAATGCACTTGCAGTGCGCCGGGCTTGGCCGCGCGCAAGGTCGCCAGCCCAGGCATGGCCATGCCGTGAATCTGCGCGGGGGCGGAGAAGTTGCCTTGGGCGAATTGCTTGGCGATCAGCGCCAGATGCTGGCGAATCAGCGTTGTTTGCCGCTGGTCGGGCCGTTTTGTCACGACTTGCTGAATGCCGCCGTGCGCAGTTTTGGTAAAGATATGGGTGGTTGCGCTAAGGGCGAAAGGCATGACCTCGGCGCCACGCTGGGCGACCTCCTTTTGCCGGCTGGATTCGCCGGCGATGGCGTGGCTGCCCAGGGCTCCGGTGACGATCGCCGCGCATAGCCATGCGGTGCAAGGGCGGATCATGGGTGTCTCCGATGATTGATGTGACGGAAGTCTAGCAGCGCGGGCGACGGCTCGGTATGACTGCAATCATAGGCCGGAAATGCAGTCAACAGTACGGCGTTGCGACCATGCGCTAGATCATCTCCCACGCGCGAGGCGCTACTCGGCGGCTCACCAATGGTTTAATATGCATCTAAAGTGCATATTAATGTCGGGAGTGCAAGATGATGAAGATCAGCGAACCCACGGCCGATCGGGTTGCACCGGGCGCGATGGGCATACCGGTGTTGCGGCTGGGCTTTCGGCCGTTTTATCTGGGCGGAACCCTTTTTTCGTTGGTGGCCATCGGCATGTGGGTCCTGGCGCTGCATGGCATTGCCGTGGCAGGACATGCGCCGCAGATCCAGGGAATAATCTGGCACGCTCACGAGATGGTGTTTGGCTTCGTGGCCGCCATCGTGGTGGGTTTTTTGCTTACCGCGGTGCGCGCCTGGACCGATATGGAAACGCCGCGGGGCGCGCCATTGGCCGCACTCTGGCTGCTGTGGGCGGCGGGCCGCGTGCTGGTGTGGACGGGGCCCGAGCCGGTGGCGGCAGTCGTCGATAGCGCTTTCTTGCCGATCGTCGCGCTGGTGTTGCTGCGCGTGCTGATTCATGCGCGCAATCGGCACAATATCTTCCTGCCCGTGGCGCTGGCGCTGTTTGGTTTGCTGAACGTGCTGTTTCATTGGTGGGTGTGGTCGGGCCGCGCCGACCTGGCGCTGCGCGCGGCGTATGCCGCAGTCGGCCTGGCCGTGATGTTCGTCTCGGTGATCGCCGGCCGGGTGTTGCCGATGTTCACGCAGAATGCGATTCCCGGCTTTGTCGTGAAGCGTTGGAAAATGATCGAGGCGCTAGCGATGCCGGTGATTATTTTGGCTGTGCTGGCAGATACCGTGGGCGCGCCAGCGCCGCTGATCGCGGCCCTGGCCGCAGGCGCCGCGGTGGTGCATGCGGCGCGCATTGTCGGGTGGCGCTCGTGGCGTGTCGGCGCGCGGCCGATCCTGTGGATTCTGCACGTGGCCTACGCCTGGATCGCGGTCGGCTTTGCGATGCTGGCGCTCTCGGCGATGGGCCTGGCGGCCCACTCGCTGGCCCTGCATGCGCTGGCGGTGGGGGCCATTGGCTGCGCCATCGTCGCCATGGTGACGCGCACTGCGCTGGGCCACACCGGTCACCGGCTGGTGGCCGGCCGCGCCGAAATCGCCGCGTACTGGCTGATGATCGCGGCCGCGCTGCTGCGTGTCTTCGGGCCATGGCTGGTGGCCCGTGCGAGCCTGATGTGGATCGACGCGGCGGCAGCATGCTGGTGCGTTGCCTGGGGGCTGTATTTGATCAAATACGTGCCTTATCTCACGTCGCCGCGGGCCGACGGCAAGGCGGGCTGACACGCGCCGCGGCACGATGCGCAAGGCATCGGCCGCGCGCCGCGCTTATTCGATGCGCAGGGGCAGGCTGGCAAAGCCGGCGCCCGGATAGACTTCGGCGACCGGCGGGTTGCCCGGCACCAGGGAAATACGGCGGGTGTGCGCCAGGAGCGCCTGCATTATCGCGCGCAATTCCAGCCGCGCCAGCGGCGCGCCGGGGCAGGCATGAATGCCGGCGCCATACAGCAGGTTACGGGCGGCATTTTGCGCGGGACGGCATTCATCCGGCGTGCCGAACACAGCTTCGTCGCGGTTGGCCGAGGCCCACATGATCGTAATGCGTTGGCCGGCCGGAATGTGACGGCCGCCGATTTCCACCGGCCTGGTCGTTACCCGGCGGTTGGTGATCAGCGGGGCGTGGATCCGCAGGATTTCGTCGATGGTGTCCGGCAACAGCGCCGGCTCGGCGCGCAGGTCTTGCTGCAGCGACGGGTGCTCCGCGAGATAATGCGCGAGAATGCCGACGCATGCGGCAATCGTGCCCAGTTCTCCGACAGTCCAATTGCGCACAATGCTGACAATCTCCTCGTCCTGCAGCGGCCTTTGATCGATCTGCGCGCGCAGCAGGCTGGTGGTGATATCGTCCGGCGCCGCGGCGCCGCGGCGCCCGCCGCGCGACGTTGTGTCAGCAGCGCCTTGATGTATCCATCGAACTCGAGCGCGACGCGCTCCATCTCTGCTTTGTCGGCCCCCAAGGTAGCTGCGCGGTTTTTGCGAATCCATTCGAGCAGCGGCGTGCGCCAGGCGGGCGGCCAGCCCAGAAATGCGCATTGGATCTGCAACGCGAATTCGCGCGCGAAGCGGCTCATGAATTCGATCTCGCCGTCGCGGGGCAGCTGCGCTGCCAACTCCTGCGCAATGTCCCGGCAAGCCGGCTCGAAGGCCTGCATGCGTTGGGTGCTGAAGTAGGGGTCGAGCAACTGCCGGTAACGCGTGTGCTGCGGCGGATCCATGCCATTGGGAATGGAGAGGTAGGTGGAGGCCGCATTGCTGAATGTTTGCGGATCCTCGAGCACTCGCATGACGTCCGCATGCCGGAACAGCGACCAGTGCAGATAGTCGCTGCGGGCGACCGGGCAGCGGCGGCGCATTTCGTCATAGGCGGCCGTCTGATTTTTCAGGACGCCATCAGATCTGGGATCCCAATCATTTTCTGGTTTATCTTCCATGTCGTTTCTCGCGTTGTCGATACGCATGCTGTCATGCCTTTTTACTTATAGCGAATCGACCGGCAGTCTCGCTTGACCGTTGTCAAGCAGCGGGCTAAACACACTGACGCGAACGTCGACCGCGCGGTGCGCCGCATGATGGCCTTGCCGTGTGGCGCGGCTTGTCGCCCTGCGGCAACGCGCATGCGTTGTTGAAACATCGGAAATTCGAATAAATCTCATCTAATATAACGATTTTTGTTATTCATGGAATACCCCTAGACTTGGCGCATCACTTATCGGATCGTTTGCCATGTCTTCATCATCTTCCACGTTGTCGCTCGCGCCCGAAGGGCGCCAGAATTTCTGGGCCGGCCTGGTGCTGGTCACCGTGATTGCGTTTCTCGCGCTGGTGGCCGGGCGTGCTTTGCCGCTGATCGGCGGCCCGGTATTCGGCATCCTGATCGGCATCATCGTCCGTAATGTCTTCGCGCCCGGCGTGGCTTACGAGGCCGGTATTCGCTTTGCCGCGAAGTATGTGCTGCAATGGTCGATCGTCGCGCTGGGCGCGGGTCTGAGCCTGTCGCAAGTCGCTCACACCGGGCTCGATTCGCTCGCTGTGACGAGCGTGACGGTCACTGCCGCCGCGCTGGCAGCCTGGAGCCTGGGGCGTCTGCTCGGCGTGAGCGGGCGGCTCAAACTGCTGATCGGCGTGGGCACGGCCATTTGTGGCGGCTCGGCAATCGCGGCGGTCACGCCGATCGTCAAGCCCGACGACCATGAAACGGCCTTCGCGATTTCCACCATTTTCCTGTTCAATGTGGCCGCGGTGCTGTTGTTCCCGCTGCTCGGACATTGGTTGCATTTGTCCGACACAGGTTTTGGTATGTGGGCCGGCACGGCGATCAACGACACCTCGTCGGTGGTTGCGGCCGGCTACAGTTATAGCAAAGCGGCCGGCGATTTCGCCACCATCGTCAAACTCACCCGCGCCACGCTGATCATCCCCATCTGCCTGGTGCTGGCGCTGGTGGTTGCCTACCGTGAAAAGAAGCACGGCGCGGGCGACTTCCGCCTGGCACGCATCTTCCCGTGGTTCATCCTGTGGTTTCTGGTGGCCTCCGGGCTGCGCACGTCCGGCGTGATACCGGCCGGGTGGCTGCCGTGGATTCATCAAGCCGCCGAATTCCTCATCATCGTCGCGCTTGCCGCCATTGGGCTGTCGTCGAACTTGCGCCGCATGGCCGGCACCGGCGTGCGGCCGATCCTGCTGGGCCTGGGCGTATGGGGAGCCGTCTCGCTGAGCAGCCTGGCGGTGCAGGTGGCGATGGGGCAGTTGTAAGGCGCGGTCGGCAAGGGCGCTGGCGGAGGCTATCATTGGGGCTGCGCCCGCTCCGGGCCGGCCAGGTGCCGGGGTGGGGTTCTGTTACCGCTCTTGCGAGATCACGATTTGTCCATGACGCCTGAATCCGATACCGCCGTCCCGCGCTCCGCCGTTCGTTGCCTGACCCTCCTGGAGGGCCGCGTGCTCGGGGTGCTAAGCGAGAAGCAGCATACCGTGCCGGACACTTATCCGCTTTCGCTCAATGCGCTGGCCGCCGGCTGCAACCAGAAGACCGCGCGCTCGCCGGTGATGAATGTGAGCGAGGCCGAGATCCTGACGGCCATCGATGGACTGAAGCGCCTGAGCCTGGTGTTCGAGGGCAGCAGCAGCCGGGTGCCGCGCTTCGAGCACAATCTGGGCCGCGTGCTCGGTATCCCGAGCCAGGCCACCGCGCTGCTGACGGTTCTGTTGCTGCGCGGCCCGCAAACTGCTGCCGAGCTGCGCCTGAATTCGGCCCGGCTGCACAACTTTGCCGATATTTCCTCGGTCGAGGCCTTTCTGGACGAATTGGCCGCGCACGAGCCACCCTATGCGGTGAAGTTGCCGCGCACGCCCGGCGAGCGCGAGAGCCGCTGGATGCATTTGTTGTGCGGCCCTGTCAGCATGGCTGAAGAAGTGCCGCAAGCCTACGGCGGCGGGGAGAGCGGTGCATCCCTGGTCTCGCCGGCCGAGTTCGAGGCGCTCAAGGCCGAGCAATTGCGCCTGGCCGGCGAAGTCAGCCGGCTGCAGGCGCAGGTTGCCCGGCTGGCGGGCGAACTCGGCATTGCGTTGCTATCTCCCGGCGACGATACCTAGCAGGCTGTTGAATTTGGGTCCCGTGTAAACGGGGTTTGAGGGACGGGCGTTATGGATATCGTGTTCATGATTTTTGGTAGCGGATGCGATGCGCGGAATGGATGAGATGCAGGAAC
>NZ_SCSK01000070.1 GCF_004297875.1 Pandoraea sp. | reverse complement strand
CGAACGGCATGATCGCATTCGGGCTCATCTGGATCGCGTCATACTTGGTGCCCGCCGGCAGGTCCGGCAGCTTCTGCGCGAAGGCCGCATCCACGCTCAGCAGCGCCCGGTTCATGTCCGCGCCCCAGGGGAAGTCCACGAAGATCTCGGCCGAGCCGCGCGAGGTCGTCGAGGACACGTCCACCGCCCCGGGCACGGCCCGCGCGGCGGCCTCCAGCGGCTGCGTGACATCGACCAGCATCTGCCGCGCCGGCATGCTGCCCGCGTCGACCTCGATGCGAATGCGCGGGAAGCTGGTCAGCGGGAACAGGCCCACCGGCAAGCTGATGGCCGCGTAGAGGCCGGCGATCGTGAGCACGAACGCCACGCTCAGCACCGGCAGGCGGTAACGGTGAAGCCAGCCGGCGAGCGTCATTTGGCCGCTCCCTGGGCCGCCACCCGCAGGTGCATGCCGTCATCGAGCTGGTAGTTGCCCGAGAGCACCAGCGGCTGGCCCGCGTTCAGGCCCGCCCCGTCGATCACGTCCTGGTCGCCCTGCGTGCCCAGCACCCGCACCGGCACCTTGCGCGCGGTGCCGGCCTTGGCCTGCACCACGTACGGCGCGCCCCGATCGTCGACCAGCAGCGCCGCGTGCGGCACCACGTAGCCGTGCGTCTGGCCCACCGTGATGGTGGCCTCGGCCGACTGCCCGGGCAGCAAGCGATCGGCCGGCACGCCGATCTGCACCGGCACCAGCCCGCTGGCCGGATCGATCATCGCGCCGCGGCTCACGACGCGGCCCGCGACGGGCTGCGCATCGCCCGGCACGGCGATGCTCGCCGACTCGCCAGACTGGATCAGCGCGGCCTGCGCGGGGGTGACGCCGGCCTTGAGCACCAGGGCCTCGGGCCTGGCCAGCACCAGCAGCGGCGTGCCCGCCGCGACCAGCGCCCCGGGCGCGGCCGACAGGCGCAGCACGATCGCCCGGAACGGCGCGCGCAGCACGCTCGGTCCGTTCGCGCCCTGCGCATCGAGCGCGGCCAGGGATGCACGCGCGTCGCTCGCGGCCTTCTGCGCATCGGCCAGCTGCTGCGCGGTGGCCAGGTGCTGCGCGAACAATTGCTGCGTGCGCGCGGCCAGCTGCCGGGCCACCTGCTGCGCCGAGCGGGCCTGCGCGTAGGCCGCGCCCGTCTCGGGGCTGGGCACCAGTTGCAGCAGCGGCGCGCCGGCGGCCACGGCCTGGCCCGCGCGCACGTACACCGCGCCCACCGTTTGCGAGGCCGGCGCCATCACCGCGCGCTGGCCCGCGGCCCCGGGCTGCACCACCCCGTAGGCCGAGACCGTGCGCGCCAGGCTGCCCGGGTGCAAGGCGGTGAGCGTGACCAGCACGCTCGGTGCCGCGTCCTTGGCCGGCGCGCCCAGGGCGGCGCCCGTGCCCACGGCGAGCAGCGCTGCGCCGAGAATCCATCGATAGTTCATGGCTTTACCTCTTGGAATCGAGCGAAGCGATGCGGGCGGGCGGCAGGCCCAGCCCCAGCTCCAGGGTCAGTGCGATGCGCGCCTCGCCCAGGCCGCGCTGCAGGTCGAACAGCGCCAGGCGCTGCTGCAAGGCCGCGCGCTCATAATCGTCCAGCGTGCGTTGGTCCAGGTTGTGCTGCGCGTAGGCCCCGCGGGCCGCCTCGGCCTGCGCGCCGGCCGCGGCCGCGGCGGCCCGCGCCGGCCCCAGGCGCGCGGCCAGATACTGGCTGCGCGCGCGCAGCGCCAGGATGCTGGCCTGCGTGTCATCGAGCCGGCTCTGATACTGCGCGTGCAGCACGCGCCGGCTCGCGCTCGCCTTGGCGATCTGGCCCTGGTTGCGGTTGAAGATCGGCAGGTCCAAGGTTACGGTGGGCCCGCCCGATCTGACGTCCGAGGTGTCGGAGTTCCACGAGCCGCCCAGCACGAACGCCGGGAACTGGCCGAGGATGGCCGCGCGCACGTCCTGGTCGGCCGAGCGATAGCCCAGGCGCAGCGCGATCAGGTCGGGGCGGCGCTGCGCCACGCTCGCGGCCAGCGCGTCCAGATCCGCGGGCACTGCCGGCGGATGCGGCCGGGCGATATCGAAGCGCACCGTCGGGCGCAGTCCCAGCAGCGCATCGAGCGCGCGCCAGTTGGCCATCTGCGTCAAGTGCAGCGCCTGCAGCGAGCGCGCCTGCGAGGCCAGCGAGGCCTGCACGGGGCCCAGCGCGGCCAGGCTCAGGCTGCCCTGGTCCACCGCCTGCCGCAGGCGCCGGCCCAGTTGCTCGAGCTCGCCCAGCCGGGCCTGGCTGGCCGTGATCGCCTGCGCGCCCCAGTACAGGTCCAGCGCCAGCAGGCGCGCCTTCTGCGCGACCTGCCACTCCTGCCACAGCAGTTGCGCGTTGACCTGGGCCGCGTGCGCGCGCGCCGAGGCCACGCGGTTGTGATAGGTCACCAGCGAGGCAATGTCCTGGCTCAGCGAGGCGCTGAGCGCGTCGGTGGTGCCGGGCCCGCCCAGCAGCGCCGCGTAGCCCAGGCCCACCGACGGGTTGGGCAGCAGCGCGCTCTGGATCACCCCGGCGCGCGCCAGCTCAGACTGCCCGCGCTCGGCGCGCAAGGCCGGATCGTTGAGCATCGCCAGCACCCCGATCTGATCGATGCTCAGCGCCCGGCTCACATCGATGCTCACGCCCGGCCGCCCCGCGCCCGCCGGCACCGTGTGCCGCACCTGCGTGATGCTGTCCCCAAGATCCGCCTGCGTGGCCAGCGGTAGCGGGTGGTAGGTCGCGCAGCCGCCAATCGCCAATACGCTTATCAGTAACCCGATGCCGGGTAGTAATCTCGTCATATTCCGCCGCCTTGCCCGACATGTCGTCCATGCCGGATCAGAGTTGTTGATTTAATCGGCTACCGAAGTGTTCGGGGTCACGACCAATCGACATCGAATCGGACATGTCGATAAGGCGGCGAATGCAAACACAACGATGTGACGCAGCGTAACTGACGAAACTTAGCTTTAACTTAGTGGCGGGGCGAAGACGCCGGCCGGCGGGGCCCAGCAGGAATCCGCCGGCAATGACGGCCGTCATTGCCAGCTCGGGCGTTACGGGCCGATCAGGGACGAGCCTGAGACGGATCGAACGCGGGTATCCGGGATGAGCGACAAGCGTATTGGCGGCATCTGGCGGGAGCCTTGCCGCCACAACGCACCGGCAAGACTGTCTTCCGCCCGGCCCCGGACGGCGGCGATCAATGCGCTTGCGATGGCGCACCCGTGGGCGCCGGTGCCTTGGCCGTGAGGGCTCCGGCGATGAGCGTGACGGCGGAGGCCATGATCACGTACAGCGCCGGCGAGGCGAGCGAACCCGTCTCGCGAATCAGCATGGTGGCAAGCAGCGGCGCAAAGCCGCTGAAGGCTACGACCGCGACGTTGTAGGAAAGCGCAATGCCACTGTAGCGGATTTGCACCGGGAAATAATCCGCCAGCACCGAAGCCCATGTGCCGCTGGCCAGCGAAAACACCAGCGCCGCCAGGACGAACAGTACCACGAGGTCGACGCTGTGCGCGCTCAAGGCAAGATAGAACGGATAGCTGAGCACCACCAGCAGCGCCGCCGAGGCGAGCAGCAGATAGCGGCGCGGCACCTTGTCACCCAGCCAGCCGGCAAACAGCAGGCCGAAAGAACTCACGACCAGATAGGCGTTTTGCGCGATCGCCGCGACGCGCGGCGAATAGTGCAATTGCTCCACCAGAAAAGCCGGCATGTGTCCGTAAAGGATGCCGTTGACGCCGGCCATCACGGCAATCGACATGACGCCGATCACGACCTGGCGGCCATGATGGCGCAGCGTCTCGCGAAACGGCTGCTTGACCACGGCACCGCGCATGCGCTCGAACTCCGGCGACTCGTCGAGATGGCGGCGCATCGCATAGGACACGACACCGCAAAGCCCGCCGAACAGGAAGGCGATGCGCCAGCCGAACGCCGCGGCATCCGCGCTAGAAAGGAACAGTTGGATGCCGAGATTGACCAGTGTCGCGAGCAGCACCCCGAGGTTGACCGCGCAGATGATGACGCCCGCGGCCAGCCCCGCCCTGCGCGGCGCAGCCTCCACCGCATAGGTGATCGCCCCCGGCATTTCCCCGCCCACGCAAAAGCCCTGCACCATGCGCAGCGCGATCAGCAGCAGCGAGGCCGCGATGCCCCAGTGCTGGTAGTTCGGCAGCAGGCCGAGGCAGACCGTCGCCGCGGTAACCACGATGATGGAGCTCAGAAAGACCGGGCGACGCCCATAACGATCGCCCCAACTGCTCAGCACGATGCCGCCGAGCGGCCGGATCACATAGCCGATCGCCAGCACGGAGAACGAAAACAGCAGGCTCACCAGGGACGACGCGTTGGGAAAGAACTGTTCGGCAATCGCATGCGCAAAAAAACCGTACACGATGAAATCGTAAAACTCGAGCGAGCCGCCGAGACTCGCGATCAGGATCATCCGCCACTGCGTTCTGGAAATCCCGGGAGCCGGCGCGTGGCCGGACGCGATTGCGTCGTCGATAGTCTTCATTGTTTCCTCCATCCGGATAGGGGTGTCTGGCTTCTTGGATAAAAGCCTTATTGAATTGCGGTTGATACAGGCTTGCGGGTCACGCGCTTACCGCCTCCTGAGGCGGAAACGCCTGGCACAAAAGGTCGGTGAGTTCAGTGCCGGCGTCACGGGCGATGCCGTAGACGTATCGGTCGGGCCTCACGAGCACGGCTGCGGCACCCAACTGCGCGAGCCACTCGCGCACCGCCGGTGCGCTATCCGATACCACTGCCACATCGAGCCGGGCCGACCACGCCTTCAGGTCGGGGCGCTCGGCCAGCGCCTGCGGCGTGAGCACGATGGCGTGCCGGTAGCCGACCGCGTCGTCGAGCAGACGGCCGTCGGACAGACGCGGTTGGCGGGCGATACGGCCGCCCTGCGGCTGCGCGCGGCCAAGATGCGCGCCGTCGCCCAGCCTGGGTTCAGGCGTGACGAAATTGCGCATCGCCCGGATCGAATCGTCATCCGACGCATCCTTGCCAACGGCGCGGGACTGAATCACGCCGCCGAGTGCGACGGCCGTCGCGATGAATTCGCGCACGTGGGGCGAGCGCTCCGACTCGTAGGTGTCGAGCAGATCTGACGCGGCCTCGCCGCGCACCACCGCGCCGAGCTTCCAGGCCAGGTTGCTGGCGTCGCGAATGCCCGCGGCCATACCCTGTCCCATGAAGGGCGGTGTCTGATGCGCCGCGTCGCCGGCGAGCAGTAGCCGGCCGGCGCGCCACCCCTTGGCAACCACCGAGTGGAACGTGTAGACCGCCGAGCGCTCGATCGTCGCGTCCTCGGGCGTGATCCAGCGCGACAGGTTGGCCCATAGCCACTCGGGCGACTGGAGTCTGGCCGTGTCGTCCGCTGGCATCACCATCAGCTCCCAGCGTCGCCGATTGCCCGGGCCCCGCGTGTAGGTGGCGGGACGACGCGGATCGCAATACTGAATCGAAAAATCGCCCAGGTCGGGGCGCGGCGCATTGAGCAGCACGTCGACGACGACCCAGCGCTCGTGCGAGCGCAGATCGTCGAGCTCGGTACCCATGAAACGCCTGACGATCGAACGCGCGCCGTCGCATCCGACTACATAGCGCGCCGTCGCGCGACCGAGCTTCGCGCTACGGGTGTCCTCGTAGCGAATCGCAACGCCGCCGGCTATCGGCTCGATCGAAAAGACCTCGTGACGCAAGCCAATCGCGACGTTCGGTTGTTGAACCAAGCGCGCGCGCAACATCCGCTCGAGGTCGGGTTGATGGAATTTGTAGCTGGCGCACCAGCCGAGAGGCCCGATCTGCGTCGGGCGCTGCCAATCGATCAGCAGCCGGCCGTCGGCGTCGATGAACTTCATGCCCGGACCGATGAACAGGTTGGGCAGCAGCGCCTCGGACAAGCCCAGCGTCTGGAATACGCGCATGCACTCGGCATCGAAATGCACGGCGCGCGGCAGCGCGAAAATGTCCGCGTCCTTTTCCAGCACCAGAACCTTCATGCCCTCCAGGGCAAGCAGGTTGGCCAGCGTCGCGCCGGTCGGGCCCAGGCCGATCACCGCCACGTCATACTCGCACGAACCAGTGAAATCTGTGGGATGTGCCATCTTCATATACCTCTGTGAAGCGGGGCGGGACAATCCATATCGTACCCCGAATGATTCGCTTCAGACTTCATCGGCGATCGGATTGGAAAGAATGCCAACGCGGTCGATTTCGACCTCGACCACATCTCCAGCTTTCATGAACAGCGGCGGATTGCGTTTGGCCCCTACCCCGCCCGGCGTGCCGGTGACGATCACGTCGCCCGGGAACAGCGGCGTGAAGGTCGACAGGTAGGCGATCTGGCGGGCGATGCCGTGAATCAGCATCTCGGTCGTCGCGCGCTGGACCTCCACTCCATTGAGGCGCGTGACGAGCGTCATCACGGCGTTGGGCTCGATCTCGTCGCTGGTGACCATCCATGGGCCGAAGGCGCCGGTGCGATAGAAATTCTTGCCCGGCCCCCATTGCCCGGTGTGGCGTTGCCAGTCGCGCACCGAGCCGTCGTTGTAGCAGCTGTAGCCGGCAACGTGGTCCCAGGCATCGGCCTCGGCGATGCGCCGGCCACCGCGCCCGACGATCACGGCGATCTCGCCTTCGTAGTCGAGCTGGACGGACTCGGGCGGGCGCAGCATCGGGCTGCCCGCGCCCACCTGCGAGGCCGGCAGGCGCATGAAGATCACCGGATTCTCAGTCATCTCGCGATTCGTTTCCCTGACGTGCTCGGCGTAGTTCAGGCCCACGCAGAAAATCTGCTGCGGATTGGGAATTACCGGCTCGAGCGTCACATCATCCAACGCAAAATCGCCCTCGCCCGTGCTGCATGCTTGCCGGGCCTGCGCCAGCGCATCGGCCGCAATCAACGATTTCAGGTCGGCAAAACGGCCCCCGAGGCGCTTGGACAGATCGAAGACGGCCTGGTCCCGGACGGCGCCGAATGACTGGCCGGCAGGCGTGGAAAAGCTGATGAGTCTCATGATGCTCCAATGACAAAAGGCTGATTAATCACATCGGATATCCGCAATTTTTATCGTGCGTTTATCGTATTTTGATAATACACTAATAAAAATTCGATTTACAACGGATTTCAATTCAGGGTTTATCACTATGCAAGGAGACGACATGACACCGTCGAGCAGGCGCCCCGGCCTTTCGCTCAGTCATATGGGCTTCTACGTCAATGACATGGCCCGGCAGGAAGATTTTTATGCGAGGGTGCTGGAGTTCACCGTGACCGATCGCGGCAGGCTTGCTACCGCACAGGGCGAGGTGCGACTCGTGTTTTTGAGCCGGGATCCGCTGGTGCATCATCAGATCGTGCTGGCAAGCGGGAGGCCTGCGTCGCTGGCCTTCAATCCGATCAACCAGATTTCGCTCGAAGCCGACAGCCTCGCGACGCTGCGGTGCTTTCATCGGCGCTTCGTCGACGAGGGCGTGGCAGAGATCCGACCGGTCACGCACGGCAACGCGGTCTCGGTCTACGCGCGGGACCCGGAAGGCAATCGCCTGGAGATCTTTATCGACACTCCTTGGTATGTCGATCAGCCGATGAGAGTGCCCGTCGATTTCACTTTGCCCAACGACGCCCTGATGGCCGAGGTCGAGCGGCACGCGAGCGGCCTTCCGGGATTTCGCCCGCGCGCGCAGTGGGAAGCGGAAATGGCCAGGCGCATGGGGATCGCATAACGCAGCCTGCGGCGCGTGCGCCCAGGGCCGCTACGCCTGAATCAGCGCCCGCGCCCGTGCCGAGGTGCGCGCCGCCGCGTCCTTGAGTGTGTCGACCAGCCGGTCGAGGTTGAGGATTTCAAGACGGCGGCTGGGGACCACTAGCGCGATCGACCCGACAGCTTCGCCCGAATCGTCGGTAAACAGCGGCGAGGCAATCGCTGAGACGCCCTCTTCCAGCTCACCGTTGGACAGGTAAAAGCCCGCGCGGCGGATTTTGAGCAGGTTCGCGCGGAATGCCTCGAGCGAGGTGCCCAGGCCGGCGGCGGCGATTTCCTCGGCATGCTGCTCGAACAGCGCCGCGAGCTTGGCCTTGGGAAAGGTCGAGAGAATCGCCTTGGGGGCCGCCCCCAGAAAAAGCGGCCGCGGCCGTCCGCGGCCGTAGCGCAAGTCGAGCGTCGTGTCGTGCGTCTCGCGGTAGGTATCGACCAGTTCACTGCCATACCAGCGCGACATTACCACGTCGAAACCCGAGTGCTCCGCCAGCTCCTTCATGATGGGCTGCCCGGCCCGCAGCAGCGGGTCGGATACGCGCAAGTGGTAATCGAGCTTGATAATGCGCGGGCCCAGACCGTACTCGCCACCGGCAAACCTCACCAGAATGCCGGACTCGACCAGTTCGCGCAGATAGCGGTAGGCGCTCGGAATCGAGCAGTCCAATTCGGCCGCGACCTGTTCGGCCGACAAAAAGGGACGCGCCTCTGAAAACAACTCGAGTATGGACAACAGTTTGGCAATGCTCGACATCGATGGCCGGTCTCGAATGGGGTCACTGATTATACCGACCCGCGGCGGCGCGCCTTTTACTCCTGCGTGTCCTTGACGGTCTTGACGCGCGCTCTCGACGGAGCCCGCGTCTTCGCATTGGCCTTGCTCCGGTTGAAATCGATCGCGGCCCTGACGAGCGCCTTGAGCGCCTGAGTGTGGACCTTGTCGCCTTCGAGGAAATCGATCGCACGCCATACTTTGCCGCCCAGGCCCGCGTTGAAAAGATTGTCCGGATCCGGCAGGCGCGCGCCATGGGAGAAAGTCAGTTTGACCTTTTCCTTGTGGGCATTGCCGACCGCGATGATGCCGTCGCAATACCATGTCGGGCTACCCATCCACTTCCACTGCTCGACGATCTGCGGGTCGGCCTCGCGAATGCACCGGCGCACCGCTGCGAGCGTATTGCCTCGCCAGTCGGCGAGTTCGGCGATCAATTGGTCGATGTGTTCCGATGGATTCATTGGGGCGAGCGGATCGAGGCCAGCGCGGCCTGGGCGCGCTGCAGCCATTGCAGGTTGTGCTCCCTGGCATGGCGCGGCCAGTGCTTGGCGTCATGGACGATTTCGGCATACAGGTTCTGCGCGCGCTGGCGATCCGCTTCGTTCGGCTGCCGGACCAGCCAGTCGGCAAACAGGCAGCGGGGTGCGGCATCGCTGGCACAGGCGAGCGCCTGCTCGAAGGCTTCGCGCGCCTCGGCCGCATCGAGCGCGGCCAGCGTGCGGGCATGGAGCAACGCAGGCTCGGGTTGCTGGCGGGCCTGCGGGTTGGCCGCGAACAGGTTGGATAACGTTGCACGAGCCGCCGCGGCGTCGTTCGCGGCAAATTGCGCCTGGGCCAGACCCAGCAGCAGCGTCGGATCGGTGGCGAAGGGGCCCTTGGCCGCGGCCTGATAATGCTCGAGCGCTTCATCGACATTGCCGGCGGCCAGCAGCGACGCCGCCAGACGCATGCGGTGCTCGACCGTCGGCGCGCGATCGAAGTCGGTGCGCGCCTCGCGCACCGCGCGATTGGGATCGACGAGCTGGCTGATGGCTCGCGTCGCCGCACGGGCGCCGCGCGATTGCCGCAGGCCCGGCAGGTAGACCGCGAAGAAATAGACCAGACTGCCCAGCCCTGGAAAGAAAAACAGAATAAAGAGCCACGCCATGTTCTGGCGGCTGCGCACCGCATGCACGGCAAAGTAGATCGCGACGATGAGGTGAAAACCGATTCCCAGATATGGCATGTCTATTCGCATTGATGGCGCCGGCAAGACGGCGGTAACGCGTGCTCGCTGAAGCTTGGCCGGACGAGATACGGGCCCCGCCGAGCCGCATGAGGTTCGCGGGGCCATGCTACGACAAAAACGCTTACAGCGCGGCGTCCTTGAGTTTCTTCAGGGCGCGCGCCTTGATGCGCACCGTTGCCGGCTTGGCATCGAACCAGCGATCCTCACCAGTAAAGGGGTCCTTGCCGAAACGCTTTTTCTTCGCCGGCACCTTTTGCGCGGTGACTTTCAACAGGCCGGGCAGCGTGAATTCGCCAAGCCCTTTTTTATTGATGGAGGCCAGCATGGTGGCTTCCAGCGCGGCCAGCAGCGCCTTGACGGCCTTGGGCTCGACGGCTGCCTGTTGCGCGAGATGCGTCACCAGAGCGGCCTTGGTGAAACTCGTTTTGATCGGCTTGGGCGCCGCCGCGGTCTTGGCGGGCGCCGGCTTGGCGGCCGCCGTCTTGCGCGGCGCGGCTTTTTTGGCGGCGGGTTGCTTCACTGCAGCTTTCTTGGCAATGGCCATTCGAATACCTTTGGTCTAAGAGAAAACGAAATCTCACCGCGACGGATGAGAAGCCCAGATTCTACGCGAGCCATCTCGTGCTCGATAGGGGGCCGGGCATTGGCAAAGCCGCCGACAGGCACGCCCCGCGGGGGTATGCCGTGCGACCGGCGCCAGCTCGCCGGGTTGGCGCAAATCGCTACAATGCGCGAGTGCGCTGGCGCGCCAGCGCCCAGGGCGATCGAAAGCAGTGCAAACCAAACGCGAGCGCGGCGTTCGGGCATGCCGCGCCGGGCCACCGGCTGCGGCGACGGATCAATTCGAGGAACTCATGGACAGATTGACAGGCATTGGCGTGTTCGTCGCCGCGGTCGACGCAGGCAGCTTTGCCGCCGCCGCGCGGCGCTTTGGACTGTCGGCCGCGATGGCCGGCAAATACGTCAGCGCAATCGAGGCGGAACTGAATGCGCGCCTGCTTCAGCGCACCACGCGCCGCCTTAGTCTGACCGACGTCGGGCAAACGTATTACGAGCGATGCAAACGGATTCTCGAAGCCTATGACGAAGCCAATCGCGAGGTGAGCGATTCGCAGCACGTCGCCCGCGGCAAGCTGCGAATCGCCGCGCCCGTCACCTTCGGCGCCATGCATCTTGGCGATGTCGTCGCGAAATACCTGGCCGCCCACCCGCAGGTCGACATCGAGGTGTCCTTGAGCGACCGCTACGTCGATCTGCTCGAGACCGGCGTCGACCTGGCGGTGCGGATCGGGCGCCTGCCCGATTCCGGGCTGGTCGCCCGCCGGCTCGCACCGTGCCGCATGGTCGTCTGCGCTTCCCCCGCGTACCTGAAGCGGCATGGCACGCCGCGCAGCCCGGCCGACCTGCGGCAGGCCCCGCGCCTGACATTCAGCGAGGCGGTGTCCAGCGGCGACTGGACGCTGTTTGACGCACAGGGTCGAGCCCACGTCATCGATGGCCCCTGCCGAATGGCCGCCAACAACACGCAGATGCTGCTTGCCGCGGCGCTGGCCGGCGCCGGCATTGCCTATGGCCCGACGTTCGTGTTCGGCGAACAAATCGCGCTCGGCAAACTCGTCGCGCTGCTGCCGGCGTATCGCGCGTCCGAACTGGCGATCCAGGCCGTCTACCCCAGCACGCGCCATGTGCCGCTCAAAGTGCGGCACTTTCTCGATCATCTGGCCACGGCATTCGGCGACGAGCCGCCGTGGGATCGCGCTGCTGGCTCGCGGTCTCGGGCGCGGCGGCCCCGTTCGTGAGTTCGTCGACGAAGCCGCGAAGCGTCGCTGCAAGCGCCGACGGCGCTTCGAGTGGCGACAGATGGCCGACGCCCGGCAGCACTTGCAGCCGCGCGCCGGCGATCCGGGGCATCAGTTCCGCCTGCAATGTTTCGATACGGTCGACTTGATCCAACTCGCCGGCGATCACCCAGACCGGCACATCGATGCGAGCGACGTCGTTCGCGATGTCCTCCAGCATGATGACGTTCGGCCATGCCGCTTTGGCCTGCGGCGCGCCGCGCAGGCTGTCGGCGATCACCTGCTCGCGCAGCGCTGGCGACAGCGGGGCGGCTGTGAGCACGTTGTCCAGCACCCACTCGATGGATTCACGTGAATCATAGGCGCAGACCATCGCGGCGCGCTGCGCATCGGCGAGCACTGTCGGCGTCGGCGGCGAAGGTGCGACCAGTACGACGCCGGCCAGCCCATGAGGCCGGCGCGCTGCCAGCAACTGCGCGACTTTTCCGCCCATCGAGTGGCCGACCAGCACATAGCGCCGCAGGCCGAGCGTATCGACGACCGCCTGCGCGTCGTCGGCCAGATCGGCGATTGCGTAGCCCTGCACCGATGCCTGCGAAGCACCCCAGCCGCGCTGATCGACAGCGACCGTTCTGAACTGCCCCGACAACGCGTCGATGACGGGACCCCAAGTGCGCGACGAACCGCCCCAGTAGTGGAGAAACACCAGCGCGAGTTCGCTCTCACCCCGCTGCGTCAAGTGAATGTCGATACCGTTCGATTGAATATGCATTGCGATGCTCCTTGTGCGTGCCGCGAGACGGCGTGATTCGATTCGATCTGAAATCGAACCGCAGAAGCATCTTAGATTCCGCCTTTGAAATTGATAATTATCTGTTTTTTATCATCAATCGATCATCTCGTGATCGAATAAGACATGCGGGAACGCGGCGCCCGCCGGCGCCGCGCCGCGCCCTACTTGCGCTTGAGTTGCGAGATATCCCGCACGGCACCACGATCGGCCGAAGTCGCCAGCGCGGCGTAAGCCTGCAACGCTTGCGACACCACGCGCTGACGATCGGCCGGCAACCAGGCCTGGTCGCCACGCGCGTCCATGGCCGCGCGCCGGCTCGCCAGCACCTGGTCGGATACCGCCAGGTGAATCTTGCGCTGCGGGATGTCGATTTCGATGACGTCGCCTTCCTCCACCAGGCCAATCGTGCCACCTTCAGCCGCTTCCGGCGACGCGTGGCCGATCACCAGCCCGGACGAGCCACCCGAGAAACGGCCGTCGGTAAACAACGCGCAGGTCTTGCCCAGGCCCTTGGATTTCAGATACGAGGTGGGGTAAAGCATTTCCTGCATGCCGGGGCCGCCCTTGGGACCTTCGTAGCGAATCACCACCACGTCGCCCGCGACGACCTTGTCGCCCAGGATGGCTTCCACGGCGGCGTCCTGGCTTTCGAAAACGCGCGCGCGTCCGGAGAATACCCACTGCGATTCATCGACCCCCGCGGTCTTGACGATGCAGCCCTTTTCCGCGAGGTTGCCGTACAGCACGGCGAGGCCGCCGTCCTTCGAATAGGCGTTCTGCTTGCTGCGGATGCAGCCGGTCTTGCGATCGGTATCGAGCGAGTCGAAGACGGCTTCCTGGCTGAACGCCACGGTGGTAGGAATCCCGCCGGGCGCCGCGCGATAGAACTTTTGCGCCTCTTCGCCCGCACCGCCGGCAACGTCCCACTTGGCAATCGCCTCGCCCAGCGTGCCGCTGTGCACGCTGCCGCAGGACAGATCCAGCAGCTCCGCACGCGCCAGCTCGCCGAGAATGCCCACAATACCGCCGGCGCGATGCACGTCCTCGATATGGTATTTGTCGGTCGAGGGCGCTACCTTGCAAAGGCACGGCACCTTGCGCGAAATGCGATCGATGTCCGACATCGTGAAGTCGACCCCGGCTTCCTGCGCGGCGGCCAGCAAATGCAGCACGGTGTTGGTCGAGCCGCCCATGGCCACGTCGAGCGACATGGCGTTCTCGAAGGCAGCCTTGGTGGCGATGCTGCGCGGCAGCACCGACGCGTCCTCTTCCTGGTAATAGCGACGGCACAGATCGACGATCAGGCGGCCGGCCTGTTCGAACAACCCCTTACGCCAGGCGTGCGTGGCCACGATCGTGCCGTTGCCGGGCAGCGCCAGGCCGATCGCCTCTGTCAGGCAGTTCATCGAATTCGCGGTAAACATGCCGGAGCACGAGCCACAGGTCGGGCAGGCGCTGCGCTCGACTTCGGCGATCTCGGCGTCGCTGACCTTCGGGTCGGCCGCCTTGATCATCGCATCGATCAGGTCGATCTTGGCAATCACCTGGCCGTCCGCCGGCGATTTGACCTTGCCTGCCTCCATTGGCCCGCCCGAGACGAACACGACGGGAATGTTCAGGCGCATGGCAGCCATCAGCATCCCCGGGGTGATCTTGTCGCAATTGGAAATGCACACCATCGCGTCAGCGCAATGCGCGTTGACCATGTACTCCACCGAGTCCGCAATCAATTCGCGCGAAGGCAGCGAGTACAGCATGCCGCCGTGGCCCATCGCGATGCCGTCGTCCACGGCGATCGTGTTGAACTCCTTGGCCACGCCGCCGGCCGCTTCGATCTGCCTGGCCACCAGCGCGCCCAGATCGCGCAAGTGCACGTGCCCCGGCACGAATTGCGTGAAGGAATTGACCACGGCAATGATCGGCTTGCCGAAATCGCCATCTTTCATGCCAGTGGCGCGCCACAGGGCGCGGGCGCCGGCCATGTTGCGGCCATGCGTCGAGGTTCGCGATCGATAGTCAGGCATTTGTGTCCTCAAGTATTGCTGTCGTTGAAATTGGCGTTGCGCACTGGGCGGCCGGCACGCCGTTATCCCCGCAGGACACGACATCACGGCCGCGGGCAAGGCATGCGGCGCAAGTGTACGAATAGTGCGAGAGCGCCAGCAAGACGTCCAATATATTTTTCCGACGTCATTGAGTCGAAAAACGTATTAATTGACGAGTACCGAGGCGAGATTGAAACGATTGATGCGACGGGGAATCTTCAGCCCCGCGCGCATGCGCGTCAGCCGGCGCTCAATTCCTGCAGCCGCCGCACTCGCGCATCTTCTTCGAGACGGATGTCCTCGATTTCCTGCAGCACGCCGTCCAGGTCGACAGGCCGGGTGTCGAGTTCGACACGGCCAGTCAATTCGACGTCGACATTGAGCTGGCCCGCTTCGAAAAGCTTCCATATTTCGGTGCCGTAATCCGCGCCGAGCAGGTGCGGCGCAAAGCGCCCGAAGTAGGCGGCCAGATTGTCGACGTCGCGCTTGAGCATCGCGGCCGCTTCGTTGTTGCCCGCCGCATCGACCGCCTGGGGCAGATCGATGATCACCGGCCCGTCGGCGGCCAGCAGAATGTTGTATTCGGACAGATCGCCGTGAATCACGCCCGCGCACAGCATGCGCACGACCTGCTTGAGCAGCTGCATGTGCAACTCTCCCGCGCGCGCTTCGCTGAGCACCACGTCGTTCAGGCGCGGCGCGACATGGCCCAGTTCGTCCACCACCAGCTCCATGAGCAACACGCCGTCGGTGCAGATGTAAGGCGTCGGAACCCGCACACCCGCCGCGGCCAGCCGGAACAGTGCGTCGACTTCGGCGTTCTGCCACAGTGCTTCCTGCATCTGGCGGCCATAGCGCGAGCCCTTTTCCATCGCGCGCGCCTGCCGGCTGTTTTTGACCTTGCGGCCGTCGCGATACGATGAGGCTTGCCGGAAACTGCGGTGCTTCGCGTCCTTGTAGACTTTCGCGCAGCGCAGCGCGTCGCCGCTGCGCACGACATAGACGGTGGCTTCCTTACCGCTCATCAACTGGCTGATGACCTGGTCGATGAGTCCTTCGCTCAGCAGGGGCGCGAGCCGGGTGGGTATTTTCATGCGAGCGCCAGGTGCTGCTCGTCGGATGCGCATGCGAAGCATGCGGGAAGGGAATGGGTCGTTGCGGGGCGGGCGATCGTCGCACAGTTGAATCGTGCGCGCGGCGCTGGCCGTGGGCGTGCTGCGCTGGGGAGGGAAAGGATCATGCCCGATTATAAGGGGTAATGCGGGGTAACGCCGGAAGCAGGACCGGATGCCACGGCGCTATCGAAACATCTGGACCCTGCCTGCATTACCCGCGACCGCTTTGCTCGGCATTTCGCGAACGGAGCGGCAGACCGGCACATGAGCGGCGCCAGGTCATGGCAGGGCGCCCCGGCCGGGGTCGCCGCTGCCGGTTGAGCCCAAACGGGAGTTGAAGGATGTAGCACGCGGATCTGAAACGCGACAGGCCCGCGGGGGGCGCAATATCTGAGGCATGCATGTGGATGCCGGGCGCGCGCAGCCGGCTTTCTCCATCCTGCTAGGCGGTTCTGCGACGTGCCCGCGTGGCGATGGGGCTCTTGGTCTTGTACGTCACGCCATGCTGCTCCAGGTATTCGCGAATCAATTGGCGTACCACCTGCGACGGCGTCAGATCGAGCGCTGCGCACAACTGCTCGAACGCCTCCTTCTTGACCGGATCGATCAAAACCGTCAGTCGAGCGCTTTTCTTTTCCATGATGAGCGGCGGGTTTCAATATGTTAATCGAATTGTAATACACCACAAACGCCGCGTCTTCATTGGCCCACCGCTCGACGATCGGAAGCACGCCCGGCGCCGCTCTCCTGCGCCTTGTGCGCGGACGGTATCGCTGCCGGGGCGGCCGCCGCTGACCGCCGCCCGATAGGCCGTGGATTCGCCAAAGCTGATATATGATAACGTCGTTATCATTTAGTGGTAACTTAATGAAAACTCCCGCGGGAACGGGCAAAAAGCTGATTTTCTGGCGACACGGAACACGACACCGATGGAGCACTTACAGGTCATCCATGACGTACTGCTGGTGGCGCTCGGCTGGCTGGCGGTCGGCGTACTGGGCCTGATGAACCTGCGCCGCACCCGCGTGGTGGCGCATGGGCTGTTCCCGATCGGCGCGGCCCTCGGCTTGCTGCTCTGCGGGTTGAGCCTCGCCGGCATCTTTTCCGCCCCGCAGACGCTTATCCTTCCGCTCGGTTTGCCCGGGCTGCCGTTTCATCTTCGGCTCGACGGCCTGTCGGCGTACTTTCTCTTTATTCTGGGCGTCACCAGCACCGGCATCAGCGCCTTCTCCGCCGGATACTTCCGCAAGGGCGAAGGGACTCCGCCGGGCCTGCTGTGCTTCGAGTATCACGTATGCCTGGCCAGCATGGCGCTGCTGCTGCTCGCCGACGATGCCTATTGCTTCATGGTGGCCTGGGAGACGATGACAGTGTCGGCCGTCTTCCTGGTCATGACCAACCACCGCATTGCCGAGATTCGGCGCGCGGCCGGCCTCTATTTCGTGATCTCCCATGTGGGCGCGCTGGCGCTGCTGCTGTGCTTCGGCCTGCTGCAGGCCAATACCGGCGACTACACGTTTGCCAACATGCGCCTTCAGCATCTGAGCGCCTTCTGGTCGTCAACGGCGTTTTTGCTGGCCTTGTTCGGCTTCGGCGCGAAATCAGGCATTTTCCCGCTGCACGTCTGGCTGCCCGATGCCCACCCGGCAGCGCCCTCGCCGGTCTCCGCGCTGCTCAGCGGCTTCGTACTGAAGGCCGGCCTGTATGGCGTGCTGCGCACCGTGTTCGATTTGCTGCACGTCCAGATGTGGTGGTGGGGCGCGCTCGTGCTCGCGCTCGGGCTCTTCACCGCCTTATTCGGCGTCGTGTTCAGCACCATCCAGACGGATATGAAACGGTTGCTCGCCTACTCGTCGATTGACAACGTCGGCCTGATGTTCGTCAGCATGGGGCTGGCGATCCTGTTTCGCGCCTACGGCATGAATATGCTGGCGGCCCTGTCATTGACCGCGCTGCTGTACCAGATCGCCAGCCACGCCACCTTCAAGACCCTGCTGTTCCTGGGCACCGGCTCGGTGCTGCATGCGACCGGGGAACGCAATCTCGGCCGCCTCGGCGGGTTGATTCGCTTCATGCCCTGGACGGCGTGGCTGGTGCTGGTCGGCGTGCTGGCCAGCGCGGGCTTGCCGCCGCTTGGCGGCTTCGTGTCCGAATGGTTGCTGCTGCAGAGCTTTCTGTTCACCCCGGGGCTGCCGAACCCGTTCCTGAACATGGCCGTGCCGCTGGTCGCCGCGGTCATCGCGCTGGTGGCGGCGCTCGCCGGCTACACCATGGTCAAGTTCTTCGGCATCATCTTTTTGGGGCAGCCGCGCGAAGCCAAATTGCGCGACGCACGCGATGCCAACCGGTGGGAACGCGCCGGTTTCGTGTGGCTGGCCGCCATCTGCGTGCTGCTGGGCCTGCTGCCGGTGCAGTTCGTGCGCGTGCTCGACCGCGTCACCCAAATCCTGGTGGGCGCCGGCATCGGGCAGACGGTGGCTAGCCATGGCTGGCTGCTATTGGCGCCCACCAGCATCAACCGCGCCAGCTACGTGCCGGCGGTTTTCCTGTTGTTTTTCTTTGCCTGCTGCGCACTTGCCTGGCTGCTTGTGCGCAGTCTCTATCATGGCCGCACCCGGCGCTCGGCCCCGTGGAGTTGCGGATACCCGGCCAGGAATGCCAGGATGCAGGACACCGCGGAGGGTTTCGGCCAACCCATTCGCGAAATTTTCACGCCGTTTTTCAAGATCGAGCGGCATCTGCCGTCGCCGTTCGACACCGCGCCAGCATATCGCGTCACCGCCACGGACCGCACCTGGCGCTGGATCTACGAGCCGGTGTTGCGTGCCGTCAAGCGCGGCGCGGCGCTGGTCGGCGCCCTCCAGACCGGCCGCATCTCCATTTACCTGTTGCACAGCTTTCTTGTGCTCATCGCACTGCTGATGGTGGTCCGATGATGCCGACCTTTTCCGGGATTTTTTCGCAAGGGCTCGAAATCCTGCTGGCGCTGGCGGCCGCGCCGCTGCTCACCGGATGGATCAACATATGCCGCGCCTGGCTGCAAAACCGCCGCCCGCCGAGCCTCTGGCAACCCTACCGGATGCTCCACAAGCTGTTCAACAAGGAGTCAGTCGTGGCCGAGCACGCCACCCCGGTGTTCCGCGGCGCGCCGTATGTCGTGTGGGCCTGCATGACGCTGGCATGCGCGATCGTGCCGACCCTGTCGACCGACCTGCCGCTCTCGCCGGCGGCCGACGCAATTGCGCTGGTAGGCCTGTTCGCATTGGCACGCGTGACGATTTCCCTGGCCGCGATGGACATCGGTACCGCGTTCGGCACGCTCGGCGCGCGGCGGGAAATGCTGGTCGGGTTCCTGGCCGAACCGGCCTTGCTGATGGTGCTGTTCTCGGCCTCGCTGCTCACGCAGTCCACCCTGCTGACCAGTATCGCCGGCATGCTCAGCCACCGCGACCTGGCGATCTATCCGAGCCTGGCTTTCGCCGGCATCGCCTTCACGATGGTGTCGCTGGCCGAGAACGCCCGGCTGCCGGTCGACAACCCGAACACGCACCTCGAACTGACGATGATCCACGAGGCGCTCATCCTCGAATATTCGGGCCGGCACCTGGCACTCATGGAATGGGCCGCCAGCCTCAAGTTGTTCGCCTATTCGTGCATTGGCCTCGCCCTGTTCGTGCCATGGGGCATTGCCGAGGCGGGCAACCTGATGGCGCTGCTGCTGGCGCTGCCGCTACTGGTACTCAAGCTGGCCATCGGCGGCGCCGCGCTGGCGCTGGTCGAGTCCACCAACGCCAAGATGCGTCTTTTCCGCGTTCCCGAATTCCTGTCGATGGCCTTCCTGCTCGCTGTCATCGGCATGCTGGTCCATTTCCTGCTGGGGGCTTAGATGCACAGCTTCTCGACGCAGATCATCAATTTCCTGGCGGCCATCCTGTTGCTGCTGTCGTTCGCGATGCTCAGCCAGCGCCGCATTCTCGCGCTGATCCACCTCTACACGCTGCAGGGCGTGACGCTCGTCTCGGCCAACCTCGTCCTGGGCGTTGCCACCGCCGACACCCATCTCTACGTCTCAGCCGTGCTCACGCTGCTGCTCAAAGTGGCATTGCTGCCCTGGATCCTTTACAAACTGGTGCAGCGCCTGAACGTGAAAGCCGACGTCGAACCGCTCTTGAATATCCCCGCGACGCTGCTGATCGGCATTGTGCTCGTGATCGTCGCCTTCAATGTCGCCTCCCCGGTCAGCCAGCTCGCCGCCTCGGTCGCGCGCGGCACGCTGGGCATTGCGCTGGCCTGCGTGCTGCTGTCATTCATGATGATGATCACGCGCGCCAAGGCAATCCCCCAGGTGATCGGCTTCCTGTCGATGGAAAACGCACTGTTCTTTGCCGCAACGGCCGCCACCAACGGCATGCCGATGATCGTCGAGCTCGGTATCGGGCTGGACGTGCTGGTCGGCCTGCTGATCCTTGGCGTGTTCATGTTCCAGATTCGCGAGCAGTTCGACAGCCTGGACATTCATCACCTTGAAAAGCTCAAAGATGACTGACGCCCACACGCTGCTGCTGATTCTGGCGACTCCGCTGCTGGCCGGCGGCTGCCTGGCGTGGGTTGGCCAGCATCGCGCGGCGCCTCGGCTCAATATCGCCTTCAGTTTTCTGACTTTCGCCGCCGCCATGCTGCTGGCCGCGCAAATCGTCTCGCACGGGCCGGCGATCCTGCTCGGCAAGCTCTTCTTCGTCGATCCCTTCAACGTGTTCCTGGTGGCCCTGACCACCTTCGTCGGCTGGACCACCGCGGTGTTTTCGCGGCCGTATATGCAAATCGAGCGGGATCGGGGCAAGATGACCGGCGCGCGCATGCGGCTCTATCACAGCATGTACCAGCTCTTCATCTTTGCCATGCTGCTCGCGCTGCTGACCAACAACATGGGGATTCTGTGGGTCGCGATGGAAGCCGCGACACTCACCACCGTCCTGCTGGTCAGCGTCTATCGCACCGCGGCCAGCCTCGAAGCCGCGTGGAAGTATTTCATTCTTTGCGGCGTTGGCATTGCCCAGGCGCTGTTCGGCACCGTGCTCCTCTATCTCGCTGCCAACCGGCAGCTCGGCGGCGCGGCAGACGCCTTGCTCTGGACCAGCCTGAATGCGGTCAAGGGGCATCTCGACCCTACTATCATTTCGCTCGCATTCATCTTCCTGCTGGTCGGCTACGGCACCAAGGTCGGCCTGGTGCCGATGCACAACTGGCTGCCCGATGCACACGCCGAAGGCCCCACGCCGATTTCCGCCGTGCTCTCCGGCCTGCTGCTCAATGTTGCGCTCTATGCGGTACTGCGCTGCAAGGTCCTGGCCGACGGCGCCCTTCACAACGGCTTGCCGGGCCATTTGCTGGTCGGCTTCGGACTGGTCTCGGTGGTAGTGGCGACCTTCTCGCTGTTTCGTCAAAAGGACGTCAAGCGGCTGTTTTCGTATTCGTCGATCGAGCACATGGGGCTGATGACTTTCGCCTTCGGCCTGGGCGGGCCGGTCGCGACCTTCGCCGGTTTGCTGCATATGACGGTGCATTCGCTGGTCAAGTCCTCGATCTTTTTCTCGGTCGGTCATGCCGCCCAGAAAGCCGGCACCCAGGTCATCGACGACATTCGCGGCGTGCTGCACGTGAGCCCCACGGTGGGATGGGGCATGATGCTGGGCTCGCTCGCGATCCTGGGACTGCCCCCTTTCGGCGTATTCGCCAGCGAGTTCCTGATCGTCACCACCACCATGAGCAAGCTGCCGTGGGCGGCGCCCATCCTGCTGGTCACGCTGGCCGTCGCGTTCGCCACGATTTTCGCGCGCGTGCGCCGCATGGTGTTCGGCGAGACCACTGCCAAAGTCCTCGAGCACTCGCCCGCCTTGCTTCCCGTGTTCATTCATCTGGGCATCGCGCTCATGCTCGGGCTCTACATTCCGGCGCATCTGGCGACCTGGTACCAGCAAGCTGCCGCCATGATCTCGGGGTAACGCATGCGTCTTGAACACCTTTCATTGCCCAACCAGACCCGCTTGCCCAATGTCGGCGACGGACCGGCAACTATCGTGGCCCGCGTCGACGCCCGTGCCTGGATCGACCTTGCCGGAACGGCACGCCAGGCTGGCGCATGGCTGATCTCGCTGTGGGGCCGCCAGGAAAGCACGGATACCTTTGTGATATCGGCCGCCTACGCGCTGGAAGACGGACTGCTATGGCTGCAGTTGCCGACCGGCGAGCATGATGGCTATCCCGATCTGTCGGCCCTATTTCCCTGCACGGCGCGCATGCAGCGCGCGCTCTGCGATCTGCTCGGATTGCGCGCGTCGGGCGCCGCCGATACCCGCCCATGGCTCAATCACGGTCACTGGCCGGCCGGCGATTATCCCTTGCGGCGCGAGCCGGTCGCGGCAACGCCCGGCTCGCCGCCGCCCGAGGACTACCCGTTCATCCCCGTGCTCGGCGACGGCGTCCATGAAATCGCGGTTGGCCCGATCCACGCCGGGACCATCGAGCCCGGGCACTTCCGCTTCTCGGTCGTCGGCGAAAAAGTCTTGCGCCTGGAGCAGCGCCTGGGCTACGCGCATCGCGGCATCGAACGCCAGTTCCTGGACACGCCGCTGCTTCACGGGCACCGGCTCGCCGGGCGCATCGCCGGAGATTCCACGGTGGCATTCGCCTGGGCGTTTTGCATGGCTGCCGAACAGGCGCTGGGCATCGGCGCGCCACCGCGTGCAAACCATCTGCGGGCGCTCCTGCTCGAGCGCGAGCGTGTCGCCAACCACCTGGGGGACCTCGGCGCGCTCGGCAACGACGCCGGCTTCGCCTATGGCCTGACACAGTTCTCTCGCCTGAAGGAAGATTGGTTGCGTTTGAACGCCCAAGCGTTCGGGCATCGCTACTTGATGGATCGCATCGTTCCCGGCGGCGTCGCGCAGGACGCCGCGCCGTCCACCACCGCAGCCATCGCCGCGCAATGCGATCACATCGAACCGCAGGTCCGCGTCATGCAGCGCATTTACGATGAGCAGTCGGGCTTGCAAGACCGCCTCTCCGGCACCGGGCGGCTCACGTCGGAGGTGGCCGGGCATTTCAGCGTTTACGGACTCGTCGGGCGCGCCAGCGGGCGCGCGATGGATGTGCGCGTCGATTACCCGCACGCGCCGTATCGCCAGATGCGGGTGCAGGCCGCCGGCGACGCTCGCGGCGACGTGGCGGCCCGGCTCGCCGTGCGCTTTAACGAAATTTACGAATCACTGCGGCTCATACGCGCGCTGGCGAATTCCTTGCCGGCCGGCGATATCCAGCTGCCGGTGACACACCAGGGCGCCGTATCTTGCGGGACCGGCTGGATCGAAGGCTGGCGCGGCGGCGTGCTCGTCGCGCTCGAGACCGATGCCGCCGGACGCATCGCCGGCTGCCATTGCCACGACCCGTCATGGCAAAGCTGGCCGGCACTGGAGCACGCGATCATCGGCAACATCGTTGCCGATTTTCCGCTGATCAACAAATCGTTCAATCTCAACTACGCTGGACACGACCTGTAATGTGGCAACTCCTCAAACAGATCGCCCGCACTCGCGCCCCGGCCGAGCCCACGCCGGCCGGCGAAGATGCCTGGCGTGCCGACGGCGAACGCATTCACCAGGACATCCTCGACGTGCTCGGCCGCGCGCTGTGCATCCGCGAAATCGATGCGGGCTCGTGCAACGGCTGCGAGCAGGAAATCAACGCGCTCGGCAATCCGTACTACAACATCGAGGGGCTCGGCATCAAATTCGTCGCCAGCCCACGCCATGCCGATATGCTGCTGGTCACCGGCCCGCTCACGCTGAACATGCGAGACGCCGTGCTGCGAGCCTACGAGGCCGTGCCTGATCCCAAACTGGTGGTCGCCGCCGGCGATTGCGCCTGCACCGGCGGCATCTTCCACGGCAATTACGCCGTGTGCGGGCCGTTATCGAATCTTCTGCCGGTGGACGTCACGATCCCCGGCTGCCCGCCCCCGCCTATCGACATCCTGCGAGGGATCATCACGGCGCTGCAGAACAAGCGCGCGGCACTGTGGCGCTAAGAGGCGTATATCAAATGCGTCAGGAAGCGTTTGCCCCGTTCGTGCCGGACGCCATCTGAATCATTTTCCAGCCGTTGCCGGCCGGGTCGCGAAAGCCCGCGTCGACGCTGCCGTAGCGCTCGACCGGCTCCTGGGTGAATTCCACGCCGCGGGCCTTGAAGCGCTCATAACTCGCGCGGCAGTCCGACACGGCGAGCACCAGCGGCGGCATGGCCCCCTTGGCGACCATCGCGCGCAAAGTGAGCGCGGTGGCTTGGTCGTGGACTGGCGGGCCGGGCAAAAACAGGCCCAGCTGAAACAAGGGCTGCTCCGGATGCTGGACCGTGAGCCACCGATAGTCGCCGTTGCGCACGTCCGTATGGACGCGAAATCCGAGTTTTTCGACATAGAACGCCAGTGCTTCGTCCTGATTGTCGACATACAAGCCCACCACATTCACACCTTGACTCATGACACCTCCTTGGTTGATGGCCCCAATGTATCCGCGCCCATGCGACGGCGCTTCTCCAAAACTGCACTGGTGAGATCGGGACGCTGCGCGGCCTTCAGCACGCAGGCGGGTACGCGGTCGAGCCGATCGGAGGCAGCCCTCGCCGCCTGGCGCATGGCGCCGGGGCTAAGGCCGGTGACGTCGCGAAAAATGCGGCCGAAGGTGCCCAGGCTCTCCCAACCGGTGGCAAAGGCGATTTCCGTGATGCTGAGTTCGGTATCGCGCAGCAGCGTGCTGGCCTGCTCGATACGCCGCGTCAGCAAGTAGCGATGCGGCGGCATTCCGTAGGCGCGCTTGAAGGATCGTGCGAAATATGCCTCCGAGACACCGCAAAGCGCCGCCAGACGGGCCACCGGCCAAGCTTCGTGGGAGGCGGCGTCCATCCGATCCCTGGCACGCAGCAAGCGCCGCAGCAACACGGGATCCTGCAATGGATCGTCCTCGGACGGCGCGATGCGCGAGACAGACGAATGGGAGCGGCGACGGGGCGCGGGCATGGATTCCAACGGGCGATCGGGATACGCATAGTTTAGCGCTACGAACGAGTCAGCAGGTGCACCAAGGTCCCTCCTTGGCCTTCATCGTGGTTATTTAACTTATTGCCCCCCGCGACGAATGCTGGCTGGCGGCCAGTGCCGCGCTTGACGACGCTACGACGAACGTCGTAACATCGCCGCATGACACGCTATCGACTACCTGCCGACGATCTCGAATACGCGGTGCTGAGTCTGCTCTGGCAGCTCGGCACGGGATCCGTGCGCACCTTGCACGAGCGCCTGGGCGAGCCGGCCGGGCGCGCCTACACAACTACCGCGAAAGTCGTCGACCGGTTGCGCGAGAAAGGACTGATCGAGCGCCGGCGCGAGGCGGGCGGGTTCGTCTACAGTCCGGCGGTCGCCCAGCAGGATGTCGAACGCGCCCGGGCACGCCATCTGATGACCCGCTTCCTCGGTGCGGCGCCGCATGCGGCAGTGGCGGCCCTGGTCGATGCGGTCGACGAGATCGATCCGGTGCTGCTCGAAGACCTCGAGCGCGCGATTCAAGCCAAAAGAGGACCAGGCCATGGAACGTGAGTCGTTGCTGACGGTCCTGCTGATCCTGTTCGGCGGCCTGGCGCTGCAACCGTTCGCGATGGTGTCGTTGCGCGCGACACCCAAGCTGGACGGGCGCAGCGCCGAGCGCCTTGCCTGGCTGCGCCTGTGGCTGCCGGTCATGCCCGCGCTGCTGGTTGCCGCCTGGTTGTGCGGCTGGGCGCTGCGTGAGCCGGACCCGGTGCACGACCACGTCGACCGCTGGGTGCTGATCGGCGCGTGCGTGCCCTTTGCCGTGGTGATCTGGCGCGCGGCGCTGCGCGCGGTCTGGGCGCTCACGCGCGAGCCGTTCGATGCCGGCACGGGTGTTTGCACCGTCGGGTTGCTGCGGCCGAAAATTCTGTTCTCGCCGTTCCTTGCCAAGACACTCGACGACGACATGATCGACGCGGCCTGGCGGCACGAGCAGGCGCATGTGCAGCACCGCGATCCGCTGCGCATCTGGCTGGCCCAACTGGCGACCGATCTGCAATGGCCATGGCCGGGCGCGCGGCAGCGCTTCGACACCTGGCTCGAGGCACTGGAACTGGCGCGCGACGACGAAGCGCGGCGGCACGGCGCATCCGGCGCGGCGCTGGCAGCGGCCTTGCTGAGCGCTTTGCGGCGCGCCTCCTCGGGCGCCGAGGCGCAGGCGCGGCGCAATCGCACGCACCTGAGCGCGCATGCCTGCCTGACGGGCAACCCGCAAGCGCTGCAACGACGAGTCGCCCTGCTGCTGGCGCCGCTGGCCGAGGCGCCGACGGCCCCGCCCCGGGCCCTGACCCGATTCCTGCAAATCGAGGCACGCTTCATTTGCATGCTGATGGCCGCCGGCATCCTCGGCGCGCTCTACGGCGAACGCATCCTGCACCCTTTGCTCGCTTGGACATTTTGAAAACTCACCGGCAGATTCGCCAGCGGCGCCTGGTTGCCGCGTGGCTGCTCACACCCCTGTTGTGCCTGGCTGGCACGGGCCTGGCGCAAGCCGCCGATGCCACGCAGGCCGGCATCCCGACACAGCCGCCCGTCGTCACTGTACAACCCAAAACGTTCTCGCCGCGCTTGAGCGCCTACGGCCAGGTCGTGCCCACCGCATTGGTCAAGGTCCGGGTGGTCAATGCTGGTGTCGTGCGCGATCTGCGCGTGCTGCCAGGCAGCGTGGTGAGTGCCGGCGAGGTGCTCGCGAAATTGAGCGGCACGCGCATGCAGGCTTTGCTCACGCAGCGCGAGACGGCGGTGCACAGCGCGCAGGCGCGGCTTGATGCCGCGCGCCAGGCGCTGGCCATCGCGCGCCGCCAGCTTGCGGCGCAACTGAGCACGCGCCAGGCAGTCGATGCGGCAGCCAGCGAACTCGCCGCCGCACAGGCGGCCCGGCAGACCGCGCAGGCCCAGCTCGACGAAGCCCGTGATCTGCAGGTCTTCAAGGCGCCGACGGCCGGCGCGGTGGTGGCCGTGCAAGCCGCCAACGGCGAGGAACTCACGCCCGGCCAGACGCTCCTGAGCCTGCAGCCGGCCGGCAAGCTTTGGATTCGCGCCGAATACTTCGGCGCGGACGCCGCCGCGGTGCATGTCGGCATGCGCGGCCGGTTCGAGCCGGCCGGCGGCGGCGACGCGGTCGCGGTCAAGGTCTCCACGGTCGGCGCTTCGCTCGACGCCGACGGCGGCACGCAAGTCGGGCTGAGCCCCGCGCAGGCGACAGGAACCACACCCTGGAAGAGCGGCCAATGGGGCACGGTCACGCTCGACGGCGCGCCGCAAGCGATGCTCGCGGTGCCCACCGCGTCGCTGATTCTCGATCGCGGCCACTGGTGGGTGATGGTGCGCACCGCGCACGGCGACGAGCCGCGGCAAGTCATGCCCGGCCCCACGCGCGGGTGGCAAACCTGGATCGCATCGGGCCTGCGGCCCGGCGAGCAGGTCGTGGCGCAAAACGCTTTCCTCGAGTATCACCGCGGCATCGCCCACGCCTACCAGCCCCCCGACTGAGCCGCCATGAACAAAAACATCTCGCTATCGCGCGTGTTTCAACGCCCGATACTATGGTTGCTCGTGCTCGGCGCGGTGGTGCTCTACGCCACCTACGCCTTTGTGCAAACGCCGGTGGAGGTACTGCCGCAGTTCGACTTTCCGCAGATCAGCGTGACCGCCCATCTGCCGGGCACCACCGCCACCGAGCTCGAGCGGCTGGTCGTCAACCCGCTGGAGAGCCAGATCCTGACGCTGACCAACCTGGCCAGCGTGCGCTCGACGATGGGTAACGGCACGGTCGAGATCGACGTGCGCTTCCGCCAGGGCAGCAATGCGCAGATCGACTTGCAGAGCGTCAACGGCGCGCTCGATCGTGCCCGCTCGGAATTGCCCACGCAAGTCAATCCGGTCGCGCAGATCATGGGCAACGCGATCAACGAGGTGGCCGACTACACCGCGCAGATTCCCGCCGACGTCGCGCCCGCGCAGGTTCAGCGCGCGGTGCGGGCGAACATCGTGCCGGCGCTGCGGGCAATTACCGGCGTGCAGTTCGTGCACGTGTTCGGCGCCGGCGACGAAGCGCTGTGGATCCAGCCCGATCTCGGCGCAATGCGGCGCTACGGCGTGCCGGTGACAGCGCTGGCCCGGGCGGTTCAGTCGCAGGTGCTGCTCGAACCAGCCGGCTTCGTGACGATAGGTCACAATGACGTGCTGATCGAGGCGCGGCACCTGCCGGTGCATATCGCGCAGCTCGAGCAGGTGCCGGTCACGACGCCGCAAGGCTCCATCCCGCTGAGCGCCCTGGCGCGCATCGTGCGCGCGGCGGTACCGACGCACAATGCGGTGGCCCTGGACGGCCGCCCCAGCATCGCGCTGACCGTCGTCAAGCAGCCGGGCGCCTCCACCCTGGCCGTCACGCAAGCGGTCCAGCGAACGCTCGACCAGACGCTGCCGCAGTTGCCGGCCGGCGTGCACTGGGTGCGGACCTACAGCCAGGGCCATCTCGTGCGTCTGGTCGGCGCCGACCTTGGCCGCAATCTCTTGATCGGCGCGGTGCTGGCGGTGCTGGTACTGTTTTGGGTGCTGGGCGCCGGACGCGGGATCGTGGCACTGGCCATGAGCATCCCGCTGTCGCTGGCGCTGGCCATCGCCGCGCTGCATGCGTTCGGGCAAGACCTGAACCTGATGACGTTCGGCGCGCTCACCGTCGCGGTCGGCTTGCTCGCAGACGATGCGATCATCGTGCTCGAGAGCATTTATCACCGCTGGGAACAGGGTGACGCGCATTGGGACGGCATCTGGGCTGGCCTGAAGTCGATCGTCATTCCCGACATCACCGGCACGCTGACCAATATCGCGATTTATGTACCGCTGCTGTTCGTCGGCGGGCTGGTGGGATTGTTCTTCATTCCCTTCTCGCTGGCGATGATTCTGGCGCTGCTGGCCTCGCTGCTGGTCTCGCTGACCTTCACCCCGCTGAGCCTGGGTTTTTTGCGCGCCAGGCCAAGCGCCGGCACCAGCGGCGGCCAGCGCTTGCTCAAGCGCCTGCAGCATGCCAACGAGAAGCTGTTTCAGTGGGTGGCGCGCGCGCCGCGCACCAGCCTGGCGATCACCTTCGGCGTGCTCGCGTTGAGCCTGGTGGGGCTCGTATTGGTGCCAATCAGTTTCCTGCCGCTGCCCAACGAGGGTGCGTTGCTCGAGTCCTTCACGCTGCCGCCCGGCAGCTCGCTGCTCGACACGCGCGCGGCGGTCGGCACCATTACCCGGCGCCTGCTCAATGACCCGGCGGTCGCGCACGTCTATGCGCGTATCGGTTCGGCCTCGTCGACGGCCTATACCGAACCGGCCTATGCGGGAGAAATCCAGGTGGTGCTCAAGTCCGGCGTCAGCGTCAATGCGCTGGATGCGATCGGCGAGCGCATCCAGCGCGAATCGCAATTGCCGGGCGTGCAGCTCGCGGTCGATACGCCGACCATCGAACGCGTCGGCGAGAGCCTGTCGGGCCTGCCGCAGCCGTTCGTGATTCATCTGTTCGGCAGTAACGTCGCGCGGCTGCGCAAGCTCTCGGAAGCCATCGCCGCCAAGCTGCACCAAATTCCGGCGCTGAGCGACGTGTTCAACAACGACGGCTATCCGGTCACGCAACTGCAGATCGAACCCAGCATGCAAGCACTGGCCGTCTACAAGATGACGCCGGCCTCGCTCTACGCGCAACTCGACGCGCTGATCAACGGCAAGGTGGTCAGCCGCGTGCCCGAGGGCAACGTGCCGCTGGTGCTTTATATGCGCCTGGCCGATGCGCCGCAGCGCAGCGTGGCGCAGCTCGCCGCGCTGCCGATCCGCACGCCCGGCGGCTGGATGCCGCTGTCGCAACTGGCGCGCGTCGAACTCGGCAATACGCCCAACCAGATCGAGCATATCGCCGGCGCGCGCGCGCTCGACATCCTGGCCACGCCCAACGGGCCGATCGGCAGCACCATCGCCGCCGTGCAGAAGGCGCTGGCCGATATGCACTTGCCCGCCGGCTATCGCATCGCCTTCGGCGGCCTCTATGCGCAGATCGAACAGGCGGCACTGGGGTTGCTGGTCGCGGCATTGGCGGCGTTCGTGATCATGGTCGGCATACTGCTGCTGCAATTCGATGGCCTGCTGATACCGGCCATTCTGCTGCTCGAAATCCCGCTCGCGCTGACCGGCGGCACGGTTGCGCTGGTGGTCAGCGGCGTGGGGCTGAACGCGACCGGCATGATCGGCTTCCTGACCTTGATCGGCATCGGCCTGCGGCACAGCATCGTCTTGCTCGACCGCGTGCGGCACAACGAGGCCGCCGGCATGCCAGTGGAAGAAGCCGTGCGCGAGGCCATCCAGGTGCGCTTTCGCCCGATCATGCTGACCGCGGTCACCGCCATGCTGGGCATGTTGCCGACCGCGCTCGGGCTCGGCGAAGGCGCCGCGCCCGAGCAGGGCCTGGCGGTCGTGATTCTCGGCGGACTGATCTGGAGCGCGGTGCGCAGCACTAATCTGATCCCGGCGCTGTACCTGCATTGGCGCCGCAAGCAACTCGCGCGCCTGGCGCAACGCAAGGAGCCGGCATGAAATCGATGAACGTCCCGCGCCTGTTGCGCAGGGGCCCGGCGCTTGCCTTGTGCGCCACGCTGGCGGCCTGTGCGACCTATGCTCCGAAGCCATTGCCGAACAACGTCGCATGGCACGACAGCGCTGCCGGCCCGCGCGTGACGACGCGCGACATCGCGCTGCCCGCGCTCGCCGCCCAGCAGATCGATTTGCACGCGCCGCTCGACATCCGCGCGGTAGCCGCCCTGGCGGTGCTCAACGATCCCCGCCTGGTAGCCGCGCGCGACCAGGCCGGTGTGGCCCGCGCCCAGGCGTTCGCCGCCGGCCTGCTGCCCGCGCCGAAACTCTCGGCCGAGCGTGATATTCCGCAAGGACAGTCCGACGCCACCACCACCGCCTACAACCTCGGCCTGAGTCTCGATCTCGACCAGTTGATCACGCGCGGCGCGTCGGTCGCGGCCGCGCGCGAGCATGTGCGTGCAGTCGACCTCGGCATCCTGTGGCAGGAATGGCAAACCGCATCGGCCGCCGAACTCGACTACATTGCACTGGTCGGGCTGCGCGAGCGCGATCGCCTGCTCGAGATGCAGCGCCAGGCCATTGCTGCCCGCCTGGGGCGCGAGCGCGCCGCCGCGGCGGCTGGCATCGCGCCGCGCACGACGGCTGACGCCGACCTGATCGAACTGAACGCCGTGCAGCATCTGCTGGCCACCGACGCGCGCCAGCGCGCGGCCAAGCAAGGCCAGCTCGATGCCATGCTCGGACTGCCGCCCGGGCAGGCGCTGCGCCTCGCCGGATTACCGCGCTTCGACGCCGCGGCGGTGCGCGAAGCGGCCGGCTCGCTCGACCGGCTGCCGGAGATTCGGCCCGACCTGATGGCGCTGCGCGCCGGCTACGCAAGCCAGGAACAGACGCTGCGCAAGGCCGTGCTGTCGCAGTTCCCGTCGGTGGGCGTGACGCTCTCCCGCGCGCGCGATACCTCCAACGTGCATACCCTGGGATTCGCGGTCGACTTCAGCCTGCCGATTCTCAACGGCAGCCCCGGCAAGATCGCCGTGGCGCGCGCCACGCGCCGCGCCCTCTACGATACCTACCGCGTGCGCCTGCAACAGGCGCATGCCGAAGTGGCGCAGGCGCTGGCTGACCTCGCCATCCTGCAACAGGAACGATCTTCACTGCAGGCCGCCCTGCCCGCGTTGCAAAGCGCCTCGCAAGCGGCCGACGCCGCGCTGCGATCCGGCGAAATCACCTTGCCGCAGGCGCAAAGGCAAGCGCAGGCGCTGCTCGACCAGCAACTGGCGCTGCAGGCCAACGCGCAGCAAATCGCCGAGCGCACCGTGGCGCTGCAACTGCTGACCGGCAGCGGCATATTCGCGGCAAAAGGATAGAATCCCGAACTGTACGGAATGCCTGCCCTGAACCGGTCGATCCGCATCGTCGGCAGGCATGCCCGAGCGCTGGGGAACGCCAGCAACGTTACCGCCGGTCGGGACGAACCGCGTTCCCGGAGTCGTCGTCCCGGCTGTCCAAGGAGAAATCGATGTTTATTGTTTTGCTGCGCTACGTCAAACCCATCGAGGTGGTCGAAAGCCTCGTCCAGGAGCACAGGGATTATCTGGACCGCCACTACGCGGCGGGACACTTCGTGGCTTCCGGGTCCCAGGTGCCGCGTGTCGGGGGCGCCATTCTTGTCCAGGGACTGTCTCGCCCGGAACTCGACGCCGTGCTGGCCGAAGATCCGTTCCATCGGGAGCAGGTCGCGCAATATGAGGTCGTAGAGTTCGATGCGACCAAGGTCGCCTCCGGATTCGAGACGCTACTCGCGCGCGCTCGCTGATCAGCCCGGCGCCTGCTGCCGGCAGACCGTCACAAACAGCTGCCGTAGCCAGCGGTGAACCGGGTCGGCCTCCAGGCGCGGATGCCACAGCAGCGACACCGTGATGGCCTCGATGGCTACCGGCAGCTCGAACGCGTGGATTGCGGCGGTATCGCCCGGACCGGCCGGCTGCGCGCGCAAGATTGAGGCCGGCACCAGTGCCACCAGATCCGAGGCGCGAGCCACGGCCAACGCCGCTGAAAAACTCGGCACGATAGCCGTCACGCGGCGTGCCAAACCCAATGCCGAGAGCGCCGCGTCCACCGGGCCATTCGCACGCCCCTGGCGCGATGCGACTACGTGGCAGAACGCCACATAGCGCGCCAGCGTCACCTCGCCCTCGGCGGCGAGCGGATGCCCGCTTCTGACGACGCCCACGAAGCGATCGCGAAACAGCGCCTGCACGCGCACTTCCGGGCCCATCTCGCCCAGCACGCCAACTTCGAGATCGGCCGTCCCTTCGCGCAAGGGCCTCGCGGTCTTCTCCGATTTGGCGGCGAAGCGCAAGCGCGCCAGGGGCGCGGCGGCCGTCACCGCCGCGATGAGCGGTGCGCCAAACACCTCCACGAAACCTTCGTTGGTCCGGATCACAAAGGTGCGATCCAGCGCCGGCAAATCGACTTCCGTCGCCGCGGGCCGCAGCACGATGCGAGCCTCGTGCAGCGCATCCCGTGCGCGCTCGCGCAAGATCCGGGCGCGCGGCGTCGGCACCATGGCCCGGCCGGCCCGCACCAGCAACGGGTCGCCGGTGGCGGAGCGCAGGCGGGCCAGCGTGCGGCTCATTGCCGACGCGCTCAGCCCCAACCGGCGTGCCGCCCCCGCGACGCTGCCTTCGGCAAGCAGTGCATCGAGCGCAATGAGCAGATTCAAGTCGGGTTCGGCCATGCGCGCATGCTAGCACGCAGGCATGTCCAGGCGCGTGGCCACCGGGCATGGCGTGCGATGCATGCCAACAGTGCATCGGCCGCGCCTTCCGACATCGCCCTCGCGCCGTTATATTGGCTCGGCCGATTCGCTCGACCCTGATTCTTACCCACCACCCGCCGCCTGCGCGAAGCCGGTCTTGTCTCAAAGGAGTAACCCATGCAACATCCATCGCCGCATAAAACCGCCCTGCTCATTGGCGCCTCCCGTGGGCTGGGGTTCGCCATGGTCGAGGAATACCTGAAGCGGGGCTGGCGCGTTATCGCCACCGCCCGGGCCAACTCCACCGACCGCTTGCGCCGCCTCGCCGGGGATTGCCCCGGCATGCTCGACGTCGAAACCGTCGACATCACGCACGACGACGAAATCGCGGCTTTGCACACACGCCTCGCGGGCCGGCGGCTGGATCTGCTTTTCGTGAATGCGGGCGTCAAGAACGACGACCGGGAGACGATCGCCGATGTCTCGACGGAAGAGTTTGTTCGGGTGATGGTGACCAACGCGCTGGCGCCGATGCGAGTTGTCGAGGCGTTCCAGGACCTTGTTGCGCCGGACGGCATGATCGGCGTGATGTCTTCCGGTCAAGGCAGCGTCGCCAACAACCAGAACGGCAACTACGAGGTCTATCGCGGCAGCAAGGCCGCGCTCAATATGTTCATGCGCAGCTTTGCCGCACGCCACGCCGGCGACTCACGCACGCTGCTGCTGACGGCACCCGGCTGGGTGCGCACCGATATGGGCGGGCCCGAAGCACGCTTGAGCATCGAGCAAAGCATTCCCAGTCTGGTGAGCGTCATCGAAACGCAACGAGGCCGCCCCGGGCTGCAGTACCTCGATTATCTCGGCCGCGTGGTGCCCTGGTGAGCGCCCGTCACGCCGACGGCTTATGCTCTTGGCTGTGATAGCGCTCCGACAGCGCTTCATACAGCGGCGGCGCAAAGAAGCTCGAGACGCGACTGGCGATGAGCGCGGTGGCCATAAGGGCGATCACCAGCGCGTGGCCGTTGATCATCTCGATAACAATGACGAACGCAGTGATCGGGCTTTGCGTGACGGCGGCCAGATAGCCGACCATGCCGAGCGCGATGAGCATCGGTAGCTGCATTTGCGAAAACACCAGGTGCAGCGTGTTGCCGATGCCCGCGCCGATCGCCAGCGATGGCGCGAACAGCCCGCCCGGCGAGCCCGGCAAATACGAGCCGACCATCGACACCATTTTGAGCGCCGGGTAAAACACCGTGAAGTGACCGCGCTGGTCCAGCATCGAACGCGCTTCGGCGTAGCCGCTGCCGAACGTGTGGCCGCCCGAGGCCACGCCGACCACGGCAATCGCCAGGCCGCACAACGCGCCGAAGTAGACCGGGCGCCTGGCGCGCAGCGTCAATACGGCAGGCGGCATCCAGCGCGAGGTATTGAGCAGGAGCCAGCAGAAGATGCCGCCGGCGCAGCCCGCGAGCACGCCGATCATGGCCACGGCCACGACCAGCAGATCGGGAAAGCGCGAGCCGATATTGATGGTGCCGAAATAGGTGTAGTTGCCTTGCAGACCCAGCGATACGATCCCGGCAAAGATGATTGCGGTGATCAGCACCCCGCTGGTGCGCTGCTCGAAGCTGCGGGTCAGCTCCTCGATGGCGAACACGACCCCGGCCAGCGGCGCGTTGAACGCGGCCGACAGCCCCGCCGCCGCGCCCGCCAGCGCCAGCCGTCGCTCCAGCGCGACGCCGCGCATCGCGCGAAACCGCTTTGGATAAAAGCGCCGCAGGTTGTACATCAGCGCCGCGCCAACGTGAATCGTCGGGCCTTCTCGGCCAATCGTCATGCCGCCGAGAATCGCCAAAAATGACACCAGAATCTTGCCGATCAGAATGCGAAGCGTCAGCAGCCGCTCGCCCAGTTCGCTGGGACCGTGCAGCATCGCAATCACCTGGGGAATACCGCTGCCCTCGGAGCCCTTGAAGAATTTCAGCGTGATCCAGACGCACGCCGCACTGACCGCCGGCGTGACCAGCAGCGGCAACCACGGATAATGTCTGGCGAAATGCAGGAATGCGGCATAACCGACGTCGATCAACTCGGCGTACAGCACGGCAACCAGACCTACCGCAATGGCGCCAAGCCAGAAGATGCCGTAGTGCAACCACAGCCGATAGGCACGCTGGAATGTCCGTTGGTCGATAAGGTAGGCCAATTGCATGTTTTCGGGGGACGGCGAAAACCTGCCATTATAGTCCTCCAGGTTCTGCGCGCAGCCCTGTATTACCCTGCCCGGCCTCATCCGCCGGGCAAATGCGTGCCGCCACGGCCGGTTTGGGGCAGGCCGCCCCGCCGCCTCAACCGAACCTGAAGAGTCGGGCCGGCGTATCGACCAGCACCGCGCGCCGCTCGTCGGCATCAGGCAACAGCGCCTGTATCGCACGGCAAGCCTGGCTATAGTCCACCGTGGTCTCGAAGCGAGTGTGCGGCCAATCGCTGCCCCACAGCAGCCGGTCGAGCCCGAACGCCTGTTTGAGCAGTGGCGTCGCCGCGCGTGCGATTGCCTCGCCGGCGACGCCTGCGGCACTGCGGTACGCCGCCGAGAGCTTGACCCAGACCCGCCGCGTCGCGCCCAGCGTCAGCAAATAACGAAAACCCGGGTCGGTGACGCCTTGCGCCGGATCCGGCAAGCCGAAATGGTCGATCACGACATCCAGGCCGTGTTCGAGCAGCGGCCGAACCAGCCGGGCCAGCCGCGACGCTTCGCACTGCAATTCAATCTGCCAGCGCAATGCCGCCAGGCGCGGCAGCAGCGTTTGCCACGCGGCGGCGGCGAAATCGGGATCGGACATGCCGAGCAGATTCAGGCGAATGCCGACCACGCCTGCCCGCGCCCATCGCTGCAGCCGCTGCGCATCCGCGGCGGCCTCGAGCGGGTCGATCACCACGATGCCGCGCAGTCGTTCCGGTTGCGCAGCCAGCGATTGCAGCAAATAGCCGTTGTCGGTGCCCAGAAAACTGGGTTGCACCAGCACCCCATGCGACACGCCGTGCGCATCCAGTTGCGCCAGATAGGCGCCAAGCGGCGCGTCGTAACCTGGCGCATAGCGGCGTTGCCGCGCCAATGGCAAATCGCGCACGAACACGTGCGCGTGCGTATCGATAGCCGTGATGGCTTCGTCACGCGGCGACGCCGTGCAAGCGAGCGAGTCGGAAATCTCCAGCATGGTTGATACGTTCGGCATAAACATCGTCGGCGCGGCGGGCTACCCGCCCGCCGCACCGGCATCTTGAAGTCATTCACGACGCGGCTGCAGGGCCGCGCGGCTCAGTAGCGGGCCTGATGGCTGGCCGCGGCGGCAGGCGCCGGCTCGCCGCCGGGCAGCGCCTCGGCCAGCGAGCGTCCGCGTGTCTCGGGCAGCATCAGCACGGCCAGCGTGACGATACTATAGGCAATCGCCGCATCGATACCGATCGCATAACCCAGCGGCATGCTCGCGGCCATATGCCCGACCAGCACCGGAAAAGCGGCCGACGCGACCCGCCCGAAGTTATAGCAGAATCCGACGCCCGTGCCGCGCACGCCGCGCGGATACAGCTCGCTGAAAAGCGCCCCCATGCTGGCCGGAATGCCCGCGGCGAAAAATCCCAGCGGAAAGCCCAGCACCAGCATCGCGGCGTTGCCCAGCGGCAGGAATAGGTAGATCAACACTGTCGCCACGCAGCAGATCGCGAACAACAGAATCGTGCCGCGCCGGCCGATGCGATCAAGCAAATGGGAGCTGGCCACGCAACCGCAAAAGAACGCGAAGATGATGACCGCCAGATACCCGCCCGTGCCGAGCACCGAGAGGTGGCGCTCGGTCTTCAGGTAGGTCGGCAGCCAAGTCATCAGCGCATAGTAGCCGCCGTGCGCGCCCACGCCCAGCAGCGCGCCGACCAGCGTCATGCGCAGCATGCGCGGCGAAAAAATGCCAACCAGCGGTGCGCTATCGCCACTGCCGCCGCTACCGGCGGCGTTGCGCGCCGCCTGGCGCGGCACTTCCGGCTCCTTGACGTGGCGACGCACGTAAAGGACCAGCAGCGCGGGCAAAATACCGGCGGCGAACATCGCCCGCCAGGCCATATGCGCGGGCATCACGGAAAACGCCAGCATGTAGAGCAGCACGGCGGCGGCCCAGCCGACCGCCCAGGCGCTTTGCACCGTGCCCATCGCCTTGCCGCGATGCTCGGGGCGGATCGACTCGGCCATCAGCACCGCGCCGGCGGCCCACTCGCCACCGAAACCCAGGCCTTGCAGCGTTTTCAGGAGCAAGAACTGCGTGTAGTCCTGCGCGAACGCCGAGGCGAAAGTGAACACCGCAAAAAACACGATGGTGATCTGCAAGGTGCGCACCCGCCCGATACGGTCGGCCATCGCGCCGGCAATCCAGCCGCCCACCGCCGAGGCAATCAGGGTGGCGCCGCCCACATAGCCGGCCTGGGTCTTACTGATCGCCCATTCGGCGATGATCGCGGGAATCACCAGGCTGAACATCTGCACGTCGAGCGCATCGAGCGCCCAGCCGCCGAAACACGCCCAGAAAGTGCGTCTTTCGGACGCCGATACTTGCTTGAACCAACTGAACATCATGGGTCTCCTCAATCATTGACAGGGGTCGCACCGATCTCTAGCGGATCTCGACCTGGTAAAGGAATTCACTGGCCGGCCCGCGCGAGCGCCGCCATTCGAGCGGGCGACGGTCGTAGCCGAGGGCCAGCCGCTCGATCACCACCACCGGCGCGCCGCGCTCGATACGCAACAGCCGCGCGTGCATCGGATCGACCGTCTCCACGGTCAGCGTCTCGCTGGCCGAGGCGACCACCTGGCCGCACTGCGCCTCGTAGACCGGGTACAGCAGATCACCAATGCCGGCGACGTCGAGCCCGGCAAAGGCCGCGAAGGGCTCGTAGGGCAGCCAGATCTCTTCGGCCAGGATCGGGGCGTCATCAATGATCCGCAGCCGCGACATGCGAATCACCTTGGCGTTCGGCGCGATCTGCAGCGCCGACGAAACGGCGGACGGCGCCTCGAGCACTTCGCGCTTCAGAATGCGGCTCGACGGAATGCGGCGCTCGCCAAGCCGGCTCTGAAACCGGAAGAAACGAAACAGCGAACCATCGAAACTCACCCGCCGCACAAACGTGCCGCGCCCCTGAAAGCGCTCGAGCATGCCCTCGGCGACCAGCACATCCACGGCCTTGCGCACCGTGCCCACCGCGACGTCGTAACTGCGCGCGAGCTCCTGCTCAGTGGGAATGGCCTCGCCTGGCCGCCAGCGCCGCTCGGCGATCTGTGCCGCCAGCTCATCACGCAGGCGCTGATAACGCGGCAATCGGTTGTCGATTTGCATGGCAAATTTCATTTGGTCGTTTAGTCATATATATGTTTATATGAAACAGCATGAGCCGCAATGCGCGTTAACCCTTGGGGCACGAAGAATGGAATGCAGCACGCACGCCTGCGCGGCCCGCGCGCCGGCCATAAAATTTTCCTGACGATGTCGCACGCGAGCTCGCCCGCTCGTCATGTCAGGTGAACCCTCACCAAAGAAGATGCCACATGGCGGGCTGCATCACGCGCGAGGCTGACGGCGAGTTGCAAACGACCGTCCTCGATATCGGGGATAGCAAGGCGCGCGCCATTTATGTCGCGGGCAATCCGGACAAGCTGCGGCGCCTGCATGGGCAGCGGGGTTGAAAAACTAAAGCGCGCGGCTGAACTCGTCGACCAGGAAATCGAGGAAAGCGCGAATTTTCGGGGCGACGTGCTGCCGCGACGAATAGACCGCGTAGAGGGTGGTTTCCACGGTGCGCCAGTCCTCCAGCGCGGCTTGCAGCCGCCCTTCCCGCAGATCATCGTCGACATACGGACGGGGCATCAGGCTCACGCCGAAACCGGCGCGCAGCGCGTCGCGCACCGCCAGACTCGATGACACCGAATAGCGCGCGCCGACGGCAACCCGCTCGGTGCGACCGTCCTTGCTGAACTCCCAGACGTCGGCATGCCCGGACAGGCTGAAGCGAACGTGATCGAGCGCCTTCAGCTCGGCTGGCGTGCGGGGCTTGCCGCGCGCCGCGAAGTAAGACGGCGCCGCGCACAGCACGTGCGGCATGACCGCCAGCTTTCTGGCGATCAGGCTGGAATCCTCGAGATTGTCGCTGCCGCGAATGGCCATGTCGAACCCGTCCCGAACGAGATCGACGCGCCGGTCGTCCAGATGCAGATCGAGTTTCAAATCGGGATAGCGCGACAAAAACCGGGGGATGGCCGCCGACAGCCGCGTCAAGGTCACCGTCATCGGTGCGCTTACGCGCAGCGTGCCGCGTGGCGCTGCCTTGATCGGAGACAGCGCCTGATCGGCTTCGGCCAGCGCGTCGAGCCCGCGCGTGACATGCGCCAGATAAATCCGCCCTTCCTCGGTCAGCGCCATGCGCCGCGTCGTCCGGTGGATAAGCCGCACGCCGACATGCGCCTCCAGCTCGGCGACATTCTTGCTGATCGCCGCCGATGACAGTCCGAGCCGCCGCCCGGCTTCGGCAAAACTGTTGAGTTCCGCGGCACAACGAAACACTTGCAGGGCCGTATAGCGATCCATTGATCATCCACCTTTGGTAAATAATGTTCTTACTTTTATCGCATTAACATCTGGCAGTGCATTTTGTATTCTAGCTGCAGCCTTTCTCACTTTCCTGGTCAGGAACGAAATGACGACCCATCCCAGCATTGCCTTGATCGAGCAGCGCGTCTCCGCCAATCGATTCGACACATCGCATGCCATGGCGCCCGCCGAGATCGAGGCGCTGGTGCGCCTGGCGACGCGCGCCCCGACTGCCTACAACCTGCAGAACTGGCGGTTCATCGCCGTGCACACGGCGGCGGCCAAGGCCACGCTGCGCAGCCTCGCGCACGGCCAGGCCAAGGTCGCCGAGGCCGCCGTCACTTTCATCGTCTGCGGCGCGCTGCCCGACCCGGCCGCACTCCCCGCCAGACTGCGGCCTTTCGTCGAAGCGGGCCATATGCCGGCGGGAATGGCCGAGAGCTGGCAAGCCGGCGCGCTCGCGCAATACGCCAATGCGCAGACCGCCCGCGACGAAGCCGTACGCTCGGCCAGCCTGGGCGCCGCAACACTGATCCATGCGGCCGGGGCGCTGGATTTCGCCTCATGCCCGATGGTCGGGTTCGATGCCGAAGGCGTCGCGCACGCGTTCGGGCTCGCCTCAAACGAAATCCCCGTGCTGTTGCTCCCGGTTGGCCGCGCCGCGCCGGGGAACTGGCCGCAAAAGCCCCGCCGTCCGCTCTCCGAGGTCCTGCAAATCATATGAAAACCGCCGCTTCCGACCTGCTGCTCACGGCCATCGCGCCTGCCGTCTGGGGCAGCACCTATATCGTCACCACCCAGTTTCTGCCGAATTTTTCCCCGATGACAGTCGCCATGTTGCGCGCCCTGCCCGCAGGATTGCTACTGCTGGCGATCGTGCGGCAACTGCCGCGCGGCATCTGGTGGCTGCGCGCTTTCGTGCTCGGCGCGCTCAATATCTCGATCTTCCTGAGCCTGTTGTTCGTCGCGGCGTACCGCCTGCCCGGCGGGGTCGCGGCGACGGTGGCGGCGGTCCAGCCGCTGTTCGCGATCTTCCTGGCCGCCGCTTTGCTGGGCAGCGTGATCCGCGTCATGGCAGTGCTCGCGGCCCTGATCGGCATCGGCGGTGTCGGACTGCTGGTGCTGAGCCCGCATGCCGCGCTCGATGCCGTGGGTGTGGCCGCCGGGCTCGCCGGCGCGGCCTCGATGGCGCTGGGCAATATATTGACCCGCAAGTGGCAACCGCCAGTCTCGCTGCTGACCTTCACCGCATGGCAACTCACCGCCGGCGGCATCCTGCTGGTGCCGGCGGTGCTGCTGTTCGAGCCGGCGATGCCGGCGCCTACCCTCGCCAATCTGGCCGGACTGACGTGGCTCGGCCTGATCGGCGCAGCGTTGACCTACGTGCTCTGGTTCCGGGGCATCGCGCGGCTCGACGCCGCCGTGGTGTCACCGCTGCTGTTCATCAGCCCATTGACCGCCGTGCTGCTGGGATGGATGATCCTGAATCAGACGTTGAGCCCGCCGCAGATCGCCGGTATCGTGCTCGTCATCGGCAGCATCTGGCTCAGCCAACGCCCCACTCGCAGGTTAGCGCGCCAAGCGTCACACTGAATCGTCGTCTCAACCGTCGGGAGAACACCGCCATGCGACTCGCACGCCTCATCCCTGTCCTGCTCGCCGCGCTCACGGCGTCCCTCGCCTCGTCGGCCTTCGCGAAAATGGTCGCCCGCCCGGTCGACTGGACCCTCGGGGGCACCACTTTCAAGAACGTGCTGGTCTATGACGACGCCACCACGGCCAGGCGCCCCGGTCTGGTGATGGTGCCCAACTGGTTCGGCGTCAATGACACGGCCATCGCCAAAGCCAAGATGATCGCGGGCAAGAACTATGTGATTTTGCTCACCGACATGTACGGCGCAGGCATCCGGCCCACCAATACCAGCGAGGCCCAGCAGGCCGTCGCGCCGCTCTATCACGATCGCAGCCTGATGCGCGCGCGCATCGGCAAAGCCTTCGCGCAACTCAAGGCCGAAGCCGGCAGCGCACCGATCGATCTGTCGCGGCTGGCTGCCATCGGCTTTTGCTTCGGCGGCGCCGCGGTGCTCGATCTGGCGCGCAGCGGCTCGGATGTGAAGGCCGTGGTGGCGTTTCACGGTGACCTGAGCACGGACGATCCGGCGCTCGCCAGAAACATCAAGGCGCGCGTGCTGGCCATCAACGGCGGTGACGACACCATCACCATGCCGCAAGTGCCGCAATTCACACAGGACATGCGGCAAAGCCCCGCCGATTGGGAGTTCGTCGAAATCGGCCATGTCGTGCATTGCTTCACCGAAACCGAGGCGACCGCCACGACCGGCAATTGCCGTTACAACGCCAAGGCCGCGGCGCGCTCCTACCAGATGATGCGCGACTGGCTTAATGAGAGCTTTGCCGCGAATTGAGCGCACGCCCCTGGCGCGGCGGGCGGCTCACCGCGGAATCATGCTTTGCGGCGCGCCCGCTTCGCAGGTGGCGCCGCTGGCCTGAGCTGTCGCGCACGCTCGCGTTGGGCCGGCGCGGCCGGATGTTGGGCGGCCGCCGTGATCCATTTTTTGAAGGCCATGACCGCGCCGTCGTCCGCGCGCTCGGCGTTCACCACCAGCGTGTAATCGGGCCCGCGCCAGATCGGCCCTGAAATCGGACATACCAGACGCCCGGTGGCAATCTCGCGCTCTATCAGCGGCAGCGACGCCAGGGTCACGCCAAGGCCTTCGGCGGCCGCGCCCAGTTGCAGAAAGACGTGATCGAAATCGAGGTGGCGCACGCCCCGCAGGCCCGGCGCGCCGGCCTCGCGCAGCCAGTCGGACCAGGCCGTGCGCGTGCTCATGGAGTGCAGCAGCGTGTGATGGCGCAAATCGGCAACGGTCCTGATCGGGTGGTTAAGCAGCACCGCCGGACTGCACGCCGGCAGGCGCAAGTCGGGCATCAGCGGCATCGAGACGAGGCCGGCCGCCTCCTCCGGCCCCGAGCGCACGCCGATGTCGAAGGCATCCCCGACGTAGCGCAACTTGCGCGAGGCGGTCGACAGGCGCACCTCGATATCGGGGTAGCGCGTCTGGAAGCTCGCCAGGCGCGGAATCAGCCAGCACAGGGCGAAGCTCGCCAGCGCGTTCACACGCACCACACCGGTAATGCGGCGCGGCATTGACTCGTGGCGCAGCCGGGTCACCGAACTGCTCAGGCGCGCGAACGCGCCGTTGACGTCATTGAGCAGCGCTGCGCCTTCGTCGGTCAGCACCACGCCGCGCGAGCGGCGCTCGAACAGCGGCACGCCGAACCAGTCTTCCAGTGATCGAATCTGCTTGCCGACCGCCCAGTGCGTGACATGCAGATCGCTGGCCGCGGCCGCGAAACTCCCCAGGCGGGCCACCGCCTCGAAATGCCGCAACGCATTCAATGGCGGTAATCGTTCGGCGTCCTTGGCGGTGCGTTTGTCTGTACTCATGAGGTGACTTTTTCTCCCGGCTGACTCAATATTACGTCAGTTGCGGCACGTCGAGAGCGAACCTAGACTATCCGTGTTCCGCAACACGACGCTCGCGCTGTCGCCACCGCCCGCGCCGGCGCGACTCGCCTGAACCATGAGACCTTTCTCTTTCTCCAGCACCACGACCGGCGCGGCCGACGGCTCCGGCCCATCGACGGCCACGACACGCACGCGTGTTTTATGGATCTCGTGCATGGCGCATGCGCTGCACGACGGGTACACCGACATGATCTACGCCCTGCTGCCCATTTGGCAGGCGGACTTCGGTCTCGATTACGGCGCCCTGGCGATCGTGCGCGGCATCTACGCGGGCACGATGGCCGCGCTGCAGATGCCCGCCGGGCGCCTGGCCCGAACCCTGGGCACGCGTGCCACGCTTGCGCTCGGCACGCTCCTGGCCGCACTGGGCTATGCCGTCGCGGGCATGTCCGGCAGCCTGGCCGGCCTATGCGTGGCGCTCGCCATCTCGGGCGGCGGTTCGAGCACCCAACATCCGCTGGCTTCCGGCGCGGTAGCGCGCGCCTACGGCCGCGACGCGCGGGGGCCGCTGAGCGTCTACAATTTTTCCGGCGATCTCGGCAAAGCGGCGCTGCCGGCTGCCATCTCGCTGCTGATTACCTTCATGCCATGGCGCCATGCGCTGTGGACCCTATCCACCGCCGGTGTTTTGTTCGCGCTGGCGATTGCACTTTTTCTCCCCTCGGTACCGCGCGGCGAGCCGGCGCCGGCAAACGCGCAGTGCGCCACCGGCAACGGCTCGCGATCGGGTTTCTCATGGCTGTTCACGATCGGCGTGCTTGACACGGCCGTACGCATGGGACTGTTGACGTTCCTGCCCTTCCTGTTGAAGGAAAAAGGCATCTCGCCGCCGATGATCGGCACTGCGCTGGCGCTCGTGTTCATCGGCGGCGCTGCCGGCAAGTTCGTGTGCGGCTGGCTCGGCGCGCGCCTGGGCGTGATCGGCACGGTGTTCGCCACCGAAGGCGGCACGGCCGCGTTGATACTGGCCGTGATTTACCTGCCGTTGACGCCCGCGATGATCCTGCTGCCGCTGCTGGGCGTGATGCTCAACGGCACCTCGTCTGTCCTCTACGGCACGGTGCCCGAGCTGACCCCGGTCGAGCGCACCGAGCGGGCATTTGCGCTCTTTTACACCGGCACCATCGCGGCAGGCGCACTCGCCCCGATTGCCTATGGTTTTCTGGGCGACCGCATCGGCGTGCACGGCGCGACGATCGCCACCGCAGCAACAGCGCTGGCCGTGTTCCCGCTTGCGCTTGCCCTGCGGCCGCATCTGCGCGCGGCGTGAGCGTGCTATCGCCGTACGGCAGCCGGTCGGGCCGCCTTCGACGCCAGCCGCGCCAGCACGCGCACGCCCCCCGGAATCTCTTGCGCAGAAGTATTGCCATAGCCAATGACCAACCCGTTGCCCTGCGTGGCGCCGCCGATTGCGAAGCGCGACAGCGCCCCCACGCCAATCTGGCGGGCCTGGGCCAGCTCGACCACCTTGCGGTCGACGATATGCGGGGGCAGGCGCAAGGTCAGATGCATCCCGCAGTTGCCGCCCAGAATGGGCGCCTGCGGGAAATACCGGCTCAGCGCGTCGCGCAGCACCTGCTGCCGCTCGCGATACAGGCGGCGCATGCGGCCCAGGTGCCGGGCGAATTCGCCGCTGGCGATGAAGTCGGCGAGCGCCAGCTGGTCGAGCCGGTGGCCGCCGCGCAGCAGTTCCTGCAGGGCCAGCCGGGATGGCTCGACGATGCCGCGCGGCAGTACCGCAAAGCCGATGCGAAGCGCCGGGAACATCGTCTTGCTGAACGAACCGACATAGAGCACCGGCGCATCGGGCACCAGCCCCTGCATGCTGGCGATCGGCTCGCCGGTATGGCGAAACTCGCCGTCGTAGTCATCCTCGATCAGCCAGGCGCCGGCACGGCGGGCCTGGGCAATCAGTTCGAGCCGGCGCGCGACCGACAGCACCGCGCCGGTCGGATACTGGTGCGCCGGCGTCGTGTAGACGAGCTTCGGCGCCTGCGTGCGCCATGCCCTGGCTGGGGCGGCAAGTCCCTCCTGATCGACAGGCATCGGCACGATCCGCAGATCGCCGGCATGGAACGCCGCGCGCGCGCCGCGATAGCCGGGGTCTTCAATCCACCCCACGTCGCCGGGATTGCTCAGCAGCGTCACGCACAGATTCAGCGCCTCCTGCGCGCCGCCCGTGATCACCACTTGCGCGCCATCGCAGCGCACGCCACGCGCGATTCGCAGATGCGCGGCGACCGCCTCGCGCAGCATCGGCTCGCCAGCCGGTTCGCCATAGCCCAGCGCATGAGGCCGCGCACCTTGCAATGCGCGCTCGAGAGAGCGGCGCCAGGCCGCCAGCGGAAAACGGTCCAGCGCCGGCGTGCCGGCCCTGAGCAACGCCTCGCGCGCCGGTTGCGCCCCGATGCCGGCAAAACCCGCCAGCCGCCGCGCCAGTGCCGGCGGCGCCGGCGGGGTATCGCACGCAAGCTCCCGATGCATCGCCGGGCTCGAGAGCGCGCTCACGCGCGTACCCTTTCGGTCGGCGATCACATAACCCTGCGCGGCCAGATGGTCGTAGGCGATCACCACCGTGTTGCGCGATACGTCAAGCTCGGCAGCCAGCAGCCGCGACGACGGCAGCAACGCGCCGGCCGGCAGGCGGCCCGACAAAATGGCCTGTTGCAGCCGCTCGATCAGCTGCTTTTGGAGCGACATGGGTTTGCCGGTCTGCGCAACCAGGCCGGGCGCCAGCGGGCCAATGATTTCAATCATGATGCCTGGACCTATGAAATGCTTGAACGGTGGATCTTTCTAACGTACCACAGGTGGCTTATCTTACGAGCCAGAACGCGGCGTACACCGCCACCGTCCCCCAACGATCAAGGAGATTGACATGGCGTCACGACTCAACGAATACCAGCAGCCGATCGGTGCGGCGCTGCCCGACTGGCGCGGCGCGCGGCTACCGCAGCGCGTGACGCTGGCGGGCCGCTATTGCCGGATCGAACCCGTGGCGGTCGAGCGGCACGCCGCCGAACTCTTTGACGCCTACCAAGATGCGCCCGACGGCCGCGACTGGACGTATCTGTCGGTCGGCCCGTTCGAGACGCTCGAGGCTTATCGAACTCACCTGACGAGCGCCGCGCAAAGCCGCGATCCGATGCATTACGCGGTGATCGACCTGGCCACCGGCAAGGCGGTCGGCACGCTCGCGCTGATGCGCATCGACGCGCCCAACGGCGTCATCGAAGTCGGACACGTGACGTATTCGCCGCGCCTGAAGCGCACCCGCATCGCCACCGAGGCGCTGGCGCTGCTGATGAAATACGTGTTCGAGGATCTCGGCTACCGCCGCTTCGAGTGGAAGTGCGACGCGCACAATGAACCATCGCGCGTCGCCGCCTTGCGCTACGGTTTTACATTCGAGGGAATTTTCCGCCAGGCCATCGTGACACGCGGGCGCAATCGCGACACCGCGTGGCATTCGATTATCGACACCGAATACCCGGCGCTGAGCGCAGCCTATGCGCGGTGGCTTGCCCCGCAGAATTTCGATGCGCAGGGGAAACAGATCGAGACGCTCGCGAGCTGCATTGCGCGGGAATCGTCGCGCCCCAGCCAGCCTTTGGCAGAGCACTGATCGGAGTCGACGCGCGAACTCAGGCGGCCATCCCGCCGCGACGCGTCGCGGCCGAGTAGGCCAGCACGCAGATCACCAGCGCCAGCGGAACGAAGGACACCCCCAGCACCGCGCTCCATCCATACGCGGTCAGCAGCCCGCCTGACAGGAAGGAGCCGACGGCGATGGTGCCGAACACGATAAAGTCGTTCAGCGATTGCACGCGGGCCTTCTCTTCGGGGCGATGACATTCGAGCACCAGCGCCGATGCGCCCACGAAACCGAAATTCCAGCCCAGGCCCAGCAGGATGAGCGTGAGCCAGAAATGCGCGACGTCGACGCCCGCGAGGCCAATCGCCGCGGCGCATCCGATGAGCGTAAGCCCCGTGACGACGACCCGCTGCGCGCCGAAACGCGCAATGAGGCGGCCGGTGAAGAAACTGGGCGCGTACATGGCGATGACATGCCACTGAATGCCCAGGTTGGCGGACTTTTGCGTCAGGCCGCACATCTGCATCGCCAATGGCGCCGCCGTCATCAGGAAATTCATCAGCAGGTAGGACACGGCGGCACAACTCACCGCGGTGACGAACAGCGGCTGGCGAACGATCTCGCGCATCGGGCGGCCGACAGTCGCCGCCGTTCTCACCGACGCCGACGCCGATACTGGTAAGGGAATGCGCACGCCCGATAGCACGAGCGCCGCGAGGACGGCGACCGCGCCTTGCGCCAGAAACGTCACTGCGAAGGTGTGCGGCGTCCACAGGTTCATCGTGACGTTCACCAGTTGCGGCCCGATCACGCCGGCCACCACGCCGCCGGCCATCACGAACGACAATGCCCGCGCGCGGCGGTCCGGCGGCACGCAATCGGCCGCTGAAAACCGGAAAGAAAGCACCACCGCCGCATAGGCGCCGCCGAAGAACATCGCCGTGCAAAACAGCGCAAACGAGCCCAGTACGACGGCAAGCGCGGCGAGCAGGCCGACCAGCACGCCGCACCCCGTGCCCAGCAAAAACGCGGCCCGGCGCCCGAACCGCTGAGCGACGACCCCTGCCGGCAAGGAGCACGCCGCCATGCCCACCACGAATATCGAAATCGGCAATGTCGCGAGCGCGCGATTGGGTGCCAGTGCGTCGCCGACAATCGAGCCCGTCGCATACACCACGGTCGAATTCGCGCCGGCGAGCGCCTGCGCGATCGTGAGTCGTGCGACGTTGCCGCTGGCGTGGGTGTACAGGCTGTCGTCAGAATGCACGATGCGTCTTCCCCATCGCCCTGGCCCGGCGGCCCACGGCAGCACTCCGCGCGCCCCGGTGGGCAACGCACTGCATCGTGACCTGCGTGGCCCTGCTGGTACTTTTCACGTTGACGTTCCCCAGTGTCGTTTGCACGGCCGCCGATGCCGCATTGCATCGGCCTCAGCACCCATCGGTTGTTACCGCATTGTAGGGGCGTGGCCCAATGCCGTGCGCAGCCCCGCACTGGCCGCCTCGATCGCGCCCGCGACGTAGCCGGGGAATTGCGGCGACCATTCGCTTGCAATGCCAATCAGCGCGTTGCGCCAGACGCCCGCGCCGGCCGTGGCCGCCGGCGCGGCGGCATGCCCGGCCGGGCCATCCAGATCCTCGGCGATCGCGGTCAGCGCGTCCGCCGACCAATCCTTGACGAATTCGTCGCGGGGCCGCGCGGCCGGCTCGCCGAAGAGCCGTGTGAATTGTGCGCGGCAGTGCTCGCGCAACGCGTCGTCGGACAAACGCCGGCGCGCCGACGCGGCGATCCCGAAAAAGCCGAACAGCGCGGCATGGCCGCCCGGCATCGAGGCGTCGTGGATTTCGACGAGCGGGCCGCAGGCGCTGCGGGCCTCGCCCGAGAGGCCGCGCTCACGCCAGAACGGCGCATCGTACACGGCAACATACTTGGCATGCGCGGCCATCCAGGTGGCGGTATGGCGCCACTCGCGCGCGAGCGGCTCGGGCAAGGCCGGCGAAAAATCGATCGTGGCGAGCGCAAGACGCGGGGGCACCGCCAGCAGCACCGACTCGGCGCGATAAGTCACCAACCGCCCTTGCGCATCCTCGGCGCTCAGCTCGACGTGCGACTCGGCGCGACGCATCTGCCGCACCCGCGTGCCCAGCGCGAGCCGCGATGGCGGCAACTGCCGCCGCAGCGCGTCGGTCAGGGCGGCCATGCCGCCCACCAGGCGCATCGATTGCGGCGACGTCGCATAGCCGCGCATGCGCATCGGCCCCTCGTGCAACGAGCGCTCCGCCACCATGTCGCCAGACTCGTGCTGCGGGAAGCGCGCCAGGCCAAGCTGCGTTACCAGCGCGTCGAGTTCGGGTTGCAGCGCCGGCCAGAACCACGTCGGCCCAAGGTCGAAGCGATCGCGATCGCCCGACGCGATGGTGTCGACGGCACCCGGCGTGGGTGACAGCGAGGCCGACAGAATGCGTCCGCCCGGCCGCGTGCGCGCCTCCAGCACCACATAGTCGTGCATGCCCTGCTGCTCGAGCAGCGACGCCGCATACAGGCCGGCGACGCCGGCGCCCACGATGGCGATGCGCGTTGCCGTCATGGCTGTGCTCCGCTCGGGTGGTAAGCCGCCTCGGTCTCTTTCACGTAAAACATCGCACCGTGCGCGCCAGCCAAGACGGCCGGGCATGCGCCGCGCGGCGACCGCACCCAGCTGCCGCGCTCGTAGGACTGCACGCCGATCACGACCGCGCCGGCCAATACCAGCAGCTCGACACCGCGCTTCGATGCGGCCAGGGCCGTCGCGCCGGGCGCCGCGCGCCGCAGGCTGACATGCTCCACCGCATTGGAAAAAAGCGGGCAGACGTCGACACCCTCCCGCCGCTGCCACGCCGCCGGATCCCGGGTGTCGATGCGTACGCTCAGGCGCTCGTCGGGCAGCATCTGCCGCAGCTTGACGAAGATAAGCGCGCCCTCGCGGCTCGACGGGCAATGGCCGGAACCCGGCGGATTGCGCAGGTACCAGCCCGCCGGATAATCCTCGCCCTCTTCGGAGAACACGCCCGAGAGCACCAGGATCTCTTCGCCGGCCGGATGCTCATGGCGCGGAAAAAACGAATCGGGCGCATAGCGCACGATGCTGGTCGCGCGTGCCTGCTCGCCACCGATGCGATCCAGCATCACGCGTTCGACGCCGCCCTGCGGCGACGTCACCCAGCGATACTCGCGCGGCGTCACGCTCGCCCAACGGGAAAAGTCGTCATTGATCCGCATGATTGTCGAAAAGGAAAACTATCTGCCTACCCTGCCCGGCCGCGGGCCTGCGGCGTACCGCCGCCGCCCGCCCCGCCAGGCAGACCGTGAGTGATATTTTTCATCGATTCCCGCCAGCCGGCAAACGAGATAAAGTATCCGGCATCGATAGAAAATCTTTAGCTCCATGAAATCTCCCGTTCATCTGAACGCGTTGCGCGCGTTCGAGGCCAGCGCCCGCCATCGAAGCTTTGCAGCCGCCGCAGCCGAATTGCATGTGACCCCCGCCGCGGTGGGGCAACTGGTGCGCACGCTGGAAGATTCGCTGGGCGTGACGCTGTTTCACCGCACCGCGAGCGGGCGCGTGCGGCTGGTGCCGACCGATGCCGCCGAGCGCGCCCTGCCCGACATTCGCGCGGGTTTCGATCGCCTGACCCTGGGGCTCGAGCGGCTCAGGGAGGAGTCGACCAGCGGGATGCTGACGGTGGCCGTGAGCCCCGCGTTCGCGGCCAAATGGCTGCTGCCGCGCATCGAGCGCTTCCAGGCCGCGTGGCCGGATACCGACGTGCGGCTCGACACCAATCTGAAGCCGGTGGATTTCGTCGCGCTGGGCGTCGATATCGGCGTGCGCTATGGCACCGGCCGCTGGCCCGGCCTGAGCGCGGTCAAGCTGATGGACGAGGAAGTGTATCCGGTCTGCTCGCCCAAGCTGCTGCACCGGCGCGGCCGCTTGCAGACGCCGGAATCGCTGGCGCGCGAGACATTGATTCACGATCTCTCGATGGACGCCGCCACCGGTTTTCCCACCTGGGACATGTGGCTGCAAAAAGCCGGCGTGACGGGCGTGGCGACCATGCGCGGCATGAAAATCAACAACTCCGCCGCCGTGCTGCAGGCGGCCATCGACGGCCATGGCATTGCGCTGGCGCGCAGCGTGATGGCCGGCGACGACCTGGCCACCGGCCGGCTGGTGCGCCTGTTTGCGGGCATCACGTTCGCTTCGCCGCTGGCCTATTACGTGGTGTATCGCGCCGACGGCGCGAGCCTGCCCAAACTCGCCGCATTTCGCGACTGGCTGCTCGACGAGGCGGCCGCCGCTCACGGCAAGCGCCGCTTCTGACGACGCGCGTCCGCAAAAAGACCCGCTTGCCCGCGGCCGATGAAAATCACGGCGCGATTGACGTGCATCAAACCACCCCCCCTTGGCCGGTGCTCAGATAGCGCTGCGTGAACCATTCAAGGAGGCATTTCCATGAGAAACACTTTACGCGAACGAGTGGCGATTTCGGGTGTCGGCTGTTCTCGTTTTGGCGACCTGCTCGAGACGCCCGAGCTCAAGGGAACGAGCCTCCAGGAGCTCACCGCGCGTGCGGTCAAGGAAGCGCTCGACGACGCCGGCATCAGCGCGCAGGACGTCGATGCCGTGTGCGCCGGCAATGCCATGGTCGCCAGCTCGCAGTTGCCCGGCACCTATACGCAGCTCTCCAAATGGACCGGCACGCAGTTCAAGGCCGGCGTGCATTTCGAGGCACAATGCTCGACCACCAACGTCGGCGCTTCGCTGGCCGCCATGGCGATCGCCGCCGGCGTCTACGACACGGTCCTGGTCTACGGCGTGGAGACCACGCGCACCAAGGTCAAGCAATACAGTCCGTACGAGCGCGAGCCCATCTCGCACCAGCAGACCTGGCTATGGACCGATATGGCGGTCAACCAGGCCTATGGCGTGCCGCAGGGCTATGACATTTTCTCGACGTATAACGGCCTGGTCGCGCTCGGCTACTGCCGCAAATACGGCATCTCGATCGAAGATTTCGACCGGGGCATGTTCGAACTTTGCCGCACGCGGCGCATGCACGGCGCGATGAATCCCAAGGCCAACATCCAGGAAAAGCTGGAAGATCGCGCCGCGCGCGAGGGCTTCTCCGACCCGTACGACTACTGGCGATCGGACAAGCACAATCCGTTCGTCGCCTGGCCGTCGCGGCTGCTGAGCCTGGTGACCACGGCCGACGGCGCCTCGGCCATGGTGCTCACGCGCGCCGACCTGGCCAAGCGCGGCAAAACGGAGCCGGTCGAGTTCAAGGGATTCGGCATCAGCTACAGCGACCTGCCGTGGTACGGCGATGACCCGACCTACTGGGAATTCGACAAGCGGGCCATCGACGCGGCCTTCGGCATGGCCAACATCAAGGCGGCCGACATCGACTATCTGCACACGCACGACTGCTCGCACATCTCGAGCATTTGCACCGCCGAGACGATCGGCTACCTCGACGCGGGCAAAGGCCTCGCCGCCGCGCGCGACGGACGCCTGCGCTTTGACGGCAACCGGCCCATGTCGACCCACGGCGGGCGCCATGCGTTCGGGCATGCGTGGGCGGCCAGCGCCGGCTCCGATACCTACGAGGCCGTGATGCAAATGCGCGGCAAGGCAGGCGCACGGCAGATTCCCAGGCCGCCCCGGGTCTCCGTCATTCACACCCACGGCTACGCCATGATCGGCACCGTGGTCGTTCTCGGGAGTCTCTGACATGCAAAACGCTACCGAACAGCCCAACACCATCCGCTCCTACTACGAAGGGCTCGCCAGCGGCGTGTTTCGCGCCATCGCCTGCAAGTCGTGCGGGCGCTACACGTTCCCGCCGACCGGCTGCTGCGAGCATTGCGGCAGCTGGAACGTCGAGCCCGCGGAACTCAGCGGCGAGGGCACGCTGCTGTTTGCCACGCACAACATCACGCCGGCCTGCCACCCGCGCTTCGAAAAAATCGCGCCCTACGTCTACGGCCACATCCAGCTCAAGGAGGGCCCGATCGTCCAGGCCATCGTGCTCGGCGTCAAGGCCGCGCCGGAAGACCTGCGCCAGCTCTTCGAGCGCGGCCCGGTGCCCGTCAAGGCCGAAGTGCTGCAAATGGATGACCTGCCGGTGCTGGCGTTCAGGGTGGCGGGTTGAGTGGGTGGGTAAGCGCGCAACGAAGGCCCGCACGTCGAGCATCGGCGCCACGCCGGCGGCACGCTCGACGGATCGCAGATCGGTTGCGGCGACGCTTGCATCCAGGTGGAGACGAGGCGCCATGCCGGCCGGCATGGCGGTCATCGCCCTGCTGCTGTCGGGCTGCGCCGCGGTCGGTCCCGATTACAGCAAGCCACACATCGCGGTGCCCGAGAACTGGCATGCCGCCCATCAGGCAGGCGCCGTCGACGCGAACGCGTTGGCCCAGTGGTGGACGCAGTTCCACGACCCCGTACTCGAGCGCCTGATCACCGAGGCGCTCGTATCCAACACCGATCTGGCGGCGGCGCGCGCCCGGCTGCGGCAAGCCCGGGCCCTGCGCGCCCTGGCCGGCGCCCAGTTCTATCCTACCGTCAGCGCATCAGGCGCGGCCCAGCACAGCAAGTTCAGCGGGACGACCGGCACGGCAGGCTCCCGCAACTACTTCAGCGCCGGCTTCGACGCGGCATGGGAGCCGGACATCTTCGGCGCACAGCGGCGTGGCGCCGAGGCGGCGCAGGCGGACCTGGAAGCCACCGAGGCGTCCTTGCACGCCACCCAGGTTTCACTCGTGGCGGAAGTGGCCGTCAACGTCGTGGAACTGCGCGCCTACCAGGGACGTCTGGCGATTGCGAGGGCCAACGAGGCCACCCAGGCGCAAACCCTGCAGATCGCCGAATGGCGCGCGCAGGCGGGCCTGGTGACCAGCCTCGACGTGGAGCAGGCCCGCACCAACCTCGAGCAGACCCGGGCCAGCATCCTGCCGCTCGAGACCAGCGTGGCCGCAACGACGAACCGCCTGGCGGTCCTGCTCGGCAAGACGCCCGGCAGCCTGAACGCCCTGCTCGACCCGCCGGAGAACATCCCCGCCGTGCCGGAGGCGGTCGCAGTGGGCATTCCTGCGGACACCCTGCGGCAGCGCCCCGACGTTCGGGCCGCCGAACGCACCCTGGCTGCGGAAACCGCGCGCATCGGCGTCGCCCAGGCGCACCGCTATCCCAACCTGACGTTGAGCGGATCCCTCGGCCTCGAATCCCTGACGCTCGGCGGCCTGAGCGGCGGCAACGCTGCGGCCGGCTCGCTGTTGGCGAGCCTGGCCGGCACCGTGTTCGACGGCGGCCGCCTCAAACAGCAGGTGGAAGTTCAGAGCGCCGTGCAGGCTCAGGCGCTGGCCGCCTACCAGGCCACCGTGCTGACCGCCTTGAGCGATGTGGAAAATGCCCTGACCGCCCTGGCCAACGGCCGCGGCCGGGTGCAGGCGCTCAGGATCGCGGCCAGGTCCGCCGCCAATGCCGAGCAACTGGCCCAGCAGCAATATGCCGCCGGCCTGGTCGATTTCGAGACCGTGCTCACCAGCCAGCGGACCCTGCTCCTGGTGCAGGACAGCCTGAAGAGCAGCGAGGCGGACACCGCCACCTCCCTGATCCAGCTCTACAAGGCTCTCGGCGGCGGCTGGCGCAACAGCAACACGCTGCAAGGCACGAAGCAGCGGCCCGAGTGAATGTACGAACCATCCCGACCCAGAACACAGGCAGACCAGCATGAACCCACCGAAAAACCCGTCTCCCGACGACATCAAGGCCACCTTGGGCCTGCGCTCGGGCATGCGACGATGGGCCGGCCGCCGCCTCTGGTGGTGGGCAGCGGCCATCCTCGCCGTGGCTGCCCTGGCCTTCTTCTTTCTTGGATCGGGCAATGATGCACAGGCGCCCCGCTACCAGACCACGGAGGCCCGCAAGGGCGACCTGACCGTCACCGTGTCCGCCACCGGCACGCTGGCGCCGACCAATGAAGTCGAAGTCGGCAGCGAGGTGTCCGGGACCATCGAGGAGGTCGACGTGGACGTGAACGACCGGGTGAAGAAGGGCCAGCTCCTGGCAAGCCTGGACACCTCCAGGCAGCGGGACGCCGTGGCCAAGGCCAGGGCGACGCTGGCGGCAGCCGACGCGACGGTGCAGCAGAAGCGCGCCACGGTCGCCCAGGCGAAGGCGACGCTGGCCCGCTACCGGCAGGTTGCCGAGCTGTCCGGCGGGAAGGTGCCTTCCAGGCAGGAGCTGGACATCGCCGCGGCCGATGTGCAGCGCGCCATTGCCGACGAAGCCAGCGCCGCGGCGTCGGTAATGCAGGCCAGGGCCGCCCTGCGCGCCGAGGAAACCACCCTGTCCAAGGCCTACATCCACTCGCCGATCGACGGCGTGGTGCTGACCCGCAAAGTGGACCCGGGCCAGACCGTGGCCGCTACGATGCAGACCCCGGTGCTGTTCTCCCTCGCGGAAGATCTGTCCAAGATGGAGCTGCAGGTGGATGTGGACGAGGCCGACGTCGGCAACGTCAAGGACGGGCAGTCCGCCGTGTTCACCGTGGATGCCTGGCCCAACCGCAAATACCAGGCCCGCGTCACCCGCGTGAGCTTCGGCTCGCAGACCACGGACAAAGTCGTGTCTTACCTCACGACCCTGCAGGTGGACAACCAGGATCTGAGCCTTCGGCCGGGCATGACGGCGACGGCCGAGATCACCACGGTGGAATTGAAGGATGTGCTGCTGGTGCCGAACGCGGCACTTCGGTTCAGCCCCGCGGAGACCGCCACTGCGGCCAGGAAGTCCGGCGGGCTGCTCTCCGCCATGATGCCGCGCCCGCCGATGCAGCCGCAGAAGAAGCTGGCCAGGGAGAAGAAGGAAGGCAGCCAGCGCGTCTGGGTGCTGCAGAACGGACAGGCCGTGCCGATGGACGTCACGGTCGGCTACACGAACGGCAGCCAGACCCAGGTAAGCGGCGGCGATCTGCGCGCCGGCATGCAGGTCATCACCGACGCCTTGTCGACGGCCCGGCCATGAGCGAGCAGGCGGCGGCCGATACCCGCATCATCGCCCTGGAGGCGGTCACCAAGACCTATGGCCAAGGGCCGGCGGCCTTCCAGGCGCTGCGCGGCGTGGACCTTGCCATCGAAGCGGGAGACTTCGTGGCGGTGATGGGTCCCAGCGGATCGGGCAAGTCCACGGTGATGAACATCATCGGCTGCCTTGACACGCCGACCAGCGGCGTCTACCGGTTCAAGGGCATCCGCGTGGAGCAGCTCGACCGCAACCAGCGCGCCCTGCTGCGCCGCAACTACCTGGGCTTCGTGTTCCAGGGCTTCAACCTGCTGGCCCGCACCACCGCCCTGGAGAACGTGGAGCTGCCGCTGTTGTACCGGGGCGAGACGCCGGCCAGCCGCCACGCCACCGCGCGCGCTGCCCTGGCACAGGTGGGCCTGGCCGGCTGGGAGGAGCACACCCCGGCCGAGCTGTCCGGTGGCCAGCAGCAGCGCGTGGCCATCGCCCGGGCCATCGTCACCCGGCCCACCGTGCTGCTCGCGGACGAGCCGACCGGCAACCTCGACACCCGGCGCAGCCACGAAATCATGGAACTGCTGGCGGCGCTCAACCGGGACATGGGCATCACCGTCCTCATGGTGACCCACGAGCCGCCCATGGCCGAATATGCGCACCGGCAGGTGTATTTCGTCGACGGCATGGTGGAGAGCGACAAGGACAAAAGGAAGGCCGCGCCATGAACCGGAACACGCTGCTGATCGCCCTGCGGGAGATCCGGCGCAACCTGATGCGCTCCTTCCTCACCATCCTCGGCATCGTCATCGGCGTCGCGGCGGTGATCACCATGGTCACCCTGGGCAACGGCGCCACCCGCGCCGTCGCCGCCCAGGTGGCCAGCCTGGGAAGCAATCTGATCATGATCAGGCCCGGCCAGCGGCTTGGCCCGGGCCAGGGCTCCGCCGGCGCGCCCAGCTTCAAGCTCGCCGACGTCAACGCCATCAAGGCGCAGATCCCCGGCCTGGCCGCCGTCGCCCCCATCGCCAGCACCATGGTCACCGTGGTGGCCGGCGCCAACAACTGGTCCACCACGGTGCAGGGCACCAGCGATGCGTGGTTCACGGCGCGGGGCTGGACGCTGGCCGCCGGCCGCACCTTCTACGAAGGCGAGGAGCGCGCCGGCGCGGCCGTATGCGTGATCGGCGAGCGGGTGCGCAAGGAACTGTTCGGCAGCCAGAGCCCCATCGGCAGCAGCATCCGCGTCAGGCAGTTCGCCTGCAACGTCATCGGCCTGCTCAAGGCCAAGGGACAGTCGGGCATGGGCCAGGACCAGGACGACGTGGTGGTCATGCCCCTGCGCACCGTGCAGCGGCGCCTGACCGGAAGCCTCGACGTGGGCACGCTGATCGTGTCGGTCAAGGACGGCGTGTCCACCAGCAAGGTGCAGAGCCAGCTCCAACTGCTCCTGCGGGAACGGCGCCACATTGCGGCGAATGAAAACGACAACTTCAATGTCATGGATACCAAACAGATCGCCGAAGCCCTGTCCGGCACCACCGACGTGCTCACCACCCTGCTCGGCGCGGTGGCCGCGGTAAGCCTGCTGGTGGGCGGCATCGGCATCATGAACATCATGCTCGTGTCGGTCACCGAGCGCACCCGTGAGATCGGCATCCGCCTGGCCATCGGCGCGCTGGAGCGCGAGGTGCTGCTGCAGTTCCTGATCGAAGCGGTCGTGCTCTCCAGCCTGGGCGGCCTGATCGGCATCGCCATCGCCACGGGAGCGTCGATCTTCCTGGCCGGCGTCATGCAGGTGCCCTACGTTTTCAACCCCGGCATCAACCTCCTGTCCTTCGCCTTCTCCGCGGCCATCGGCGTGGTCTTCGGCTATTTTCCGGCCCGCCGCGCGGCTCGGCTTGATCCGATCGAGGCGCTCAGGCATGAGTGAATCGGATGGGCCGGGCCAGCCCCGGGGCACCTGCGTGAGCGAACCGGCGACGCGGCGGCAATTTGTGGATCGTCGCTGTGTGCGCCGGGCCCAACAGTGACCGCAAGGTTTTTCCGGTGGATCAGTCGCCTGCGGGTGCCGGCGCCGTCATCAACTCCGCCCGGCTTTTGGCCCGGTCCCGCTTGAATCCCCAGAAGTAGGTAACGGCAAGGCAAGGTACCAGTGACGTAATCGAATAGGCGACCCCTGCCAATTGATTGCCGGTCAGCGCGACCAGCGACAGGCTGATCAGCGGCAGGAATCCGCCAAACAGGATGTTGCCGAGTTGCTGCGCGAGTCCGAATCCGGTCGTCCGGCTCTGAGGCGGAAAGCACTCGGCGATAAATGCGGGTAGCGGCGCCATGATCATGGCGGTCAGCACGGCGAGCACAGTGATAAGTGCCGCGACCACACCCCAGGCGCCGTCGAGCACCCCTGTGCGGATCCCCGCAAAGGCCGGATACGCGCAGGCCATCCATGCGAGGATGCCGATGAACATGACGCGTGCTCGCCCGATTCGATCGGACAGGCGGCCGAACACCGGGAACATCGGCGTGGCGATCACGATGCCGACCGCCACGCAAAGACTGGCGTGCGTCGGTTCGACCTTGAGCACGTTCTGCAGAAAGTACAGCATGTAGACAATCGACGTGTACAACGATACCGAGGTACCCCCCTGGGCGCCGAAGATCGCCACCAGAATGGCTTTCCATGAGGTTTTGCTCGTCACCGTGTCGGACAGGGGCGCCTTCGACAAACGCCCGCTTGCCTGCATCTCCACGAACACCGGCGTCTCCTTCATGCCCAGCCGAATCATCGTTGCAATCGCGACAATCGGCGCGGAGACCAGGAACGGCACGCGCCAGCCCCAGGCGGCGAATGCGTGGGCGTCGAGCGTCAGTCGCAATGCCGACACGATCGCCAGGGCGAGCAACAGGCCGACCCCGGCCGTGCTCTGCAACACGCTCGTGAACATGCCGCGCTTGTCCTGCGGTGCGTATTCGACCACGTAGACGACAGCCGATCCATACTCCCCGCCGAGCGCAATACCTTGCGTAATGCGCAGCACCAGCAACGCGACAGGCGCCGCCACTCCGAGCGCGCCATAAGTCGGCAAACAACCGATGCCGACCGTCGCGATGCCCATCAACGCCAGTGTGATGACAAAGGTCTTCTTGCGCCCGATCCGATCCGCCATGGGGCTGAAGATGATCGTGCCGATTGGCCTGGCCAGATAGGCGATGCCAAAGGTGGCAACGCCCGCGAGCGCGGCGACGGTGCGGTCCTCCGACGGCAGAAACAAATGCGTCAGCGTGCCCGTCAGCGCGACGTACACGAAGAAGTCGTAGTACTCGAGCATCGTTCCCAGGCTCGAGGTCGTGATGATCTTCAACATTTGCCGTAGCGTCGCCGGTTGGCGATGGTGCGTGTTCATGACTGTCTCCTTCCACTGTTTTTTTGTTTGCGTTACATAGAACGCGTCGTCTGCCGACGCTTTACCTGAGAAACCGGCGAACCGCGGCCTTGTGCTCTTCGCCGCAAAGGAGAATGGCCTGCATCGACGCGGCCATCTCCAACGCCGCCGGCAACGTTGCCTCCGCCGATTGGCGGACCAGTTGCTTGGCCATGCGCAAGGCATGCGGCGGGCTGCCGGCGATTTTTTCGGCAAGCAGTTGCGCCTGGGCTTCCAGCGCGTCGTCGGCCACGACATGCGAGACGATACCGACGTCGAGCGCGCGATGCGCATCGATGAATTCGCTGGTCAGCGTCAACTCCATCGCCTTGGCCACGCCGACGATCCGGGCGAGGAACCAGGCGCCGCCGATGCCGGAGACCAGGCCGAGCCGCAGAAAGCTCTCCGCGAAGCGCGCATTTTCCGCGGCAATGCGCAAATCGCACATCAATGCGATATCGAATCCGGCGCCCACCGCGGCGCCATTGACCGCGGCAATGGACGGCACGGGCAGCGCATGCAACGCGCGGGTAATGCGATGCAGGCTCCCGGCGAGGCGCTCCCTGACGGCCTCGACCGAGCCTTGCATCAGATCGGCGCCGGCCTCCATATCCTTCACATTGCCGCCCGTGCAAAAATGCCTGCCCGAGGACCTCAGCAGAACGCAGTGCACGCTCGCCAGACCGCTCGCGCGCTCCAGCGCGTCCGCCAGCGTTTCGGTCATTGCGACATCGAGCGCGTTGCCGGTTTTCGGTTCATTCAGTGTGATGGCCATCACGCCATTGACGACGCGGGTCGTGACCAGGCCCTCGCCTTGCGCCCCGTCGGCCGTCGTGTCATCGCTTATGGTGTTCATTGGGTAACCGTTCATTCCGATACTCACTTGTTGAGAAATTCCGGCGCTCGCTTCTGCAGGAACGCCGCCATGCCTTCCTTCTGGTCGTGCAACGCGAAGCCAGCATGAAAAAGCCGTCGCTCGAATAACAGCCCGTCGCCCAGGGACGACTCGAAGGATCGGCCCACGGCTTCCTTGATCGCCATCAGGACCGGCAGTGAGTGTCTTGCGATCGAGCCGGCGATATCGAGCGCCTCGGCAACCAGTCGCTCGCGGGCGACGACCCCGGAGACGAGGCCGGAGGCCAGGGCCTGCCGTGCCGAAATCGACACGCCGCTCAGGCACATCTGCATCGCCAGCGACTTGCCCACGGCGCGCGGCAGGCGTTGCGTGCCGCCCGCGCCGGGCACGATGCCCAGCTTGACTTCCGGCTGGCCGAACGTGGCATCTTCCGCGCAGATCACGATGTCGCACATCATTGCCAGCTCACATCCGCCACCCAGCGCATACCCCTGAACCGCGGCAACCAGCGGTTTGCGATGGGCACGGATGCGATCCCAGTTCCGGCCGACGTAGTCCGATTGAAAGGCATCGGCGTAATTCAGCACCGACATCGCCGCAATGTCGGCGCCGGCTGCAAATGCCTTGTCCGAACCGGTGATGACAGTGGCATGCACGGCGTCGTCGGCATCGATCCGGCCGAGAGCATCGCCTAACGCATCAACCAGGTCATCCGTGAGCGGGTTCAAAGGGTTGTCCGATGCCAGCCTGAGCAAGGCGACATTTCGATGATTCTCGATAATTACGGGAGCGCGCTTCATACCCACCTCCTACAAAGAGGCCGGCGCATCTTGCGCGGCGGCGGTCCGTATCACGCCCTGGCCGAGCAACTCGGCGATCTCTTCATTGGCAACGCCGTATTCCTCGAGGACTTGAATGGAGTGCTGCCCGACGAGCGGCGCGGCGACGTCCGCCGCACGCGGATCGTCCCTTTTGCCGAGCGCGAAGCCCGGCAGCCGCACCTTGCCGGCAATCGGATGATCGAAGCTCGAATCGATTCCGCTTTCGCGATACTCGCGGGAATCCACCACCTCGCTGTACGTCGAAACCGGAGCGCACAGGATGTCGCGAGCGGCCAACAGGTCGATCCATTCGGATGTGGTGCGGGTCACGAAGCATTCGTCCAGCGCGCGGCGCAGGGCAGCCCGGTTGCGCACGCGATCCGTGTTGGTGACAAAGCGCGGGTCGGATTCGAGATGCGGCAAGCCCAGCACTTCGCAAAGCGACGCCCATCGGTGCGGGTGATAGGCGGCAATCATCAGCCAGCCGTCGCGGGTCTGGAACGCCTCGTTGGGAGACGCATAAGGCGCCGCGCTGCCGACCTTTTCGGGATCGATACTGGAGGCGAGAAACGACGTGAAGCCGACCTGCTGCAGCGTAACGGCCGCCGTAAACAAGCTGATGTCCAGATGCTGGCCAGCACCACCGCATCGGACCTGGTGCAGTGCCGCGAGCAGGGCAATGGTGGCCATATAGCCGCCCACCATGTCGGCGACCGGCACCGGAACCTTCAACGGCGCCGAACCGGGCTCACCGAGCGTGCTCATCAGCCCACTGGCGGCCTGAATGATGCCGTCGACGGCCGGGCGACTGCGTGCAGCACCGGTTTGTCCGAACGCGGAGATCGAGCAGTAGACCAGCTTGCCGTGAGTCGCTTCGAGCGACGCATAATCCAGACCCCACGTCGCCATGACGCCGGGCCGGAAGTTCTCGACAATCACGTCGGCCCGCCGGACCATCTCTCTTATCGTTCGCTGGCCAGCCTCGGTTTTCAGATCGATCGCCAGACTGCGCTTGTTGCGATTGACACTGAGATTGGCGACGCTCTCGCCGTTGATCCATGGCGGGCCGATCTTGCGCCCCAGCTCACCGGCCGGCGGCTCGATCTTGACCACGTCCGCACCGAGATCGGCAAGCATCATGGAGCAAACGGGCCCGGCCAGCACGTGCGAAAAATCCAGCACGCGTATGCCTCGAAGACTGTCTCTTATCATTTTTTCCTATCCAGTTCCGCGCTGCGAATCGGCGACACGAATGTCATTCGCAGCCATTGAAAACAGGATAGAGAGCGCACGCAGCGCGGACAAACGACTTTATCGATCGTACCTTTTGACTTTTTGTAAAGCCATGTGCCGCACCGCAAGCGCTAGCTGTGCACCACCGTGGCAAGCCATTCGCGAAACGCGCGCAATGCTGCGGTCTGCCGCTTGCCCGAGGGCCATGCGAAATAGTAGGTGTATGCGCCGCGATCGAGTGTCGGTCCAAACGGGATCACCAGCGTGCCGTCGGCCAGATCCTTATCTACCAGCGCCTTCTGTGCGATCGCCACGCCGTGCCCCTCGATCGCCGCCTGGTAGGCCAGCAGCGATGTCTCATAGCGCATGCCGCGCTGTGCGTTGATTCTCGGCACGCCCGCGGCGGCCAGCCACAGCCCCCAGTCGTCGGCGCGCGCGAGCGAATGTAGCAGCGTTTGTTTTTCGAGCTGCCTCGGCTTTTTCAAGGCGAGGGTGGGCGCGGCTACCGGCACCAGTTCGTTGGGAATCAGGCGCTGCGTGTTCATCCCCGGCCAGTCGCCGTCGCCCAGCTGGATGCCCGCGTCAATGTCTTCCAGCGCGAAGTTCAGCGGTACCGACGACGTGGTCAATTGCACATCGATGTTTTGATTGAGGCGGTGAAAGCTCGCCAGCCGTGGAATCAGCCAGCGCACCGCGAACGTGGCCGGCGAGCGGATGCGCAGCACGTTGCCGCCCGGGCTGCCCGACATCACCGCCTCCGTCGCTTCGCGCAGCGTGGCGAAAAGCGGCATCAAATCGGAAAGATAACGGGCGCCCAGCGCGGTCAACACGAGGCCGCCGCGCACCCGCTCGAACAGCGGCGCCTTCAGAAAATCCTCGAGCGCCCTGACCTGCCGGCTCACCGCCGCCGGGGTCACGGCCAATTCGTCGGCCGCCTTCGAAATACTGAGCAGACGCCCGGTCGCTTCGAAAGCGCGGGTCGGATTGAGTGGCGGTAGCGAGTCGCGGCGGGCCATGGTCGATGGTTGTCCGGAGAGTATGGGTTAATGCGAGGAAACAAAAATCGACGGCGCGCCTTCGTCGGGCAGCGCGAAATTGCGCTTCATGCGCGCGATTTCCTGCAACGGGCTGCCGCCGAACAACCGCTTGAATTCGCGGCTGAATTGCGACGGGCTTTCATAACCGACCTGGCCACTGGCGGCCGCCGCGGTCATGCCGTGCCGCGCCATCAGAAGCCGCGCCTGGTGCAGGCGCGTGGACTTGATGTATTGCAGCGGCGACGTATCGGTCACCGCTTTGAAGTGCACATGGAAGGTGGGTACGCTCATGCGCGCTTCGGCGGCGAGTTCTTCGACCGTCAGCGGTTGCGCAAAACTCGTGTGAATCTTGCGGATCGCGCGGGAGATGCGACCGAAATTGCCCTGGCGGCTGATCGCGGCGCGCATCGAGCCGCCCTGCTCGCCCATGAAAACCCGGAAATAGATTTCCCGCACCAGCGCCGGCCCGAGGATCTGCGCCTCGAGAGGATTCAACATGGCCTGCAAAAAACGCAAGACGCTCTGCCCCAGCGGGATATCGAGCCGGGTGGTCGCCATGCCGCGAGGCGGCATCGGCGTCAGCGCTTCGTGCTCCTCGAGCTGCAGCAGCAAATCGGCGGCCATGCCGAAATCCAGCCGCAAATAAATCGCCAGCAACGGCTCGGCCTCGCTCGCGTCGGTCTCCATCGAAAACGGCAACGGCACCGAGACCACCAGATATCGCTGGGCATCGTAAAGATAAACCTGATCGCCCCAATAACCGCGCTTGCGCCCCTGGCACACGATCACGATGCCCGGCTCATAGAGCACTGGCGTTCGGGTCAACGACCGGTTCGAACGCAGGAAGCGAATATCGGGCAGCGGGGAAAGGTTATAGCCCTCATCGGGCGCGAGCTCGAGCAACAGATCGATCATCTGTTGGCGCAGGTGCTCTTGACGTTTGGATGCGGGGTCCATGGCGGCGGAAAGACAAACCGTAGCGGTCGACCGGTGCAGTTTCGCATGCAGCCGAGCAAAGCACCAGCCGCTCATAGGATCAGGCAAGAATCACAGACGAATGCGCGTTTGCCGCGCCGGCCGGCGCCCATAACATTTCCGCAAGATTGCCGCGAACGCCGGTAGCGACGTCGAGGCGCCGGTTAACGGCTCTCGCGCACTGCGCGCGCTTGCGGCAATCGCCATCCCGACACGGACTCAAGGATACGTCATGATCGAAGTAAGAAACCCCGCCGACGGCAGCATCGTCGGCCACGTCAAACACCACTCGGAGCAGGAAGTGCGCGAGGCGATCGATCGCACCTGCGCGGCGTTCCATGCATGGTCGCGAACCCTGGCCAGGCAGCGCAGCGACCTGCTGCGCAAGTGGTTCGAGCTGGTCAGGCAAGACAGGCAGGACTTCGCCGAACTGATCTCGCGCGAGAACGGCAAGTGCCTGAGCGAAGCGCTCGGCGAAATCGACTACGGCCTGGGCTTCATCGAATGGTATGCGGAAGAAGCCCGGCGCGTATATGGCGACACCATTCCATCGCACGCCGCCGATGCCGCCGTGCTGGTCGTCAAGGAACCGATCGGCCCGGTGGCGTCGATCACGCCATGGAATTTCCCGTTCATGATGATTGCGCGCAAGGTCGCCACCGCCCTCGCGGCCGGTTGCACGATCATCATCAAGCCGGCCGAGGAAACGCCGCTGACCGCCTACAAGCTGCTTGAATACGCGAGACGCGCCGGCATTCCCGAGGGCGTTTTAGAAATGGTGACCGGCGACCCCGCCACCATCGGCGGCTTGATGACCGGCGACCCGCGCATCCGGAAGATCTCGTTCACCGGGTCGACCCAAATCGGCCGGCTGCTCGCCCGGCAAAGCGCCGATACGCTCAAAAAACTGACCATGGAACTCGGCGGCAACGCGCCGTTCATCGTGTTCGACGATGCCGACATCGAACAGGCGCTGTCAGGACTGGTTGCCGCCAAGCTGCGCAACTCCGGCCAGGTCTGCATCTCGCCGAACCGCATCTACGTGCAGGCCGGCATTCACGATCGCTTCGTGCAGCGCTTGAAGGAAGCCGTCGAGCCAATCCCCGTCGACCAGGGATTGCAGCCCGACTTCGTGGTAGGGCCGCTGATCAACCAGGCCGCGCTCGACAAGGTATCGCGGCTCGTTGAACAGGCGCAGCAAAGCGGCGCCAGGACGCTGCTCGGCGGGCGGCGACACGACAACGGCGGGCTCTTCTACGCACCGACCATCCTCACCCACCTCACCGACGACATGGAGATCTGCTCGACTGAAATCTTCGGCCCGGTCTTCCCCGTCTACACATTCGCCTCCGAGCACGAAGTCATCGCGCGCGCCAACGCCACCGAATACGGCCTGGTCGCCTACGCATTCACGCGCGATCTCGGCCGGGCATTCCGGCTCTCGCGCGACATCGAGGCCGGCATGGTGATCCTCAACTCAGGCTCGGTGGGCACCGCTTCCGTGCCGTTTGGCGGGGTCAAGCAGTCCGGCTACGGGCGCGAAGGCAGCTATTACGGCATCGAGGAGTATGTGCAAGTGAAGTATGTGTTGATGGCCGGGTTGGGCGAGGCGGCTCGATAGATTCGGTTGCTTGATTGCCCGGGGCTGGGCATCGATGAAACGTTGATTGCCTGGCCGCTGGGCGAATCGCGCATGATCAACGCGGCCGGCACGAGCTATCTGGCGCGCTGCGGCACGCAAGATCAACGAACTATGAACCTGTGACCGCCAGATGGTGCAATGCACGCTGCCCGCGGCGACGGCTACGCTCGCGCAGCACCTCGAAACCGGCGCGCTGGTCGAAGTGTCGCCCGAACTGCGCACCGCACCGCACGGTGTTCACTCACGTTACGGCCGGCGCACTTGCGCTGTCACCAATTCGTGATACGCATCACCGAAGATTTTCACCGCTGCGCTGCCCACTGTTGCTGCGCTGGCTGTTTCCGACTGGGACGGTTGCCGTGCGGGGCCTTGCGCCCTCTGGAAAGCACCGCCTTTGCACGACGCAAACCCGAAGCAATCACCGGAAGCGACACGAAATAAGTGTCCGATGCGGAACGTCTTTCGGTCGTCGAGTGGATCTAGCCAGACTCATGGTGATCGGAACGCAGCTGAAGTCGCGGAGCGTGCGGTCCCCGACCTAACAACTGGCGTGATCCACCCCGCCAACCTCCTTGATGAAAGTGAGCAGGAGCTCGCTGAGCCGAATCGGCTGCTCCTGTTGGATCCAGTGACCGGCGCCGTCAATCAGCTCGACGCCATGCATTCTCGTCGCCGCCCTCGTGCTCATAAGGTCAAGCGCGCCCGGCGCTGCATAGGTGCCCCAATCGCTTTTCCCACCGATGAAGAGCGACGGGACATCGATCGTCTTGCCCGAATATAGGTGCAACTCAGCGTTTAAGTCGGGATCGGAAAACACGCGATAAGCCTGCAGAGCGCCTTGAAACCCAGTGCGGCCATACTCTTCCACATACACCTCAAGTTCCGGCTCGGTGAGCCATTTGCTGGCCAGGATCTCGGCGGCGGAAGGTTGAAATGGGGCGACGGTCTCGGGCATCGTCTTGCCGAGATCCATGACGTAATAGGTGGGCATTTGTGCAAGTTCTGTTGCAGTTGGCGCGTTTAACGGATGCGGCCTGTTCCACGGCCAGTCTGCGCTCTTGACATAGAAAAATGCTCGAAGGAACCCGTGCAAGCCTTGAGGGGGGTGCCACATGTCCTGGTTTGCCTTCCGTGTGCTCAAGTATTGCTGGTAGTGCTCTCTAGGCGGGCTGAGCGCCGCCAGCGCGGCCGCTAAATTTTGATTGCCCGCGTTCGGTTTAACTGGCGATACATCGCTTTGCGCGGTGTTGAAGGGGAGAGCTGGTGGACCTGGGAACGGCGCGCTCATCAAAACCACTGAGGGAAAGACGTCAGGTCTGGCTAGCGCACAGTAGGCTGCAACAGGCGAGCCGAGGTCGTGCCCGACGACCATTGCCGTACGCCGATATCCCAACGCAGAGACCAGACCGAGTGCGTCCCGCGTCATATTCAGGAGGCTGAAGGGCGCTAGCTGAGCGTCATAGTCGTTCACCCAACCGGTGGTGCGGCCAAACCCCCGCTGGTCGGGGGCCACGACATGGTACCCAGCGTCGGCCAGGATAGGCATCAGGTGGCGCCAGCCGTACGCCAAGTCCGGGAAGCCGTGCAACAGCAGCGCGAGCGGCCGGCCCTGACTTTCGTACCCGGCCTCGAGAATATGCACATCGAGGCCGTTGACCCGATGAATCATGCGCGAGCGAAGCCCCTTGGGAAGCGTTCCCTCGCCATAGGTTAATGTGTCCAAATCAGTTCCTTCCTTATAGGGTTTGCGCGGGCGGATCGAAGCAAAGCCGCAATCAGGCCGGCCGCGCCCACTGCCAAGATGGCTCGTCGGGACGCCGATGGCCTGAGACCAAATGAATGATTCATGACGCAACGCACCGTCTGCGTGCAAGGGTCCTATGCGCCTTCAGCGACGATGCACGCGACCAGCAATTCACTCGGCGGCCGAGCAATCGAGGACCATCGGCCTCAAAACGGAGAGGCTCGGCACAGAGTGAACGACGAAACCCACGTACTTCGTCACTAGCTATTCCAACCACAATCCGAGTAGGAGGCGCGCCACTGAACAAACCGCCTGGGCTTAAGATTTGATAGATGGGCATCGCCGAGCTCATACTATGGCGATCGACATAGTATGCCGATCGCCATAGTAACGTCAAGCGAAACGTGTTAAATTTGCTGCATGCCACGTAAGACCGACGCCCGCGCTCGCGCCATTGCCACCGCCGAACGACTGTTTCGCATCCAAGGCTACACTGCGACCGGATTGACCCAAATCCTTGAAGAAAGCGGCGCGCCTAAGGGATCGTTCTACTTTCACTTTCCGCGCGGCAAGGCACAACTCGCAGAAGAAGCAATCGATAATTACATTGCGAATCGTATTGCTGTATTGCGGAGCATCTCGGCGAATACGGCGGGTGATGCTTTGAATTTCGTTCAGCAGATTTTCAGCACATTCGCGAACGAAATGGTCGCCTCTGACTTCCAGTATGGATGTCTAATGCAAAATTTGGCGAATGAGCTTCCCGCGCTGGACGCTGAGCTGACCAAACGGGTAGCGCGCGGATTTGTTGAGTCGACCGAGGTTATTGCGGAGCATTTCAGGGGGTGTGGCTTTGCTCCCGCGCGCGCGTCCTCTACCGCTGCCGCATTGGTAGCCGCCCTCGAAGGCGCGCGGACGATCGCCCGCCTAGAACATACACCGGCTATATTCAAGGCACTGGCGGATGTTACTCTCCAAGGGCGGGCTGCCTCTAAGGGGTGATCCCGCTTAATGTCCTCGATCGGACGAAATTGGCACCGATCATCCTTAGATGAGCGTCCGGCTCTCGCGAGTCTCCGTGCGCAGGCACCTGGTCACGTCTGAATGTCTTAGCGACGCACCCGGCAAACATCTGCTCTGGGCCGGCAAATGACCGCGCCCCGGCCGTCCATGCGCTCATACCTCGGTTCGTGCCGCTATTTCGCGGGCGTCGTCTACCTCAAACCCCACGGATCGCTTTCTTATTTCAATCAAAGGGAGATTTAGCTTGCGCTACTTCCAGCGACCGATTTACGACTCAAGCAACCATATAGGGTATGGCGCCGCTGTTCGCGTTTGATCACTTGAGCTCACTTCGAGTCACCGTCTCGACCAAGCAGCCTGCGAACTCGCTCGAAGCACGTTGCTGGTCACCTGTCGTCCTGGCAACGATTCCGACGTCACGGTAAAAGGTGTCGTCGCCTAGTAAAAGCGTTTGTACGCCTGGCGGTATATGCAACGTCGCTGCTTGCGGCACGATCGCGATGCCCGTTCCCGCTTTCACGAGTCCCACGATACCTTGCAATTCGTCGAGCTCCGCCACCTCGTCCACATTGATGCGCAGACGTTTGAGGAAACGGTCCACAAGCCGTCCACCGAACGAATTTCTGTCATAGCGAATAAGCGGTTCGCGAGCGAGCAGCACTCGCCACGATTCTTTCGCGAGCCTGCGCGGAACCAGAACCACAAAAGGCTCCTTGACGAGCGAATGCCATTTCAACCCGGGTGGCAACGCGAACGGCGGCTTGATGATGACGGCCAGGTCAAGTTCGCCCGAATCGACCTGCGCAAGCAGATTCAACGATACGCCCGGCGATACGGAAATTCTCCAGCCCGGCGAAGCTGTCCGAAATTTTTGGATCGCGCCGACCAGCAACGCTTGCTGCGCTGACGCGATTGCCCCGACACGCAGCAAGCCAACGCTCTCGCCCGCAGCACCCTGCGTGGCGAGTCGCGTATATACGGCCAGCAGTTCCTTGGCGACGTCGACAGTCCGCTTACCCGCTGCATTGAGAATGGCAGAGCGGCCGGTGCGGTCGAACAAAGTGAAGCCTAGGTCATGTTCCAGACGTTGAATCTGCGCACTGACGGCCGACTGCGTCAGTCCAATCTGCGAGCCGGCGCGGGCAAAAGTGCCGTACCGCACGACGGCAAGGAATGTCTTGAGCTCTCTGAGCATAACTCCATTGATCAATAAATGTGGGTCTGAGGCATGAAATCTATCGTTATACATCGAATTATCTCATGCCTAAAATGCTTCCCATATCTTCACCAAACCGGTCTCTTCCTTAACCTCCTGAATTGGCATCGTAATGAATACTCCTCTTTTGCCGTTCCATATGGCCTTTCCCGTCCACAGCCTCGAGAAGGCACGCGCGTTCTATGGCGATCTGCTCGGATGTTCCGAGGGGCGCAGCGCTCCTGACTGGATTGACTTCAACCTTTTCGGTCACCAGATCGTCGCGCATCTCGCACCAAGCGAGGTACACGTCAGTCCGACCAATGCCGTTGACGGCCATGGTGTACCTGTACGTCACTTTGGCGCGATTCTGACGATGCAACAGTGGACGTCACTTGCTGACAGGTTGACGGCCGCCGGTACGCAGTTTGTGATTGACCCGTACATTCGCTTCAAGGGCGAAGCGGGCGAACAGGCCACGATGTTCTTTCTCGATCCGAGCGGCAACGCACTCGAATTCAAGTCTTTCGCGAACCTAGATATGCTGTTTGCGAAGTAACGCGACGAGAAGATAATCATGCAACGTTGGAATATCGCCATTTCCGGTTTTGGTGCAATTGGCCGGAACATAGCTCGATTGCTTGAGCAGCGACGAAATCATTACGCCGAGCGCTACGATGCCGACGTGCGGCTGACCGCGGTCTGTGGTTCACGCGCGGGGTTGTATGAGCCCGACGGCCTGCAAGGGCCTTTGGGGTCCGAACGACGAGAGCTGCGAGCCGGAATGACCGGCACTGACTTCATCGAACGGACTCATGCAGACGTGCTAATCGACGCTGGACCGACCGACTACCAAACCGGCGGCGCTCCCTATGCGTATTTGCGTAGCGCACTGTCGCACGGAATGCATGCGATCGCAGTTTCCAAGGGCGCGTTGATCTTCGACTTGGCTGGGCTGCGCACGCTTGCCGCTGCAAACGGCGTCGCATTGAAGTTTAGCGGCGCAACCGCCGCGGCACTGCCGACGCTCGACCTGATCGAGCACAACCTTGCTGGATGTCGTGTCCTGAAAATAGAAGGCATTTTCACGGCGACTACCAACTATGTGCTGAGTCGAATGATGGACGGCATTGAGTTGCAGGATGCCCTGTCGGAAGCCCAGCAACGCGGCATGGCAGAACCCGATCCGCATTTCGACATGGAAGGCTGGGACTCTGCCTGCAAGATCGCATTGATTGCCAACGCTTCGCTCGGCGCCAACATTCGCTTGAACGATGTCGAGCGTCAAGGGATAAGCCATGTCACGCAGGACGATATCCGCGCGTGGAAATCTGAGAACCTGGTGCCCAAACTCATTGGGGAAATCGTTCCGGGCGAGCAATCTCCAAAGGCTGCCGTAGCGCTTCGAATCTATCCCAGCAGTCATCCGTTCGCGCAGGTCGGCGAATCGATGAAAGCGATCAGCGTCCATTCCGATGCGATGGGCGAAATCACTGCCCTGTGCCGGACCAGTCCGCTTGCGACGGCTGCGGCCGCGCTCAAGGATTTCGAACACATCCTGATGAAGAGATGAGAAATGAAGGTACATGTTTTGCAGCACGCGTCATTCGAAGGATTGGGCAACATGGAAGCATGGCTGCGCGAGCGGGATGCACGGATCACCTATAGCCATCTATACGAATCGCCCGCGCTTCCCGCTATTGGCGATTTGGCTGATCTCGACCTTTTGATCGCACTTGGTGGCCCGATGAGCGTAAACGACGAAGTGACCCTGCCATGGCTCAGGCCCGAAAAGCTATTGCTTGCGACGGCGATTGAACGCGGCGTTGCCGTCCTGGGTGTATGCCTCGGCGCGCAGCTCATTGCAACTGCGCTGGGCGCTCGCGTCTACGCGGCCAAAGAGAAAGAGATCGGATGGCACACGATATCGGGCACACCACATGGGACGTCGGCATTTCGGTTTCCTGCCGAGGTCGAAGTGTTTCACTGGCACGGTGAAACTTTCGACCTTCCGGCAACCGCGGTCCACCTGGCGAGTAGCACCTCGTGCGCAAACCAGGCATTCCAAATAGGCTCGAATGTGATCGGCCTGCAATTCCATCTGGAGGTCACGCGCGCTGGCATCGACCGTATGCTCGATCACGGCAGGGCTGAAATGACGAACGGACAATACGTCCAATCCGAACGCGAGATTCAGAGTGTGCACGAGAGCCGGTACGCCACCGTGCAAACGTTGATGTCTCGTGTGCTTGATCATTTGGTTGCTCGATCGAGCGCATGGCTCCCAGGTACGATTGAGCGGCATGCAGATCACTAGAAATGGAGAGCCACGGAGAGAAAACGGGAGGAAAATGGTAGCCCGAACTTTGCTAGACTCCGGATGGCCCTGTTTGCCGGGGGCAGGTCAGCGGGGCGAGAGTGGGCTCGGGCGGCACGTCGATTGTGGCGATGCATGACGGTGTCGGCAGCGTGCCCGTGCCTTGACACCTCGGTTCAAATCACCAAAAATCGCCCCGTTGCCGAAACAGCGGCGACCCGGGTTGAGAGCCGGAACATCGACGGTCGATGCCGCCCGATAGGCGGCGTTTACTATTGGAGATTCCATGGCTCGCCATCCTGCTGCCCACCCCCCCTTCCCCCTCTCCCGCCAACGCGACCTGCTCGCCGAACCCGCCAATCAGCCCACGCTGGATCTTGCCTGCACCCAACCGATCCTCACCGAACTCGAAATGCTCGCCGCCACGGTCGACGACGCGGTGCAGGCCCCCTGCCATGAATTGGCCGTGGTCAGCGAAGGGTTGGAAGGTTTGTTGGCACTGCTTGACGAGGCCGATCAGCAGCGGCTGACGGCACGGCAGTTGCATACGCTGGTGGCGCCGCTCAAGCAGCAGCTCGACGCGGCGTATGCGCCGGTGCGGCAGATGATTTGACGCGCGCTTGCGCGGCGCGGATTTGGGCCGATCGTCTTTTTACGAGGCGGTCGCCAATGAACTTTGCCGGGTGTCCAGCCGCCGCCATCGAACGACGGCCGGCACTCAATATTCAGCCCTGGCGCACGTCGACACCAGCCCCAGTCGGACCTGGCGCAATCTGACATTGGTGTTTTCAGGTTTGATTCATGGCCACACTTGTGCAGTGTGACGCTACAGAATACAATGCGCCATGATCAAATCGTTTCTGCACAAGGGTCTGTGCGACTTTTTCGAGAAAGGCAGCAAAGCCGGCATCCAACCGCGCCATGCTCCACGGCTAGCCCGTCAGTTGCGGCAACTCGATGATGCGAGCGGCCCGGACGATATGAACGTCCCGGGCTGGAAGTTGCAGCCGCTACACGGTGACCTGGAAGGACATTTTTCGGTATCGGTTAACGGCAATTGGCGAATGACGTTTCGCTTTGATGGTACCGACGCCGTGCTGATCGATTACCAGGACTATCACTAGCAGGCTGTTGAAAAGCGCCCCGTCATGACGACCGAAGCTACGTTCAGGAACTTGCGCGTGCAATTTCCCGCTGAATTACCGGTTTGCCGCGCGATCCGCGCGGTGCATGCGCAGGC
>NZ_SCSK01000069.1 GCF_004297875.1 Pandoraea sp. | reverse complement strand
TCCTGAAGGGCATCCCCTTCAAGGATGGAACCCCGGTGATCGACAGCACACCGGCTCAGCAACTGCTTGTCGCCTGATCATGCTGCCGACCCACCGTACACCAGATTTGACTTTTGCTCGTCATGGTCGCGAGCGGATCCAGATCCCATTGATTGATGATGAAACGGTCGGGACTGACTACCTCGATGCCGTACGCGTCGACGGTCGTCGACGGAAAATCACGGAGATTCTCAGTCACGATGCAGTCCACATGGCCGGCAACGGCAGCCGCGAGCACATGCCGGTCATTTGGATCCGGGAGTTCGTAACTCGCGACGAGCGGTGCCCAGGCAACTTCGGGAACCTCCCAGTCGGGCACCGCCTCGCGCATGCAATTCCGTCGAAACTCGAGCTTGCCCCTCAAGTCCGGTCGGCGCAGTTCGAGCGCCGCAATCCATTCCTGCTCGATTTTCGTCGACCACTTGGCTGCAAACAGTCCGGCGGTAGCCAGACTCATCAACGAGTCGGTCATGGCGATCGGATACAGAACACACGCATCCAGCAGGGCTGCATAACGGGCATTGCCGGCCATCTCAATAGTCCAGACCCAGCTCGCGCGCGTTGTTGGCCATACGCTCGAGTGCACCTGCCTGTTTCTCGCGCATCTTGTTTGCGTACGCCACCAGGTCATCTAAGGCAATCCGGCGATGTGTGCCCACCATGCGATGGGGCAACCGGCCTTCTTCAATTTCCTTGATCACGAACGGTCGCGACACATTCAAAAAATGAGCCGCTTCTACCGTGGTGAATTCCCGATTCGTCGGCATCAGGGTGATCGAGCGGCCCTCACCCATTGCGCCCAGCAGTTGGCCGATGAGTTTCAATGCCGCAGGCGGGACGTTTACCGACGGGTGCTCGCCCGTGTCGGTGGTGAGCGTGATTGCTGCCGCCCTGGAATGATCCAGCGCCTCCATGATGCAGCGCTGCGCGACGCGAGCCATCTCCAACTCATCGTCGGTGAGTGGTGGCGGCGTCATTTCGCTAATTCGGTCTATGGTGCGCATATTGCCCCCTTTCTCGTTATGTGGACTCACGCCTGGCAGCCGCGGAACGGTGGCAAGGCGATATGCTGTCTATATTAAACGAAATAAGTGCATTAAGTGAAATTAGTGAATTAAATGAAATTTCTGAAAATGTTCGCGCCGCTGATCGTGTTCCGCATCTGCGACAGCGGGAGTGCGGGCTTGCCCGACCGATGACCTGGGTGAATGCGCATGCGACTGACAGTCCCTGTGCAACGACGAACAGCGCTTCGATGTTTGTTGCACGACCGCGCGGACTGCATCTATGTCTGGCATACCCGCGATAGAATCGGCCAAGACGTTGAGCGCGGCGGAGTCTGCCACCATGCGCACGGCCATCGACGGCAAGATTGCAACGCAGTCCAAACGTCACCCGTTGCGAGAACGCCGGGCAAGGCGGTGGCGAATCGCCTGGCCGCAATGGCCATCACTTGAGCGAGGGCATTAACCGTGGATGAACAAACCGTCGAAACCTACTCGACACGCGCAGAGCGCTTTGCCGCCGAGTGGCGTGACCAGCCGCCGCCGACAGACATGTACGCCATGCTGCAGTGCTATTTCGCTGCGGGTGGCAAAACCGCGGACATCGGTTGCGGCTCCGGCCGCGACCTCGCGTGGCTCAACGATCATGGCTATCCCGCGGTAGGTTACGACGCCGCCGAAGGATTGATCGCCCAGGCCGCGATCGATTTTCCGTCGCTCACATTCCGGCATGCTGCGCTGCCCGCGCTGGCTTCCATCGCAAGCGAGTCGTATGACAACGTGCTGTGCGAAACCGTCATCATGCACTTGCCGCCCGACGAGGTCACTCAGGCCTGTGCTCGCCTGGTCGACATCCTCCGGCCCGCGGGCACGCTGTACCTGAGCTGGCGAGTCGCCCCAACGGGTTCAAGCCGCGATGCAGGCGGGCGGCTCTACGCGGCGTTCGACGCCGCGCAGGTCAGGCAAGGGCTTGGCAATGCGCAACTGCTGTTCGATGCCGAAGCGGTCAACGAGTCGTCGGGCAAGCGGGTGCATCGGATCGTTGCGCGGCGGGGGGATTGACTGGGCCGGAGTGTGGCATGACGGGGTCAGCGACGCGCCGGTAGTTAGGGGGGGACGGAAGCGGCCGGCTAATCGGAGACGTATCGCTTCGACAATCGTTACGAAACAGGGACGCCAAGAATGAAAATATCCGCGCTGCCGATGATGCTTTGCGTTGCAACCATGAGTTTCACGGTGACGGCAACGGCACACAATTCGAGACCGGTTGAGACTCCCGGCACGCCTTCGGTCATGGTCAGCGGCGATTATGGCGACGGCATGCTGATCGGCGTGAACCCAGCGACTCAGGCTGTCACCGGCTACTATTCGGCAAATAACGTCAACGGGCAGTTCAGCTGCATTTTCTATCTGAGGGGCAAGCTGGGCAGAGCGTCAGTCCCCGTTTCGACCTATTTTCCGGAAACACCCGCGAAGCAGATCAAAGGCAAGCTGTCCCTGGAGGCGCCGGATAAATTCATAGTGCGCCTGTCGGCCGAACACGGCGGCTGCTGGAACGTGATGCATTTTGCCGACGACAGTATTCCTGCCGAATTCGTGTTGGTGGCGAAACACCCCTGGTTGTCGATCGCCGTGGTCAAGAGCGATCGTGCCTACTTCTACGACACGCCCACGAGTGTGCAACATCGAAAAGCCTACATAGTGCGGGGCGACGGCGTCGGTGTGCGTGCCATGCGGCCGGGTTGGGTCCAGGTGGACTTCCCTGGAGATAAGAGGATGACGTCGGGCTGGATCAGGCGGTCGGAGGTGTACCCGGTCGAATGATCGAGCCAAGGCGACCGCCTGGGCAGTGGGGCGCTCTTGGCCGGCGCGTTATCGCGTGCGCGTGTTGTACCACTCGATGGCGTCTTCGCCGGCGGGAATCATGAACGGACTCGACGCATCGGTAGCTGCCAGCCACACGCCTTCGGCGACATCCGATGCATGCGTGACGGTCGTATCCTTCTGCCAGTTCTCGAGGATCTGTTGCACGATTGCGCCGTATGGCTCGGCAAAACCGTCCGTCATGCGTGCGCGCGCGTTTTCGCCGAAGCGGGTCGACGGCGCGCGTCCGGGCAGCACCACGCGCACGCGCACGTTGAACTGCTCGAGTTCGAGCGCGAGCGATTCGCTGAATGCGTTGACCGCGGATTTGCTGGCGGTATAGACCGACAGCAGATGCAGCGGCCGGCACGTGACGGTCGAGGTGACGTTGATGATCACGCCCGTCCGGCGCTCGCGGAACTGCGGCAACACCGCCTGCGTCATCGCGATGGTGCCTAGCGTGTTCGTCTCGAAGATATCGCGCACGGTGTCCATCGGCGTGCCTTCGAGCGCATTCAGAAAGCCGATGCCGGCGTTGTTGACAAGCACGTCGATGGGGCCGGCTGCGTCGATGGCCTCACGGATGCTTTGCGGATCCCTCACGTCGAGCGCGAGGATCGAAAGACGATCGGAACGTGGCAAGACGTCTTCCCGCGGTGTGCGCATCGTGGCGATCACGCGCCATTCGCGATCCAGAAAATATCGCGCAATCTCCAAACCAAAACCGGATGAGCAACCGGTGATCAATACCGTCTTCATGTGGACTCCTGTGTTGGTGACAGTGTCGACACGATACGCCGAGGCAGGCCGGACTCGCTACAATCGAACGTCCACATTTCATTTGCGTTAGTCCGATCATGACCGACCCCCTCGCTGAAGTCGTTACGCTGCTCCAACCGACGCCCACGTTCTCGAAAGTGCTGAGCGGCGCAGGGCGCTGGCGCGCGAGCCGCACGGAAGTCGGACAGCCGTTCTATTGCGTGGTGCTCGAAGGGTCGCTCCGTCTGTCGGTGAATGGCCGGGAGCCGCTCGTGCTCCAGGCCGACGACTTCATCCTCGTGCCCGAAGTGTTCGGCTTCACGATGACGAGCATCGATCCGCCCGACGATGACGCCCCGGCCGATATTGCGCCGACGGCACAACCCGACGGCAGCTTTCGTTTCGGCGACGCAGCCATCGCGCCGGACGCGCAATGGCTGGCCGGCCTCTGTGCGTTCGGGGCGCCGGATGCGGCGCTGCTCGTTTCGCTGCTGCCCGAACTTGCCCTCGTGCGCGGCGATCACCGGCTGGCGACCCTCGTCAAACTCGTGCGGGACGAATCGCGTGCGCAACGGCCCGCGCGCGAAGTCGTGCTGGCGCGGCTGCTCGAAGTGCTATTCATCGAAGCCTTGCGATCGGTGCAAACGGGTGCCTCGCCCGGGCTGGTGCGGGGTCTGTCCGACGCTCGTCTCGCACTCGCCATCCGTGAGATGCACAAAAATCCGGAGAAGCCCTGGACCATCGCGGAACTGGCCAAAACCGCGGCGCTCTCACGCTCCTCTTTCTTCGATCGGTTCAGCCGGGCAGTCGGCGTCGCCCCGATGGCGTACCTGTTGTCCTGGCGTATGGCCATCGCCAAGAACCTGCTGCGTCAGAGGGAATCCAGCATCGCCACCATCGCCGGGCGCGTGGGCTATAGCTCGGCGAGTGCATTCAGTGTCGCGTTCGCACGCCATGTCGGCGTGCCGCCGACACAGTTCGCGCAAGAGGCGGTCAAGAGCGTCGCCTGAGTCAGAAGGACTTGCCGTCACGGCTTCGCTGACGATAAAACTCGATGTGCTCCATGAGTTTACCGCCGGGCCTGCGGGCCGAAGTGGTCAATCTCCTCCGGGTCGAGTTGCTTCTGGGCCGTCGATCGATTTTGGACTGGTCGCGCCCGTCTGATACAAGTGCTCCGGAGCGTCGCGGCCAGTTTTGTTCAGGTAGATGTCACGCAAACGATGGTTTTCTGGACAGATCGAAAATTAACGTCCGAGACTACCTGTCGGCTATTGCCGTTACGGTATTCGGTGTTGCTCAAATAATCAGCGGGTTGCGCTACTTTGTTTAGCAGGCAAGGACTGCTATCGGCAATTTATCGGCCATCCGAATGACTCCGTAGCATCGCGAGGGAATGTCCAAAACTGGCGGATCGGGTGCAGTGGCCAACGGCCGCTTAGTGGCACTCTACTTTGAAAATTATCGGTTTGGCCGACTGACCGGCTTCGAGAAAGCCGTCTGGCCGCAGTGGGTCGCCACCAGCCGACCACCCGCCCCCCAAACCTACCCCAACGCCCCCCTCTGCCTGCCCGACCTGCGCGCCCTGCGTCGATTGCATTCCGGAGACCCCGATCGCGCGACGATCTTGCCGTCGACGATGGGCGGAATGCCGCTGTCGAGGGGGTCGGATTGGTCATCCTCTGCAGGTGAAGGTGCATGACGCTTTGGGCGGGCTTATCTTCGAGAACATTCGTGGCGCACCGAAACCTGCCCGCCGCCGAAAAATCGCCAGGCCGCCCCCTGCAGGAGATCAGCCGCTCGCTCGCCGTAACGTCTGCTTCATTCGCGCGCCGGCGGCCTGCATTCCTGGGCCGCCCCGTTGGGCGGGCCGGCACCGGTGTGCGTCGAGCCAACAAGGTTTTGCGGGTTTTCGTAGTGTTGAAAGAAGACCTTCATAAATCGATTGAAAAACAATATAGTTAGCCGAACGTTATATATAACTAAATAATTGACGGTTTTTTTTGGTGGAGACGATTTCTCCAATTTTTATTCAATCAATAAAAAATCGATAAACGGATCAGCCGCCGGCACGCTGCGAGTTCTCATATTTCTCATGCCTGATCCATATCTCGGCGACTCGGCTGACTTGAGGAAAGACGCATAATGCTTACACCCTTTGCCGCTTCCGAGCCATTTACCATGGGGGTCGAGATCGAAGTGCAGGTCGTCAATACGCATGATTACAATTTGACGAAAGCGGCAACGGAATTGCTGGAACGCGTTCGCCTGCAAGCCTTCTCCGGAGCGATCAAGCCTGAAACAACGGAGGGCATGATCGAGCTGTCGACGGGTATTTGCCGGAACTATGATCAGGTAAAGGCCGAGCTGACGGTTCTGCGGGACGTACTCAACCATGCTGCCGATTTTCTGAACGTCGGGATCTGCGGAGGTGGCACGCACCCCTTTCAGAACTGGTACGAGCAACGCTCCAGCGGCCGTGATCGATCCGAACATCTGATGCAGCTGTATGGATACCTGTATCAGCAATTCACGATATTTGGCCAGCACGTCCACGTTGGCTGCCCGGATGCCGACTCGGCACTGATCCTGCTTCATTCGCTTTCGCGATATGTGCACCATTTCATCGCGCTGGCCGCCTCGTCACCTTATGCGCAAGGCTTCGATACGAGGTTTCAGTCCGCCCGTCTCAGTTCAGTTGCCTCGTTCCCACTGTCGGGGCAGGCACCCTTCATATTGAAATGGAGCGATTTCACCGAATACTTCGAGCGCATGGCAATGACAGAGGTTGTGAAAAGCCTGAAAGACTTTTATTGGGATATTCGCCCGAGCCCCGGATACGGAACCGTTGAAGTACGTGTCATGGATACCCCGCTTTGCATCGAATGGGCGGCAGCCATTGCCGGTTACATTCAGACGCTCGCACGTTATCTGTTGACTGAAAAATCTCTCCGTTTGAGCGATCGCGACAGCGAGGTGTATCGAGTCAATCGTTTCATGGCCTGCCGCTATGGGCTCGACGGATCGTGCATCAATCCGGAAACAGGGTATCGCCAGCCTATCGGTGGCGAAATAAATGAAACCCTGGATGCGTTGGAGGCCCATGCGCGGACATTGGGTTCGGAACGAGCGCTGGCGATGATCAGGCAAGTCGTGCGTGATGGCTTTAGTGATGCGATGTGGCTGCGCCGGACGGCCAGGCAAGAATCGTTGAATGAAGTTGTGCGGCAGCAATGTCTGGTTTGGCGCGGAGCGCGAAAAGCAAAATACGGGCGCTTCGAACCCGGTAACTAGGGTTTATTGATATTCAGCGAACGTGCTTGCAACGAGCCTTGTTCCCGTTCAGCGCTCGTCAGTCAACATCTCTCCGACGTGCCGCACGGCGAGCGTCTTCCCTGTTTGCCCCGCTTGATCCTTGTCAAACGAGCTTGACCCTGGCTTGACTTTCCTGCGATGGGAAGGTTTAGCATGGTTATGTCGTCTCCGCGGCTGACCTTGTGATGCTTCGCCAGCTCGCTCATCAAGGGAGAATCGCGATGGATACCGCAACCCATGGGGCAATTTACACCTGCCCGATGCACCCTGAAATCGAGCGCTCGTCGCCGGGCGCGTGCCCGAAATGCGGGATGGCGCTCGAGCCGAAAATGCCGGCGTCGAGCCACGCCGAATGGACATGCCCGATGCACCCCGAAATCGTTCGCCCGGAACCCGGGGTCTGCCCGAAGTGCGGCATGGCGCTCGAACCGAGAGCCGCTCAGACCAGCGAAGAGCAGAACCCGGAACTGGATTCGATGACCCGCCGCTTCTGGGTGAGCGTGGTGCTGAGCGTGCCGCTCTTTGCGCTGGCCATGGCTGGCGACATGCCGGGAATGCATTTCGGTGGGCTGCCGGGGGCGTCGTATTTTTCCTGGATCGAATTCGCTCTCGCGACGCCGGTGGTGCTGTGGGGCGGCGCGCCGTTCTTTGCCAGGGGCTGGCGCTCGCTGGTCACATGGAATCTCAACATGTTTACGCTGATCGCGCTGGGCGTGGGGGTGGCCTATGTCTACAGCGCGGTGGCCCAGGTGCTGCCGGGGTGGTTTCCGCCAGCGTTTCGCGACCCGGCCTCGGGGCGCGTCGGCGTGTATTTCGAGGCGGCCGCGGCGATCGTGACCCTCGTGCTGCTCGGGCAGGTGCTCGAATTGCGCGCGCGCGGCAGCACCAGCGCGGCAATCCGCGCGCTGCTGGGCATGGCGCCCAGGCTGGCGCGGCGCGTCGAGGCCGATGGCAGCGAGAGCGATGTCGCGCTGGAGCGGATCCAGGTCGGCGACCGGCTGCGCGTGCGCCCCGGAGAAAAGGTGCCGGTCGACGGCGTGGTGCTCGAAGGGCGCTCGTCGGTCGACGAATCGATGCTGACTGGCGAATCGATCCCGGCCGAGAAGACGCCGGGCGAGAAGGTGGTCGGCGCCACGGTCAACGGCAGCGGCACGCTGATCATCGAGGCACGACGGGTGGGCGCCGACACGCTGCTGGCGCAGATCGTGCACATGGTCTCAGAAGCTGCGCGCAGCCGCGCGCCGATCCAGCGCCTGGCCGACGTCGTGGCGACCTACTTCGTGCCGGCGGTCGTGCTGGCGGCGATCGTCACCTTTGTGGTGTGGGCCATGTTCGGGCCGGCGCCGGCGATGGCCTATGCGGTCATCAACGCCGTCGCGGTGCTGATCATCGCCTGCCCCTGTGCGTTGGGGCTCGCCACTCCCATGTCGATCATGGTGGCCAGCGGCAAGGGCGCCTCGGTGGGCGTGCTGTTCAGGAATGCGGAGGCGATCGAGACGCTGCGCCGCGTCGATACCCTGGTGGTCGACAAGACCGGCACGCTCACCGAAGGTCATCCGCGCCTGCAGGAGGTGGTGCCCGCGGCCGGCTTTGGCGCCGACGAGGTGCTGCGCCTGGCTGCCAGCCTGGAGCGCGGCAGCGAGCACCCGCTTGCCGCCGCCATCGTGCGGGGCGCGCAGGACAAGGGGCTCGAGCTGGAGCGCGCGCAAGGGTTCGAATCGGTCTCGGGCAAGGGCGTGACGGGCGACATCGCCGGGCGCCGGGTGCTGTTGGGCAATGTGGCGCTGCTGACGGACGAGGGGATCGACACGGCCGCACTCGCCGATCAGGCCGAGGCGCAGCGCACCAAGGGCCGCACCGCCATGCTTCTCGGGGTCGGCGGGCAAGTCGCCGGCTTGGTCGCGGTGGCCGATCCGGTCAAGGAAACGACACCGCAGGCCATTCGCGATCTGCACGACGAGGGCCTGCGCATCGTGATGCTGACCGGCGACAACGAGACCACCGCCATGGCCGTCGCGGGTCATTTGGGGATCGACGAGGTCATTGCCGGCGTGCTGCCCGATCAGAAGGCGCAGACCATCAAACGCCTGCAGGCCGAGGGGCGCTTCGTCGCGATGGCCGGTGACGGCGTGAATGACGCGCCGGCGCTGGCTCAGGCGGAAGTGGGCATCGCCATGGGCACGGGGGCGGACGTGGCGATGGAAAGCGCCGGGGTGACCCTGGTCAAGGGCGATCTGCGCAGCATCGCGCGGGCGCGGCGCCTGAGCCGCGGCACGCTGCGCAATATCCGTCAGAACCTGTTCTTTGCGTTTGTCTACAACCTGCTGGGCGTTCCCATTGCCGCGGGCGTCCTGTATCCGTTCTTCGGCATCCTGCTCTCGCCCGTGATCGCGGCGACGGCGATGGCGCTCAGTTCGGTCTCGGTGGTGGGCAACGCCTTGCGGCTGCGCCGGTTGGTAATCTGAAGTTCGGTCGCGAGAGGGTGGATAGGTCGACGGTGACCGCAGGCGCGGGATTGTCGGGTTCGTTGACGAAAGTCATGAACGGACCGGCATTCCAAGACTATTGTGAGTATTGAGCGAACTCCAATTTCGCATTGATTACTGGCCGGAGTTTTCAACGATGTGGTACGGACATCCTGGTGGTTTCGGATACGGCATGATGGGTGGGTTCGGATTCCTGATGATGATTCTGCTCGTTGTGATCGTCGTCGCGGTGGTCGTCATGCTGACGCGCCGCGCCTCGGGATTCGGGCCCGAACGGCAGGAGCGTCGCCGCAAGGCGCTCGACATTCTCGACGAGCGCTATGCGCGCGGCGAAATAGACGCCGACGAATACCAGCGGCGGCGCGCCGATCTGGAGCGTTGATATCCATGTGTGCTGCCTGGCGTCGTACTTATCGGCTTCACCTGCTCCCGGCGGCCAGCGCGGCGGCAGCGGTGTTGGCCGGCGTGCGGCGCCCTTGCTCCGCCGCCGCCCAATCCGCCAGCCGACGCAGCACGTCTGCCGCTGACCCCGCAATTCCCCGCACGCCTGTGAGCAACCCGGCGGTCAAATGCGGCGTCCACCGCGCCACATCTTCATCGACCGAGCCCCTTGCCTGACTCGCAACGGGCATCGAAGTCCTCGACCGATTCACCGCATAGACCGAAGCGCCCGAATCTCGCGGCGCGTCATGCGCGTCATGCGTGGCCTGTCGCCCGCTCCGGCTCGAGCATCATGGGCGATGGGCCAGGCAGTCCAAAGCAAAACTTCCCGTGAGGGTTTATATTGACGGTCCGATGTCCTGGCCCATCCCCACGCCTGCGCCGCGCCCGCGCTGCGCTTCGGCGGCAAGACGCCCTGAAGGAGCCCCATGTCCGATCTGTCCGCTTTTCCGATCACGAAGAAATGGCCCGCGCAGCATCCCGAGCGCATTCAGTTGTATTCGCTGCCCACGCCCAACGGCGTGAAGGTGTCGATCATGCTGGAGGAAACCGGCCTGCCGTACGAGCCGCATCTGGTGAGCTTTGGCACCAACGACCAGATGTCGCCCGAGTTCCTGTCGCTCAACCCGAACAATAAGATTCCTGCGATCATCGATCCGAACGGGCCGGGCGGCAAGCCGCTGCCGCTGTTCGAATCGGGCGCGATTTTGCTATACCTGGCCGAGAAGACCGGGCAGCTCATTCCCGCCGATGCGGCCGGGCGCTATGAAACCATTCAGTGGCTGATGTTCCAGATGGGCGGCATCGGTCCGATGTTCGGGCAGGTCGGTTTCTTCAATAAGTTCGCCGGCAAGGAGTACGAAGACAAGCGCCCGCGCGACCGCTATGTTGGCGAGGCCAAGCGCCTGCTGGGTGTGCTGAACGACCGGCTCGCCGCGCGCCAGTGGATCATGGGCGACGCCTATACGATTGCCGACGTCGCCACCTTCCCGTGGGTGCGCAATCTGATCGGCTTTTACGAGGCGGCCGATCTGGTCGGCATCGCCGGCTTCCCGCACGTCACGCGCGCGCTCGATGCGTTCGTGGCGCGCCCGGCGGTCAAGAGGGGCCTGGAGATCCCGGCGCGAGGATAAGCCTGCAGTCTTTCCCGCACTGAGCGATCGCCAGGGCGGCGTTCGGCGGCAGCGTGCCGAACGCCCGGCCGGCGAGCGATGCCGGCGTTGATATCGGCAATCGGCGAGCCGGCCTTGATCGGCGCCTGCCCAGGGTCGCCGGTCATGCTCATCAGGCCCGCCAGCCCCTGCGCGATTAGGTCGAACCCGCCTTTGTCGGCGCACGGCCCGGTGCGCCCGTAGCCGGAGATCGAGCAGTAGATGAGCCCCGGGTTGTCTTCTTTGAGCGTCTGGTCGCCGAAGCCGAGCTTTTCCATCGTGCCCAGCCGGTAGTTCTCGGTGAGCGCGTCGGCCCCGGCGATCATGCGGCGCAGCACGCGCCGCCCGCCCTCGGTCTTGAGGTTCAGCGCGATGCCGCGCTTGTTGCGGTTGAGCATCACCGGCCGCCGCGCCGCAGCTCAGGCGAGCTGGCCGAGGTAATCCATTTTGCCCAGCGGCACGCCGCTATGGCGCAGGATGCCGTAAGCGGTGCTCACATGGAAATAGAAATTGGGCAGTACGAAATTGAGCAGATAGAACTCGCCGGTGAAGGTGACCGGTTTGCCGCCGAGCTTGAGCGTGATGTCTTTTTTCTCGGTGCCGTCGATCTGGCCGGCCTTGAAGCTCTCCAGATAATCGATGGTTTTCTGCAGGCGCGCCGCGAGTTCCGCGAAGGTCGTTTCGGTGTCGTCGTACTTCGGCGGCTCGACGCCGGCCAGGCGCGCGGCGCAGCCTTTGGCGGTGTCGGTGACGATCTGCACCTGGCGCGCCAGCGCGAACATGTCGGGATACAGCCGGCTGCCGATCAGCACCGCCGGATCGATCTTTTTCTCTTCCGCATGCGCGGCCGCCTTGGCGAGGATCGCATCGAGATTGCGCATCATGCGCGTCATCACGGGTAGGGATGCTTGATACATCGAAAGGGTCATAGGGGGCTCCAGGTCAAGCGTGACAAAGACATAGGCAAGATGTGCGACGCGCCCGGCGGCGCGTCGCCCGGGCCAATTATGTCACCGGCTGGCGAAGGCCGCTGGCGTCCCCCTCGACCCCCTTGGCCTCGCCTACGGCTGCGGTGGGACCAGTGCCGGATCGTCGCGCTCGAATGCGAGCCGGGTGGCGTACTCGCGCACGTCCTCGGGCCAGCCGGCCACCAGCGTCTCGAAGCGCGGCCGGTCGTCGACGAACAGCGCGCGGACCGCTTCCTCGAAGTGCGGCACGTCGCCGGCCATTGCCGACATGAAGTGATAGGCGCGCTCGTGCGCCGCCCGGCGCCGGTCCTGCTCGCCATGAGCATGCCGCGCCTGGTCGACCAGCTTGCGCAGGGCCACCGAGGCGCCGCCGGGCTGGGCCGCCAGCCAGTCCCAGTGGCGTGGCAGCAGCGTGACTTCACGGGCCACCACACCGAGCCGGGGCCGCCCGCGCCCGCGCGGCTCGGCCGAGGGGGCGGTGCCGTCGCCATTCGCGTAGCGCGCCGCGACCTGCGCGTCGGTGCCGCGCGTATCGACGTCGATCACCCGCCCGGTGCGGTCGTCGTAGATCAGCACGGGCCCGCTCGCGCCCTGCGCCAGCGCGTGCTTGAACGCCAGCGCGGCAGTCGCCAGCGAACCGGCGGCAATGCGGCGCTGGCCGTCGAAAACGGTGTAATGGTTGACGATGGCGGGGTTCGAGACGGTCGTCATCATGGCTGTCCAGAAATGGAATGGCCTGAATATTATCCGGATATTAATCGGGCGTCAATAACACCCGGATTTAATTTGGCGGCTCGATGGGCGGCTGCTACGACGATCGATGCCGATGCCGATGGTGAATGTCCGGAAAATGCGCGTGGGAGTGCGTGATGACCTCATGCCGGTGGAGGTGGGTATGCGGCTCGGTGCCGTCCCATGGGAAGTCGTGCGTGTGCTGGTGGTGCGCGTCGTGACGATGACTGTGCGTGTGTTCGAGCGCTTCATGCGTATGCTCGTGCTCATGCCGCTCGCGCAGATGAAGCCATACCCCCAGCGCCATCAGCGCGGTGGCCACCCAGAACAGCGGCGTGGGAAGCGCCGGCCAGAGCGCCAGCGCGATCGTCACGCCGAACAGCGGCGCGACCGAAAAATAGGCGCCGGTGCGCGCCGTGCCGAGATGGCGCAGCGCCACCACGAACAGCACCAGGCTTACGCCGTAGCCGGCGAAGCCGGTGAGCATGGCCGCCGCCGCGCTGGCCAGGCCCGGCAGGCGCGCGCCCAGCGCCAGGGCCAGGCCGAAGTTGACCGCGCCGGCTGCCAGCCCCTTGATGCAGGCGATCGTCATGGCATCGTTGGCCGAGACCTTGCGGGTGAGGTTGTTGTCGATCGCCCAGCACAGGCAGGCGCCGGCGATCAGCAAGGCGCCGGGCGAAACGCCCGTGGCGCCCGGATGCCAGGACAGCGCCACGCCGCCGGCAACGATCGCGGCCATGCCGAGCGCCACCTGGGTGTCGACATTCTCGCGAAACACCAACCATGCGATAAGTGCCGTAAAAACGCTTTCGAGATTGAGCAGCAAGGCGCTGGCGGCTGCCGGCGTGGTGCTCAGGCCGAGCATCAGCAGCGCCGGCCCGGCCACGCCGCCGGCGGCGATCGCGCCGGCCAGCCAGGGAATATCGGCAGGCGGAATCCTTCCTGCGTCGGCCGGCGCGCCGGCGGCCCGGCGCCAGCGACGCACGCCGATCAGCGCTGCCAGGCCCAGGCCGCTGCCGAGATAGAACAGGCCAGCGACCATCACCGGCGGCAGCGTGCCGAGCAGCGCCTTGGCCAGCGGCGTGGTGGCGCCGAACAGCGCGGCGGCAAGGAGTGCCGTGAAGGCGGCGTTCAGACGGATGGACATGATCTCTCTCGATGGTACGAATGGCGCTGGAATTGCCGTGGGGCGAGCGGAATCTTACTTATTTTGCGCCGATTTGTGCGCCGGCGCGCTCTCCAGCAGCAGCGGCATGTCCGCCGCGGGCGGCGCCGGCGCGCCCAGCAGGGCGGCCAGCGATTGTCCGGCGGGCGACGCCTGGCGATCGATGCGCACGATATTGACCAGCCGCAGCGTGTGCGACACCGATTCGCGTGCGACCGAGCCGAGCCAGAGCGGCTGGGCCGGCGTGCTGGCGCTCTCGCCCACGCGATAGGCGGTTGGCCATAAGCGCAGCACTAGGCGCGTATCCGGCGTGTCGCCGGCATGAATCAGCTGCAATGCAGGCGGCGCGCCATCGTTCAGTTTGGGCAGCACCGGCAGTTGCATCACCGGCGTGTGCGGCGCGAGCAGCAACAGCAGCCGGCTTGCCGAGAGCGGCGCGGCCGCGCGCCAGCCCTGCGTCTGCAGGTGCTGGTCGATGCGCTCGAGCGGGCCGGCCCATTGCATGCTGAAGGCCTCCTGCCGATCGCCTTCCAGATCGGATCGATGGGTGGGCAATTGCCGCCAGCCGGTTTCTCGCCACTGCGGCGCGCTGACGAGCGTCACCGTCGCGGCAGCCCGGTAAGGCGGGGGCGTGCCAACCGGGCCGGCTTGCCATTGCAGGCCGAGGCTCGCCAGCAGCGCCACCGCTGCCAATACAGCGAGCTCGCGCACCCGCGGCACGGCGACGCGATGGTAGGCGTATACCAGCGACACCACCGCGACCCAGGCCACGCCCAGCGCGATGCCGCCAATCGCGTCGGAGAGCCAGTTGCGGCCCAGGTAAAGATCGGCCAGCGCGACGAGCAATACCAGCGCGGTCGCCGTGCCGGCAATGACGGCGCGCCAGCCGTCGCGCGCGCGTTCGCCGGCGGAGCGCGCCAGCAGGAACGCGAGGAACCCGAACACCACTGCGCTGCTGGTGATATGCGCGCTCGGAAACGAGAACAGCGCGCTGCCGGCCGCCGGCGGTGGGCGCCGTGCCACCGCCGTCTCGATGATCAGGATCAGCGGCTGCGAGAAGGCCGTCGTCGCGAACCAGTAACCGAGCGTGCGCCAATGACGCCGCCACGCGAGCCACGCTGCCACGGCCAGCACCACGGCCAGCAGCGTCGGCAGGCTGCCGAGCGCCGCGATGGCGAGCATCGCCTGGTCGCCCCACGGGGAGTGCAGGGTGCCCAGAAAGCGATCGACCGTGCTGTCGACGCCCACCAGCGGATCGTGCGCCAGCACGTCCTGCAGCACACCGAGAAAAACCCAGCCGCCGGCCAGCAAAAGCAGCGACATCAGCAGCAGCGCACCGGCCGCCGGCTGGTTGGCATCGAGCAGCCGCAGCGCGAAGCGGCCGACGCGGCTGTCGGCGCGGCGCGCCCAGGCCAGCAGCCGGTCACCCCAGGCCGCAAGGCGCGGCACGCCGTGTGCGATGGCCAGCCGCACCAGTCGCACGCCGGCCCACAGCACGGTGGCGCACAGCAGCAGGATGAGCGCCAGGCGGAACGTGACGGCGCCGGCCAGTTGCAGCGACGCCCCGAACACCAGCCCCGGCAGCATGTGGACCGGCGCCCAGGCCAGCGCCGATAGCACGTTGATCAGATAAAAGCGGCCGGGCGGCATATCGAGCATGCCGGCCACTACCGGCACGACCGCCCGGACCGGCCCGACGAAACGGGCCAGCAGGACGCTCTTGCCGCCGTGCCTGGCGAAGAACGACTGGCCCTGATCGAGCATCTCGGGGTGCCGGCGAAATGGCCGCAATGCGGCGATTTGCGTTTTATAGCGGCGGCCGATCCAGAAACTCGCGCCATCGCCCAGCACTGCGCCGGCCACCGCCCAGGCGAGCGTGGTCCAGAGCCCCAGCGCACCGGTGCCGACCAGGGCGCCGGCCAGGAACAGCGTAGTGCTGCCGGGGATGAAGGTGCCGATGAACGCCACCGATTCCAGCAGCGAAGCGAGAAACACCACCGCTTCGGCCCAGTGCGGATGACCGGCCAGCCCATGCAGGAAATGCAGGTAAAAATGCTCCATGGGCCCTATGGTGCCTGAAATCGGTACGCCGGCGGTATGATGCCGGATCCTCTCGACACGCGAACGCGCCGATCATGACAACGTTGAAACTATCGCGCAGCGGCATGGCAAGCCTGGCGCTCGCCGCCTGCCTGGGCGTCGCCCTGCAGTGCGGCGTCGTGCGCTCCGCCGAGGCCGCGCAGACGCGCTGCGGCTGGCTCGACAACCCCACGCCCGGCAACTGGTGGCTCGACGACCGCGATGGCTCCTGGACCATCGGCACGATGGGCGGCCCGCAGGCGCAGGGCATCGACCGCATTCCGGATGCGAGCGACGCCCAATTCGTTGCGACCAATGGGCCGCACGGCTACAGCTGCGCGTGCCTGAAGGTGGTGGTCGACAAAAAGGATATGCGGGTCGTGAGAATTCTGTCGGCGCGGCAACTGCCGCTGGCCACCTGCCGCGCCGACACCAGGTTGCCGAAGCCGCCGCAGTAGTCGCCGATGGTTAGTGCGGCGCCGGAGCCATCAGTGCAGTACCGTGCCTCGAGAGGGCAACTGCTTGCCGATCGAGCCGGTCATCCCGAAAACTCCGTCTGGGCGATCTGCCGCGCCGTGGCGACAAAAGCGCTCAGTACCGGCGAAGGGCTGGGGCGGGTCCAGGCCAGGTAGGTTTGGCTGAGTAACTGCTGTTCACGTAGCGGTCGATAGACCAGGTTGTCGAAATGAAGGCGTTGGACCGAGGCCGGCACGAACGTGATGCCGGTGCCGGAACTGACCAGGCCGAGCGCGGTATAAACCTGTCCCACTTCCAGGAAAATGCGGGGAGCAAAGCCGGCCAGCGCGCACAGCCGCATGATAATGGCGTGGTAGTCCGGGGCCAGGTGCTGCGTGTAATTGATAAAACGCTCACGCGAGCAATCGGCAACCGAAACGATGTCTTTGGCCGCCAAAGGATGATCGCTCGGCGCGACCAAGACGAACGGCTCCTCCAGCAGCGTCTCTTTCGATAGACCGGCCAGATCAGTCACGGGGCGAACAAACGCCAGGTCGATGTCTCCGCGCCGTAGCGCCTCGACTTGGTCGACCACGGGAAACCAGCGTAATTGCACCTCGACCATCGGATGCCGTTCCTGAAAGGCTCGCAGCGTCGGCGGGAGCAGCGTGTAGGCAATCTGTTCGAAAAAACCTATTGCAAGCGACCCGATTTCGCCGCGTTGGGCACGTTGCGCTTCAACGACGGCCGAGTCGGCGGCGAGTAAGACCTGTTTTGCTTTTTCCAGGAAAACCCGACCGGCGTCGGACAGTTCGATGTGGTGGTGCGTCCGGTTGAGCAGCGTGACGCCGAGCTCTTCCTCCAGATCCCGGATTTGCCGGCTAAGCGGTGGCTGCGCCATGTGCAGCCGCGCCGCGGCTTTGGTGAAATTCAACTCCTCCGCCACCGCAATGAAGTACCGCAGGCGCCGCAAGTCCATGGCAATACCCAAAAGGTATGAATAACCGACCAATTATATATTTTACCGATGGCTATTTGACCTCTAAGCTCGGGAACCGTGGCGTGGTCTCGCGGGCATTTGCCGGGCCATGCCATGAATCTGGGCAAGGCGAAGCGCTGCATCGCCTTATGTGTCGGGGGCTCATTGGTTCGCCTTGTCGATGAGCACTCCGGTGCGCCATGAACGGCTGTTTCACGGGAGCGCTACCGGCCATGAAATTTTCGAAAAATCAGCTCGACGCCTATGAACGCGACGGATTCCTGATCCTGCCCGAGTTATTCACGCTCGCCGAGGTCGACGCCATGAAGGCCGAACTGCGCCGCATCCAGGGTATCGACACCGACCATCTCGTTCGCGAGCGGACCGGCGGAGTCGCGAAGACGATCTATCGTGTGCACGAAGCAGACGGCCCGACGTCCTCCGCGGTTTTTCATGCAGCCTCCCGCTCGCCTCGGCTGCTCGAGCCGGCGCAGCAATTGTTGGGCGAGCAAGCGTTGTACGTTTATCACACCAAGTGCAATCTCAAAACCGCCATCGATGGATCGGTATGGCAGTGGCATCAGGACTACGGCACCTGGAAAATCGATGGCGTGCCCCGGCCTACGCTTACCACGGCGCTAATCATGCTTGACGAGCCGACGCAGGCTAACGGATGCCTTTATTTCATTCCCGGCAGCCATAAGGAAGGCAATCTGGATCCCGTGTTCGACGATGGCACTGCGTATAAATTCTGGGTCGTTCCCAAACCGGAGCTGCTCGAGATCATGGCGCGCAGTCCCGAGCCGGTGCCGATCATCGGCCGGCCGGGGACCGTGGTGTTCTTCGATTGCAACATTCTGCATGCCTCCGGCCACAACCTGTCCAGGCACGATCGCTGGCAGGTCTATGTGGTTTTCAATCCGGTGACCAATCAACCCCTGGCCGTGCCGAAACCGAGGCCGGATTACGTGCGCTCCACGAATTTCGCACCGCTTGCGGTGGGCACCGACGACATTCTGGTCGCGCATGCGGCTTCGGAGGCATTGGTATGACGACGCCTCATCGCCCCATTCTCTCCCAGGCGCAGCTCGTCGAATACCAGTCGCGCGGCTACCTGACGTTGCGCGATCGGCTCGATCGAGCGCTATTGCAGCGGCTGACTGACGTCACGGATCGTCTCTGGGAGGCCGGCCGCATGCTTGAGACGCCGACCCGCCATTACGATCTGGACGCGGCTCATCGGCCCGGCAAGCCCCGCATACGGAGGATCTCGAGTCCGACGGAACTCGACGATGTGTATGTGGAGGCCGCATTCGAATCCATCCTCGGAGATATCGCCGCGGATCTGGTCGAAGGCGCAGTCAAGTTCTACCATGCCAAAATCAATTTCAAGCTGCCCTCCGGCGGCGCTGAAATCGGCTGGCATCAAGACTGGCCGGTGTTTCCGCATACCAATGCCAATCTCGTGGCGTTAAGCGTGCCGCTCAACCCTTCGCGCGCTGGCAATGGGTGCTTGCGGACGATTCCCGGGACGCATCGCCAGGGGCCGCGTAGCCACTGGGCGGCCGGGAAGTACGTGCTGAACTGCAACGCCAGCGTCACGGCCGATGAGTTGGCGCTGGCCGAGGACAGTGAACTGGACCCTGGCGACATTGTTGCTCACCACGGTCTGACGGTTCATGGTTCGGGCCCGAATTTGTCAGACGCGATGCGCACTACGCTGATCATTCAGTATGCCGCGGCCGACGCCTTTGCTTACACGGCACCGGTGATCGACAGCCGGCATCGAAATCACATGGTACGCGGCCAGCCAGCCACTCACGCGCGCGTGGAGGCCGGCTCGATCGAGCTGCCGCCCGATTTCAGCGCCGGCTATTCATCGATTTACTCGTTGCAGGGCAAGGCGTCCTGACCGGCGGCACGCTCGCGCGTGCCTCACGCATCGGGATAAACATCCACGACACGCCGGTACTGGCTTGGCATGACGCCCAGGTGCTGTTGAAAGAAGCGCGTGAAGTGGCTTTGCGCGCTGAACCCGAGAGTATCGGAGACCAGAGCGATCGAATGGTCGGTTTGGGCCAGCTCGCGCACCGCGCTCTCCATGCGCAGGACGTTCGCATAGACGTGCGGCGTGAGCGAGGTGCATTGCTGGAACAGCTTGAAGAAATGCGCTCTCGACAGGCACGCTTCGCGTGCCAGCCGCTCGACATCGATGGGTGCACCGAGGTTGTTGCGCATGTGGTCAACCGCTTGCCGGATGCGGCGATCGTAGGTCGCGAACGCGCGCCCGGTTGGTGCGAGTACTGGCCGCGAGCCGCAGATCGGCCCGATGATTTCCAATACCAGGCCACACAGCGTCGATGCCAGCACGGTCTCATTGGGTTGCTCGCCAAACAGCATTTGCGAGGCCAGTTCATCGATCCGGCGCCTGATCGCGGGCGAAATCCTTGCGCTGGGTTCAGGGAAAAATCCGGGCTGGCCGGCCCAGCGTAACCCACCCTCGAGCGAGAGCAACCAGGCCGGTTCGATATAGAGAGCGAGAAAGACGGTGCGCGGAGCGTCGGGCCGCGGCTGAACGTACGCGTGGGGCTCCCACGCATTGACCATGACTGCGCTGTCGTCGGTCAGGGGCTGCAGTTCGCCGCGCACCGCAAAAAACGTGTCCGCGCCGCCGGCCTTGAGCAGCACGTGGCATTGCGAGTGCGCATGCGTGACCAGCGGGCGGTCGACATCCAGCAGCGCTACCCGTCCGAATCGTCCTTGGTATTCACGTATTGCAGCCGACATCCTCAGCTCCCGGAGAAGCATTTTGCACAGCGCCCGATGGGCCATTTTGTCACGGTTTCATGCCCTTGGCGCAACCCGCCCCGGTGAGCCTCGACGGCGCTGAGCATCATAAAAAACAGACTTTTGGGTAAATTTTCGTACCCTTGGCTAAGGACGGTGCGCGTCGCCTTGGATACGCTGGTGTGTCGCATGCGGAACAGCTCGTGTGCGCGCTGCATACCCATGCTTACAGGAGACGCAAGATGACAAAAGATGAAGAAATCGCGCAACGTTCTTATCGGTTTCGCGATGAATATATAGCGGCCACGCCGAGCTGGTACCGAGGCGAATTGCACTTGGCCTTCACGCTGATATTTACCGGCGGTGTGCTGCTGTACTCGTTTCTCCAGATACATCACTCGACACTCGGCCAATGGCTGATGGTGATCCCGTTTTTCCTTTTCGGCAACTGGGCAGAATGGGCTGCACACCGCTATTTGCTGCACCGGCCTACCCGGTTGATGAAGGGCGTCTATAAGCGGCATGTGTCGGTTCATCATCAATTCTTCACTCACAAGACGCTTGAATACGATGGCCAGCGGCACTGGCGAGCCCTGCTTTTCCCGCCGTTTGCGCCAGTGCTGTTCGTTTTGTCGGCCCTGCCGGCGGCGCTGCTGGTCGGTTATTTTTGGTCAGCCAACGCGGGCTATATCGTTATGTTCACCATGGCCGCTTATTACCTCATGTACGAAGGCCTGCACACACTGGCGCACGTCGTCGATAGTCCGCTGCTCGACCGCCTGCCGCTGGTGAATACCGTGCGGCGCATGCATGTGGTGCATCACCATCCGGAACTCATGGGCACGCGCAATTTCAATCTGACCTTCCCGATCTGCGACGTGCTGTTCGGCACCAGCGACCTCGACAAGGGCCTGTGGGCGACGCTCTTCAACGGCATGTCGAACGATGCGGTCAAGCCGGAGGATCTCAAGAAAATGCGGGGCCGGCCAGGTGCCGCCACATCGTCGAATCCAGCGGCACCGCTCGATTCGACGAGGTCCAGTTAGGCCCCGCAGGCACCCAGCGGGGGCAGGCAAAGCCCCCGCCGCAGGCGATCACGGCGCCTGGATGCCGGCAACGCCGGCGTTCAGGCAAATATGCTTTAGTTCGGTGAAGTCGGCCAGCGCCTCGTACCCATGCAGCCGCCCCAGCCCGCTTTGCCGGTAGCCGCCGGTTTCTGCCTCCGCAAACAGGCGGTTATGGTCGTTGATCCACACCGTGCCGTTGCGTAGCGCGCGCGCTACGCGCATCGCGCGGGCTGCGTTGTCGGTCCATACGCTCGCCGATAAGCCAAACACAGCGTTGTTCGCCTTTTCCAGCGCCTGCGCTTCAGAGCCGAATGTCTCGAGCACCAGGAACGGGCCAAAAATTTCCTCTTGGCAGAAGGAGGCGTTCGGATCGCTATGCTCGACCAGCGTAGGCGTGAGAAACGCGCCGCGTTCGTATGGACCGTCCAGGCGCTGGCCGCGCAGCAGCACTGCGTCGGCGGTGTCGCATGCGTTAGCCACGGCATTTTCTACGGTTGCGCGCGCGGCAAAATCGATGAGCGGGCCCATATCGGTGCCTGCGACCGATCCCGGCCCTGTGCGCAACGCGGCCAGCGCGCGGCACAGGTGCTCGCGCATTGCCTCCGCGCACGCTTCGTGCACGAGCACGCGGCGCGCGGCCGTGCATTGCTGGCCTGAAATTATCGTGGCCGCGCGCGCCAATCGGGGCGCGACAGCCGCCACGTCCGCGTCGTCGAACACCACGCAGCAAGATTTTCCGCCCAGTTCCAGCGACAACTTCTTGACGCTGTCGGCCGCGGCGGCCATGATTTTTTTGCCTGTGGCGGTCGATCCTGTGAAGCTGATCACATCGACGTCATGCGATTTGACCAGGTGCTCGGCGGCGGCAAACCCAGCCTCGCCGACCACGTTGACAACTCCGGGGGGCAGCCACCGGCTGTCGAGCAGGCGCATCATCGCGGCATTGAAAAGCGTGGTCTGCGCCGCGGGTTTGACGACAACCGTGCAGCCCGCCGCCAGAGCGGGCGCAACCGAGCGTACCAGCAGCACTGCCGGCGCGTTCCACGGCACGATGATGCCCGCAACGCCAGCCGGTTCGCGCAGGATGGTCGAGAACACGCCGGGTTCCGGTTCCAACGCGTGACCGGGTATGTGCCGTGCGAGACCGGCGTAGTAACGCACTTCAGAAATTGCCGCGGCAATTTCGCCGCGCGATTGCGCGATCGCTTTGCCGTTCTCTTTCGTCAACAGGTCGGCCAGAGTCGCGGCCTCGCCCTCCAGCGCATTGGCCCATGCCAGCAGCGCATTCTGGCGCGTCCGCGCGTCTTGCGGCCACGTCGTGCGATCGAAGGCATGGCGTGCGGCGGCGACCGCAGCCGCGCACTCGGGTATGCCGCCATCGGCGAAATAACCGATGCCCTCGCCGGTCGCCGGATCGATGCTTGCGACGGTTGGGGTGCCGACCCATTGCCCGCCGATCCAATGTTGGACTCTCACGTCGTGTTTCTCCTCGTACAGATGGTGCGATAGGCGCCACCGCTGCTAAGCGGACTGGCCGAACTTCAATGCGGGCGGGTTGGCAGCGCGATGAATTTCCTCGGCGATGATGCCCATGAGCGCCTCGGCCGCATTGCTCAGAGGGCGGCGCGGATGGCTGATGCGCGTGATGTGACGCACGATTCGCGGTGCCAGAATCGGATGAGCGCGCAGCGAGCCGTCTTGCACGCCCCGTTGCACGGCAATGCGCGGCAAGATCGTCGCGAATCGAGTCGATTCGACGAATTTGACGATGGTGCTGAGCGAGTCGATCTCGAAGCGCGGGCTGAGCAGCATGTCTTCGTGCTGCGCGTGCGTGTCGAGCACACCCCGCAGGCCATGGCGCTTGGTCGGCAACACCAGTTCGATGCCTGGCAACTTCGCCAGCTCGATCGTGGCGGGCAGCTCCGGCCCGTGCCGCGCGCTGGTGACAAGCACCATTTCCTCATCGAGTAAATGCTGGGTGTCCAGGGACAGCCGGGCACGCGGCTTATTGATGATCGCCGCATCGAGCTGGCCGCCCGAGACCCCGTCGATGAGCGTCGCGCTATAGCCGTCGGCCACGGTTACCTCGACCTGCGGATACAGCGTGGCGAAGCGCGATAGCGATTCCGACATCACGCTTTCCGTGACTGAGGCGATCACACCGATCGATACATGCCCGGTGATCATTTCGGCGCGCTGTACCAGTTGCTCGCGCGCGTGGGAGATGTCCCGCATGATCGGTAAAAAAAGGCGATACATCAGCCGGCCGGCGGCCGTCGGCGTCATACCTTGCGGGCTGCGTTCGAACAGCTGCTGGCGAAGTTCTTCCTCAAGCCTGCCGATCTGCATGCTTAGCGCCGGCTGCACGATGTTCAGCCGTTTCGCGGCGCGGGTGACCGAGCCGTCCTCGAAAAGGGCAATGAAATACTGGATTTGCCGCAGATCCATGAGACACCCGCGAGAATTTGTGATCACAAATTATTATTAATAAATTGCAAAAAATCAAACGATATATTTTTTAATAAATTTAAAAAATTCAATAAATGCATGATTATTATATAAATAAATATTAATTTCATTTCTCTGTCTGCGATTTTGCGCCTATCAGGGAAATCATTGACATCATTAAAATTGATTAAAAACATCAAAAAACAATATTAGAAGTTATGGCCTGGTCTGCTTAGACTTCTCTCCATTCGACCGCGCTGCTCACCGTGTTGCGGAGCTGTAGCGGCAGGGCAAACGGCTTGGGCTGCAACGCGGCGCGTCTTGCTGTCCGATTTAACCGCGCCAGCCCATCGCCCAAGATTTGCTGCTGGCTGATTAGGAGTGTTGGATGAGTCAATTTCAAGCCGGCGCCACGCCACTGACGCTGCGCAGCTGGCTGAAAAAACTGGCGCAGACGGACCGCTTGTCGGTTCTCCGCGAGAATGTGCGGCTGGAGCACGAGCTGGCGGCAATCGCCAAAAAGCTGGACGGCCGCCAGGCAGCCTACTTCCCGCGCCCGGGCGGTCACGCCATTCCGGTGGTGAGCGGCTTCATGGCGCGGCGCGCCTGGATCGCGGAGGCCATGGGCATCGACGAGTCTGCGCTGCTGCAGCACTTCCGTGACGCGGTGGAACACCCACTGCCGAGCCGTGAGGTGGCCTGCGGCGAGGCACCCTGCCAGGCAGTTCGCCATACCGAAGCGATCGACCTCAAAACCCTGCTGCCGATCCCGACGCACAGCGAGCACGACAATGGCCCGTACATCACCGCAGGCCTGGTCATTGCGCGCAATCCGGTGACCGGCATTCAGAACGTTTCAATCAACCGCATCCAGGTGCATGCGGCCAGACGCATGGCGATTCTGATGCTGCCACGGCATCTGCTGGCGTTCTACCGGGCCGCCGAGAAAATGGGCCAGGCGCTGCCGGTGGCCATCGCGATCGGCGTCGATCCGCTCACCATGCTGGCCTCCCAGGCGATTACCCCGATCGATTCCGATGAACTGGAGATCGCCGGCGCGCTGCACGGCGCCCCGCTGCCGGTGGTCAAGTGCGTGACCAGCGACGTGCGGGTGCCCGCCCAGGCGGAGATCGTGATCGAAGGACGCCTGCTGCCGAACGTGCGCGAACCCGAGGGCCCGTTCGGCGAGTTTCCGAAATACTACAGTGAGCGCGAGAACCGCGAAATCATCGAGATTGACGCGGTGACGCATCGATCTAAACCGATATATCACACCATCGTGCCAGCCGAGATGGAGCATTTGCTGCTCGGCGGCATCCCGCGCGAGGCGTCGCTGCTCTCGCACCTGCAGCGCAGCCACCCCGGCGTGACCGACGTGCATTTGTCGGTTGGTGGCGTGTGCCGCTACCACCTGTATATCAAGCTCGCCAAGAAGCACGAAGGCGAGCCGAAGAATGTAATTCTGGCGGCGTTCGGCGCGCACTACGACATCAAGCAGGTCATCGTGGTCGACACCGACGTCGACGTGCATGATCCGATGGAAGTCGAGTGGGCGGTGGCCACGCGTTTTCAGGCCGACCGCGATCTGCTCGTGATTGCCGGCGCGCAGGGCTCGGCGCTCGATCCGTCGACCATCGTCAAAACCGGTGGCGCCGGCAACGATCCGGTCCCGGGCTACCGGCAAGGCATTAGCGCCAAGATGGGACTCGATGCGACCAAACCGGTGGTCTACGGCTCGCACGTCTTCACGCGTGTGCGCATTCCCGGTGAGACCGACGTTGATCTGGCGGCCGAGGTTCGCATGCCGGCCCAGACGTCGTGGGACGCGCTGTTCGATGAGTTGGCCTAGCCTATGACGACGCCCCGCAAAATCATTGTCGGCATCACGGGCGCCAGCGGCGCAGTGCTGGGCGTGCGCTTCCTGCAGGCCCTGGCGCGCCTGGACGGTGTCGAGTCGCACGTGATCGTGTCGTCCTCGGGCGCGCTGACGGCAGCCCAGGAACTGGGCATCAAGCGCAGCGACATCGAGGCGCTGGCCGACGTGGCCTACAGCGCGCGCGACATCGGCGCCGCGGTGGCCAGCGGCTCGTTCCTTACCGCCGGCATGGTGGTCGTCCCGTGTTCGATGAAAACACTGGCAGGCATCGCCAACGGCCTGGCTGACAACCTGATCGGCCGCGCGGCCGACGTGATGCTCAAGGAGCGCCGGCGCCTGGTGCTGGTGGCACGCGAGACGCCGCTCAATCTCGCCCATCTGCGCAACATGGCCGCGGTGACCGAAATGGGCGCCATCGTGATGCCGCCCGTGCCGGCCTTTTACACGCGGCCGCAAAGCGTCGACGACATCGTCAATCACACCGTGGGCCGGCTGCTCGACCTGCTCGGGCTGGAGCACGCGGAGCTGCCGCGGCGCTGGGCCGGGTTGAGCGACAGCCTGGCCCGCCTGCCGGAGGCATGAACGTGGATCAACGCGTGAATCCGATGAACGATACCGTGGCCGATGCGACGCGGCCGCATGTAGGCCGTTCGACGGCGCGGCTCGAAGATGCCGCGATACTGACCGGCCGTGGGCGCTACGGTGACGATCTCGCCACCAAACCTGGCACGCTGCATGCCGCCGTGCTGCGATCTCCGCACGCCCACGCGGTGTTGGGCGCGCTTGATGTGACCGCGGCACTGGCTGCGCCGGGTGTGCGAGCGGTGCTCACCGGCGAGGACGTCAAGGCGTGGTCGCGGCCGTTCGTGGTAGGCGTCAAGTCGCCCATGCAGCATTATTCGCTGGCCGTTGACCGCGTGCGCTACGTCGGGGAGCCCGTCGCGGTGGTGGTCGCGCAGTCGCGCGCGATGGCCGAAGACGCACTCGATCTGATTAAAGTGACCTACGAGTCCTTGCCGCCGGTGGTCACCATCGAGGCGGCGATGCGCGACGACGCATCGGTGCTGCACCCGGCCGTCGGCACGAATGTACTCAGTGACCGGCTTTTCAGTTACGGTGATCCGGACGATGCATTCGAGCGGGCGCCGCACCGCGTGTCGCTGCGCGTGAACTATCCCCGCAATTCATGCACGCCGATCGAGTGCGCGGTGGTGATCGCAGAGCGCCTGGCCGGCGACGAGGGGTATGACGTCACCTCCAATTTCATGGGGCCGTTTTCGCTGCATGCGGTGATGGCCATGGCACTGAACGTGCCGGCCAATCGCCTGCGCCATAAAGCGCCGCGAGATTCGGGTGGCAGTTTTGGCGTCAAGCAGGCGGTGTTCCAGTACGTCGTGCTGATGTGCCTGGCGGCCCGCAAGGCCGGCGCGCCTGTCAAATGGGTGGAAGACCGGCTCGAGCATCTGAGCGCGGCTACTTCCGCGACAGCCCGGCTTACCGATATCGAGGCTGCCGTCGAGCCCGATGGCCGCATCACGGCGTTGCGCTATGACCAGATCGAGGACTGCGGCGGCTACCTGCGCGCACCCGAGCCGGCGACGTTCTATCGCATGCATGGCTGTCTGACCGGCGCGTATGCAATCCCCCACCTGAGCGTGCGCAACCGGGTCGTGCTGACCAACAAGACGCCGACCGGGCTGGTGCGCGGTTTTGGCGGACCGCAAGTTTATTTTGCGCTGGAGCGCCTGGTCCAACGCATTGCCGTCGAACTCGGACTCGATCCGCTGGACGTGTATCGCCGTAACTTCGTGCCGGCCGATGCGTTTCCCTATCGCGCCACGGCCGGCGCGCTGCTCGATTCGGGCAATTATCAGGAAGTCCTGGCGCGAGCCCTGGCCGACGGAGGCTACGACGAACTGGTGCGCCGCCGCGATGCGGCGCGCGCGCAGGGCCGGCTGTACGGCATCGGTTTCGCGGCGATCGTCGAGCCATCGATTTCCAATATGGGCTACATCACCACGGTGCTGCCGCGCGAGGCGCGCGAGAAGGCCGGGCCGAAGAACGGCGCGATCGCCTCGGCAACGGTGAGCATCGATCTGCTGGGCGGCATTGTCGTCACCATTGCATCGACTCCCGCGGGGCAGGGACACATGACGGTGTGCGCGCAGGTGGTGGCCGATGTGCTTGGCGTGCGGCCGGAAGACGTGGTGGTGAACGTCGAATTCGATACGCAAAAGGACGCCTGGTCGGTGGCCTCGGGCAACTACTCGAGCCGCTTTGCCGGCGCGGTAGCCGGTACCGTGCACCTGGCTGCGACACGCCTGCGCGACAAGCTCGCGCGCATCGCCGCGCCGCAACTGCACTGCGAAGCGGGCGAGGTGGTTTTCATGCAAGGGCACGTCGCGTCTGGCCGGGCGCCGGATCGGGGCGTGCCGTTCGGCCGGCTGGCGAGCGGGCCGCACTGGTCGCCGCAGATGTTGCCTGCGGGCGAAGAACCGGGATTGCGCGAGACCGTGTTTTGGACCCCGGCGCAGTTGGATGCACCCGATGCGCAGGACCGCGTCAACACGTCGGCAGCTTACGGCTTCGTGTTCGATATGTGCGGCGTGGAAGTCGATCGCGCCACGGGGCGCGTGAGCATCGACCGTTATGTCACGGCGCATGATGCCGGCAAGTTGCTTAACCCGGCGCTGGCCGACGGGCAGATTCGCGGGGCGTTTGCCCAGGGGCTGGGCGCCGCGCTGCTGGAGGAATTCCGCTACGGTGAGGACGGCAGCTTCCGCTCGGGGACGCTGGCTGACTACCTGATTCCTACGACGTGCGAAGTTCCCGACCCGGTGATCGTGCACCTCGAGACGCCGTCGCCTTTCACGCCGCTGGGCGCCAAAGGCTTGGGCGAGGGTAACAATATGAGCACCCCGGCGTGCATCGGCAATGCGATCGCTGATGCGCTGGGCGTGGCGGACATCACTTTGCCAATGACCCCGGCGAAAGTGATGTCGCTCATCGGCATCGACGATCCGCCCCCCTCGCAAGCGCAATGGCAAGCAGTTCTGCCGCCAGGCAAAGCCAGCGGCAAGGCGCTGAGCGCGCGTGGCACGGTTGACCTCGCTGCGCCGCCAGAGGCCGTCTTCGCCGTGCTGCTCGATCCGCAGGCGCTGGCCAGGGTCGTACCCGGCTGTCATGGCCTCGAACGCACGGCCGAGAATTGCTATCGCGCCGACGTCACGGTCGGCGTGGGCATGATCAAGGCGCGCTATGCCGCCGAAATCGAGCTGTCCGAACTCGATCCGCCGCATCGCCTGCGACTGACGGGAACGGGACTGTCGTCGCTGGGCACAGCGCGCGGCACCGGCATGGTTGAGCTGGCGCCGCATGGGGCCGGTACGCGATTGACCTACGACTACGAAGCCGAGGTGTCCGGCAAGGTTGCGGCAGTCGGAGCGCGCATGCTCGAAGGCGCCGCGAAGATTGTCCTGCGGCAGCTTTTCGAATCGCTCGGCCGGCAGGTTGGCGGCGCGGCGTCCGGGCCGAGCCTGTGGATGCGCGTCAAGCAATGCGTGCTGGCGTGGCTGGGAGTCAAGCGATGAAACCGGTGTCTTTTGATTACGTATGCGCGGACTCGGCGCAAGATGCGCTCGATTTGCTCGCAAGGCATGGCGAGGATGCGCGCATCCTCGCCGGCGGACAGTCGCTCATGGCGGTGCTGAACATGCGCCTTGCGCAGCCGTCGCTGCTGGTCGATATCTCGCGCACGCCCGACCTGGACTACGTGCGCCTGGACGGCGAGCAGCTGGTGGTCGGGGCGGCGGCCACGCAAGCGAGTGTCGAGTGGCGGCCCGAGCTGGCCAGCGAAGTGCCACTGCTCGGGTTGGCCTTTCCCTGGATATCCCATTTTCAGATCCGCAATCGCGGTACGGTCTGCGGATCGGTCGCGCACGCCGATCCGAGCGCCGAGCTGCCGCTTGTGCTTGCCGCGCTGGGCGGCGAGGTTGTTCTGCGCTCGCGCCGCCAGCGCCGCCAACTGGCCGCCGCCGATTTCTTCCAGGGAATGTTGATGACCGCACGCACGCCGGATGAGCTGATCGAGGAAGTGCGTTTTCCCTTGCGGCGAGCGGGCGAGCGCTACGGTTTCGCGGAATTTTCTCTGCGTCACGGCGACTTCGCGGTGGTCGCATGCGCGGCGGTGGTGACCGATACGGCGATCCGACTGGCGGTAGGCGGTGTCGCCGACCGGCCGGTGGTGGAAGTGTGGCCCAGGCTGGTCGCAGAGGATCTGACAACGGCGCTGAATGATTTGAGCTGGCGGCTGGGCGCGCAAGACGACGCGCATCTGAGCGCGCGGTATCGCCGGCAACTGGTCCGGCAATTGGGAAGGCGCGTGATCGAGGAGGCAAGGTGAACAAGGTATTTGAACGAGAGACACGCCAGTCGATTGCACTGGTGCTCAATGGCGTCAAGCGCTCCGGTTGGTGCGAGCCGCGCACGCTGTTGTCGGATTTTCTGCGGCACGAGCTGGGCGCGACGGGCACCCACGTCGGCTGCGAGCATGGCGTGTGCGGTGCGTGTACGGTGCGCGTGGACGGCGTGGCCGCCCGCTCGTGCCTGATGCTTGCGGTGCAGGCGCAGGGGCGCCGCATCGATACGGTCGAAGGCTTGCAGGATGGCGAGCGGCTGGGCGACCTGCAGCAGGCGTTTCATCGGCACTTCGCGCTGCAGTGCGGATTTTGCACGGCTGGTATTTTGATGTCATGCGCCGATTTCCTGGAGCGCGTGCCCGATCCGAGCGAGGCGCAGGTGCGCGAGATGCTGTCGGGACACCTGTGCCGCTGCACGGGATACACGCCGATTATCGCGGCGGTGCTCGACGTGGCCGGGCAACGCAAGGCTCAACGACAGGCGCGCGAGGTGGCGCATGTTTGACCTCGGCCGCACTTTTGTTCAAAGCGTCGAGCGCAGTCCCAATGCGTTGGCGGTGGCTGACGGCGAGGTCTTGCTGAGCTACGCGCAATGGTTCGAAAAAATCCGCTGCGTGGCCGCTGGCCTGCGCGAGCTGGGTCTGGGACATGGCGACCGCTTGATCGCCATTCTGCAGAATCGCTGGGAAATGGCGACCTTGCATTGGGCATGCCAGTTCACGGGCATCGTCATCACGCCGGTGAATTGGCGCGCCAAACCCGAGGAGCTTGAATATTGTGTGGTCGATGCCGGCGCCAGGGCGATTGTTTTCGAAGACATCAGCGCGCCGGCTGTGGCAGGCAGCGCTGCCGCGCAAGCGATTGCGCGCATCGCGCTGGATGCCGCGCCCGGCGGTACCTGTCTTTTCGATACGCTGCTCGACGCGTCGCGGCTGAGCGCCGATACGCTGCTGCCGAGCGCCGAGGCGGATGATTTGTCGCTGATCCTCTACACCTCGGGCACCACTGGCAAACCCAAGGGCGTACCGCGCCGGCATCGCCACGAGCGCGCCTCCGCGCTCGCGCACGTGGCGCAAAACCTTTACGAGCGAGGTGAGCGCACGCTCGGCGTCATGCCGCTTTATCACACCATGGGAGTTCGCTCGTTGCTCTCGATGGCCCTGGTCGACGGGCTATTCGTGTGCACGCGACGGTGGAGTGCGGCGCAGGCGCTGCGCGAGATTGCGACGCATCGCGTGAGCTGCCTGTATCTCGTGCCGACGCTCTACCACGATCTGCTGGCCGATCCGGCCTTCGAAAAAGCCGATTGCTCGTCGGTCGCGAAACTCGGTTTTGCCGGCGCGCCGATGAACGATGCGCTGTTGCGGCGCCTGGAGCTGGCGTTCAAGCCACGCCTGTTCGTCAATCACTACGGTTCGTCCGAGGTGTACACCTTCAGCATCAATCAGGATGCCGTGTCCAAGCCCGGCAGCGCGGGCCGCGCCGGCGTGAACACCCGCTTGCGCGTGGTGCGCCTGCAGGCGGTTTCGCCGGATGACCTCGCAGCGCCCGGCGAGGAGGGGCAGATCATCGTCGACCTGCGCGGCGACGAAGCGTTCGACGGGTATTGGCATCGGCCCGACGCCGATGCGAAATCGCTGCGCGACGGCTGGTATTTCACCGGCGACACCGGTTTCATCGACAGCGATGGCGATCTGTATGTGAGCGGGCGCATCGACGACATGATCATCAGTGGCGGCGAGAACATCTCGCCGGTCGACATCGAATCGATTCTTTCGCTACATCCGGCGGTCGACGAAGTCGCCGTGGCGGGCGTGGCCGATGAGCGGTGGGGGCAGCGCGTGGTGGCTTTCATCAAGCGCTGCGGCAACGTCGATCAGGCGGGCCTCGATGCCTACTGCCGAGCCTCCGATCTGGTCAATTTCAAGCGGCCGCGCGAATACGTATTCGTGGTCGACATACCGAAGTCGCCAGTCGGCAAGATTTTGCGGCGCAAGCTGTCCTCGGGTGAGTTCGAGCGGGAGCCGGACGTCCCGCCGGCATTCAGCCAGGGCAGCGACACCACTTCTTGATTCAAGTTCACCGAAGGAGCCAATCATTATGACCGCACTGACCCACCACGGCCAGGCCCAACTGCAGGCACTGGACGGTTTCACCGTTGAGGTCGATGCCGAGCGCGAGCGCGCCGACATCATCCTGGGCCGCCCGCCGTTCAATATCGTTTCGATGCCGCAGCGCGACCAGCTCTGCGCGGTGTTCGAGGCACTCGAGCGCGACGAGCGCGTGCGTGTGATCGTGCTGCGCGCGCAAGGGGAGCATTTTTCGAGCGGCGGCGACATCAGGGGTTTTCTCGAGGCGTCGCCCGAGCATGTTTCGAAACTGGCGTGGAACGTTGCCGCCCCGGCGCGCTGCAGCAAGCCGGTGATCGCCGCCACCCGCGGTTTTTGCTTTGGCGTGGGGTTCGAGTTGTCGCTGGCGTGCGATTTCCGTATCGCGACAGTAACCACCCAATATGCGCTGCCTGAGCAAAAGCTGGGGCAGATCCCCGGCTCGGGCGGCTCGGCGCGCCTGCAGAAAATGGTGGGCATCGGCCGCACCAAGGACATTGTGATGCGCTCGCGCCGCATCTCGGGCCAGCAGGCCTACGACTGGGGCATCGCGGTGGACTGCGTCGCCGACGCGGCGCTGGAGTCGGCCACCGACGCGCTGGTCGACGAATTACGCGCCTTCTCGCCGCTGGCTCAGCGCACTGCCAAGAAGCTGTTGAACGACACCGAAGACGCGCCGCTGTCGATCGCCATCGAGTTGGAGGGGCATTGCTACAGCCGCCTGCGCAGCTCCGACGATTTTCGCGAAGGTGTGGAGGCGTTCCACGGCAAGCGCAAGCCGACCTTCCGCGGATCCTGATGCAGTCGGCCCGAGAGGCAACGGCGGCGATGACGCGCGCAGCAATCCGAGCAACCACGGAACAGACGGCAGGAGACCCTGGTGCAAAACGGCGGTAGGTTCGATTACATCATTGTGGGCGGCGGTTCGGCCGGGTGCGTGCTCGCGCATCGGCTGTCGGCCGACGCTTCGCTGCGCGTGGCGTTGCTCGAGGCGGGCGTCGACACGCCGCCAGGGGCCGTGCCGGATGAAATCCTGGATAGCTATCCGCTGCCGGTGTTTCACGGCGACACATACATTTGGCCGGCATTGAACGCGCACGCCACGCGCCAAAGCCCGGTCCCCAGGCGTTACGAACAGGCCCGAGTGATGGGCGGCGGGTCGAGCATCAATGTGCAGGCAGCCAACCGGGGTCTGCCGCGCGACTACGACGAATGGGACGCGATGGGCGCCAAGGGCTGGGCATGGGCCGATGTCCTGCCTTACTTCCGCAAGCTCGAGCGCGACGTCGATTTCGACGGACCGCTGCACGGCGCGAGCGGCCCGGTGCCGATTCGCCGAATTTTCCCCGACGCGTGGCCGCCATTTTGCACGGCGTTTGCCGACGCACTGGCGAAAGACGGGTTTCCGGCACTGGCCGATCAGAATGCCGAATTCGGCGATGGGATGTTTCCCGCCGCATTCTCGAATTTGCACGACCGGCGGGTGTCGACTGCGCTCGCTTATCTCGATGAGGCGACGCGTCGGCGCGCCAATTTGACGATATTCGCGCGCACCACGGTCGAGCGCATCGTAATGCAGGATGGCGCGGCGCGGGCGGTGGTGGCGCTGGATGCCGCCGGCGTGCGGCTGCAACTGGATGGGCAGCAGATTATCTTGTCGGCGGGGGCCCTGCAGTCGCCGACGCTGCTTTTGCGGGCGGGCATCGGTCCGGCCGGCGCTTTACAGGCGCTGGGCATTCCCGTGGTAGCGAATCGGCAGGGGGTCGGGCGCAACCTGCAGGATCATCCGACGCTAACCTTTTGCCACTATCTGGCGGCGCCCTTTCGCTTGCCGGCGGGACAGCGGCGCGCCAGCATGACCGCGGCGCGGTTCTCCTCCGGCGTCGCGGGCTGCGATGCCTCTGACATGTATCTATCGAGCTCGGCGCGCGCCGCATGGCATGCGCTCGGCAGCCGGTTAGGCCTCTTTTTCCTGTGGTGCAACCGTCCGTATTCGCGCGGCACCCTGGAATTGATTTCGCCGGATCCGGCCACGCACGCCCGCATCAATCTCAATTTGCTCGACGATGAGCGTGACGCGGTACGTCTCATGCAAGGTGTCAGGCGGATGGCGAGAATTATTGGGGGCGCCGCGCTGCATACCCATCCCGACGACTTTTTCCCCGCGTCGTTTTCAGGCCGCGTCAAAGCGTTGAGTCGAATCACGCCATTCAACCGCGTGGCCACCGCGGTGCTGGGCGCGTTGCTCGACGTGCCGGCGCCGCTGCGCCGCTGGGTGACGCGGCAGTTTATTACGCGGGGCCAGTCGCTCGCGGAAATATTGCGTGATGACCAGCGGCTCGAGGCGTTCGTGCGCGGCAATGTTTTCGGGGTATGGCATGCGAGCGGCACATGCCGCATGGGCGCTGCCGCCGATCCCGAGGCAGTGACCGACACCCAGGGCCGTGTGCATGGCGTGACCGGATTGCGCGTGGTCGATGCATCGCTGATGCCGCGCCTGCCAACGGCAAATACCAATGTGCCGACCATCATGATCGCCGAGAAGATCGCCGACGCGATTCTGCATGATCGGTGCCGCGGCACGGCACCTGAGGACTAGGCAGGCAGGAGAGCGGGAAGCGATTGCGCAAGGCCCAGCACGGGTGAGATGGAGCAACCAGCGAGAAACGACACCTTTGACCCGCAGCGCAAGCGCCAAAGGTTTTCATAAAAAACGCCGAGCCCGCTGATCGATGCGGGCGACGCAGGATCCAGGAGACATTCATGACATCCGCAACGCAATCGACGCCACACACGGCAGTGGTCAGCAACCGGCATATTTTTGCAGCCATCAGCGCCTCGTGCCTGGGCTGGGCCCTCGATCTTTTCGATCTGTTTGTGCTGCTCTTTGTCGCACCGGTGGTGGGCCGGCTATTCTTCCCGTCCACCCACCCGATGCTATCGCTGGCAGCGGTGTACGCATCTTTCGCAGTGACGCTGCTCATGCGCCCGTTTGGTTCCGCATTGTTCGGTTCGTATGCGGATCGCCATGGCCGCAAGGGTGCGATGATCATCGCGGTGATCGGCGTAGGGGTGGCTACCGCACTGTTCGGCGCGCTGCCGACGACGGCGCAGATCGGCCTGGCCGCGCCGGCGCTGCTGATCGTGCTGCGACTGGTGCAGGGTATCTTCGTCGGCGGCGTGGTGGCATCGACCCACACCATCGCCACCGAATCGGTGCCGGCATCGTGGCGCGGCACGGTCTCCGGCATGATCGGCGGCGGCGGTGCCGGCGTCGGCGCGCTGATCGCCTCGCTGGTCTATCTCATCATGACCCGGCTCTTTCCCGGTGCGGCGTTCGATGTGTGGGGTTGGCGCTGCATGTTCTTCACTGGCATCATCAGCTCGGTGCTGGGGCTGTTCATTTTCAGCAGCCTCGACGAGTCGCCGCTGTGGAAGCAATTGAAGAAGGAGGCGGCGGCCGGCAGCGCACCCGCGCAAAAGACAAACTCCCCGCTGGCGACACTGTTCTCGCGCGATTGGCGCGGCGTGCTGTTCGTCAACCTGCTGTTGACGATCGGCGGCGGCAGCGGCTATTACCTGACCTCGGGTTATCTGCCGACCTATTTGAAGGTGGTGACGCACACGGCAGCTTCATCGGCTGCGTTGATCCTTGTGCTGAGCAGCGTCGGGGTGATCGTCGCCTCGATCTTCACCGGCTATCTCAGTGACCTTCTGGGCCGAAAAAAGACCTTCATACTGGTCGGCGTACTGCGCCTCGTGCTGTTTCCTGTGCTGTATTTGGCGATGGTGCATACGTCCGACGTGGTGATCCTCGGCGTTTATGTGATTGCGCTGTGCGCGATCGGCAGCGCTGGCTACGCGCCGATATTGATTTTCCTGAATGAGCGTTTTCCTACCGCGATTCGTGCCAGCGGCACTGGCCTGTCATGGAATATCGGATTTGCCATCGGCGGGATGATGCCGACCTTCGTGTCGCTGACCGCGAAAACGCCTGCGCAATTGCCGTTGGTGCTATCCGGCTTCCTGATTGGGCTCAGCCTGCTGTTCTTATGGGGCGCGCTGGCGATTCCAGAAACCAAGGGACAGCTGGACAGCCATTGACGCTGGCGGCGTGCGGCGGAGATCGACGCGGTCTCAACAGGGGCTCTTGTCCACCGCAACCGGCGAGTGCCCGATCCCGCGGCACGCCTCACACCCCACGCCAACGCAGTTTCTCCGCATCGGCCCGGTTGATTGCCTCGCTGACGGTTTCTCGGTCGATCTGCGGCGGCATGGGCGGTACGCGCAGCTCGCCGTGCGCGTAGTAGGGGTCGCGGCCGCTGGTCCAGTCGGCCTCGTGTATCAACTCGTGCCAGAACTCGGTGGTGTGGCTGTCACAAAAGCCGATCGGCAGATCGCAGGCCACCACGCGCCGCATGAATTCGGCGTGCGCCGGCAAGGTGCTGTGGTTGGTGGGCGTGGTGACATGCGTCGCGATGCGATGGCGAAGTTCCTGCGCGGTTTCCAGTTCGACGCGCTGACCGGTCTCGCGGTGAACGTCGTCGCGCACCATCATCCGTTGCGGCCGGTACAGCGCGGCCAGGTAGGGGTACTCGGAATACAGGTAGGCATGGCGGCGCTCGGGGTGCCGGGCGCCCCACATCGATTGGGTACTGGGGGCGGCATCGAAATAAACCAACTTGCTTTGTGTGCCTTGCGCGGTGATGACCGTGCTGGTTACCGACGCGGCCATCTCGTCGGCCGTGAGCGGATGCGGCACCGGCTCGGCATTGATGGTGACCCGCCTGCTCGCCGGCGGCGCGAGCCACAGGTCGGTGCCCAGTACCCGCTGGTTGCCGTTCCAGAAGTCGCCCGGCGCTACACCGTGCTCCGGATCGGGGATCGGCGGCAGCGTGCCGAACGGCTTGACGCCGGGCGCATCGCCGCATGGCGTGCCACGCGCCAGCATGCGCTGCCTGACGGTATCCCCCGACTCGGCCAGCAGCGCGTCCGGGAGCCCCTGCCAGCCGATACCTTGTATCGGCCGGGCGCCGATCACGCGGTCATGCGGATTGAAGTACACATGGAGCCGCCCGTGATTGTCGCGCTCGGGCTGGCCAGGACGGCAGGGCCAGCCGGCCTTGCCGTCGCCGCTGACCCGCAATTGCGCCAGTTGCATGGCGGTGAACTCGCGCCGGTCCTGCCGGATACGTGCGGCAATGGCCTGGAAAGTGCGCACGCGCGCGCCCTCGGTGGGCCGTGCGTTGCCGCAGGTCAGGTAGTCGGTGAGTTTATCGTCCAGCGCGTAGGGAGAATTCATCAGGAATACCGCGTCGGGCGCGCGCCGCCGGCATAGCGCGACAGCGGCCAGCGCGAGCATCGTGCCTTGACTGTGCGAGACGATCGAGACGGTGTCGCGCGGCGCAGTGTCGCGAATTTTGTCGATCAGGCCGGCCAGGCGCTGCGCGGCGTGGGCGAAGTAGGTGCGCGGCGGCGCGTCGTGCAGTTCGCGCTCCCATTCCGGGTTGAAGCGCTGCAGGTCGATGCCAAGCAGACGGCGGCGAAAGCCGGCGTCGCTCCACAGTTGTTGCAGATTGTTGGTGCCGTTCTGGAATGGTCCCCCGCCCCAGAACCAGGGGCCCGCCCCGATGTCGCCGCCAGGCCGCCAGAAATTGGCGCCGTGCGCGTCGCGCAGCGGCACGCGGTACGCCTGCTCGCCGCCCGAGGGTGCCCGGTAGCCCCAGTAGAAGCGGACCACCGGCGAGCGGCCGGCGCGTTCGAGGCGGCGCGGCCGGTATTGCCCGGTGACGGGGTCGGCGCTCACGTACCGGTTGGGGGTGAGGTCGTCGCGCCGCAGGCGTTGGTTGAGTCCCTGGCAGAGCGCGGCTTCGGCCGCGTCGTACCATTCTCCCTCCGAATTGACGCCGTGCACGAAGATAACGATGCCCGGCAGATGGGGCAGGCTCGGCGGCGCGGTGCTGGCGGTGTTTGCCGCGTCAGCGCACCGGGGAAAAGTCGATGAATGGTTTGCGTCAGTCATGCCGATTTTTTTCAGTGCGGGATGGGTGGCGGTGGCGCGCCGAATGCAACGCCGTGAGGGGACCGTAGCCGAAGCGGCGCGCCGCGGTCTTTGAGATGAATCGGATTCTGGTGTTGGGGTAACCCTCCGCCTGTCGACGGCCGCGCCGCACGTGCCCGATCCAAGGTGGGCGCCACGGTGGTAAGGTGTCGTTTCGTCAACCACGCCCGGTCCGCGTGCCTCTCATGGTCAATCCCTCCCACTTCGATCTGCAGTCGCTGCGCGTTTTTCTGATGGCCGCCGAACTCGGCAGCCTGACCAAGGCAGCCGAGCGCGCTGCGATGACGCTCTCGGCGGTGAGCAAGCGCATTGCCGAGCTCGAGAAAACCGTCGATTGCGCGCTGTTCGTGCGCCGGCCCCGCGGCCTCGATCTGACGCCGGCCGGGCGCGGGCTGGCCGAGCATGCGCGCCAGATTCTCGATCAGGTCAACCGGATGGCCAGCGAAATCGGCGATTACGCGGTGGGCGTGCGCGGCCATGTGCGCTTGTGGGTGACGCCCTCGGCGGTGATTCAATTTTTGCCGGCCGATCTGTCGGCGTTCCTGGCGGCCAATCCCGGCGTGCGAATCGGCCTGGAGGAACGCATGAGCGCCGAGATCGTCGATGCGGTGGCGGCGGGGCGCGCCGATATCGGCATCTTCGCCGAGAACATCCCGGCGCCGCTGCTCGACAAGGTGCGCTATCGCCAGGACAAGCTGGTGGTGCTGGTGCCGCCGCATCATGCGCTGGCGCGGCGCCGCAAGATCGCCTTTGCCGACACACTCAAGTACGACTACGTCGGCCTGAATCAGGGCAGCTCGCTGCTCGCGCGCATGGTCGACGAGGCTGCGGCCGCCGAGCGCGCGCTGCGCCTGACGGTGCAGGTCAGCAGCTTCGACGGCATCTGCCGCATGATCGAGGCGGGCCTGGGCATCGGCATTCTGCCCGAGGCAGCCGTGCGCGCAGAGATCCTCGGCGCGGGGCTGCATGCGGTCGAGCTGACCGATGCGTGGGCGAATCGCACCCTGTGGGTGGGCGTCAAGGCCGGCGTGCAGCTCGCGCCGGAGGCGGCCAAGCTGTATGCCTTCCTGCAGGCGTCGGCGCCGGGCGCGGCGGCCTGACGAGGCTCGCGGGGCGTGTGCGACCCTTTCCGGTTGGGAAAGGGTGGGCGAAAAAACCGATATTTTCAAACCGCCGTGGACGGTTCATGATGGCTGCGATATTCGATAGCCATCCATGGAGACCGTCATGTCCACTCCTCTCAAAGGTGTTCGCGTGCTGGAGCTGGGCCAGCTGATCGCCGGCCCCTTTGCCAGCAAGATGCTCGCCGAGTTCGGCGCCGAAGTGATCAAGATCGAGCCGCCCGAGGGGGGCGATCCGCTGCGCAAATGGCGCCTGATGCACGACGGCACCTCGGTCTGGTGGGCCGCGCAGTCGCGCAACAAGAAATCCGTGACGCTCGATTTGCGCCAGCCCGAAGCGCAGCAACTGGTGCGCCAAATGATCGGCGAGTTCGACGTGCTGATCGAAAACTTCCGGCCCGGCACGCTGGAGGGCTGGGGGCTGGGCTGGGAAGCGCTGCACGAGATCAACCCGCGACTGATCATGCTGCGCGTGTCGGGCTACGGGCAGACCGGACCGTACCGCGACCGCCCGGGTTTCGGCGTGGTCGGCGAGGCGATGGGCGGCTTGCGTCATTTGAGCGGCGAGCCGGGCCGCACGCCGGTACGCGTGGGGGTGTCGATCGGCGACTCGCTCTCGGCGCTGCACGGCGTGATCGGCGTGTTGCTGGCGCTGCGCCATCGCGACCAGAACGGTGGGCAAGGACAGATGGTCGACGTGGCGCTGTACGAGTCGGTCTTCAACATGATGGAGAGCCTGCTGCCCGAATACTCGGTGTTCGGCGCGGTGCGCCAGCCGGCCGGCAGCAGCCTGCCGGGCATTGCGCCGAGTAACGCGTACCGCTGCAAGGACGGCAAATACGCGCTGATCGCCGGCAATGGCGACAGCATTTACGCCCGACTGATGGCCCTGATCGGTCGTCGCGATCTGGCCGAAGACCCGGCACTGGCCCGCAACGACGGCCGCGTCAAGCAAGTCGAGCGCATCGACGCAGCGATCGGCGAGTGGGCGGCCGAACACTCGCTCGACGAGGTGCTGCAGGCGCTCACCGAGGCCCGCGTGCCGGCCGGCAAGATCTACGACGTGGCCGATATCGCGGCCGATCCGCATTACCAGGCGCGCGAGATGATTCTCGAGAGCCAGTTGCCCGACGGCACGCCGGTCAAGCTGCCGGGCGTGCTGCCCAAGCTGAGCGCGAGCCCCGGCCAGGTGAGCGCGCCGGCCCCGACGCTGGGCCAGCACACCGACGAAGTGCTCTCGGCCATGGGCGTCGCGCCCGAGACGCTGGCCGACTGGCGCGCGCGCGGCATTATTTGAATTCTTGTGAGGACTGTCATGACTTCCCCCCAGCCACGTCTTTACCTGCAGGAGGTCGCGCCCCGCGACGGCTTCCAGAGCGAAGCGGCATTCATTCCCACTGAAGACAAGGTCGCGCTGATCGATGCGTTGAGCGACTGCGGTTTTGCCAAGATCGAGGTGACCTCGTTCACCTCGCCGCGCGCGATCCCCGCGCTGCGCGACGCCGAAGCGGTGATGCAGCAGATCAGGCGCGTGCCCGGCGTGGTCTATACGGTGCTGGTGCCCAATGTGCGCGGCGCCGAGCGCGCGCTGTCGTGCGCGGTCGACGAGGTGAATCTGGTGATGTCGGTCAGCGAAACCCATAACCAGTCGAATCTGCGCATGACCCGCGAGCAATCGTTGGCACAACTGAGCGAAGTGATCAAAGCGGTGCAGGCGAGCCCGGTGGCGATCAACGTGTCGCTCTCGACGGTGTTCGGCTGTCCGATGGAGGGCGACATCGACGAGGACGAGGTGCTGCGCCTGGCCGATCGCTTCTGCGCGCTCGGGGTGGGGCGCATGACGCTGTGCGACACCACCGGCATGGCCTATCCGACGCAGGTGCGGCAGTTGTGCGAGCGCGTGCGGCAGGCCTTTCCCGCGCTCGAACTGACGCTGCATTTCCACAACACGCGCGGCATGGCGTTGCCCAATGCGCTGGCCGCGATCGAGGCCGGCATCGACCGTTTCGATGCCAGCCTCGGCGGGCTGGGAGGCTGTCCCTATGCGCCCGGCGCAACCGGCAACGCCTGTACCGAAGACCTGGTGCACATGCTCGACCTGATGGGCTTTGATACCGGCATCGACCTGCCTGCGCTGCTGCAGGCCGCGCGCCGCCTGCCTGCGCTGGTGGGCCACGAGGTGCCCGGCCAGGTGCTCAAGGCGGGCCGCCGGCTGGACCTGCATGCCCGTCCGGGCGCCCAGGCGTGCGCCGGCTGAAGACGCTCGTTCGACAACTTCATGAGGCCATCATGATCGATCATCTGGACCACCTGGTGCTGACCTGCGTCGATCCGGCGGCGACCATGCACTTCTACACGGAAGTGCTTGGCATGCAGCTCGAAACCTTCGGGCAGGGGCGTCTTGCCTTTCGCTTCGGCAACCAGAAAATCAACCTGCACGTGCGCGGCAGCGAGTTCGAGCCGAAGGCGCATGTGCCGGTGCCCGGCGCGCTCGATCTGTGCTTTATCGCGTCGATCCCGCTCGAACAGGTGATCGAGCGGCTGCGCGACAAGGGCTGGCCGATCGTCGAGGGACCGGTCGCGCGCACCGGCGCGACGCACCCGATTCGTTCGGTCTACGTGCGCGACCCCGACCTGAACCTGATCGAGATTGCCGAGTTGCAGGCATGACGCGCGAGCCCGGCGGGGTGCGGTTTATTGTTCCGTTTTTGTAACGGTAAAAGCTGTTTTTGCGAATTGTGTTTCTGGTTTGAAACGATAAACTTGACTCCACGAATGCGATGCTCACCAGGGCCGCAGATCAACTTAAGGAGAGAAACATGCTGGAAATTCGCAAAGCCAATGAGCGCGGCGTGGCCGAGCACGGCTGGTTGAGTTCGCGTCACACTTTTTCCTTCGCGCATTATCACGACCCGCAGCAAATGGGGTTCTCCGATCTGCTGGTGATCAACGACGACCGCATCGCGCCGGCCAAGGGCTTCGGCACCCACCCGCACCGCGACATGGAAATCTTCACCTATGTGCTTGAGGGCGAGCTGGAGCACAAGGACACGATGGGCACCGGGTCGGTGATTCGCCCAGGCGACGTGCAGGCGATGAGCGCCGGGCGCGGCGTGGCGCACAGCGAGTTCAACCATTCGCACAGCGCGCTGGTGCATCTGCTGCAGATCTGGATCGTGCCCGATCGGGCTGGCGTGACACCCCGCTACCAGCAAACGCATTTTCCGGCGGAACAGAAGCGCGGCAAGCTGCGCCTGATCATGTCGCCGGACGGCGCCGACGGCTCGCTTGGCCTGTACCAGGATGCGCGCGTTTATGCGGGGCTGTTCGATGGCAGCGAACAAGCGACGCTGAGCCTGCCGGAAAACCGCTACGCCTATGTGCATGTGGCGCGCGGCAGCGTGACGCTCAACGGCGTGGCGCTGTCGGCCGGTGACGGCGTGCGCGTGCGCGATGAGCGCGCACTGACGTTTGCCGATGGCGATCAGGCCGAAGTGCTGGTGTTCGACCTGCGCGCGCGCGAGCTGCCCGACTTCTGAGCCCTGCCCATGCCTGGTTCGCGGCACCGGCCGATGTATCGGCCGAACCAGGCATGCCCCGCGTCGCTGCGGGAACGCTCGTGCCAATAGGGCAACACGCGGCTGGCCGGCTACAATGCGGCAGCCGCCAGATGCGTTCCAGACCGATCCGATGCCGTCGATGCCCACGCCCAACCGCGCTTTTCTTCTCGGCCCGCTGCTCAAGCGGGTTTCCCGCTCCTTTTATCTGACTTTGCGCGTGCTGCCCGCCGGCATGCATGACCCGGTTGGCCTGGCCTATCTTCTGGCGCGCGCGGCCGACACCATCGCCGACACTACGCTGATCGCGCCCGAGCAGCGCCTGCAACTGTTGTTGGCGCTGCGCGCCCAAGTCAGCGGCGCGGACGACGGCGGGGTCTTCGTGCGCCGTCTCGCGGCGGATGTGGCGCCGCGCCAGATATCGGACGAAAAGGTCTTGCTGGAGTCGCTCGGCCCCGCGCTGGCGGTGCTGGCGCAGTTGAGCGAAGCGGATCGCGTGGCAGTGCGCGATATCGTGTCGACCCTGAGCACCGGCATGGAATTCGACCTCCGAACCTTTCCCGACGAGCATTCGGGGCGCATCGCGGCTCTGCGCGATGACGAGGAGCTCGACCGCTATACCTACCTCGTGGCCGGATGCGTGGGCGAGTTCTGGACCCGGATGACCGATGCGCACGTGCCTGGCACCTTCGACGGCGAGCAGGCGTCGGTCATGGCGCGCGGCATCCGGTTCGGCAAGGCGCTGCAAATGACCAATATCCTGCGCGACTGCGGCAAGGATCTGCGCATCGGCCGCTGTTATCTTCCGGCCACGATGCTGGCGCACGCGGGTTTGACGCCGGCCGAGCTGCTGTTGCCGGATGCCTCGCGGCGCGCGCGCCCGCTGCTGCGCGCACTCGTCGAACGGACATTGGCGCATTTCCGCGCCGCCGTCGACTACATGCTGGCGATTCCGCCCACCTCGCTGCGCTTGCGGCTGGCCTGCGCCTGGCCGATCCTGATTGGCCTGGAAACACTGCGCCTGCTGGTGAACAACGATGCCTGGCTGGACCCGGCGCGCGTCTCCAAGCTGCCGCGCGGCAGGGTCTACCGCATCGTCGCGTATTCGAGCCTGGCGGCGCCGTCGAATCGGCTGCTGCGCGGCTGGGCCGAGCGGCTGATTGCCGAGATCGACGCCCGCCTGGAAGCGCGCGCCATCGATTGACGGCGACGCTTCAATTCGCAGTGAAACATGGTGCGCACGGCACCGCGGATACTGTCGGACAACAGGGCCCTCTCGCGGCCTTGCACCTCTTGCCGGAGCTTCCACCATGTCGCCGTCCGACCCGATCGCCGCCGTCACCCACGACGACCCGTATCCCTACTATCGTGAACTGCTCGCGCGCCCCCCGCTGTGGCACGATGCCTCGCTCGGCCTATGGGTGGCGGCCAGCGCCGCAGCGGTCGAGGCCGCGCTGCGGCATCCCGCGCTGCGTGTGAGGCCGCCGGCCGAGCCGGTGCCCAAGGCGTTGCAGGACACGGCGGCAGGACAGATTTTCGGGCGTCTGGTGCGCATGAACGACGGCGCCGGTCATTGCCCGTTCAAGCAGGCACTGGCCTCGACGCTCGCGGCGATTGGGCCGCAGGCCGCGCGCGCGGCTGGCCTGGCATCGGCCCAGGCGCTGCTGGGCAAGCATCGGCCGGCGGCGGATCTGGCCGGGCTCGACGCGTTCGTGCGCGAGATGCCAGCGCGCGCCGTCGCGCATCTGCTCGGCGTGCCGGACGATCATCTGGACGAGGTGGCCGCCTGGACCGATGACTTCGTCGGCTGCCTGTCGCCCCTGGCCGATACGGCGGCCGTGGTGCGCGGCACGCGCGCGGCCGAACATCTGCAGCGGCTTTTTCATGCGCTGCTGCGCACGAGGACGAGCGCTTACCTGGTTGCGCTGGCCGATGCGGCCCAGGCCATGGGGCGCTTGCCAACGGATATCGTCGTCGCCAATGGCATCGGCCTGCTCTCGCAGACCTATGAAGCCACGGCCGCCCTGATCGGCAATACGCTGCTTGCGTTGGGCCGGCAGCCGCCGTTGTCACAATCGCCGCAGCACGATTGGCACGCGTTGCGCGAGGTGGTTGCGGAAGTGGTGCGATATGACGCGCCGGTGCAGAACACTCGCCGCTTCGCTGCCGAAGCGGCAACGGTGGCTGGCCAGACATTACCGGCCGGCGCCGCGTTGTTGGTCGTACTGGCCGCGGCCAATCGGGACCCGGCGGCGAATGCCTCGCCCGACGCGTTCTTGCCGCGGCGCGCCGCGCGCCGCGCGTGGACGTTCGGCGCCGGTGTGCACGCGTGCCCGGGCGAGATGCTGGCTGTGACCATCGCCGCCTCCGCGGTCGAACAGTTGCTGCACGCGGGGCTCGACCCGGCCGCGCTGAGCAGAAACTTCGCCTATCGCCGCTCGGGCAATATCCGCCTGCCGCAATTCCACGCGTGAGCGGTCGGCCAACCCATCCGTATCAACTGGAGATTCACCATGATTGCCGTGATTTTCGAAGTGGTTCCGGCCCCCGGCCAACGCGATATTTATCTGCAGACGGCCGCGCGCCTGCGCCCGCAACTCGAGCGCATCGACGGCTTTATCTCGATCGAACGCTTCGAGAGCCTGAGCGAGCCCGGCAAGCTGCTGTCGCTGTCGTTCTGGCGCGACGAGGCGGCGGTGGCGGCCTGGCGTAACGTCGAGGCGCACCGGCAGGCGCAGGCGATGGGGCGCGGCGGCGTGTTCGCCGACTACCGCCTGCGTATCGCCGGCGTGGCGCGCGACTACGGCATGAACGCGCGCGAGCAGGCCCCGGCCGACAGCCGCGCAGCTCACGGGTAGGGGGCTGCGGCGCGAATTTCGGCGCGCGCGCCACGCGAGGCTGGCGCTGGCAGTAGAATCGCTGGATTGCCGCCCCCTCTGATCCCGAGTTGTGAGCTCCGAAGAATTTTCCTCGCCTGAAGTCCTGGATGCGCAAGCGCTGGCCGAACGCCTGACGCGCCCCATCGTGTTCGTCGATCTGGAGACGACCGGCGGCAACGCAACGCACGACCGCATCACCGAGATCGGCGTGGTGGAGGTCAGCCGTGCCGGCGTCGAGCATTGGAGCGTGCTGGTCGATCCGCAGGAATCGATCCCGCCGTTCATTCAGCAACTCACCGGCATCACCAACGACATGGTGAGCGGCCAGCCGAGCTTCGAATCGCTGGCCGAGGCGCTCGCAGAGCGGCTCGAGGGCAAGCTGTTTGTCGCGCATAACGCGCGCTTCGATTACGGATTCCTGAAAAACGAGTTCAAGCGCGCCGGCATTCAGTTCAAGGCCGACGTGCTGTGCACGGTGCGGCTCTCGCGCCATCTTTTCCCGTCGGTGCAGCGGCACGGACTCGACGCCTTGATCGCCCGTTTCGGGCTCGAGCCGGCCGGGCGCCATCGCGCGCTGGCCGATGCCGATTTGCTGTGGCAATTCTGGCAGCGCATTCACGGCCTGTATTCGGTCGAGCTGATCGACGCGGCGGTCAAGTCGCTGATCAAGCGCGCCAGCACGCCGCCGCAATTGCCCGAAGGGGCGCTCGACGAGATTCCGGCCACGCCGGGGGTCTATCTCTTTTATGGCGAGAACGATCTGCTGCTCTACATCGGCAAGAGCGTGAATCTCAAGCAGCGCGTCGCCTCGCATTTCTCGGGCGATCACCGGGTCGCCAAGGATCTGCGCCTGTCGCAGGAAATCCGCCGCATCGAATACCGCCCGACCGCAGGCGAGATCGGTGCGCTGCTGCTCGAGTCGCAGCTCATCAAGCAGTTTGCGCCGCCGCACAACCGCCGCTTGCGCCGCCAGGCGGGGCTGTGCGCGTGGCGCCTGGCACCCGACAGCGACACGCCGGAACTGGTGTATGCGCATCAGGTCGATTTTGGCCAGGCCGCGGCGCTGTTCGGGCCGTTCGTCTCGAAGGCGCGCGCCGAAGCCGGGCTGCGCGAGCTGGCCGACGCACATCAGCTGTGCCACGGCCTGCTCGGTCTTGAGAAAGCCGATGGGCGGCGCGCCTGCTTTGCGTATCAGATCAAGCGCTGCAAGGGCGCTTGCGTCGGCGAGGAATCGCGCGAGGCGCACAGCGAGCGCTTGCGCGCCGCGCTCGCGCCGCATGCCATGCGGGCCTGGCCCTATGCGGGGCCGATCGCCGTGGTCGAGCAGGCGCCGCGCACGCGCGACGAGCGCCAATGGCATGTGATCGACAACTGGAGCTATCTCGGCTCGGCGCGCGACCAGGCCGGTGTTGCCGATGTGCTGGCCGCCGCGCCGCCGGTGGTCGCGTTCGACCGGGACGTGCACGATATCCTCGCCCGGCATCTGGGTGCCGGCAAGGCGCGGGTGGTGGAACTGGGGCACGGCCGCGAATTCCGCCTGGCGCCTCCGCCGGCGGCCGTGCCGCGAGCTCCCCGCGCGGCGCGCCAGTCTCGCACGCGCACGGCGGCCAGGCGCTTGGCGCCGTCGGGCGACGACGTGGTGCCTGCACCGCAATTGTCATTCGCCTTCGATACCGCCGATTGCTGATACCCTAGCGCGTCACTATTGCGCGAGCGCCGCCGTGCCTGAATTAGCCGCACCCGTCCAAACCGAAATCGAAATCCGCAAAAGCCGTTTCATCGGCATGGTGCTGCCCGTGAACACGCGTGACGAGGCGCGCCAGCGGCTGCAGGAGATCCGCGCGCAATGGCCTGGCGCTACCCACTACTGCTGGGTGCTGCTGTGCGAGGGCGCGTCGGGTTTCGACGACGACGGCGAGCCGTCGGGCACGGCCGCCAAGCCGATGTACAACGTGCTGATGCACAAGGGCCTGAACAACGTGCTGGGTGTGGTGGTGCGTTACTACGGCGGCATCAAGCTCGGCGCGGGCGGGCTGGTGCGCGCCTACGGGCAGGCGATCAGCGAAGCGCTCAAGCACGCTACGCTGGTGCAGGCCGAACCGACTGTCGAGCGGACCTACCGCGTGGCTTTCGCGGCGGAGTCGGCGCTGCGCCGCCTGTGCGAGAAAAGCGGCGCGCAGGTGCTCGAGGTCGGCTATGGCGAGGCCGTGACGTTGCGCGTGCGGCTCAAGAGCGCCGAGCTCGAGGCCTTCGAGATGAGCGCGCGGCAGATGCTGGGCGGCGCGCTCGAGGTGGTGGATGACGCCTAGTCGGGCGCGCCCGGCGCCCACCAGCCGCCGCCCAGCGCCTGCAAGAGCGCGGCCGAGTCGGCGTAACGCTGCGCGGTGGCCTGAATGCGCGCCAGTCTGGCTTGCGCCAGCCGCTGCTGAGCATCGAGCACGGCCAGGTAGCTGAGGCCGCCGGCGCGATATTGTCCCTGGGTGATACGGTAGGTGCGTTCGGCCTGCGCGGCCGCGTCGGCGCGCGCTTGCAGCGCCTGCGCGTCGGCTTGCAGTGCGCGCAGGGTGTCGGCCACGTTCTGCAGTCCGGCGAGTACGGTTTGGCGGTAAGCGGCGGCAGCCTGATCGTAGGCGGCTACCGCCTCACGCCGGCGGGCGCGCAATTCGCCGCCGTGGAACAGCGGCTGGGTGAGCGCGGCGCCCAGATTCCAGACGCCCGAGGCGGGGCCGAACACGTCGCGCAGGCCGGTGGCTTCGCTGCCCAGCGAGGCGCTCAGGCTGACATGCGGATAGAGACTGGCGGTGGCCACGCCGACATTGGCGCTGGCCTGATGCAACAACGCTTCGGCAGCCTGAATGTCGGGCCGCTGGCGTGCCAGCTCGGACGGCAGGGACAGCGGCAGCCGGGTCGGCAGGCGCAGCTCGACCAGCTCGATGTCCGGCAGGTGCGCCGCGCCGGGCGGCACGCCAAGGTAGACCGCCAGCAGATGCCGCGTTTGCGCGAGCTGCTGGCGCAGGCCGGGCAGGGTGGCTTCGGTTTGCGCCAATTGGTTGCGCTGGGCGATGACGTCGAGCTCGGGCACCGCGCCCAGGCGGTGGCGGCCCTCGGTGATGCGCAATTGGCTGCGCTGGGCGTCGACGATCGTCGTCGTGGCGCGCAACTGATCGCGCAGCGACGCCTCGCGCACCACCGCGGTGACCACATTGGCGGCAAGCGTCAGGCGCGCCGCTGCGAGCTCGAAGCGCTGATAGTCGAGCGCCGCGCGCAACGCCTCGAGCGCGCGCCGCTGCGCACCGAACAAGTCGAGCGTGTAGCTTACCCCGACCGAAGCGTTATAGAGGGTGAACGGCCCCGGATTCGGCGCCGCGCCAAGGCCCATCGCGCGCGTATTGATCTGCTGGCGCGCAGTCGACAGCGTGCCGTTGACGCTGGGGTAATCGAACGCGCTGGTTTGCGCGGCCAGCGCCTGCTGGGCCTGATGCAGGCGGGCCTGCGCCTGTGCCAGCGTCGGGCTGTCGCGCAGGGCTTGCTCGACGAGCTTGTTCAGGGCGGCACAGTGAAACAGCGTCCACCATTGCGCGGCGATTTTCTGGTCGCTCACGAAATATTGCGCCTGGCCGCCGGGTGCGTCGGCCGAGACGGTGCGTGCGGGCCGTGAGCCTGCCACGTAGCTGGCCACGCGCGGCGCCGCAGGGGCCTTGAAGTCGGGCCCGGCGGTGCAGCCGGCGAGTGCGCCAAGCATCGCGAGCAGTGGCAGGGTTGCACGGGAGAAGCGGGCAGCGCGCATGGTCCTTACTCGATCAGTCAAGCGTCTTGCGGTAGAACTTTACCGCCACGCTCATCACGATGACGGTGAAGACCATCAGCGGCCAGATGTTGGGCCACAGGTCGACCCAGCCGTTGCCCTTGAGCAGGATGCCGCGGATCAGCCGATTGAAATACGTCATTGGCAGGCCGCTGCCGATGACCCGTGCCCAGCCCGGCATGCCCTGGAACGGAAACATGAAGCCCGAGAGCAGGATGCTCGGCAGGAAATAGAAAAACGTCAGCTGCACCGCCTGCAACTGGTTTTGCGCCAGCGACGAGAGCGTGATGCCGACCGTCAGGTTGGCGGCGATGAACAGCAGCGTGGCCAGATACACCGAGCCGATGCTGCCGACGAACGGCACCCGAAACAGAAATTTGGCGGCCAGCAGGATGATGGTGGCCTGTACCAGGCCGATGAACACATAGGGGACGATCTTGCCGGTGATGACCTCGATGGGCTCGACCGGTGTGGCCAACAGATTTTCCATCGTGCCCCGCTCGCGCTCGCGGGTCATCGCCAGGCCGGTCATCATCACCATGGTCATGGTCAGAATCACGCTCATCAGGCCCGGAATGATGTTGTACTGGGTGATGCGCTCGGGGTTGTAGAGGTTGTGCACGCGCACTTCGAAGGGCGGCGCGCGCGCGGCCAACGGGGCGAGGGGGCCGTGCAGATCCTTGTCGGAGAGCGACTGCGGCAACTGCACCAGCGCCGCGACGGCGTTGCCGATGGTCGACGGATCGGTGGCGTCGGCCTCGACCAGCAGCGCCGGGTGTTCGCCGCGCAGCAATTTGCGCGTGAAGTCGGCCGGAATGCTGACGACGAATTGCACCCGCCCCTGCGCCAGCGCCTCGCGTCCGGCCGCCTCGTTGGGCAGCTCGCCGACGAAGTCGAAGTAGTTCGAGGCGCTCATGTCGGCCAGGAAGGTGCGCGTGAAGGGGCTGTGGTCGGCGGCGATCACGGCGGTGGCCAGGTGCTTCGGATCGGTGTTGATTGCATACCCGAACAGCATCAACTGGATCAACGGCATGCCGATGATCAGGCCGAAGGTGATCCGGTCGCGCCGCAGTTGCAAAAATTCCTTGAGCACGATGCCCCACCAGCGGCGCCAGGAAAAGCTCATGGCGCGCTCCCGAAGTTGTCGGCCGAGCGGTTCATCATGTGGATGAAAACGTCTTCCAGGCCGGTGTCGATCGGTGTGGGGCGGTAGTCGGTGTGCGCGGCCAGGCGCTGCAGCGTGGCCTCGAGCGCGGCGCGGTCGCGCCCGGTGACGTGCAGCGCGCCGCCGAACACGACGGTCTGGTCGACCCCGGGCTGGCCCGCCAGCCGCTGGCTGAGCGCAGCCAGGTCGGGACCGGCCACCGAGAACGTGCTGAGTTCCTGGCCGGCGATGACGTCGGCCGCGGTGCCCTGCGCGAGCAGCTTGCCGTAGGCGATATACGCCAGCTTGTGGCAGCGCTCGGCTTCGTCCATGTAATGCGTGCTGACCAGCACCGAGATGCCGCGCGCAGCCAACTGATACAGATCTTCCCAGAAGTCGCGCCGGGCCTTGGGGTCGACCCCGGCGGTCGGCTCGTCGAGCAGCAGCAACTGGGGCTCGTGCAGCATGCAGGCGGCCAATGCCAGGCGTTGCTTCCAGCCGCCCGAGAGCGATCCGGCCAGTTGATGGGCACGTTGCGCGAGGCCGAGATTTTCCAGTGCGCGCTCGACCGCCTCGCGGCGCCGCGGCATGCCGTAGACCCGCGCGACGAAATCGAGATTCTCGCGAATCGAGAGATCGTCCCAATAGGAGAAGCGCTGCGTCATGTAGCCGACGCGGCGCTTGAGCTGTTCGCGCTCGCGCAGGATGTCGAAGCCCAGGCAAGTGCCGCTGCCGCTGTCGGGCGTGAGCAGGCCGCACATCATGCGGATCGAGGTGGTCTTGCCGCTGCCGTTGGGGCCGAGAAAGCCGAAGATCTCGCCGTGCCGCACCTGCATGGTGAGGTCGCACACGACGTGCTTGTCGCCGAAATGCTTGTTCAGGCCATGCACGTCGATCGCATAGCCGTCGTCCGGGGCGGTGCGCGCGGGCATCATCGCAGCGTCACCTCGAGCGGCTGACCCGGGTGCAAGCGCGGCGCGTCGGTCTTGTCCGGACGCGCTTCGACCATGAACACGAGCTTGGCGCGGGTCTCGTTACTGTAGATGACCGGCGGCGTGTATTCGGCCTCGGTCGAGATGTAGGTGAGTCTGGCGGGAATCGCGGCCCCGCAGCCGTCGCAATGCACGGCGATCGCGCGTCCGATGCGCAGTGCGCCGACCACGGATTCGGGCACGAAGAAGCGGATCTTGATGTTGCCGGGCGGCAGCAGCGAGACCACCGGACTGCCGGCCGGCACCCACTCGCCGACGCGGTACAGCGTATCGAACACCAGCCCGGCCTGCGTGGTGCCGACGGTCTTCTGATCGAGTTTCCAGGTGGCCTGTGCGAGCGCCGCGCGCGCGGCTGCCACCTGTGCGGTTTGCGCCCTGATCTGGTCGGCGCGCGCCGGCAGCCGGGCCACCGCCAACTGGCTGCCCAGCTCGCGCACTTTGGCGTCGTCGGCCAATTGCACGGCGCGGCTGGCCTCCAGCTGCGCTTGCGAGATGCCGCCGAGTTTGAACTGCCCGGCATCGCGCCGGTATTGCAGGTCGGCCTGCCGCGCGTTGGCCCGTGCCTGGGCAAGCTGCGCGCGCACCACTGCCAATTCGGCGGGCCGCTTGCCGAGCCGCAGGTCGGCAAGCTGGGCCTGGGCCGCCTGCAGTTGCTGCTGCGCCTGCTGTTGCGCGGCAAGCTCGTCGGCTGCTTCGAGCGCGAACAGCGGCGTGTGGTTGCCGATGGTTTGCCCGCGCCGCACCCACAGATGGTCGAGCCGGCCGGCCAGCGGCGACGCGACGTAGACGAATTCGCCTTCGGCGTAGCCCTGGTAGGTGGGCGGCGTCGGCTTGCCGCACCCGGCCAGCCAGAGGGCTGGCAGCAGGGCCAGGGAGCGTGCCAGGCGAGGCAGATTGATCGGGTGGCTCATGAGCTGTCGCGCTCCGTGGGTGGGGTGCCAAGACCGCTGGTGAGCAGTGCGCTCACATGGCGCGCCAGGGCGTCGGTATCGAGGCGCCCCGGCTCGGGCAGGCGACGCCAGATCGATGCGGTGGCCAGCGGCAGCAGCGTGAGGCCGAGCACCGAGATGAATACCATGCGCGGCTCGAGCGCCGGATTGATTTCGCCGCGCGCCTGGGCCGCCGCGATGCGCGCGACGATGACCTGCCCGCGCGGCAACGCGAAACGCTGCAGCATGCGCTCGCGCAGCAGGCCGCCGTCGCTGACGATCTCGCGTATCCACAGCGGCGGAAACCAGGGTGCCTGTTCGGCCGTCTGCAGCATGCGCCGTGCCAAACCGACGATCATTGCAATCGTGCCCTCGGCTTCGGCGCCGTCGCCCAGCGCCGGACCGGTGACGCGCTCGATCAGCGGGCCGATGCGCTCATCGACCACGGCATCGAGCAATTGGTCGCGGGTTCTGAAGTAGTAGTGGACCATCGCCGGAGTCAGTTCGACCGCGCGAGCGATCTGGGTCAGCGAGGTGGCGGCCGCGCCCTGCCTGGCGAACAGCGTCGTGGCGGCATCCAGCAGGCAGTCGCGGTGATCGGTGCCGGGCTGGTTGGCGGGTCGGCCCGGCCGGCGCGGCACGGGTATGGAGGCTGGGGGGCGCATGACTTCATATTAATTCACGATTTAATTAAATACAAAGTCGAAATCGCGCCGGCTGTCCAGCGCGCCGGCAGGACTCAGGAATAACCCAGCCGGTGGTCGCGGGCGCGCCGCTGCGCCAGCGCGAGCAGATTGACGACGGACACGGCGATCACCAGCATCAGCAGCAGCATCATGCGCATGGGCGAGAAGCCGTTGATCAGGGCCAGCACCATGGTGCCAAGCGCCAGCGTGATCAGCATGCGGTGCAGCCAGCGCACCAGTCTGGCGCGGCGCTCGTGGAAGGTGCTGAGAGTGGTGAGCGACAGGTAGTAGGGCAGCGCCAGCATGATCAGCAGCGTCACGCCGAGCAGCGCGCCGACGATGCTGGCCAGCAGGTCATCGGAATGCACGTGGCTGGTGCGCACGCCGAATACGGTTGCCGCGAGGATATACAGCACCATCAGGCCATCGAGCAGTTTGGCGAGTCCGATCATGATGCCCTCCTGTATGTCGAAATTTTGACCGGTGAGGCGGCGAATGGGTTCGCCCGCAATCGGTCTGTCGCTCGAACAGCCGTCGGTTTCGATCTCGGTCGGGGTGGCCGCACGCGGCGGCAACAGGCGGGGTTGCGATGGGCGGGGGTGGCAATAGTTCTCGGGAGTCGAAAAGACCGGGCAGGTCGACTCGTGAGCAGCCACGCGACAGCGGTTTCGGTATCCACAGACACTCCATTGATATGAAGTGAATGCCCATCAGCTATAGTTCTTGTAAATCCAGTGTTTCAGATCGCCCCAGGGCGTGGAATCGGCACTTGCCCTAATAGGGTTCGGCGCAAAAGAAAACCGGCGGGAGCACCGCCGGTTTTGCCCCACAGGGCGCGCCGCGCCCGGACTTGCGCCGGACCGGCAATGCCAAGCAGACTTGGCTTCACGAGGTGCCGCCTCCGGTTGTACTGCAACCGGTCGCAAAGCAGGCAGTACCCAGCAGCAGAACTGCATTTGAAGTATAGGCGGTTTTATGTGCGCGACATCATTCATTTGGATGAACCCGTGGTCGAATTTCATTAGAATTGGGCACAAGACGACGCAATACCCTGTCAAAAACCGGATATTGCGCCCGGCCGTGCGGCGCGATCTGGCCGGTCGGCGCAATCGGGAGCCTTGATGCAATCGGCGGGCGGCGGCAAACAATGAATATTCGCGCCGCAATCAAGCGGCAATTTTTTGGATCGAGCGATGAAAACGGCGGCAAAGTGTATTCGGGGACTCGTGGTCGTGCTGTTGTGCGGCGCGCAAATGGCCTGGGCGGCCGGCCAGTGCCAGGGCATCTACGATCTCGCGCGAAGCGCGCAGCAGGGTTTTTCCAACATTACCGGCCCGCTGTTGTTTAAAGACGACAAAGGGGCCAGTTTTCAGGCGACCTACCAGATGCCGCGCGGCGACTGCCAGATCTTCCGTGGTCCGGGCCTGGCGCCGACCTATGAATGCGTGTGGGACTTCAGCGAGCAGAGCGTGCCGGTGATGCGCCATTCGGCCCAGGTATTCGCCCAGCAGGTGGCCCGCTGCACCCGAACCGAGCTGGTCCGGCGCACCGACGTGTCGCACGCGGACCAGTTGCCAGCCGAGTGGCGCACTGTCACGCGCAAGTTCGGCGCGCCCGTGAGCTTTGCCGTGAGCGCCGTCGATTCGGTCACCGAACGCGGTGACCGAATCCGCCAGATCTCGATCGCCGTGGAGAAGAAGTAACTGCCGCAAAGCCATACCCGGCGGCAGTTACAAAAGGTTGCAACCCCATCCGGTTCTTAACAACTTTACAGTCGACAACGGCAGGGTGCGCACCTACATTAAAGGGGAGCCGATCCGCTTCGTTTGCGATCGGATCGCGGACCCCTGATCATGAATGCCCATCGCCTTTCTCTCGCTATCGTCTTGTTATGCGCGACCTCGCTGCCGCCGCTGGCGCATGCGCGGCCGGGGCAGCGAGGCCTGCTCGATGGCCCTGACCGGGCGTCGCTGCGCGAGGATATCGTGCGCTTCAATGCCGACCGCGGGCAGCAGGCTTACCCCAACTGGGCCGCGCCTGCCGATAACCGGGCGCGCAACTTCGGGCCGGCGCCGATGGCCGAAGGCTCCTTGATGGGGCGCGCGCGCGGCCGCCGCGATTGATCCCGCGAGGCGGCACTGGCCGTCGCGCGCACGTCCCTTCTTCCTGACGCTTCTTTCCCAAGCCGCGTCGATCGCTACCTGATCGACGCGGCTTTGCCTATATCGCGCCCGCTATACCTGCGATAACACTTCGCGGGATGGCTGTTCGCGATCGTCTCCCGCAAGATTGACGAACTTCTGGCAAGAAAAAATCACAGCCCAGCTTTTGCCGGGCCGGGTGAGAGGTGCGATCATCGCGCTTGCCCGAAGTTGCCCGAAGCCATGCATCGTCGCCGTGACGTTGCCATGGCGCGGGTTAATATTCATTCGAAAAAATCAAGGAGACGGCATGAGCGGCAAATTTGTGAAGTATCTCGCAGGCGCGCTGATTGCGGCGACGTCGGCCGGCAGCGCGCTGGCGCAATCGTCGGTGACGCTGTACGGGCAGGTCGACGCCTGGGCCGGCGCGATCAAGACCCCGGGCCAGTCGGGCACCGCCTGGACGCAGGGCGGCGGCGGCATGTCGACCTCGTACTGGGGGATGAAGGGCACCGAGGATCTAGGCAACGGACTGAAGGCGGTGTTCAAGATCGAAGGGTTCTTTCTGCCGCAAAACGGCCAGTATGGACGTTTCACGGGCGACACCACGTTCTCGCGCAATGCCTACGTCGGCCTGCAAAGCGACACGCTGGGGACTTTGACGATGGGGCGTGAAACCACGCCGTATTTCGTTTCGACGATCCTTTTCAACCCGTTCATCGACTCGTACACCTTCGGGCCGATGATCTATCAGACGTTCATGGGCGCTTCGGGCCAAGGCATCGTCGGCGACTCCGGCTGGAGCAACGCGGTGGCCTATACGACGCCCGACTTCCGTGGCCTGACGGCGAATCTGGCATATGCATTCGGCAACAAGGCCGGCCAGACGGGCCAGAACAAGTGGGGCGGCAACCTGCTGTATTTCCATGGCCCGTTCTCGGCGACCCTGGCTTACCAGCAGGTCAAGTTCGACAACGCGCCGGGCGACCTGAACAGCGAGATCCCGGGCTTCAGCAGCCAGCGCGCCTTGCAACTCGGCGCGGCGTATGACTTCAGGTTCGTCAAGCTGTACGGCCAGTATCAGTACATCAAGGACACCATCACCGGCGGCAATATTTCGATGAACGGCGGCCAACTGGGCGTCTCGGTACCGTTGGGTACCGGCAGCGTGCTGGCCTCGTATGCCTATGCCAAGAGCACCGGGGCGAGCGATACCCGGCGCAACAGCTGGGCGCTCGGCTACGACTATCCGTTCTCCAAGCGCACCGACGTGTATGCGGCGTATTTCGGCGACCACATCAGCGGCTTGTCGAGCGGCCGCACCTACGGCGTGGGTATCCGCACCCACTTCTGACCGGCCGGCCCCAGCGGCTGCCCCGACTGCACCGCCCGCGCCATTTTGGCCGGGCGGTTTTTGCCTTTATGCGGATGTGTTGTACGCGGTATAAGGCATTTCATATGAGCTCGGTCGCAGCGCTGTTGCCGCTTCCCATCCGCAGGGCGCGGCATGCGCCACGCCCGCGCCTCAGGCACCTTCGCCGGAAGCTAGGGGAAATGAGCATTCGGCTAGAATGGCGGATTGGCATAACGCGGATAAGATAAGGGCCATGGCACGGACGCGGGCAGAAAACTTCGACGACATCAAGTTGGAAATCCTTACGGCGGCGGCACACCTGTTTGCGCAGAAGGGTTTCAGAAATACAAACATCATAGAAATCGGGGCCGCGTGCAACGCATCGAAGTCGCGCATGTATCACTACTTTCCGTCGAAAGAAGCGATGCTCGAGGCGATGTTGCTCGACCATGTGAATGGTTTGCTGATCATCGCTCGCGACATCACGGCGTCGAAACTTTCGCCGGAAGAGAAGATGAGGCAGTTTGTGCTTGCGCATTTGCACTACTATTTCGGGGCGCGTGATCGTCACAAAGTACTGCTTGCCGATGCAGAGTATTTGCCGGAAGCCACGCTCAACGAAGTGCGTCATGCAGAGCAGGGTTTGGTCAAGCAACTGGAAGCGCTTCTGAAGGAGCTGAACCCCAAAAAGTTTGCGTCCCGGATAGACACGTCGACGCATGCCATGCTGATCTACGGCATGCTTAACTGGACTTACACCTGGTACGAACCCACGGGCAAACTCAACCTGAAGGATCTGGCGCAAAAGGCGGCCGACATGTGCCTTCACGGGGTTCTCTAAATTTTTTAAATTAATTGACCGTCCAGACGGGTTATATATATACTGAGCTCCCACAAGGAGATTCGGGTATGAACTTTCTGGCGAAGTATTTCGACGAGATCGAACTCGGTGAGCGTTTCGTAACGCGAGGCAGAACCGTCACCGAGACCGATATTGTTCAATGGTGCGCGCTTACCGGAGATTGGTATGTTCTTCATACCAACGCACACTATGCAGAGCAAACCCGCTTCGGACAGCGCATCGCGCCGGGGCTGCTGGTACATGCCATCGCGGCTGGCCTCGGCGTGCCACCCGATGCTCCGGCGATCGTCGCCAACTACGGCACGGACGCGCTGCGGTTCGTTGCGCCGACGTTCATCGGAGACACCATAAGGCTCAAGGGCGAAGTTATCGGAAAAACGGACAAGCGCCAGGGCAAGGACGGCGTTCTGAAGCTCAATTGGAACGTCTACAACCAGAACGACACGTTGGTGCTGACCAGTGACCTGCAGATCCTGATGAGCTGCCGGGGGAGGTCCAATTGAAAAATTCCGACACGATTCTCATGACGATCGCATCCGACGTTGCGCGAATCACCCTGAACAAGCCGGAGGTGAAGAATAGTCTCGGCGTCGACGAGATGGCCGAGGTCGGGCGCGCGATGCAGCGCGCCGTGGACGCAGGCGCGCGCTGCATCTTGGTCATGGGTGCTGGAGATGCGTTCTGCGCCGGGCGCGACCTCAGGGACGCCGATCCGGTGAAAGACGACACCTATGAAATTCTATCGAAATATATCAATCCGGCGCTCGGCGCGGTCAGAGCGTGCCGGGTTCCGACGGTATCAGCGGTAGCGGGGCCGGCGTTGGGGTTTGGGTTTGGTCTGGCGCTGTCATGCGATATCACTCTCGTCGCGGACAACGCGATGCTCGGCAGCCCATTCAGAAGGATTGGCCTGGTGACGGACTCCGGCGGTCACCATTATCTGCGGGAGCGCCTCGGAAGACATCGTGCCGCGGAGCTTATATTTACCGGACGCATGCTGAGCGGCCGCGAAGCGGCCTCCATGGGTCTCGTTAATCGTAGCGTTGGCGCGGCGGATCTCGAAAGAGCAGCCCTGACGCTCGCCACGGCGATTTCGACCGGACCCACGGCGGCCTTTGGCGCCAGCAAGGAAATTCTCGACTGTCCCGGCTCGTATGAAGATATGGCGGAACTCGAGGCGCGCAAGCAGGACGAGGCGATGAAAGGGGCGGACGGCAAGGAGGGCATCGAGGCATTCAAGGCGCGCCGGTCCCCGGCCTTCATCGGACGCTGAGCATGATGCCCGTGCCGATCGAATCAGCGAGAAGCAAGTACCTGCAAGGGCTGGCGAGCGGGAAGCTGCTGTATCAGTTTGATCGCGTTGCCGGCGTACCGGTTTTCTTCCCCCGCGAGGTGGGTCCGAGCGGGCGGCGCGATGCGCTGGAGTGGCGATGCAGCGCCGGGTTTGGCGCCATCTACGCCATCACCGTCTGTCATCCGAAGGGCCGCGCGCCGTATCCCATTGTTATTGTGGAGCTGGACGAGGGCTTCCGGATGATGTCGACTGTCATCGGCGATTGCGGCGAGCTCTCGATCGGCTCGCGCGTGCGCGCGGGCTTCGAGGCGACGGCCGACGAGCACCGCGTCGTTTTTGAGGTGGTGCGATGAATATGCCGCTGCGTGGCTCGACAGCAATTGTTGGCATCGGCATGAGCGGATTCCCTGCATTGCCGCCGGGCAGTTCGCCGCTCGATGCGATGGCGCTGGCCATTGCCGACGCGCTGCATGACGCCGGCATCCGCCTGCATGAAATAGACGGCGTGTTCGCGGCCGGGCTGCAGCTGTTCATGCCCACGCTGAGCATTTGCGAGTACCTTGGCATCGAACCGCGATATTCCGACTCCACCCAGGTCGGCGGCGGGTCCTTCGTGGCTCATCTCAATCATGCGCAAGCGGCAATATCGGCCGGTCTTTGCGAGGTCGCGCTGATTGCCTACGGGAGCACCCAGCGGTCGTCGGGCGGCCAATTCAAGACCCATTCCGAGCCCAACCCCTATGAGACGCCATACGATTACCCCGGCCCGGTGGCCGCCTATGCACTCATGGCGCAGCGGCACATGCACCAGTACGGGACCACTCGCGAGCACCTTGCGTCAGTCGCTGTATCCGCGCGCCGGTGGGCGCGGCTCAATCCCCTGGCCTTGGACAAGCGGCAGCTCAGCGTGGCCGACGTTCTCGGTGCGCGGTGCGTGGCCACGCCATTCACGGTGCGCGATTGCTGTCTGGTCACCGATGGCGGCGGCGCGGTCATTCTGACTTCCGCGGCGCGTGCGGCGCACTGCCGGCAAGCGCCCGTCTATGTGCTCGGCGTGGGCGAATCCGTGACGCACAGGAGTGTTGCCCAAATGACTGACCTCACAAGCACGGGTGCCGTGCAATCCGGGGCTCGCGCATTCCACCAGGCGGGGATCACGCCCAAAGACGTGGATGTCGCGCAACTCTATGACGCGTTCACCATCATGCCGGTGCTGTTTGCCGAAGACCTGGGCTTTTGCGCGAAGGGGGATGGCGGGCGATTCCTGGCGGACGGCCGCATCGATCCAGGCGGCACGTTCCCGATGAATACCAATGGAGGCGGGTTGTCTTTTGGCCATCCCGGGATGTTTGGGATTTACACGATTATCGAGTCGGTACAACAACTGCGCGGCAGTTGCGGCGAGCGTCAGATCGAAGCGGCGGAGGTTGCGCTCGCACATGCCCCGGGCGGTTACATGTCGAGCAATTCGACCGCCATTTTCGGCACCGCAGCGACGTTATAGAGCGATCCCGGCGGCGGGAGCAGCAGGCTCGAGGCCTCCGCGCGGACGATATGAATAGGTGCGCAGGTGAGCAGCCTCGGGTAGCCCCGGTCCGGCAAGCAGTGGTGGCACGAAGGTTTTTTTAACGAGAAAAATGAGGTCCCGGTTACCTCGGGACAAGGAGACAGCGATGGAGACTGCTGAAGCAGAAAATCAAACCGGCGATTTCATGACCCGGGAAGACGTGCTGGGCATACAGGCCGCAAAGTTGGCTGGACTGGGTGCCAGACTGGCCGGTTCCGCGGTTTGGCGAGATCATTTCAGGAGGGCCGGACTTCACCCGCAAGACCTGGCTGACAGGCAGGCGCTCAGTGCGTTGCCGCCCCTCGAGAAGGCCGATGTGAGGGCGCATTACCCGTTCCCTTTTCTGACCGTGCCGGTTGAGGACGTCGCGCGCTTTTGCGCGACCTCGGGCACGACCGGCCTGCCGGTGCTGTTCGGTTTTACCCGCCGCGATTGGGAGCGGACCGTTGTCAAACAGTTGAGCCGAATTTTCCGGACCGTGGGAATCGCTCCTGGCGACCTCGTCTACCAGGGCTACGGCTACGGTATGTGGATCGGCGGAACATCGATGGATCAGGCTTTGCATGCCTATGGCGCCGTCAACTTCCCGATCGGTCCCGGGCGCGGGGAGTTGGTAATTCAATGGCTGCGCGACCACCGTTATACGGCAACGACCATGTCGCCACTGTGGCTCATGACGCTTATTTCCCTTGCCGAGAAGGCTGGGATTGACCCCAAGAGAGATTGGCATCTGCGGCGTGGATTGTTTGGCGGGCAGTCGGTGTCCGCGTCATATCGCAGGGAGATGGAGTCGCTGATGCCCGCGGGCTTCATGGCACACAACATCTATGGCACGACCGAGGCCGGGGGGCCGATTCTCGCGGTGTCCTGTGAGCATTCCCACGAAGCGGACGAAATGCATCTCATCAACGACGACTCGGTGATGACGGAGGTGCTTGACCCCGTCACGCTGCGCCCCGTTCAGCCCGGGGAGGTTGGAGAGATCGTGATCACGACGCTCGAAAAGGAAGCCTCGCCGGTGGTGCGCTGGCGCACGCGCGACTTGGTCAGGCTGTCCGACCATCCATATGATTGTCCTTGCGGGCGCAGTGGATTCCCGCTGATCGGTCGCATCGTAGGGCGCTCCGACGATATGTTGAAAGTGCGCGGCGTCATGGTCTACCCATCGCAGATTGAAGACGTCATCACAGGCATCGAAGGGACGGTCAAGGAAGCCTGGCAGATTTACGTCGCGAAAGGCGACAGTCACCTTGACTCGGTCGAGGTGGCCATCGAGCGTGCATCGAGCTGCGGTAAATCGGACACCGAGATCGCCAGGGAAGCGCAGACCAAACTCAAGGCGCGGCTCGGGCTGTCATGCAAGGTTGTCTGTCACGGCGAAGGCGTTTTGCCCAGATATGAATCCAAGGCCGTGCGGGTTGTCGCCCGCGGCGATGGAGTCGAGGGAGGACAGACGTCATGACGTCGCTGCACGGACTCAAGGTCGTCGATCTGTCGCGTGTGCTGGGCGGGCCATTTTGTACGCAGTTACTGGCCGATCACGGCGCCACGGTGATCAAGGTCGAACCTCCGCAGGGCGATGAGACCCGAGCATGGGGCCCCCCTTTCGAGGGCGACATGTCCTCCTATTTCATGGGAGTCAACCGCAACAAGCTCGGCATGGCGCTGGATTTGGCACAGCCACGCGGGCGCGATGTGCTGTTGGACCTGTTGGCCGATGCGGACGTGCTGGTCGAAAATTTCAAGCCGGGAACGATGGAGAAGTGGGGGTTGGGTTTCGAACAATGTCTGTCGGAGAAATTTCCCCGGCTGATTCATTGCCGAGTCTCCGGCTTCGGCGCCACCGGACCACTCGGGGCGATGCCCGGCTACGACGCGGTGGTGCAGGCGATGTCAGGCCTGATGTCGGTCAATGGCGAACGCGATGCACCGCCCCTCAGGATGGGCGCGCCGGTCATCGACATTGTCACTGGCATGAACGCCGTGATCGGCATTCTGCTTGCTTTGCACGTGCGCGAGAAATCCGGACGCGCACAGTTCGTCGAAGCGACGCTCTACGACTCCGGCGTCTCGCTGATGCATCCTCATCTGCCGAACTATTATCTGTCCGGTCGCTCCGCCGGCCGCTCAGGCAATGCACATCCGAACATTTGCCCTTACGACCTGTTTCCCACGGCAACCTCGCCGGTCTTCCTGGCGGTCGGCAATGACGGCCAATTCGCCAAATTCTCGGAAATCGTGGGCGCACCTTTATTGGCCGTCGATAAGCGATTTCAGACCAACGCGCAGCGGCTTGCGCACAGCGGGGCGCTTCGAGAGGAAATCGAGCGATTGCTCGCGCATCTCGATGGCCCCACGCTTGCCGAGAATCTCATGAGGGCGGGGGTTCCGTGCGGGGCTGTGGCGAATGCCGCGGCGGTGGCCGAGCATCCACACACCTTGCATCGCGAAATGATCGTGAAAATTGCCGATTATGTCGGCACGGGGTCGCCGGTGAAACTTTCCAGCACAGGGCCGCAGTATCGGCTGGCACCGCCTTTTTTCGCTCAGCATGCGCAGCAGATTCTCGAGTCGCTCGGATACGATGCCCCGACGATTGCCGACATGTTTTCCACCGGCGTGGTGCCGGTCGCCTTGAAGGGGGCTGCCTGATGAAACCGCTCAGCTTGTCCGGCATCAAGGTGGTGAACTTCGGTCTGAATCTGCCCGGACCAATGCTGGCTGCCAGGTTGATGCGCAAGGGTGCCGACGTGCGGCATATCGAACCCCCTGCCGGAGATCCGACCAGGACGATGTTTCGCGCCGCCGACGGCGTGCCATTGCTTTACTCGTTGCTCCATGACGGCGGCGATACCGTCATGCTGGATTTGCGGGACAGCGCACAGCGTGGTGTGGCGCTTGCCCAATGCGAGAGCGCCGATATCGTGATCGACACTTTTTTGCCCGGAGCGTTGGGCAAACTGGGGATCGACGAGAGGGGCCTGCGCGGCAAAAACAAGGGACTCATTTACTGCTCGATCAATGGCTTTGCCCGTCGTGCGGATTCCTTCGCTTTGCCGGGGCATGACATCAATTTCCTGGCGGCCAGCGGCGTGGCCGATGCTCTTGGGCTGTCGCCGACAGGTCCGCTGCCACGATTCCCGATCGGGGATATCGTCGGCGGCGTGCTCGCGGCCGAGGCGGAGATTCTTGCCGCGTTGGTGGCGCGGTCGCGCGATGGTCTCGGGCGCCGGATCGACATCAGTATCGTCGATGTTCTCGACGACTTGAATGTGATGGCGAAGATCGGCGCCCGAGTGCCGGAGGATCCCTTCAGTGCGTTTTTCTCGGGGCGCTTTCCCTGCTATCGATTGTATGAGTCGGCCGCGGGCGGCACCGTTGCCCTGGGGGCATTGGAGCCCAAGTTCTGGGAGCGATTCTGCGTTCTGATTGGACATCCCGAACTGATCGCGCATCAATTTGCCGCGCGTGAGAGCGCTGTCGGATGTCATCAGACTATCGAATCGGTGATGCGCGGCAGAAGCGCCGCATCGTGGGAGGCTGCATCCCTTGCGTCCCCTTGCTGTTTGACTGAAATGAAAAAAACGGGCAATTAATATACCGTCTAGACGGTTTATTAATTATAATGCTGTCATCGCCTGACAGATGAATGACCAACCATTGCGGAGACTATCGATGACCAAACTAACGACGGAGCAGCTTGCCAATCAGATTTCGGTGCCACCGGTGCTCCTTGACGAGATGCCGGATCCCGAGAAGCTTTTGTTTTCGGCGAATGCCGCCCCTGTTATTGAAGCGAAAAATATCTTTCCGCTGGAATGGAAGGTCGAGACGCCAAAGTTGTATGAAATGTACGATTCCGCCCGAGACCCGGGCTGGTCGCCGCATACCCTGCCGTGGCATACGCTGGACGTCGACTCGCTCACTGTCGATCAAAGGTACGCGGTGGCCTACTGGTTCACGCTGCTGTCGGTCTTTGACGGCTCCGGGCCCACGGTGTTTGCGCGCGCCATGATTCACACATACGAGAGCAAGCAGGAAGACCCCATTCGAAAATGCTTCTTCTCGGTTGTCAGAGACGAGATGAACCACGAGGAAGTGTGCGGTCGTGCCATTCGCCTCCTTACACCCGACGGCCCGCTCAACTACGAACCGAAAACGGTGCTCGGAAAGCTCGCGCGCAACAACGTTCAATGGCTTTACTACAACGGCTCGCGTTACTGGAACGGCTTTAACAAGGCGGTCGACAAATATCCGTTGCCGATCCTGTTCACCTCGTTCCTGTTCGGCGAAGTGGCTTCATCCACGTTGTTTCATGGCATGTACCAAAAAACAACGATCCCCGTATTCAAGGAGGCATTCCGCCGGATCGGACAGGATGAAGGCCGTCATCTGGGCATCTGTTTGACCGTGCTTCAGAAACTGCTGCCGCAACTGACAGATGAAGACAAAGAGATGATTTCGATCCAGCTCCGGGCCGGATTCGTCTTCCTGTCGGGCATCCTCCATGAACCGCCGGGACAGTTCTGGGATTTGCCGGCGACCTTCATACCCGCACAACGGCAAATCGAGGAGGTCGCGCGCTCCGCGGGACTTGGCGTTCTTACGCTGGAGGAGCGCGTAGAGAACTGGCGAACCGCGGTGTTGCGAATGAAAGCCAACCTGGATCCCTACGGGATTGAATTTCCGGCTCTGCCGGAGGTCGGCATCAGCGGCAAGGAGGTCGTCTACGATCCGGAAAAAGTCATTCCAATATTCTGATAAATATGGACTGCTTATAAACATCAATTCAGGAAATAAAAACTGGAATCCGCCCCAGGATAAGCAATCGACCGCCCGTATCGCTCATGCCTGGCGCGCGATTTCGCGGTAGCTGAATTCGCCGGCGGGCACCGGTGAACGCTACGGCCAGGCACGACCGGGGGTATCGCTTGCCCGGGTGGATCCACAACAGGAGACTCAGGTCATGACGACATGTGAAGTGACCGTGATCAATACCGGAGAGCAGTTTTCCGTGGGCCAAGCCGAGATTATTCTCGATGGCGCGCTGGCACAGGGCATCCGGATTCCTCACCAATGCCGAGGCGCGTCGTGCGGCACATGCAAAGTCAGGGTGTTGTCGGGAGCAGTCGATCACGGTTGGTCTCTCGGCCTGGCGATTACCGACGAAGAGAAGGGGCAAGGCTATTGCCTGCTGTGTCAGGCGCGGGCGATTACCCCGGAGTTGCGAATCGAGATACCGAGCGGCGTCGGCGCGGGCAATGAGCAGGCGACCGAGATGTGCGCGGAAGTGCTCAGCGTGGTCAGCCTGACGCCCAGAGTCAAACGGGTCGTGCTCGCTACGCCGGCCGACCGGACGTTCGTGTATCCCGCCGGTTCATATCTGGAAGTGCAGATTCCCGGTGTCGACCCCAATCGAATGTATAGCTTCGCCTCGGCCTGCCGAAACGACGGGTTATTGGAGTTGTTTGTGTCCCGCCACACCTTTGGCAAGGCGAGTGGGTTCATCCACGACACATTGCGGGTGGGCGACCTGATTCGGGTGCGCGGCCCGTTCGGCGCCTGCCGCCTCCCGGATGGCCCGGGCCCCGTGATCGGGCTGGCCGGCGGCACGGGTCTTGCACCCGTACTCGCCATCCTCGAAGACGCCCTTGAGCGTGGTGCGGACGAGCCCATGCTGCTGCTGCACTCCGTGAGCCAGACGCGCGAAGTCTTTGCGCTGGACCGCCTCGTCGGCCTTTCGCGGCGGCATGGCAATTTCAAGTATCAAATTCTCGTGACCGACGAGCAAAGTCCATACACGTCACATCCAATGTTGGCGCCGGCGTGGATTCGGCAAACATTTTCGTCATTGGCGACCCATCGCGCGGTAATTGGCGGGTCACCCGGATTCGTCGAGGCTTGTGCGCAAACCTGCATCTCTCTGGGACTCGACGCGGCGCGCATTTCGACAGACAGCTTTGTGCCGAGCGAGCGCCGCGCTATTGACGAGAACGCTCACCCCTAGCCGGCATTGGCGCGCCGCTCGGGGGCAGCGCATGCGCCGCTGACCCCCAAGGCCTGCTCGAGATGGCGTCGAGACCGCGCCTGGCCGGCCCCATCGGTAAATCAGGAGCGTCGCCGGAATCGTGTTACGTTAACGTAAACGTCAACACGCAAATCCGTTCCGCTATACTGTTTGAAACCGATGCCCGATCGGCGAGGCGTTCCTGCGCCGCGCGGGCGATGCGAAGCGTGCGCTTTGCCAAGGGGGAGACATGACCGATTTATCCATCGCGCAAAAACTCACCGACTACAAGCCCGGCGTGCGGTTGCGCTTCGTCACCGCGGCCTCGTTGTTCGATGGCCACGACGCGGCAATCAATATCATGCGCCGTATCCTGCAGGCCAGCGGCGCGGAGGTGGTGCACCTGGGGCACAACCGCTCGGTGGCCGAGGTGGTCGATGCGGCGCTGCAGGAAGATGCGCACGGCATCGCCGTGTCGAGCTATCAGGGCGGCCACGTCGAATACTTCAAGTACATGATCGATCTGCTGCGCCGCCAGGGTGGCGAGCATATCAAGGTGTTCGGCGGCGGCGGCGGGGTGATCGTGCCGGAGGAAATCGCCGAGCTCGAAGCCTATGGCGTGACGCGCATCTATTCGCCGCACGACGGTCAGCAGCTGGGTCTGCAGGGCATGATCAACGACATGCTGTACCGCTGCGAGACCGAGCTGGGCGATCTGTCGCAATTCGCGCCGAACTCGCTCGATGCGGTGCTGGCAGGCGACCGGCGCGCGCTCGCGCAGTTGTTGACGGTGCTGGAAAACGGCAAGGTCGACGCCGGCCTGCGTGACACCCTGCACGCGCATGCCAAGACGTCGCGCGTGCCGGTACTGGGCATTACAGGCACCGGGGGCGCCGGCAAGTCGTCGCTCACCGATGAGCTGATTCGGCGCTTCCGGCTCGATCAGGGCGACAGCTGGCGCATCGCCGTGATCGCGGTCGATCCGTCGCGCCGCAAATCGGGCGGGGCGCTGCTGGGCGATCGCATCCGCATGAACGCGATCGGCGACTGGGGCCAGGGGCCGCGCGTGTTCATGCGCTCGCTGGCCACGCGCGAGGCCGACAGCGAGATCTCGCCGGCGCTGCCCGACGTGCTGGATGCGTGCAAGGTGGCCGGCTTCGATTTGATCGTGGTGGAGACCTCGGGTATCGGCCAGGGCAACGCGGCGATCGTGCCGCACTCGGACCTGTCGCTGTATGTGATGACGCCCGAGTTCGGCGCGGCCAGCCAGTTGGAAAAGATCGACATGCTTGATTTCGCCGACTTCGTGGCGATCAACAAGTTCGACCGCAAGGGCGCGCGCGATGCGCTGCGCGACGTCGCCAAGCAGGTGCAGCGCAATCGCGAGGCATGGAGCACGCCGCCCGAGCAAATGCCGGTCTACGGCACGATGGCCGCGCACTTCAACGACGATGGCGTGACCGCCTTGTATCAGGGCCTGCTGTCGGCACTCAAGACAAAGGGACTGAAGGCCGAGGCGGGGCGCCTGCCGGTGGTCGACGGTCATATGCCGAGTTACCGTGGCGCGATTTTGCCGCCGGCGCGCAGCCGCTATCTGGCGGAAATCGCCGATACGGTGCGCCATTATCACCAGCGCGTGCAAGCTCAGAGCCGCGTGGCGCGCGAGCGCCAGCAACTGCGCGAGGCGCGCCGCATGCTTGCCGAGGCCGGCGGCGACCAGGCCGGCGCCGAGCAACTCGGCCAACTGCTGGCCGAGCGCGACGCTCAGCTCGGCGCAAACGAAAAGAAGCTGCTTGCGCAATGGCCGCAAACGCTCAAGGCCTATAGCGGCGACGAATATGTGGTGAAGATCCGCGACAAGGAGATTCGCACCGCGCTGACCTACACGACGCTCTCCGGCAGCCGGATTCCCAAGGTGGTGCTGCCCAGGTTCGTCGACGAAGGCGAGATTCTGCGCTGGCAAATGCTGGAAAACGTGCCGGGCTCGTTTCCGTACACGGCCGGCGTGTTCGCCTTCAAGCGCGAGAACGAGGATCCGACCCGCATGTTCGCCGGCGAGGGCGACGCGTTCCGTACCAATCGCCGCTTCAAGCTGGTCTCGGAAGGCATGCCGGCCAAGCGTCTGTCGACCGCGTTCGACTCGGTCACGCTATACGGCTTCGACCCGGGCGAGCGCCCCGATATTTACGGCAAGGTCGGCAATTCGGGCGTGTCGATCGCCACGCTCGACGATATGAAGGCGTTGTACGACGGCTTCGACCTGTGTTCGCCGAATACCTCGGTGTCGATGACGATCAACGGACCGGCGCCGACTATCCTGGCGATGTTCTTCAACACGGCGATCGATCAGCAACTGGCCAAGTTCGCCGCCGACAACGGACGCGAGCCGACCGACGACGAGATCGCCAAGATCCGCGCATGGGCGCTGCAGAACGTGCGCGGCACCGTGCAGGCCGACATCCTCAAGGAAGACCAGGGGCAGAACACCTGTATCTTCTCGACCGAATTCAGCCTGAAAGTGATGGGCGACATTCAGGAGTATTTCGTCCATCACCAGGTGCGCAATTTCTATTCGGTGTCGATCTCCGGCTATCACATTGCCGAGGCGGGCGCCAATCCCATCTCGCAGCTCGCCTTCACGCTGGCCAACGGCTTCACCTACGTCGAAGCCTATCTGGCGCGCGGCATGCATATCGACGATTTCGCGCCGAACCTGTCGTTCTTCTTCTCCAACGGCATGGATCCGGAATATACGGTGCTCGGGCGTGTCGCGCGCCGCATCTGGGCCGTGGCGATGCGCGAGAAATACGGCGCGAACGAGCGCAGCCAGAAACTCAAGTATCACATCCAGACCAGCGGGCGCAGCCTGCATGCGCAGGAAATCGACTTCAACGACATCCGCACCACGCTGCAGGCGTTGATCGCCATTTACGACAACTGCAACTCGCTGCACACGAATGCCTACGACGAGGCCATTACCACGCCCACCGAGGCCTCGGTGCGGCGCGCGCTGGCGATCCAGCTCATCATCAACCGCGAATGGGGTCTGGCGAAAAACGAAAACCCCAACCAGGGCAGCTTCATCATCGAGGCGCTCACCGATCTGGTCGAAGAGGCGGTGCTGCAGGAGTTCGAGCGCATTGCAGAGCGCGGCGGCGTGCTCGGCGCGATGGAAACCGGTTATCAGCGCGGCAAGATCCAGGAGGAGTCGCTATATTATGAGCACAAGAAGCACGATGGCTCGTATCCGGTGATCGGCGTCAATACGTTCCTCAATCCGCATCAGGCCGATGCGCCGACCACCATCGCGCTGGCGCGCTCCACCGAGGAAGAAAAGCAGTCGCAGCTCAAGCGCCTGCGCGAATTCCAGGGCGCGCACGCCGATGCGGGGCCGGCCATGCTCGAGCGCCTGCGGCAGACCGTGATCGAAAACGGCAACGTGTTCGCCGTGCTCATGGACGCGGTGCGGGTATGCTCGCTGGGCCAGATCACCAGCGCGCTGTTCGAGGTGGGCGGGCAGTACCGGCGCAACATGTAACGGCCCCGCGGCAACGCCGACGGGGCGCCAATTTTCATCAATCGCGAAGAGGCAGGAAGATGGGTATTCAGAAGGTAGGCATTATTGGCGCGGGCACGATGGGCAACGGTATTGCGCAGGCCTGCGCCGTGGTGGGGCTGCAGGTGGTGATGGTCGATATCAGCGAGGCCGCCGTGCAAAAGGGCATCGCCAATGTCGCGGGCAGCCTGGATCGCCTGATCAAGAAAGACAAGATCAAGCCGGCCGACAAGGACGCCGCGCTCGCACGCATCGCGGGGTCGACCGATTACGCGGCGCTCAAGAGCGCCGATATCGTGATCGAGGCAGCCACCGAGAATTTCGATCTGAAGGTGAAGATCCTCAAGCAGATCGATGCGCTGGTGGACGCCGAGACCATCATCGCCTCGAATACCTCGTCGATTTCGATCACCAAGCTGGCGGCCGTGGTGTCCCATCCGCAGCGCTTCATCGGCATGCATTTCTTCAACCCGGTGCCGCTCATGGCGCTGGTCGAAATCATCCGCGGCCTGCAAACAGGCGACGCCGCGCATGCGGCGGTCGAAGCGTTCGCCAAGGAACTCGGCAAGACCCCGATCACCGTGAAAAACGCTCCCGGCTTCGTGGTCAACCGCATTCTGGTGCCGATGATCAACGAGGCCTTCTTCGTGCTGGGCGAAGGCCTGGCCACGCCCGAGGAAATCGACAACGGCATGAAGCTCGGCTGCAATCATCCGATCGGGCCGCTGGCGCTGGCCGACATGATCGGCCTCGACGTATGCCTGTCGGTGATGGAGGTGTACTACGAGGAGTTCGCCGATTCCAAATACCGTCCCTGCCCGCTGCTCAAGGAAATGGTGGCCGCGGGCTACCTGGGGCGCAAGAGCGGGCGCGGCGTGTACACGTATTGATTATTTGATTGCTTGACGCCGGCATGTGCGCCTGCACATGCCGGCGTTTTGCTCAGGCGAGCAGCCGCCGACGCGCGGCTTCGTATTCTTCCTTCAATTGCGCGACGATCTGGCCGGCCGGCTGCACGCTTTCCATCAGCCCCACGCCTTGCCCGGCGCCCCAGATATCCTTCCACGCCTTCGCTTTTGAAGTGCCGCCGGAAAAGTCCATCTTGCTTTTATCCGAGGCCGGCAGATTGTCCGGATCGAGGCCGGCATTGAGAATGCTCTGGCGGATGTAGTTGCCGTGGACGCCGGTGAACAGGTTGGTGTAGATGATGTCGGCCGCGCTGGCGTCGACGATCGCCCGCTTGTATTCGTCGGTCGCGTGCGCTTCCTCGGAGGCGATGAAGCGCGTGCCGATGTAGGCCAGATCGGCCCCCATCGCCTGCGCGGCGAGAATCGCGCCACCGGTTGCGATGGCCCCGGAGAGCACCAGCGGGCCGTCGAAGAATTTACGCACCTCGCCCACCAGCGCAAACGGCGAGAGCATGCCCGCGTGGCCGCCGGCACCGGCAGCCACCAGAATCAGCCCGTCCACGCCGGCTTCGAGCGCCTTCTGCGCATGCCGGATGTTGATCACGTCATGCAGCACGATACCGCCGTAGCTATGCACCGCGTCGAGAATCTCCTTGATCGGCGCGCGCAGGCTGGTGATGAAAATCGGCACCTTGTGATCGATGCAGACCCGCACGTCGTGCTCGAGCCGCGCGTTCGATTGATGCACGATCTGGTTGACGGCCAGCGGGCCGACCGGGCGCTCCGGATGAGCCGCCTTGAACGCGGTGAGTTCTTCGTTGATGCGTGTGAGCCACTCGTCGAGCAGCTCGGGCTGGCGCGCGTTGAGCGCCGGGAACGAGCCGACGATGCCGGCCTTGCATTGGGCCAGCACCAGCTCGGGGTAACTGACGATGAACATCGGCGAGGCCACGACAGGCAGCGCCAGATTTTGCAGCAGCGGCGGAAGAGCCATGCAACATCTCCTCGATTGGGCGGGTAATGAACGACCGTTCGATTATAGGGGCTTCACCGGCGCTCGCGCGCAATCGAATTGGAGGGTTGCTTCGAGACCGCCGCAAACGCCTCGCGTGCTTTCTGAATCTCGCCGTAGTGCTTTTCGGTCCATAGCCAGACGCTGCAAAACGCCTCGCTCAGGCTCTCGCCCAGCGGTGTCAGCGCATAGTCGACATGGGGCGGGATAACCGGGTGCACGGTGCGCACGACCAGTCCGTCGCGCTCCATTTCCCGCAGGGTCTGGGTCAGCATTTTCTGGCTGATGCCGCTCACCGTCTTGCCGATCTGCGTGAAGCGCAAGGTGCCCTTTTCCTGCAGCAGGTCGAGGATGATCATGGTCCACTTGCCGGCGACCTGGCCGATGATTTCGTGCACCAGTGCCTCGACCTCCGGGGCGAGCGGTGGATAGGTTTTTGTGGGCGGCGACGCCGTCGGTTCCTTCGGAGTTTTGTTCATGTCGCTCTCCTTTTGGTAAGTACAAATCTTTTGGGTGCCTACTTCCGAATGGAAAGTGATTGCATTATCGTACAAACCGTCAACTTAAAGGAGTCGATCATGAACATCACGGGCAATACCATTCTGATTACCGGCGGCGCGTCGGGCATTGGCCGGGCGCTGGCCGAAGCGTTTCACAAGCTGGGCAATCAAGTCATCATCTCCGGGCGTCGCCAAGCCGCCCTGGATGAAGTCACCGCAGCCAATCCCGGCATGGTGTCGTTGCAACTCGACATCACCGACAAGGCCAGCATTGCGGCATTGGCCGAGCAGGCGATCGCCCGGTTCCCCGCGTTGAACGTGCTGATCAACAACGCCGGCATCATGCGCGAGGAAGATATCAAGCAGTCCCCCGCGGATCTCCACGATGCCGAGCAAACCATTGCGACGAACCTGTCGGGTACGCTGCGCATGAGCGCGGCATTGCTGCCGCATTTGCTCAAACAGCCGCGCAGCACGCTGGTGACGGTCTCGTCGGGCCTGGCCTTCGTGCCGATGTTTTCGTCGCCGACCTACAGCGCCACCAAGGCGGCGATCCATTCGTATTCGATGTCGCTGCGGCATCAGTTGCAGGGCACGCCCGTCGAAGTCGTCGAGATCGCGCCGCCGTATGTGCAGACCGAATTGCTTGGCGAGTTCCAGGCTTCCGACCCGAATGCGATGCCGCTTGCGCAATTCATCGATGAAGTCATGCAGTTGCTCGAACGCGGCGAGTCCGAGGTCATCGTCGAGCGCTGCAAGCCGTTGCGCTTCGCCGCCGAGAGCGGCCGGATGGCCGAAATGATCAGGACGGTCAACCGGCTATAACCGGGTCGTGCGTGCTCAGCGGGACTTCGCGGCGCGTTTTGTTTTGCGGCCGGCGGGGTTGTCGACCGGCTTGGCCGACGGTGTGTCGTTGCCCGGCACGGCGCCGTCGCCGCCGAGTTGCCCCAGCCACGCGAGGGCATCGACATACGACAGGAAGTGCCGCAGGTAGCCGGGCGAGACCTCGCGCATGAGAGCAAGCGAGCGGTGCACGAGACTGCTGGAATTGAGCGGGCCGGCGTTGGCCGGCACGTGGTCGAGCGATTGCCGCAACTGTTGTTCGGCACTGAGTGCTGCCCAGGTTTCCCTGAAGTAGTCGAGCAGCGCGAGCTCCGGATAGTCTGGCGAGCGCTGCGCCGCACCGCCGGCGGCGATGGCATCGAGCAGGCCGGCCAGCGGCCGGCCCGTATCGCTCCGGACGGTCGAATCGCTGGCCGGAGTGTCCCGAGACGCGAGCGTGTCGGCGGCCTGCGGCAGACCGTCGGCATACGCTGCCAGCAGCGCCGACAGCCGCTCATCGAGCAGGCGGCGCGCCTGCCCGGTATGACCGGCGGCGCGCCGCTGCAGTGCGTCGATGAAAGCAAAGCGCACCGGATCAAGCCGGTCGGCGCCGCTCGCACGCCAGGCTTCGAGCGTTGCGCGGGCCTGGTCGGCGGCGCTAGTCATGCAGGCCGCCATCGGTGGCTCCCGGGCGCGGCACGGCGGCGATTTCGACGCGCCGGTTCCTGGCCCGCCCCGCCGCGTCGGTGTTGCTGCTCACCGGTTGCTCCGAGCCGAATGCCGCGGCAAATACCGACGAAGCGGGAATGCCCTCGTCGATGAACGCACGCGTGACAGTCAGCGCGCGCTGGGCCGACAGTTCCCAGTTATCGGCGAAGCGCCGATTGGTCGAGCGCACTGGCAGGTCGTCGGCAAATCCACTGACCATCAGGATCTGGTCATGCGTCTTGAGGTAGGCCGAGAGCGGCCCGACCAGGCTCTTGAGCAGCACCCGGCCTTGCGGTTGCAGTTGATCGGAATTGAGCGCGAACAGTACGCTGCCGCTGATGCCGATGCGCCCGTTGACGAGCGTCACCCGGCCGGCCGCGAGCGGCCCCGCCAGCGCCTGCTCCAGCGCGTGACGCCGCTGTGCCTCGAGTTGCCGCTGCCTGATCTCGTGCTCGAGTTTGGTCGACAGACCCAGCTGCACGCCGAGCACCGCGACCAGGATCAGCACGAATGCGCCCAGCAACACCGACATCAAATCGCCGAAGGCCGCCCATACCGGCGCGCTCGGCTCGGCGCCGCCGTCGATCTCCTCGTTCATGCGGCCTCGACTCCATTGGCGAGCGGCCCGCCCAGACGCTGCAAATCGTCGACGATCTGACGGTGCGACAACATGCTCAGGTCGATTACCTCCCTGGCCTGCGCAACGTAATAGGCAAGTTGCTCGTCGCTGCGCGCGAGCGATTTTTCCAGCGCGGCCTCGATGCGTTGCAGGTGCGCCGTCAGCTTGTCGTTGGCCTGACCGAACAGTTGTACCGCGGCGCCGAAGGCGTCGCCAAGGCTGGCGACCTCGACTGCGCCGACGCTCACCTGGGCGGCCGCGTCCGCGAGCCGGCCGGTCTCGGCCTCGACCCGTTCGGTGAATTGTCCGCCAACGCGCTGCAGCAGGTCCGCCGAGGTTGCCACCAGTGCGTCGATCGCCGCGCGCTGCTCGGTCGATGCATGATTCACGGCAACGAGCAAGGTCTCCACGGTCGCCAGCATGCGGCTGCGCTCTTCGAGCGTCGCGGTATCGCGCGCCAGGCTCTCGGAGAGTTGCTCGCGCAGTTGCGCGACCATGTCGGCGGCGGCCTTGGGCGCCGCGGATGCGGCCTGCACGAGCTGGGAAATTTCGGCGATCGTCTGGCTGGCCTGCGTATGCGCCTGGGCCGAGATTTCGCTCGCGGTACGCGCCAGGGTCTCGCAGATCGCGTGCTGTTGCTGCTCGCCGCGGGTGGCGGCTTGCGCCAGCTGTTCGGTGAGCCCCGCAGCCATCTCGCCGAGGCTCTCGTGCCAGGCTGCCAGCCGTTGTTCTTCGCGCCGGGCCGATGCGCTTTGCCAGTCTTCCTGCCAGCGCGTATGCGATTCGCTCACGCTGCGCAGCAGCGACGCCGCGTGCTGCTCGACGGCCGCGGCGGCCGCCTCCAGTGACTGCTGGTGGCGCCCGGCCAGCCGCTCGTTGGCCTCGGCATGCTGCGCCAGCGTTTGGGCCCAGGTCTGGCTGGCGCTGGCCGTGGCGTGCTCGAGCCGCGCCGAGACGCCCTCGACCAGGCTCGTCGAACGTTGCTCGAAGGTTTCGACGACGCGATCGAACGAGGCGCTCAGATCCCGGGCGGCGCGCTCGCCGGCCTGGCGCTGCTCGGCCAGCGCACGGCTCCAGGTCTCGGCGATGGAGGTATTGGTCGCGGCCAACCCGCTTGCCAACGCGTCGAGCTGCTGCTGCACGGCTTGCGTAACGGTCTCGCGCTGCGTGGCTGCCTCGCGCGTGAGTTCCGCCATGGTGGCGGCCATTACCGGCTGCAGCGCGGCCCCTGCGGCCTGGGCGCCCTCGGCGGCGCTTTGCCGCAGCGATTGCCCGACCGAATCGGCCAGGCGCGCATAGGCCGCCTCCGTTTTGTCCAGGAATGCCTGCTGAGTGGCCAACTGTTGCTCGCTCGCCGTGCGGCTGTGCTGCGTCAGGGCGGTCATCACCGCTTCGAGGCGGTCGACCAGCGCGGGCATGGTCTCGGTTTGGCGCTGCAGCAGCTTGAATGCCTCTTCGCGCTGATGCGCGTGCGAGTAGCCGCGCAGCGTGGTGGCGATCCTGGCGTCGAGCGCCTGTGCGGCGTGCAGCCGCTCGCGCCGGCACAGGGCCGAGAGCAGGCCCAGCATCGCGGAGGTGGAGACCCCGGCGATCGAGGTGCCGAACGCGAACGCGAGCCCCTTGAGCGGCGCATCCAGCGAGGTGCGGATCGCCTGCAGGTCGGCCGCGCCGTCCAGGGCGGCCCCGGTACCCTTGAGCGTGGCGACCATGCCGAGCAGTGTGCCGAGCATGCCCAGCAACACCAGCATGCCGACCAGATACGGCGTCAGCGCAGGCCCCGGCAAGGCCACGCGCTCGCCCTCGATACGCAGACGTACGGCACCGCGCAGGCCCGGCGGCACTTGCCCGAGCCAGGCGTCCAGCGCCGGCGGCGGCTCGGCCAGGCCCGCCACCGCATGTTCGAGCGCGGCGGTGGCCTGAGCGTAGCGTTTCAGTTCAAAGGCCCCCGCCAGATAGCAGGCGCCCACCACGGCGGTGGCCGTCAGCGCCAGCGGGTTCGAGCCGGCATAGCCGGCGCCGATCCAGCACACGGCGGCCAAGCCGACCAAAAAAACCACAAGATGAAAGCGATATCTGGACATGGCGTCCCAATTAACAGGTGCGCAGGGCGGCAAGCAGCCCCGCGATCGGTTGAAAACGAATCTCCAGCTCGGCCAGCAGGATCCGCTGCATGTCCTGGCGGAACTGGCCCAGCCAGGCGCGCGCGGCAGCCGGCATGGCCGCCTCCGGCACATCGGCCTGCATCTGCTGCCCGGCCTCGCGCAGCCGCTCGAAGTGCACGGCGAGCAGGGTGGGCACGGTGGCCAGCAGGGTGCGCTCGCGGGCGTCGAGCGCCTGCTCCAGGCTGGCGTCCAGCACCGCGAGCCGTGCCAGCTCCGGGGTCCGGGCCATGAGTTGCCGGCGCAGCCGCTCGCGCAACAGGCCGATGTCGGTTTGCATCGTTTGCTGCACGGTGAGGTAATCCTGGCGAAACACCGCGAACTCGGGGACCGGGTCGGCCGTGTTGCGCCGCACCGGCGCACGCGACGCCGTGCGGCGACCGGCGCTGCTTACCACGCCGCTGGCGCCGGCGATGGCGTTGGTCAGCGCGGTACGCACCCGTGCGCACATGCGTTCGGCATCATCACTCGCCGAGCGTGCATCGGCGTGGGCCGGCGCCGCCGGCGCCCGGGCGCTCAGCGCCGAGGACAGCGTAATGGCATCGGTCCAGCTCAGCCATTGGCCGAGCCGGTCCGCCAGAGACTGCCCGGGTTCGGCAACGTCGAGCTGCGCGAGCCGCGCCAGCAAGCGAACCAGCGCCGGAGCGCCCGGCGTTGTACGTTGCGGGACTTGCACCATATTGCTTGTGTCGAAAAAGGCAGCAGTTTACACGCTCGGACGTTGCCGGTGCTCATGTCGTGTCCGGACCATGTCGTTCGTTCATAACAATGGTCAGGCTTCGCCTTCGGCGAGCGCCGCATTCATTCGTTCCTGTTCAGTGCGCGCGGGAATTTCGCGGTTGACCAACCACAGCGCGACGCAGATCAACAAGCCGCCCGCTGCCTGCAGCCACGACAACGTCGTGTCGAGCAAGAAAAACGATAGCACGACGGTAAACAGCGGCGCGAGAAACAGATAGCCGCTGGTTCTGGTGGCCCCGCCTTGCCTGAGCGCGACGAACCACAGGCCGAACGAGCCGGTCGAGGCCGGGATCGACAGCCAGAGAAACCATCCCCATTGGGTCGGATTGACCGCTGCGGGCCAGTGCTCGCCGCTAGCGTACGCGATGACCAACAGGGCGACCGAGCCGATCAGCATTTGCCAGAAGCTCAAGGCCCAGGCGCCCATTGGCAGGTTGGCACGCTTGTTGACGATGGTGGCGGCCGCCCAGCACACCGCGGAGGCCAGCCCAATCAGCTCGCCGGCCAAGGCGCCCGGGGACGAGAGCGTGCCGGCGCCCAGCCCGATCGCGAGCACGACGCCGACGATTCCCAGCAACAGGCCGGCGGCCCGATGCCGATGCAATGCCTCGCCGAGAAACAGCCGACCCAACACCGCTACCCAGATCGGATTGGTGAAAAGCAGGATCGCCGCCGTGGCTGCCGAGATCGACCGCATGGAGAGAAACAGCAGGCCCATCACCGCCGCGGTTTGTGTCAGCCCGATCAGGGCAACCAGGGCCACATCGCGCGCTCGCATGCCGCGGGGCACCAGGGCCGCACGCAGCGAGCGGTTGTCGAGCCGCGCCAGCGGCAAGGTGGCGAGCGCGGCGACCAGAAACCGCCAGCCCACCAGCGACATGGGAGCAAACCCCTGCGCCAGCAGGATCTTGCCTGACACGAAGCTCGACCCCATCAGGAAAGTCGAGGTGACCAGAATGACGAAAAATCCCGCCTTGCCGGCATGGGATGCATGGTGATGGCCGCTCATTTGCGTGGCCTCCGTGTATGCCAGCGTCGATTGATTTCGGGGGGTGTTCTTGCTGCTGGCCGCACTGGGGCGCTGGCGTGCCAGTGCGGCGCCGGAGCGCCGTGAATGGCCGGGCAACCGCGCTGCGCATTGCCCGGCTCGCGGCTCAACGTGTCAGGAAATCCACGATCGCCGCGCCGATCTGTGCCGCATGCGTCTCCAACGCAAAATGCCCGGTGTCGAACATGCGCACCACCGCATTCGGCAAGTCGCGCTTGAATGCTTCGGCGCCGGCCGGCAAGAAGAACGGATCGTGCCTGCCCCACACGGCCAGCAATGGCGGTTGATGGGTCCGGAAATATTGCTGGAACGCCGGGTACAGCGCGACGTTGCTTTTATAGTCGCCGAACAGATCGAGTTGAATCTCGTGCGCACCCGGCCGGCTCAGGTAAAACGCGTCCAGCGAGTAGCCATCCGGCGATACGCTGGCCGGGTTCGGCACGCCGTGCGTGTACTGCCAGACCGTTGTCTCGTCCGTGAGCAGTGCGCGCAGCGCCTCGCGATTGGCTTGCGACGGATCTTGCCAATAGGCGCGGATCGGATTCCAGCCCTCGCTCAACCCCTCTTCGTAGGCGTTGCCGTTCTGCGAAATCAGCGCGGTGATTCGTTCGGGGTGCTCGAGCGCGAGCCTGAAGCCCGTCGGTGCGCCATAGTCGAACACATAAACCGCGAAACGCTCGAAGCCGATCACTTCGGTGAAGCGCCCGATGACCTTGGCGATATTGTCGAACGTGTAGGCAAACCGATCGCGCCCGGGCATATCCGATTGTCCGAAGCCGGGCAGGTCCGGTGCGACGATGTGGAAGCGGTTCGCGAGTTCGGGGATCAGGTCGCGAAACATATGGCTCGCGCTCGGGAAGCCATGCAGCAGTAATAGTTTCGGCGTGCCCGGCTGGCCCGCTTCGCGGTAGAACACCTTGAAACCGTCGACGTCGGCATGGCGATAGGTAATGGCAGTCATGATTTTCATCCCAAAGAAAAGTAAAGGAGGGGGATACGGGCACCCAAACGCGGCACCCAATTGCGGGGAATGCAGGTCGTGAGGTCGCTAGCTGGCTGAGATGGTCCGGGCTGCTTCGACAATGAGGTCCGTGACGACGCCCGGCGCGCTGACCATCGGCGTGTGATCGACCGGGTGCGCATGGATGCGCGCACCCATGCGGCGCGCCATGAAGGACTGCGTCTCGGGGTGGATCATCCGGTCCTGCCCGGCGACCAGAAACCAACTGGGGCGGTCGCGCCAGAGCGGGCGCTCGAGCGCCTGGCCGATGCATGCCGCCGCGATGGGGCGCTGTACCGCTGCGAGCACCGATAGCTCAGGCGGCGAAGCATATTGAGCAAACGCCGTCGCGAACGCTTCGTGCGGCAGCCAGATCAGGCCATGGCGATCGGGCGCCAGGCGGGGGGCTTGCGGGTGGGGCTCGGCGCGATAGAACATGTCGGCCACGGTTTCGCCCTCGTCGGGCGCGAGCGCCGCGACGTACACCAGCGCCGCCACACGCTCATTGAGGACGCCTGCAATGACGGCGCCCGCGTAGGCATGGCCGACCAGCACCACCGGGCCATCGATTCGCTCGAGTGTGCGCTCGAGCGCGGCGACGTCCTCGCTCAATGAGGTCAGCGGCAAGGGCGCTGCGACGGCATCGATATGCTGCGCCCGCAGCATATCGATCACCTTGCGCCAACTCGATCCATCCGCCCATGCGCCGTGCGCCAGTACAACGCTTACGTTATTCACAGACATGTCTTGCTCCTTTGGAGAAAGGCGGCCGTTACCGGAGATCGTGACGTACCGCAAATGTGTAACCTCTATTTGTGTTTTTTAAAGGTTATTCAATCAATTGGTAACTTGTCAATGCTATTTTTAGAGGTTACAATTTTCTTATCATTTTTCCTTCCTCGTTGCCCCAATGGACTACCGCCAGATTCCCGCGATATTCGTGGCCGATGCACCGGGCCTCGACTTTCTGAATTCGGTTGCCACGCCGGTGGACGAGCCGGTCGACTGGCTCGCCGACGGCGAAGGCTTGCTGGCATGGCTGGCCCAGGCGAATCTGGTGCCGGCTTCAGTGCTTGCCGAGATGCGCTCGCAGGCCGCGCCAGCCGAACTCGACGAAGTGGCGGCGCAGGCGCGCGCACTGCGCGAGTGGTTTCGCGCCTTCGTCGGCAAACGCAAGGGACGGCCGCTGGATACCGTTAAATTGAGCGAGATCGAGCCGCTGAACCGGTTGCTCGCGCAGGACGATCAATATGGCGAAGTCGTGGCCGGCGCGGCAGACGGAGGCGCGGCCTTGAGGCTACGTTCGCGCCGCCGCTGGAAATCCCCAGCGTCGTTGCTGATGCCGATCGCCGAGGCGCTGGCGCGACTGATCTGCGAGCAGGATTTCACCTACGTGAAGGCGTGCGAGGGGCCGCGCTGCACGCTGCTGTTTGCCGATCACACGCGCGCTCACGCGCGTCGCTGGTGCAGCATGGCAATCTGCGGCAATCGCGCCAAGGTGGCGGCGCATCGCCAGCGCGCGAAGGTACGCGAGCAGGGTTGAACCCGGCGCGCCGGACCGAGGTCGCCGGCGTGGCGCCGAGCCAGGCATGATGGCCTGCTCAACAGACCACCAGGCGATCCCGGCCCAGGCGCTTGGCCTGATACAGCGCGTGGTCGGCCTGTTGCAACCAGGCGTCGGGGTTGGGGAATCCCGCGGAAAAGGCGACTATGCCGGCGCTCGCGGTGCAGCCGGGCGGCATTTCCCGATCGAGGCTGGTTTGCGCGCGCAGCCTGGCGAGCAGCCGGTCGATGATCGGCTCCGCCTGGTCGGCGTTCACGCCGGGCAGGATCACGCCGAATTCCTCGCCGCCATAGCGGCCGATGATGTCCTCGCTGCGCAGGCTCTCGCGCAGCGTGCCCGCGAATTTCTGCAGCACCAGGTCGCCGGCGAGATGGCCATGCGTATCGTTGATCTGCTTGAAATGATCGAGATCCAGCATGATCAGGCAGGCGGGCCGGCCGCTGGCGAGACATTCATCGAAGGTTCTGGCCAGGCAGGCTTCCCAGTAGAAGCGGCTGAACAGGCCCGTGAGCCCGTCGTGCTGGTTCAGGTATTCGAGTTCGCGGGTGCGCTGGGCGAGCTTTTGCGACATTTCGTAGGTCGCCTGCCCCAGCGCGATCGGATAAAGCACCAGCATTGGCAGGCAGGTCACGATATTGAACATGTCGGAGGTCGGGGCAACGTGCAGGCCGAGCACGCCGGCGCCGACGACGGCGCCCGCCGCGTGCGCGATCAGGCCTCGCCAGAACAGCGCCAGGCCGCCTGCGCCGATATCGTCCATCGACAGCATGGTGATGAGCACCAGGCTTGGCAGCAGGTTGAAACGCATCGCGACGACCCAGAAACCGCCGAATGCCGCGTCGATCATCAGATTGCGGCGCTCGCCCCGATAGGGCACGCGGGCGCGCAACGCAAGGCGATAAGCGAGGTGCGGCCACAGAGGTAGCCGTGGAACACGAGCAGCGCCCACAGCCACGGAGCGGCGTGCAACTGGCGAAACACGCCAGCGACGCAGAAAAAGCCGATCGCGCATCCCATCGTGCGCAGCCGATAGATCCGGCGGGCAAAACCTTTGCCCCTGCCGGCCAGCGCTTTGCCGGTGGTCGGCGGACTCGACGCCGCGGGAGGCGGCTCGGTCGGGGAGTGTGGCGGGGGCGCGTCTTCGGCCAGGCGAAGCTTCGCTTTCCCTTTACTGGTTTTCATGGCGGCGGCCCATTTCGATTGGGACGCTCGTTCAGTACCGGTACGCGGTGGTCGCAGTAACTAGGGGCCCCTTGCGCGGATTATCTCTCAATTCGATGCTTTTTTTTGATCGGTTATCACGCCCACGCTCGATTGCCATGACTTAAGTCAAGGTTGCCCGGCGGCGCTCACGGTGTCGCCATCGAGTCGAACCGCGCCGGCGCGTGCCAGTTCGCCGCAGAGCTCATCGAGCAACGCCGGCCAATCCGCGGGCGGCGCCAGCATCGCGGCGGCCGCACGCATCACATCCGCCTGAGCGAGCATTGCCTGCAGCTCTGCCCGCGCGAGCTGGCGCGCCGATAACAGCCGGAATACGATCAGCACCTTCAGCGCGTTGCGGGCATTGCGGCGTGGGTCGGCGCGCAGGTAGGCCAGCCGGCCGCGTGCGATGTCGAGCGCGCGGGCGGGCTCGCCAAACGGCGCACCGTGCCCGGGAATCACGCAGCGCACCTCGAGCCGGCCGATCAGATCGAGCACCGCGCCCTGCTCGGCGAAACCCGAAGCGCCGTCGAGTTCCGGGAAGATCACGCCGAAGCCGTTTTCCCACAGGGCGTCGGCGGAAATCAGAATGGCCTCGGCCGGGCAGTACAGCATCAGCGAGTGCGGGTCGTGACCCGGCGCCCCCAGCACTTCCCAGGCAAGGTGGCCGAGCGTCAGCGTGTCGCCTGGCCGCAGCGTGCCGTCGAAGGCAAAGCGCGCGCATTGCTGCCCGGTGGCCCGATAGCTCAGGCGCGCTTCGTCCCAGTCGCGCACGACATCGGCCTCGGCGGCCGGGATCAGGGTGCGGCAGCCGTAGCGCTGCTGCAGCAGCGCGTTGCCGCCGCAGTGGTCCGAATGCAGATGCGTATTGATGATTCGCCTGAGTCCTTGCGGGTATCCGGCGAGTGCGTTTTCCACCAGCGCGAGCGTCTGTTCGGCATGCGAAACATAACCGCTGTCGACCAGCGTCGGTTCTTCGTCCAGGAACAGGATGTTGTTGGACGACAGCCAGCCGCGCTGCAGCACGCGCATCGAGGCTGGCAGCGGCGGTGTGCTCATGCGGGCTCGGTGCCGGGCTGTGAGCGCGGGCAGACGAGAATCGTGGCGGTGCCCAGCAGGGCCGTTTCGCCGCGCTGGTTGATGGCGCTGCCGTGCAGCGTGACGATGTCGCCGCCGAGCTTGTCCTTCCATACGGCCTCGTCCACCGTCCATTGCATGGTGACGGTGTCGCCGACGCCGACCGCCTTCTTCAGCCGCACGTCGAACTCCAGGCCCAGAGGCTGGCGATCGATCGAGTAGTGGGTGGCCAGCATCGCGCAGAAATACGACATCGGCTGGGTGCCCGAGGCGATCAATCCGCCGAAACGGCTTGCGGCGGCGTAGTCGTCATCCAGATGCAGGGGGTTGTTGTCGTTGGCCAGTCGGGCAAAGGTCTTGATGTTCTCGGCGGTAAACGAGAACGTGTCGCAGAAGGTTTCGCCGATTTGAACGATGCGTCCCATGGGTTATCGAGTCGGTGTCAGAAGGATTCGCGCGCATGCTGCGCACGCCGGGCGTCGAGTGCTTGCCACACGTCGCACTTGGCTGCCTCGGAGAGCGTCGACCAGGCGGCGATCTCGTCGAGCGTGCGCCAGCAGCCTTCGCACCAGCCGGTGGCCGGGTTCATCCGGCAGATATTGGTGCAGGGCGACGGCACCGGCGAGCAGGGCGGCATCTGCGGCACGTGAGGTGGCGAGGCGGGGCGGGACGGCATGCGGCGCAACGTATTAAATGGCCAGGCCGAGCTTGTCGGCCTTTTCGCGCAGTTTGGTGTGAAAGCGCGTGTTATCGACCAGCATGCGTTCGTGCACGCCTTCGGTGATTTTGTCGAGGCCGTCCCAGGCTTCGACTTCGAATTTGAGCCGGCGTCCGTCGATCTCGACCAGCCGCCCCTGGATGCGCAGGGTGTCGCCGGCCGGCGTGGCGGCCAGATGCGAGAACGAGATCAGCGTGCCGAGCGACTGTTCCTGCGGCCAGTCCAGGTACGGCTGGATCGCCTGCAGGCAGGCGCATTCCATGATGCCGGCCATGTAGCCGGTGGCGAGCACCGCCGGCATCTCGCGGCATGGCGCGATGTCGTCGTACAGTTCGGGCACCAGGGCCTTGCGCGGCACCTGGTAAGTCCATTCGAACGCGAAGCCGGGTTGCAGGGCAGCTTGCATCGGCGAATCTCCAGCAAAAGGGTTAAATGAAGGATCGGTCAATCGCGCAGCGCGACGTCGGCCACCGGCGCGCCGGTCATCGCCTCGAGCTGCTGCGGACTCAGGTTGAACACCGCATGGGGATGGCCGGCGGCGGCCCACAGGCTGTCTAGCGCGAACAGATCGGCGTCGATCAGCATCACCGGTGGTGTCAGATGGCCGATCGGGCACACGCCGCCGATCGCATAGCCGGTCTTGTCGCGCACGAACTTGGCATCGGCCTTGGCCAGCGGGCCGACCTGCGCGGCGACCTTGCGTTCGTCGACCCGGTTGGCCCCGCTGGCGATGACCAGCACCGGGGCGTCGTCAGCGGCGCGCCGGAAGATGATCGACTTGGCGATCTGGGCCACGTCGCAGCCCAGGCCGGCGGCCGCTTCGGCCGAGGTTTTGCCGGTTTGCGGCAGCATCACCACCGGTTTGTCGTGACCGGCTTCGGCGAGCAGGCGCGCGACCCGTTGCGCGCTCTCGGGCAGGGAGGTATCGATATTCATGGCAAGCGTGCTGGCTGGATTCATGCGCTGGCGGCCGCGGCCCGATCGCGCATCTTGGTGAGCAGCGCGCGGCCGGCGCGCGAGGCGTTGGCGCGCCCGATCGCCTGCGAGATGAAGTCGCCCGTCTCGACGACCTGCTCGAGGTCGATGCCGGTCTCGATGCCCAGGCCCTGCAACAGGTACAGGACGTCTTCGGTGGCGACGTTGCCGGTCGCGCCCTTGGCATAGGGGCAGCCGCCCAGGCCGGCCACCGACGAATGAAAAATCGTGATGCCGCTGAGCAGTGCCGCGTAGATATTGGCCAGCGCCTGCCCGTAGGTGTCGTGGAAATGGCCCGAGAGGCGCTCGATCGGAAATACCTTGGCGGCCGCCTCGATGACCGTGCGCGTCTGCCCGGCGGTGCCCACGCCGATGGTGTCGGCAATGTCGATTTCGTCGCAGCCCAGCGCCTGCAGACGTTGCACCACGTCGACCACCGCGGCGACCGGCACCTCGCCCTGGTAGGGGCAGCCCAGGCAGCAGGAGATCGCGCCGCGCAGGCGCAGGCCGGCATCCTTGGCCGCGCGCGCGACCGGCGCGAAGCGGGCTACGCTCTCGGCGATCGAGCAGTTGATATTGCGCTGCGAGAAAGCTTCGCTGGCGGCGCCGAAGATCACCACCTCGTCGGCGCGCGCGGCCAGCGCGCCCTCGAAGCCCTTCATGTTGGGTGTGAGGACCGAGTAGATGGTGCCGGGGCGGCGCGCGATGCCGGCCATGACCTCGGCGCCGTCGGCCATTTGCGGCACCCACTTGGGCGAGACGAACGAGGCGGCCTCGACGTTGGCGAAACCGGCGGCCGAGAGCCGGTCGACCAGTTCGATCTTGGTGGCCAGCGGCACCAGCTGCTTCTCGTTCTGCAGGCCGTCGCGCGGTCCGACTTCAATGACCTTGACCTGCCGGGGTAACTGCGTCGCACTCATATTTGCCTCCTGTTCGGCGCGCCGGCGGACGCCGGGCGCAATGTCTGTCATGCATGGCCTCTAATAGCCGCGTTGCCGGTCGACCACGCCGGCGAGCGGCTCGCCGCGCTCCATGGCGCGGATGTTGCGCGAAATCTGTTCGATCGTCTCTTCATGCAACGTCAGTGCCGAGATGTGCGGCGTCAGCGTCAATCCCGGCGTATGCCAGAACGGATGCCCGGCGGACAGCGGTTCGGTGCGGCACACGTCGAGCGTCGCGCCGGCCAGTTGCCCGCTGCGCAGCGCCGCCAGCAGGTCGTCTTCTGCCAGGTGCTCGCCGCGCGCCACGTTGATCAGGTACGCGCCCTGGGCCAGCCGGTCGAACACGCGGCGATCGAGCAGCCCGGCGGTAGCGGCGGTGAGCGGCAGCAGATTGACCAGCACGCGCGTGCCGGCAAGAAAATCGCCAAGTCCGGCGGCGCCGGCAAAGCAGGTCACGCCGGGCAGGGTCTTGGCCGTGCGGCTCCAGCCGCGCACCGGAAAACCGAAGCGGGCGAGCGCCGTGGCCACCTGTGCGCCCAGCGTGCCCAGCCCGAGCAGGCCGATGGCGAACTGTTCGCGCGGGTAAGGCGCGAGCGGCTGCCAGACGCCCTGGGCCTGTTGTCTGTCATAGGCGTCGAAGCGGCGGAAATAGCGCAGCGTCGCATGCGTGACGTACTCGACCATTTGCGCGCCCATGCCGGCGTCGTCGAGCCGCACCAGCGGCACCTCCGGCGGCAGCAGGCCGGGCTCCTGCGCCAGCAGCGCCAGCACGGCGTCGACCCCGGCGCCCAGATTGAAGACTGCCTTGAGTCCCCGGCGATGGCGCAGCACGTCGGCGGTCGGCCGCCACAGTATCAGGTAGTCGGCATGCCCGCGCTCGCCCGGCGCCCAGGCCCGCACGCGTGCCTCGGGCAGCGCGGCGGCAAAGCCGGCGACCCAGCGCTGGCGCTGCTCTTCGGGGCTGTAAATCAGGATATCCATAACGAAGCGGGGATGGCCTAAGCGGGCGGCATATATGACGTATACGTCAAGTGTAACAAAGGCCGGCCGGACGCGGGACGCTAATGATCGGCGCGCGGCGCGAGCAGCGTCTCGGGCGTGACCGGCACGCTGTGCTGGCCGTCGGAGAGCCACACGCTGCCGTCCTGGATGGTGCATTGCAGGCGCATGTTGCGCTGCGCCAGCCGGCCCAGCGTGGCCAGGTCGTCGTCGCTCAGCAGCCTGACGGTCAGCCGTTCGGCGCGCGCCAGCTTGCCGGCGTTCTGCTCCCACCAGACCGAGGCGGCGCGCCCGCCGTAGGCATAGACATAAACGCGCTCGGCGCGCCCGCACGCCTTGCTCAGGCGCCGCTCGTCGGGCAGGCCGACGTCGATCCAGCAGGCGATCGCGCCGGTCAGGTCGTGTTGCCAGAGGTCGGGCTCGTCGGCGGTGCTCAAGCCCTTGCCAAAGCTCAGGTGCTCGTGCGCGTGCAGCAAAAAGGCCAGCAGGCGCACCATCATCCGCTCGTCGGTCTCCGACGGATGGCGGGCGATGGTCAGCGCGTGATCCTGGTAATACTGCCGATCGAGGTCGGCGATTTGCACATCGGCTTTGTAGATGGTGGCTTTGAGTGCCATGAGGGGGCGGCGCATCCTGCAAGGTGTCGGTCAGACCCGAAGCATAGCCGATGCGGCCGCAAGCGGCTGCTAGTCGCTCGGCAGCGTGCCCGGCGCGGCAAGCCGATCCGAACCCCACAAACCGGCCCGCCGCACGGCCCCGGTGCATTGAAAGAGGATTCGCTGGACCTGTACCACCAGCACCACCTTGGGCGCTTGGCCGTCGGCCATGCAGGTGCCGAGCAGGACCGGATCGATCGAGAGGGTCGCGTTGCCGCTCACGCGCAGGGTCTGCGCGATGCCGGGGATCATGAACAGCAACGCCATGCGCGGATCGGCCAGCAGGTTATGCATGCTGTCGATGCGATTGTTGCCGGGGCGAACCGGCATGAGCAGGGTTTGGCTGTCGAGCACCTGCACGAAGCCGGGCGGCCCGCCGCGCGGCGAGCAGTCGAGGCCGGCCGGGCCGGCCGTGGCCAGTAGCGCGAATGGCGCGGCCTCGATCCATTGCCGGCAGGGCGCGTCGATGGTGTCGATATTCCCGGCCGGTTCGGACTCGCCGGGGGCGTCGAAATGCTGGGCGAGATCGGCGGCGCAGTTCAGGGCGAACAGCGGGTTGTGGCAAAAGGAGGACAGCGGAGTGAACATGATGGGGTTTCCCTGCGCGATGGTCATTGGGACAGCCATGCGGGCCGCGGGGGGAAGCGGAGCACAACGACGGCCGGTCGCCGACGCCGGTCGGGGTGTCTGGGCAGGCGGCGGGGCGGCATCGGCCACGCGGCAACCGGGTTGTTGCCGATGGTGCGGCCTATTATAGATAACTATTGAATAGCCGTTGACGGTGCCGGCACGAGTTTACCGGCCTTCTCGGGGTTTTTGGGGCTTTACGCGCACAAATTAATGACGCGACAATTTGTTACTTATAGTGTGTCTTAATAAAAGGCGTCGTGTTGTGTTGAGCAAATTCTTAGCCTGTGGAGCCTCTCGTCGCACAACGGCTTATGGATCAAGATCCTCTCAAATTGTTTGGTCAACGCTTGGCGATGTTCCGCAAGGCACGCGGCTGGTCGCAGGAAAAACTGGCCCTTGAAAGCGGACTGGCGCGCTCCTACGTGGGCGGCATCGAGCGCGGCCTGCGCAACGTCGCGCTGGTCAATATCTGCGTGCTGGCCGATACGCTGAACGTCGCACCCGCCGAATTACTCAACTTCGAGCACAACAGCAGCCTGAGGGTCGAGCAGGTGCTGACGCCATACGGCAATCCCAATGACCCGATGGTGGCGATCTCGCGCGCGGTGGGCAAAATGAATCCGGAGGATCAGGCGCTGGTCGCCAGCCTGGTGAAGGTGCTGGCCACGCGCTTCAGATCCAGGCGCTGAGTCCGCAACCACGGATTGCGCTCGGGGCCGGGCTGGCTCGACCCCGAGAGGTGTCTGAAAATTTTTCTAAAATGTCTTAGGTGCCGCCCAGGAGGGATCTGCATTTTCCGGGGCGGCCCGTCCAGATGTGCGAGCTACTCGGCCGCCTTGAGCGACAGCAGTTGCGCGCCCTCCTGCACCTGCTCGCCGACGCCGTACAGCACTTCGTCGATTTCGCCGTCGGCCGGGGCGCTGATGGTGTGCTCCATCTTCATGGCTTCCATCACGATCAGCGGCATGCCCTTGGTGACCTTGCCGCCTTTCTCGGCGAGCACCGCGATGACCTTGCCGGGCATCGGCGCGGTGAGCTTGCCCTCGCCGCCTTCGTGGCCCGCCTGCTGGGCCAGCGGGTCATGCCATTGCAGCGTCCAGTGACGGCCCTCGTAAAACACGTGGTAGGTCGCGCCGTCGATATGCACGTGGCCCTGCGTGCGCGTGTCGCCCAGCGTCAGCTGCAGGGCGCCCTGCTCATGGCGGTACGCGAAGGGTAGCGTGTGGCCAGCCACCGCCAGCGTGCTGTGGTCGCCCAGATAGGCGAGCATCACGTCGTGCCGCGTGTCGTCCTGGTCGAATTGCAGGGTCCGTTCGTAATGGCCATTCAGGCGCCAGCCGTTGTGCTGATGCCACGGCGAGTGGGGATCGGTGCTGTCCAGATACTGTTTGCGCTGGCGGATCTGCTCGCGCTCGAGCAGGGCCGCGGTAGCCAGCGCGAGCGCGGCGGCCGGCACCGGCTCGGCGGCCGGAAACAGCGTATCGTGATGCCGCTCGATCAGACCGGTGTCCAGATCGGCGGTGGCGAACGGCTCGCTGGCCACCAGCCGGTCGAGAAAGGCGATGTTGGTGGCCACCCCGGCCACCCGATACTCGGCCAGCGCCTGGCGCATGCGCGCCAGCGCTTCGGCGCGGTCGCGCCCCCAGACGATCAGCTTGGCGATCATCGGGTCGTAGAACGGCGAGATCGTATCGCCCTCGCGCACGCCGGCGTCGATCCGCACCGGCGCCGGGTCGCTGCCCTGCGCGCCGCGCTCGAAAGCGACTGCCGCGGGCGTGCGCAGGTATTTGAGCGTGCCGGTCGAGGGCAGGAAGTTGTTGTCGGGGTTTTCCGCGTAGACGCGCGCCTCCAGCGCGTGCCCGTGCAGGCGCAGCTCTTCCTGGCGCAGCGGCAGCGGTGCGCCGGCGGCCACGCGCAATTGCCATTCGACCAGATCCAGGCCAGTGATCATTTCGGTCACCGGATGCTCGACCTGCAGGCGCGTGTTCATTTCCATGAAATAGAACGAGCCGTCCTGGTTGGCGATGAATTCGACCGTGCCGGCGCCGACGTAGCCGACCGCCTGCGCGGCGGCCACCGCCGCTTCGCCCATGGCGCGGCGGCGCTGTTCGGTCATGCCCGGGGCCGGCGCTTCCTCGAGCACCTTCTGGTGCCGGCGCTGCACCGAGCAATCGCGCTCGAACAGGTACAGGCAGTTGCCGTGCGTGTCGGCGAATACCTGGATTTCGATGTGGCGCGGCCGGGTCAGGTATTTTTCCAGCAGCACGCGGTCGTCGCCGAAGCTGCTTTGCGCCTCGCGCTGGCACGAGGCGAGCGCGGCCTTGAAGTCGGCGGCGCTCTCGACCACCCGCATGCCCTTGCCGCCACCGCCGGCGCTGGCCTTGAGCAGGACCGGATAGCCGATCTCGTCGGCCTGTGCCTGCAGGAATTCGGGCGCCTGCTCGGCGCCGTGATAGCCCGGCACCAGCGGCACGTTGGCGTGCTCCATCAGGCTCTTGGCGGCGCTTTTGCTGCCCATTGCCCGGATCGCCTCGACCGGCGGGCCGATGAAGACCAGTCCGGCGCTCGCGCATGCGGCGGCGAACGCTTCGTTTTCCGACAGAAATCCGTAGCCCGGGTGAATCGCTTGCGCGCCAGTGCGCCGCGCCGCGTCGATTACCGCATCGATGCGCAAATAGCTGTCGCGCGCGGCCGCGCCGCCGATATGCACGGCCTCGTCGCAAACCGCGACGTGCTTGGCCTGCGCGTCGGCGTCGGAATAGACCGCCACGGTCTTGATGCCGAGGCGGCGGCAGGTTGCCGCGACGCGGCAGGCGATTTCGCCGCGGTTGGCAATCAGGATCTTGTCGAACATGTCGTCTCCAGTCGTTTTCAACGCAGGGGGTATCTCGGGCTCAGTGGGATGCGCAGGCCGCGCCGCACCCGTCGGACGAACCCGCTTCGCCGAGCCGCTCGCTCAATTGCGCCTCGGTGCTGGCGTGCATGCCCAGGCGCGCCAGCAGCTGGCGGTCGGCCTCGGCCTGCGGGTTGCCGGTGGTCAGCAACTGGTCGCCGTAGAACATCGAGTTGGCGCCGGCCAGGAAGCACAGCGCCTGCAGCGCGTCGTCCATGGTCTCGCGCCCGGCCGACAGGCGCACCATGGCGCGCGGCATGGTGATGCGCGCCACCGCGATGGTGCGCACGAACTCGAACGGATCGACCGCTTCGCTGCCGGCTAGCGGCGTGCCTTCGACCTGCACCAGGTTGTTGATGGGCACCGATTCCGGGTACGGGTCCATGTTGGCCAGCTGTACGATCAGCCCGGCCCGCTCGCGGCGCGATTCGCCCAGCCCGACGATGCCGCCGCAGCACACCTTGAGGCCGGCCTCGCGCACGCGCTCGAGGGTATCGAGCCGGTCCTGGTAGGTGCGGGTGGTGATGATCTGGCCGTAGAACTCCGGCGCGGTATCGAGGTTATGGTTGTAGTAGTCGAGGCCGGCATTCTTGAGTTCTTCGGCCTGGCCTTCCTTGAGCATGCCGAGCGTGACGCAGGTCTCCAGCCCCATCGCCTTGACTCCGCGCACCATGTCCTGCACCGCCTCGAGGTGATGCGGCTTGGGCGAGCGCCAGGCCGCGCCCATGCAAAAGCGCGTCGCGCCGTTGTCCTTGGCGCGTTGCGCCGCGGCCAGCACTTCGTCGAGCGGCATCAGCTTGTCGGCTTCGACGCCGGTGTCGTAGCGTGCCGATTGCGGGCAGTAGGCGCAGTCTTCCGGGCAGCCGCCGGTCTTGATCGACAGCAGCGTCGAGAGCTGCACGGCGTTGGCGTCGAAATGCTCGCGATGCACCTGCTGGGCGCGATAAATCAGATCGGCGAACGGCAGTTCGAACAGCGCCAGCACGTCGGCGGTGCGCCATGCTGTGGCGTTTTTGCGCAGGTCGTCCTGGTGGGCGGCGGCGGTGTGGGCGTGAGTTTGCATGGGAGTTCCTTGGTTCAAAGTTGTTCGGCCAGCAGTGGAGCGATGTCGAGGTAGCCGGACGCGGTGGCGGGGTCCGGGTGGGGCAGATAGGGGATGTTGCCAAGCAGCGGCGCGCCGAGCCGCACGGCCAGCGTCTCGACGTTGGCCTGCGCGTGGCGCATGGCCGGATCGACCTGATTGGCGACCCAGCCGGCCAGGCGCAGGCCGCGCGCGGCAATGGCCTCGGCGGTGAGCAGCGCATGGCTGATGCAGCCCAGCCGGATACCCACCGTCAGCACGACCGGCAGGCCGAGTTGCATCGCCAGATCGGCGGTGTCGAGCGTGTCGGTGAGCGGCACGCGAAAGCCGCCTACGCCTTCGACGATGACCGCATCGGCCAGGGTCGTGAGCTGCGCGTAGCCGGCGCGGATCACCGCCGGGTCGAGTGCGATGCCCTCGCCGGCCGCGGCGATGTGCGGAGCGGTGGCGTCGTGCAGTACGTAGGGGCAGTATCGCTCGGGCGGCAGCGCGACGCTGCTGGCCTGGCTGAGCAGTTCGACGTCTTCGTTGACCCAGCGGCCCTCGCGCTGTGTCGCGCCGGCGGCCAGCGATTTATAGCCGACAGTCGACAGGCCGCGCCGGGCGAATGCGTGCAGCAGGGCCGCCGAGGTCAGCGTCTTGCCGATCTCGGTGTCGGTGCCGGTAACAAAAAAGGCGTGTTTGGCGCCCATTTCAGATCTCCGCGTTGAGCTGGTTGAGCGTCTGGACGAGCCGCCCGACGTCGTCGGCAGTATGCGCGGCCGACAGCGTCACGCGCAGGCGGGCCGTGCCGGCCGGCACGGTGGGCGGGCGGATCGCCGGCACCCACAGGCCGGCGGCGTCGAGCGCGGCGGCCGCGCGCAGCGCATGCTCGTTGGCGCCCAGCACGATCGGCTGGATCGCGGTGGGCGAGGCCATGTGCTGCCAGCCACGCAGGCGCAGGTCGTCCTTCAGTTGCGCGATCAGCGCCTGCAGGTGCGTGCGTCGGCTGCGGCCTTCGTCGCCTTCGATGATGTCCAGGCTGGTGAGCAGCGCGTGGGCCTGGGCGGGCGCTGCGGCCGTGGTGAAGATGTAGGGCCGCGCGCGGTTGACCAGCCATTCGATGACCGTCGCATGCGCGGCAACGAACGCGCCGCCCACGCCGGCCGCCTTGCCGAGCGTGCCCATCAGCACCAGATGCGGCGAGCGCAGGCCGAAGTGCTCCAGCACGCCGTGACCCTGGTCGCCCAGTACGCCGAAGCCGTGCGCATCGTCGACCACCAGCCAGGCGCCGTGCCGTTCGGCCAGCGCCAGCAGTTCGCGCAGCGGCGCGATGTCGCCGTCCATCGAGAATACGCCGTCGGTGACGATCAGCTTGGTGCTGGCCCGGCACGCGGCCAGTTGTTCGGCCAGCACGCCGGTGTCGCCGTGCGGGTACACGTGCACCTCGGCGCGCGCCAGTCGCGCGCCGTCGATCAGCGACGCATGGTTGAGCGCTTCGGAGAAGATCGCCGCGCCCTTGCCCGCCAGGGCGCTCAAGACCGCCAGGTTGGCCATGTAGCCGGTGCAGAAATACAGCGCCCGGGCCTGCTCCAGGTGGGGCGCCATGATGGCCGCGAGCCGTTCCTCGAGTTGCGCGTGGGCGCGCGCATGGCCGCTGATCAGGTGCGATGCGCCGCTGCCGGCGCCGTAGCGCGCCACGCCCTCGGCGAAGGCGGCGGTGACGGCCGGATGGGCGGCCAGACCCAGGTAGTCGTTGCTGCAGAAAGCCAGCATGGCGCGCCCGTCGACCTGCACGTGCGGCGCGCACGGGGTGTCGGCGGTGCGCCGGCGGCGTCGCAGGTGTTGCGCGTCGAGCGCCTGCAGGCCCTGTTCGAGGGAGTCCAGTAATTGCATGTCAGTGCGCCTCGAGTGCGTCGGTCAATGCCGCCAGTGTTTGGGTGGCCAGCCAGGTCTGGGCGTCGTCGTCGAGCACATACGGCGGCATCAGATAGACGGTGTTGCCGATCGGGCGCAGCAGCAGGCCGCGCGCGAGCGCCGCTGCGTGGCAGCGCCGCGCGAAGGCGGAGGCCTCGGCCAGCGTGTCGAGCGCGACGTCGAAGGCCCAGATCATGCCGCGCTGGCGGAAGTGCCGCACGCGCGGATGGGCCGCGAGCGGCGCGAGCAGGGCGGTGAGCCGGGCCGCGCGGGCGCGGTTGGCGTTGAGTACGTCGTCGTCGCGGAAGATGTCGAGCGTGGCCAGTGCGGCCCGGCATGCCAGCGCATTGCCGGTGTACGAATGCGAGTGCAGGAAGCCGCGCACCGTCTCGTCGTGATAGAACGCGTCGTATATGCGGTCGGTGGTCATCACCAGCGACAGCGGCAGGTAGCCCCCGCTGATGCCCTTGGACAGCGTCAGGAAGTCAGGCCACAGCTGCGCCTGCTCGCAGGCGAAAAAGGTGCCGGTGCGCCCGCAGCCGACGGCGATCTCGTCGGCGATCAGGTGTACCTGGTAGCGGTCGCACAGCGCGCGTACCAGCGTCAGGTAATGCGTGTCGTACATCGCCATGCCGGCGGCGCACTGCACCAGCGGCTCGACGATCAGGGCGGCGATTTGCCCGTGGCGTGCCTGCAGCAGCGCCTCGAGTTCGTCGGCCGCGCGCTGCGCGACCTCGCGCGCGCTTTCGCCCTCACGCGCGTCGCGCGCATCGGGCGAGGCGACCACGTGTGCGTGGCGCAGCAGCGGGTCATAGGCGTCGCGAAAGATCGCCACGTCGGTCACGCCGAGCGCGCCGAGCGTTTCGCCGTGATAGCCGTTGCGCAGGCAGACGAATTCGCGCTTGTCGGTCTGGCCGTGGTTGCGCCAGTAATGAAAGCTCATCTTCAGCGCGATCTCGACCGCCGAGGCGCCGTCCGAGGCGTAGAAGCAATGGCCGAGCGCCTCGCCGGTGAGCGCCGCCAGGCGCTCGGAGAGCTCGATGACCGGCGCGTGCGTGAAACCGGCCAGCATGGCGTGCTCGAGCGTGGCGAGCTGCTCGACGAGTGCCGCGTTGATGCGCGCATTGGCATGCCCGAACAGATTGACCCACCAGGAACTGATGGCGTCGAGATAGCGCTGGCCGGCCATGTCATAAAGCCAGGGGCCCTGGCCGCGGCTCAGCGGCACCAGCGGCAGTTCGGCCTGCTGCTTCATCTGCGTGCAGGGGTGCCAGACGTGCCGCAGGCTGCGCTCGCGCCAGCCGGTATTGGAATTAGCGTCCATGGTTGACTCCCGAAAGCCCGCTCCGCCGGCCGGGACGGCGCCGGCACGTCCCGCTGTGCGCGTACAGGCGCAGCGGGCGAACCGGGAGGCGAAGCAGAGTGAATGGGGGCATGTTATGGATGCATCCGAAAACGATCAATAGGTCAGTTTGACGGCAAATTAGCAAAAAATAAAAAGAATTGGCGGAAGATGATTCGATATTTGCAAAATCCGGTACCAATTGCTCGGCATCTCCCGCGCGCCGCGCCGTGAAATTTTTTTAAGACATCGCTTTATGAGCGCCACGACGGCGTGCGCTTTTCCAGGAACGCGCGCACGCCCTCCTTGCCTTCGTCCGAGGCGCGCATATGTGCGATACGCTCGGCGGTCTCGGCGATCAGCGCGGTGTCGAGCGCACGCCCGGCGACGTCGTGCACCAGTCGCTTGCACTCGCGCACGGCATTCGGGCTGTTCTCGGCCAGCGTGCGGGTGATGGCGTGCACGGCCGCATCGAGCCCGTCGGCCGGCACGACTTCGTGCGCCAGGCCCAGGCGCTGGGCGGTGGCCGCGTCGAAGCGCTCGGCTGTGATGAAGTAGCGTCGCGCGGCCTGCTCGCCGATGGCGCGAATCACGTACGGGCTGATGGTCGCCGGGCTCAGCCCGAGCTTCGCTTCGGAGATGCAGAAATGCGCGCTGTCGGCGCACACCACGATGTCGCACACGGCCACCAGGCCGCAGCCGCCGGCGTAGGCATCGCCCTGCACGCGCGCGACCACCGCCTTGGGGCAAGTGTAGATGGTGTTGAGCATGGTCGCGAGCGTCATCGCGTCGGCGCGGTTTTCCTCGTCGGAGTAGCCCGCCATCTTTTTCATCCAGTTGAGGTCGGCGCCCGCGCAAAAGGCCGGGCCGTTGGCCGCCAGCACGATGGCGCGCACGTCCTCGCGCGCGCCCAGCGCGCGAAACGCGCCGGTCAGTTCCTCGATGACGGTTTCATTGAAGGCGTTGCGCACCGCCGGGCGGTTGAGCGTGACGGTGGCGACGTGGTTGTCGATGGCGATCTGCAGGGTCTCGAGTTGCATGGGGATGTCCTGTCGATAAGAGAACGTGGGGCGAGGCCGGCTTACATGCGGAACACGCCGAAACGGGTGTCGGGAATCGGCGCGTTGAGCGCGGCCGACAGCCCGAGGCCGAGCACCGTGCGGGTGTCGGCCGGATCGATTACGCCGTCGTCCCACAGCCGCGCGCTGGCGTAGTAGGGGTGGCCCTGCTTCTCGTATTGCTCGCGAATCGGCGCCTTGAACGCCTCTTCTTCTTCGGCGCTCCAGTGCCCGCCCTTGGTCTCGATGCCGTCGCGCTTGACGGTCGCCAGTACCGAGGCGGCCTGCTCGCCGCCCATCACCGAGATGCGCGCGTTGGGCCACATCCACAAAAAGCGCGGCGAATAGGCGCGCCCGCACATGCCGTAGTTGCCGGCGCCGAACGAGCCGCCGATGATGACGGTGAGCTTGGGCACCTGCGCGGTGGCCACCGCGGTGACCATTTTGGCGCCATGCTTGGCGATGCCTTCGTTCTCGTACTTGCGTCCGACCATGAAGCCGGTGATGTTCTGCAGGAAGATCAGCGGGATCTTGCGCTGGCAGCACAGTTCGATGAAGTGCGCGCCCTTTTGGGCCGACTCCGAGAACAGGATGCCATTGTTGGCGACGATGCCCACCGGGTAGCCCCACAGGTGGGCGAAGCCGCATACCAGCGTGGTGCCGTAGCGTGCCTTGAATTCATCGAACTCCGAACCGTCGACAATGCGCGCGATGATCTCGCGGATGTCGAACGGCTTGCGCGTATCGGCCGGGATCACGCCGTACAGGGTGCGCGGATCGTAATGCGGCTCGACCGGCGCGCGCACGGCCATCTGGGCCGGCTTGACGCGATTGAAGTTGGCGGCGATGCCGCGCGCGATCGCCAGCGCATGCGCATCGTTCTGCGCGAAATGGTCGACCACGCCGGAGAGCCGGGTATGCACGTCGCCGCCGCCGAGATCCTCGGCGCTGACTTCCTCGCCCGTGGCGGCCTTGACCAGCGGCGGGCCGCCCAGAAAGATGGTGCCCTGGTTCTTGACGATGATCGACTCGTCGCTCATGGCCGGCACGTAGGCGCCGCCCGCGGTGCACGAACCCATCACCACGGCGATCTGTGGAATGCCCCGCGCCGACAGGTTGGCCTGGTTATAGAAGATGCGGCCGAAATGATCGCGGTCGGGAAACACCTCGTCCTGGTTCGGCAAATTCGCGCCGCCCGAGTCGACCAGATAAATACACGGCAGGTTGTTTTGCTCGGCGATCTCCTGCGCCCGCACGTGCTTTTTCACCGTGATCGGGTAATAGGTGCCGCCCTTGACCGTCGCGTCGTTGCATACGATCACGCATTCGTGGCCGGCCACGCGGCCGATGCCGGTGATCACGCCCGCGCCCGGCGCTTCGTTGCGGTACATGTCGTAGGCGGCCAGTTGCGAGAATTCGAGAAACGGGGTGCCCGGATCGAGCAGTTGCTGGACGCGATCGCGCGGCAGCAGCTTGCCGCGTGCGAGGTGCTTCTTGCGGGCGGCTTCACCGCCGCCGCCGGCCAGCGCGGCGACCTTGGCGCGCAGATCGTCGACCACGGCCTGCATGGCGGCGGCATTGCGCTGGAATTCCTCGGCGCGCGGATTGAGCTTGCTTTCGATGATCGGCATGGCAAAAACCTGAGTCTGAAATGGGGTGGAGGTTAGTCGAATAGGGTGCCGTCGAGATAGAGCCAGCGCCCGCCCTCTTCGGGCGGCACGCGTTCGAAGCGGCTGCGTTCGTGCAGCCGGTAGGCGCGGCCGCCGACTTTGTAGCGCGCGACGAACTCGACTTCGGCGTGCGTGGCGTCGTGCTGCACGTGTTGCCTGATTTGCAGGCCGAGCCAGCGCGTGGCGTCGTCGAAGCCGAGTTCGGCCGGCGCGGTGCTGGCGTGCCAGGTGGCGCGCAGGTAGTCGCCGCGCGCGAGCGCATAGGCGGTATAGCGCGAGCGCATCAGCTGTTCGGCACTTGCCGGCACCTGGCCGCCGTCGATGAAGCGGCCGCAGCATTCGGCATAGCGGCCGCCGCCACAGGGGCAGTCCAGGGGTGTGGCCGGCGGGCTTGGGTTCGGGTGGTCCATGGGCGGGCCTCAGATCTTTCCATTTTGCAGGAAGGCTTCGATCTGCGCGAAACGATCGAAGCCCCAGAAGGGTTCGCCGTCGACGATCACGTAGGGCGAGCCGAATACGCCGCGCGCCAGGGCCTGCTCGACCCCGGTCTTGAGTTGCTCCTTGATCGAGGGCTGCTGTATGCCCTGCTCGAGGGCGCTGCCGTCGATGCCCAGCGCCGTGCCGATCCTGACGACTTCGGCCGGCTCGCTGATGTCGATGTCGTCGACGAACAACCCCCGGTAGATAGCCTTGGCGAGCGTCACGGCGCGTTCGTCACCGAGCGCCTCGTGCGCCCACAGCGTGGCCCGGGCGGCAGCCTGGGTCGGCAGCGGAAAGCGGCTCGGCCGGCGATAGGGGATGTCGTGAAAGCGCGCGCTGCGGGCGAAGTCGTGCCAGATGTAATCGCCCTTGAGCGGATACTGCACCGGCGGCTGCATGCCGGTGGTCTTGAAGATCGCGCCAAGCAGGATCGGATGCCATTGCACGCTGCGCCCGTGACGCGCGGCGAGCTGGTCGATCACGGTGCTGGCGAAATAGCCGTAGGGCGAGGAAAAATCGAAATAAAAATCGATGGCGGAGGTGGCAGTCACGGCAGCGTCCTTGTCGATGGCATTCGGGTCATGGAGCGATCACTGCGCCAGCGCGCGCGCGATCAGGATCTTCTGGATATCGCTGGTCCCTTCGTAGATCTGGCATACGCGCACATCGCGATAGATGCGCTCGACCGGAAAGTCGCTCACGTAGCCGTAGCCGCCGTGCACCTGGATCGCGTCGGAGCAGACCCGCTCGGCCATCTCGGAGGCGAACAGCTTGGCCATCGCCGCTTCCTTCAGGCACGGCAAGCCGGCATCCTTGAGCGCGGCGGCATGCCAGACCATCTGGCGCGCGACCTCGATCTGGGTGGCCATGTCGGCCAGACGGAACTGCACGGCCTGGTGCTGAAACAGCGGCTGGCCGAAGCTCTCCCGCTCTTTGGCATAGGCCAGCGCGGCCTCGAGCGCCGCGCGCGCCATGCCGATGGCCTGCGAGGCAATGCCGATACGCCCGCCTTCGAGGCCGGACAGCGCCATGCGATAACCCTCGCCTTCGTCGCCGAGCCGGTTGGCCGCCGGGATCCGGCAGTTTTCAAAAAGAATCTGCGCGGTGTCCGACGAATGCTGGCCCAGCTTTTCTTCCAGGCGCGCGACAGTGTAGCCGGGCGTGTCGGTCGGCACCAGGAACGCGCTGATGCCCCGCTTGCCGGCGCTTTTGTCGGTGACTGCCATGACGATCGCCACGTCGCCGTGCTGGCCGCTGGTGATGAACTGCTTGACGCCGTTGAGCACGTAGTGCTCGCCGTCGCGTGTGGCGGTGGTGCGCAGCGCCGCGGCGTCGGAACCGACATGCGGCTCGGTCAGGCAGAACGCGCCGAGTTTGTCGCCGCGTGCCAGCGGTACCAGCCATTGCTGCTTCTGCGCCTCGCTGGCGAATGCCATCAGCATGCTGCACACGGGGCAGTTGTTGACGCTGATGACGGTGGAGGTGCCGCCGTCGCCGGCGGCGATTTCCTCGAGAATCAGCGCCAGCGCCAGATAGTCGAGGCCGGCGCCGCCGTAGGCTTCGGGCACGGCCACGCCATAGGCGCCCAGCCCGGCCAGCTGGCGGTGCACGTCGTGCGGGAAGGTGCCGTCGCGATCCCAGGCGGCGGCCTGCGGCACGATGGTCTCGCGCACGAAGGTGCGCAAGGCGTCGCGGATCATTTGGTGTTCCTGGCTCAACAGCACGACAGTCTCCTCGGGCGGGGCATTGGTTATGGCGGCAGACGGCGTTACATCAGTTCGACGGCCATCGCCGTGGCTTCGCCGCCGCCGATGCACAGGCTGGCCACGCCGCGCCGGGCGCCGTGCTTGCGCAGCGCGCCGAGCAGCGTGACGAGGATGCGCGCGCCGGATGCGCCGATCGGATGCCCGAGCGCGCACGCGCCGCCGTGCACGTTGACCTTGTCGTGCGGCAACTGGTGCTCCTGCATGGCGGCCATGGTGACCACCGCAAAGGCTTCATTGATTTCATACAGGTCGACGTCGGCCGCGCGCCAGCCGGTTTTCTCGAACAGCTTGCGGATCGCGCCGACCGGCGCGGTGGTGAACAGCCCCGGCGCCTGCGCGAAGGTGCTGTGCCCGGCAATGCGCGCAAGCGGTGACAGGCCGAGTCGCGCGGCGGTGGACTCGCGCATCATCACCAGTGCGGCCGCGCCGTCGGAGATCGACGACGAATTGGCGGCGGTGACGGTGCCGTCCTTGCGAAACGCCGGCTTCAGGCCGGGGATCTTTTCGAGGTTGGCCTTGAATGGCGGCTCGTCCTGCGCGATGTCGACATCGCCCTTTTTGCCGGCTACCGTCACCGGAGCGATTTCCCAGGCGAAGCTGCCGTCCTGGTTGGCCCGCTGGGCGCGCTGCAGCGAAGCGATCGCGAATTCGTCCTGGGCCTGGCGGCTGAAATGGTATTGCTGTGCGCAATCCTCGGCGAAGGTACCCATCAGGCGGCCTTTGTCGTAGGCGTCTTCCAGGCCGTCATAAAACATATGATCGATGACCTGCCCGTGCCCCATGCGCATGCCCGCACGCGCCTTGGGCAGCAGGTAGGGGGCGTTGGTCATGCTCTCCATGCCGCCGGCGACCATCACGTCGCACGAGCCGGCCAGCAGCATGTCGTGAGCGAACATCGCCGCGCGCATGCCGGAGCCACACATTTTGTTGACGGTGGTGCAGCCGGCGGCCAGCGGCAGCCCGGCACCCAGCGCGGCCTGGCGCGCGGGCGCCTGGCCCTGGCCGGCGGGCAGCACGCAGCCCATCAGCACTTCATCGACCTGTTCGGGCTTGATGCCGGCGCGCTCGACGGCCGCGCGAATCGCGGCGCTGCCCAATTGCGGCGCGGTGACTGAATTGAATACGCCCTGGAATGCCCCCATCGGGGTACGGGCGGCGGATACGATGACGATCGAATCGGTGTTCATGATGGGCTCCTGAGTCCGGTTGGCGGGTTGGCGCGAGGCGCTGCGAAAGGTGGTATCGGTCGGATCGAGGTCTCAAACCGCGCTGACATGATTGACACAGCGCTCATAGGCTGCCGGCAATGTCTCGTTCGACGCGACGCTGATGCCCAGATCGCGTACCAGGCCGTCGCGAATGCCGTATACCCAGCCGTGCACGCTGAGCGGCTGGCGGCGTATCCAGGCGTCCTGCACGACGGTGGTGGCGCAAACGTGGGTGACTTGCTCGATGACGTTGAGCTCGCACAACCGGTCGTACCGGGCGTCGCGATCGGGCAGTGCGCTGAGTTGATCGTGGTGCTTTGCGTGCACGTCGCGCACATGGCCGAGCCAGTTATCGGCCAGGCCGATGCGCAGGCCGTCGAGCGCCGCGCCGACCCCCGAGCAGCCATAGTGGCCAACCACGATGACGTGCCGCACCTTGAGCAGTTCGACGGCGAACTGCAGCACCGACAGGGCGTTCAGATCGCTCGGCACGACCACATTGGCAATGTTTCGATGTACGAACACTTCGCCCGGTGCGAGCCCCGTGATCTGATTGGCCGGCACGCGCGAGTCGGAGCAGCCGATCCACAAGTATTCGGGCGCTTGCTGGCGCGCGAGCTTTTCGAAGAAGGTCGGATCGTCGGCGTTGACGCTGCCCACCCAGGCGCGGTTGGCGTCGAGCAGATGAATCAGGGGCGAATTTTCCGGTGGGGTCATGGCGTTGGCCTTGGCAGTCGAGAGAGTGAGCGCATGGTCTAGGCCGCGGCGGCCGCGGCAGCCGTCTCGTAGCGGTTGACGAAACGCAGGGCCGTATCGTACGGATAGAAGTCATGCATTTGGCCGGCAAGGATATTGTCCTTGTGCGCCTGCCACAGGGCCGGGTCGAAGAAATCGGGGTGGTGCCGCATGAACGCCTTGCGCACGCGCGGATCGCCCATCAGGAAGGTTTCGAAGGTTTCCGGAAACACGTCGTGCGGCCCGACCTTGTACCAGACCTCGCCCGACATTTCCTCTTCCTCGTTGCGTGGCGCAGGCACCACGCGTATCTGGCAGTCGGTCAGGTATTCGAGTTCGTCGTAATCGTAGAACACGACGCGGCCATGGCGCGTGACGCCGAAATTCTTGTACAGCATGTCGCCCGGGAAAATATTGGCGGCCATCAGCTCCTTGATGGCGTTGCCGTATTCGCGCATGACCTGGTCGATGGCGTCGTCGGTGGCGTGTTGCAGCCACAGGTTGAGCGGCGTCATGCGGCGCTCGATGTACAGGTGCCGGATGACGAGTTGGTCGCCATCGAATTCGAGCAGCGACGGGATTTCGCGCTTGAGCTCGTCGAGCAGTGCCTCGTCGAAGCGCGACAGCGGGAAGGCGACGCTGGAGTACTCGAGCGTATCGGCCATCCGGCCCACGCGATCGTGCTGCTTGACCATCAGGTATTTGGCCTTGATCTGCGCGCGGGTGGTCTCCTTGGGCGGGCCGAAGCGATCCCTGATGATCTTGAAAACGTAGGGGTACGAGGGCAGCGTGAAGACCAGCATCACCAGGCCCTTGATCCCCGGCGCGACGATGAACTGGTCGCTGGAGTGTTTCAGGTGATGCAGGAAGTCGCGGTAGAACAGATTCTTGCCGTGCTTCTGCAGCCCGACGGCGGTGTAGATTTCCGCCTTCGGCTTGCCGGGCATGATGGTGCGCAGGAACTGCACGTAGGCCGACGGCACCTCCATGTCGACCATGAAGTAGGCATGCGTGAAGCTGAAAATGATCTGCAGTTGCTCGCGGCGCAGGAGAACCGTATCGAGCCGCAATTTGCCTTCGGCATTGTGCATGATCGGCACGGCGAAGGGCAGCAGGTTGTCGCCGTTGATGATGCGGCCGATGATGTAGGCCGCCTTGTTGCGAAAGAACAGCGACGAGAGTGCATGGATCTGGAAATTCGGCGCGATGTCGAAGCGGCCGAATTCTTCCTCGATGGCGCGCATGACGTACCCGACATCGCGCGGCAGATCGTCGAACGGGCGTTCGAGCTGGAAGTTAGTGACAATGCGCTCGAGCGTGCTCGCCAGGCCGGTATGGCCAGGGTAATAGACGCGGTAGGTGGGCTTGCTGGCCGGCTCGTCGTTTTCGATGTATTCGGTGGCGATGGCTGGCCGCACGAAGATGAAATTGTTATTGAAATAGGCGCGCTGCAGGATTTTGCAACTCACCGAATTGAAGAACGTTTCGGCGCACTCGGGTTGGCGATGATCGGTCAGCAAGCCGATGTAGTGCAATTTGATCTGCTGCCAGACTTCCTGCTCAAGGTCTTCGGCATCGTACTCGTCTTCAAGCGTCTCGACCGTCTCTTGCACGCGCTGGTCGTAGAACGCGATTCGCTCGCGCTGCAGGGTTTGCAGCCCCAGCCAGTCGCCTGCCTCGAAGCGCGCCTTGGCGTCGACCGAGACGTCGCGAAACAGGCGGTAGTGCTTGTCGAAGCCGTCGAGCATGGTGCGTGCCACATCGTAGGCGATCTGCGACGACAGCAGTTTGGGGAAGTGAGCCATACCGATCGGGGAGCTTGGAGTTGGACGCGGCGCTAGGTCGATTGTAGCGCCGCATCGCGACGGCTCACAGCGTCTCGGCGAACAGTTCGCGCCCGATCAGCATGCGGCGGATCTCCGAGGTGCCGGCGCCGATTTCATACAGCTTGGCATCGCGCCACAGCCGGCCCACCGGATATTCGTTGATGTAGCCATTGCCGCCGAGAATCTGGATCGCCTCGCCGGCCATCCAGGTGGCCTTTTCCGCCGTGTAGAGGATTACCCCGGCGCAGTCCTTGCGCACCTGGCGCACGTGCTCGGTACCGAGCGTGTCGAGTTGCCTGCCGACCGCGTAGAGATAGGCACGGCAAGCCTGCAAGGTGGTGTACATGTCGGCCACCTTGCCCTGGATCAGCTGGAATTCGCCGATCGCCTGGCCGAACTGCTTGCGCTCGTGAATGTAGGGCACCACCACGTCCATGCAGGCCTGCATGATGCCCAGCGGGCCGCCGGCGAGCACCGCGCGCTCGTAGTCGAGTCCGCTCATCAGCACTTTGACGCCGCCGCCGAGCGTGCCGAGGATGTTTTCCTCCGGCACCTCGACGTCCTCGAACACCAGCTCGCCGGTGTGCGAGCCGCGCATGCCGAGCTTGTCGAGCTTTTGCGCTACCGAGAAGCCTTTCATGCCCTTTTCCACCAGGAAAGCGGTGATGCCGCGCGGGCCCGCCTGCAGGTCGGTCTTCGCATACACCACCAGCGTGTCGCAATCGGGGCCGTTGGTAATCCACATCTTGGTGCCGTTGAGCACGTAGCGGTCGCCGCGCCGGTCGGCGCGCAGCTTCATGCTGACCACGTCGGAGCCGGCGTTGGGCTCGCTCATGGCCAGCGCGCCGACGTGCTCGCCGGACACCAGTTTGGGCAGGTATTTCTGCTTTTGCGCGGCGCTGCCGTTGCGGTGAATCTGGTTCACGCACAGGTTGGAGTGCGCGCCGTACGACAGGCCGACCGAGGCCGAGGCGCGCGAGATTTCCTCCATCGCTACCATGTGTGCCAGGTAGCCCATGGCCGAGCCGCCGAACTCTTCCTTGACGGTCATGCCGAGCAGGCCCAGCTCGCCCATCTTGCGCCACAGGTCCATCGGGAATTGGTCGGTGCGGTCGATTTCGGCCGCGCGCGGGGCGATTTCATTTTGCGCGAAGCTGGCGATGCTGTCGCGCAGCATGTCGATGTCTTCGCCGAGGTCGAATTTGAGGCCGGGCAGGGTGGTCATGGATTGTCTCCTGGATACGGAATGGCGAGGCGGCTGCGCTTCAGGCCCGCTTGGGCGTTGACGGCAGCGCGAACAGGGTCTGCTGCATCAGGGCGCACAGGGTTTCCTGACCGTCCCGGCGAACGAAGACCTCCGCCGTGGTGACGATCAGCGTGCGTCCGCTTTTTACGATCTTGCCGCGCCCGATCAGTGTATCGCCAAGGCCGGGCGCGAGGATGTTGAGCTTGTATTCGGCAGTGACCAGCTCGCCCTCGGGACCAAGCGCAGTATAGCCGGCATAGCCGGCGGCCGAATCGGCCAGCGCGCCGATCACGCCGCCGTGAAAGAAACCGTGCTGTTGTGCGACCCGCTCGGAAAACGGCAGCGTGAGTTCGCAAAAACCCGCGCGCAGCGCCGTCATGCGCGCGTCCCAGGCGGTCATGACGCCCTGGGATGCGAAGCTGGCGTGGATCTTGTCGTACTGGGCCGCAGTGAGTTCGGTGGCTGACATGGGCGCCCCTCGATGGGCATGATCATGAATGTCGCCTATGCTACTTTACGTTTACGTAAACGTAAAGTAGGAAATGCCCCCGATTCCCCGAAGCGATGGTTCAGGCGCGTTCCTTGGCGGGCGATTTGGCGCGGACGGCACGCGCCGCGGCCGCTTCGCTGCCGGCGGCCTGGAGCAGTGCCTGGCATTGCGCCTCGTGCTGGGCGATCTCGTCGAGTGTGACGCGCAGGTCTTCGAGCTGCTGTTCGAGCACGCGCCGATGCTTTGCCAGCGTAGCGAGAAACAGTTTGATTTGCGGCACGGTGTCTTTCGGCGATTCGTACAGGCTGAGAATGTCGCGGATTTCGGACAGCGTCAGTCCGAGGCGCTTGCCGCGCAGTGTCAGCTTCAGGCGGGTCCTGTCGCCCGTGGTATAGACCCGATGGCGCCCGCCCGGACCCTCGCGCGCCGGCGTCAGCAGGCCCTGGTCCTCGTAGAAGCGAATCGCCCGCGGCGTGATGTCGAACTCACGCGCGAGGTCGGTGATGGTGTAGGTGGACATGGGGTTCCTGTTAAGCAGTCGCTTACTTTTGCAGATAGAATTGCCGTTTACGTTATCGTCAAGCGCAGCCCCGCGCAATCGCAATCGCGACGGCTGCATTTTTATTTTTCAGGAGATCTCGCCTCGTGAATGCTCTGGAGCAGCAGTTGAACTACCCGATGGGCGATACCTTGCCGGCCGGCGGCACGGTCCGGGAGGTGGCCCCCGGCGTGATGTGGGCGCGCATGCCGTTGCCGTTCGCGCTGGATCACATCAATCTGTGGCTGCTGCGCGATCGCATCGATGGGCGTGAGGGTTGGACGGTGGTCGACTGTGGCATTACGCACGAGCAGATCAAGGCGTGCTGGGAGCGTATTTTTGACGATGCGCTCGGCGGGTTGCCGGTGTTGCGGGTGATTGTCACGCATTGCCACCCCGATCATCTGGGCTTGGCGCACTGGCTGTGCGAAGGCGGCGAGCAGGGTCGGTGGCAGGCGCGCCTGTGGATGACGCTGGGCGAGTACGCATGGGGCCGCGTGATGTCCTCGGGCGATTCGCACGGCTCTAATGCCGGCGGCGATTTCGCGGCGCGCCATTTCAAGGCGAACGGGCTGACCGACGAGGCGACGCTGCAGAAGATTCGCGAACGCAAGAACTATTACTCGAATCTGGTGCCTTCGGTGCCGGGGCAGTATCGCCGCATTCGCGAAGCCGACGTGCTGACGATCGGCGGGCGCGGCTGGCGCGTGATCACCGGCTTCGGCCACTCGCCGGAGCATGCGTCGCTGTACTGCGAGGATCTCAACGTGCTGATTTCCGGCGATATGGTGCTGCCGCGCATCTCGACCAATGTCAGCGTGTTCGATATCGAGCCCGAGGGCAATGCGCTGCGGCTGTTTCTCGATTCGCTGCAAACCTTCGAGCCGCTGCCGGCCGACTGCCTGGTACTGCCCTCGCATGGCAAGCCGTTTCAGGGCTTGCATACGCGCCTGGGACAATTGCGGGATCATCACGCGGCGCGTCTGGCGGAGGTGCGCGAAGCCTGCGCGGCCAAGCCGTGCAGCGCAGCCGATATCGTGCCGGTGATGTTTCGCCGCCCGCTCGACATGCATCAGATGACTTTCGCCTTGGGCGAGGCGCTGGCGCATCTGCATGCGCTGTGGCTCGACGGCGAACTGGCGCGCCAGCGGGGCGACGACGGGGTGTGGCGCTTCGCGCCGCGCCAGGCCTGAACCGCCTACGGGGTGCCGCTTTGGTCCGCCGCGATGCGCCGGGCGAAAGCCTGCAGATAGTCGAGCCCGGCAATCGCCCGACTGCCATACCAGGACACCATTTCCCCGTCGATCAGATGCACGGGCTTGCCGGCCAGCACCGGCTCGCCGCGCAGGGCTTCGGCATGACTTGCCTGGAAGCGGTAGGGTTCGCTCGAGAGCAACACCAGGTCGACATCCCGCAACCACGGCGCATCGAGGGAGAAGGCCGGATACCGCGCGGCCGGTGCGGCCGGCAGCGTTTGCCAGCCGATCTCGCGCAGCATGCCGGCGATATACGTGCCGGGCGCCACGGTCATCCAGGGATCCTTCCAGATCAGATAGAGCACGCGGCGCGGCGGGAAATTCTGCGCGTGCAGGCTCGCCAGCCGCGCCGACAGCGCGCCGCACAGCGCCTCGGCCTGGCGTTGCCTGCCGAAGATCCCGCCCAGCAATCGATATAACGCCAAATTGTCGGCGGGCTCGCACGGATGCGTGACGACGATGTGCGGCACGAACCGGGCGATTTGCTCGATCGTTGGCTTTTCGTTCTCGTCGACGTTGACAATGACGTGCGACGGCGCCAGCGCGCGCAGCGTGTCGAGCTTGACGGCCTTGGTGCCGCCGACTTTGGTGACGGTGCGCACGATGTGGTGCGGGTGGATGCAAAAACCCGTGCGACCGATGAGCTGCGGCGCGAGATCGAGATCGCACAGCAGCTCGGTAATGCTCGGCACCAGGCTGACGATGCGCGCATCCGCGCCTGCTGGCATATGCGCTTGCCCGGCCGCATCGATCAGCGGGGTGGAGGCGACGTCACTGGCCATGATTCGAAGGGCGATGCTCCGCTTGATTCGCCGCGCGCGGCTTGCGCGGAGCGCGACTGGCCAGCCGGTCGTAGAGCCAGCGCGGCAGGCCGGCGAGCAGCGCGGCGACCACGCGCATTTGCCAGGGATAGACGGCAAAGCGCTTGTGCCGCGCGATGGCGCCGGCTGCCTTGCGGGCGAATCGGTCGACATCCATCAGGAACGGCATCGGAAACGGGTTGCCGTCGGTCATGGGGGTGCGGATATAACCGGGCACGAGCGTGACGACATCCACTCCGTGCGCGCGAAGCTCGACACGCAGGCTTTCGAGATAGGAGATCACAGCCGCCTTGGACGCGCTATAGGCGCCATGGCCTGGCAGGCCGCGCACGCCGGCCACGCTGGCCACGCCGACCAGGGTGCCGCTGCGCCGCTCGCTCATCAGGCTGACGAACGGCTGGAACGTCGCGACCATCGCCAGCCAATTGGTCTGCATGATCGCCTGGAAGCCAGGCAGGTCGGCGGCGTCGGCGGTATGAACGCCGGCGCTGATGCCGGCGCTGGCGATCACGATGTCGGGACACCCGAAGCGGGTAATGAAATCCTGGGCGGCCGCTTGCAGCGCGGCGGCATCGCGCACGTCAAGCGCGTAACATTGAACGGCGTGCGGGTGTGGCAGGCTCTGGGCGAGCGCCTGCAGACGCTCCGAGTTGCGGCCCACCAATCCAAGAATGGCGCCCTCGGCCGCGTAGTGACGGGCCAGCGCAAGCCCGATGCCGCTTGAGGCGCCGGTGATGAAAACCTTGAGCGCGGCAGAGGCAGGCGGCATGGCGAACGGCCTCGAATGGAGCATTGCCGCCGCGCCGGGATTGGCGGGCGGCTTGAAGAATTAGAGCTTCTTGTCGCGGATCTGCGCAACGATGGCGTCGACCGTTTGCAGCGTCGCGGTGAAGATGTCCTGCTCGGTCTTGGGCGGATTGCCCGCCTTCTGCATCGCGGCATCGGTGATCGACGGCGACACGATGTACTTGCCCTGGATCGCGATGGTCGGCACGCCGTCGATCTTGTATGCCTGGATCATCTGGTCGGCGCGCGCGACCTGGCTGCCCATCGAGAATGCGTTATAGGCATTCAGGAAGGCTTTGCGGTCGATGCCCTGCTTGGCGAGAAAGTCGGCCTGCGTTGCCGGGCTCAGCAGGTAATCCTTGTTGACCTGAATTTCGTGGAAGATCTTCGGCGTCATCTCGCGCTCGCGCCCGAGCGTGACCAGCGCATAGTACAGCCGTTGGTGCGGTTCGAAGTCCTTACGAAAGGCGACCGGCACGCGGTCGAACACGACGTCCTTATTCTGCTTCTTGATCCAGGCTTCGAGTTTGGGGTCGAAGGCGGCGCAGTGTGGGCACCCGTACCAGAAGAACTCGGTGACTTCGATCTTGCCTGCGGGCACATTCACCGGCTGGGCCGGTTGCAGCACCTGATAATCGACACCGGCTTTGGGGTCGGTCGGAGAGGCGTGTGCCTGAAGCGCGAGCGCCAGGCCGAGTGCTGCGAATAGGGAGCCTAGGATTTTTTTCATGTGCGTGTTTGGTTAAGCGATAAAAACCCGGGATCGCCGTGCCCATCCCGCGCCCGGCGATCGTCGCATGTTGCCCGTGGGCGGCTGCGACGGAAAGCTTTCCATCAGACAGACGCCGCCCGGGCGGGTTCAATGCGACTTACTGTTTGGTGAAGCGGATGACGGCAGTCTCGACGCCGGCGCTGGCCAGCCGCTGACGCACCTGGTTCATCTCATCGAGCTTGCTGTACGGCCCGAGGCGCACCCGGTAAAGCGTCAGGCCATTGGCGTTGCGCGAGGTCACCTTGGCTTCCAGACCCTGCAGGGCCAATTGCGCGCGCTGCTGCTCGGCGTCGGAGCTGGATTTGTATGCGCCGACCTGCAGGTAGTAGCCAAACTTGCCGTTGTCCGCCGCGGTCGCCGGCGCCGGTGTCGGTGCCGCGGCCGGCTGGGATGCAGCGGCCTGCGTGCCGGTTTGCGGCTGCGCGGCGGTCGAGGTGCCGGTCGTGCCATTCAGGATATCCGCCGGGGAAGGCTGGCTCGGCGCGGCAGCCGATGCCTGGTTCGGGATCGCCACGGCCTGCGGCGCGGACGGCATGAGCGGCACCTGAATGTTCTGCGAGGCGTTCGGCAGCCCGGATTGATTCTGCAGCGCCTGGTTCGGGTTGGGCGATTGCGCGGCCGGCAAATTGCTGGGCTGGGGAGGCGTTTTTTCGACGAAGGGCGTTGGCGCCTTGGTGATGTAGAGCGCTACCACGACCGCTATCGCGAGCCCGACGATCAGGCCGAGTACGATACCGAGAAAGGTGCCGCCCCATTGGCGGGCCGGTCGACGTTTGTTGGACATGGAATCGTTTCCGTACTTACAGGGGTTCAATCGGACAGGACGTTCGATTATAACCAGCCAGCGAACGTCGCCGCTGCAAAGTGCGCGAGGCGATCGGGCCGCCGTCGCGCGTGCCGTCACATTTGCTCGGGTGCCGAAACGGCGAGCACCGCCAGGCCGTTGCGCAGCACCTGCCGCGTGGCCTTGAGCAGGGCCAGTCGGGCCAGCTTAAGCGGCTCGTCATCGACCAGCACGCGCTCGGCATTGTAGAACGAGTGGAAGGCGCCGGCCAGGTCGCGCAGATAGAACGCCACGGCATGCGGCGCGAGTTCCTCGGCCGCGCGGGTGAGCGCGTCCGGGTATTCGGCAAGCTGCTGGAGCAGCGCCAATGCGTGGTCGCCGCGCAGCGGGCCGAGATCGGTCGTATCGAGCGTGGCGGGGTCGCCCCCCCACTGCGTCAGCACCGAGCAGATGCGCGCATGCGCGTATTGCACGTAGTACACCGGATTCTCGTCGTTTTGCTTGAGCGCCAGATCGACGTCGAAGACGAATTCGGTATCGGCCTTGCGGGAAATCAGGAAAAAGCGAACGGCGTCGCGCCCGCGCCGCAGGGCGTCCTCGCGCGCCGCGTCGCTCAGGTTCTCGCGCGCATTGCCTTCGGTCAGGCCACCCGACCATTCGATCAGGTCGCGCACCGTCACGTAGCTGCCGGCGCGCTTGGAGATCTTGACCTCCTGTCCGCCCTTCATCACCGTGACCATCTTGTGCAGGACGTAATCGGGATAGTCGGCCGGAATGCCGATGCCCAGGCCTTGCAGGCCGGCCCGCACGCGGGCGATGGTGCCGTGATGGTCGGAGCCCTGGATATTGATGACCTTGGTGAAGCCACGCTGCCATTTGCTGACGTGGTAGGCCACGTCGGGCACGAAGTAGGTGTACGTGCCGTCGGATTTACGCATGACGCGATCCTTGTCGTCGCCATAGTCGGTGGTTTTGAGCCACAGCGCGCCGTCCTGCTCGTAGGTCTTGCCTGCCGCGATCAACGCTTGCACCGTTTGCTCGACGCGGCCCTCGGTGTAGAGCGACGACTCGAGGTAGTAGCGATCGAATCGAACCCCGAAGGTTTGCAGGTCGATGTCCTGCTCGTGACGCAGATAGGCCACGGCGAATTTGCGGATCGCTTCGAGATCGTCGAGCTCGCCCGCGCCGGTCACGGGCGCGTTGTCTGCCGCCTGAACGGTCTGGCGATTCAGGTAGTCGCGCGCGATGTCGGCGATGTAGTCGCCGTTGTAGGCGGCTTCCGGCCAGCTGGCGTCGCCCGGCTTGAGCCCTTTGGCGCGCGCCTGGACCGAGATGGCCAGCGTATTGATCTGCACGCCGGCGTCGTTATAGTAAAACTCGCGGTAGACTTCCCACCCTTGGGTGGCGAGCAGGTTGGCCAGCGCGTCACCCAGCGCCGCCTGGCGGCCATGACCGACGTGCAGTGGTCCCGTCGGGTTGGCGGAAACAAATTCCAACAGGACGTGTCTGGTTTTATCGAGCGGTAGACAGCCGAAGGCGTCGCCCTGCGTGACGATCTCACGAGCGACCGCCTGTTTGGCCGCCGGACTCAATCGCAGATTGATGAAACCGGGCCCGGCAATTTCCGTCTGCTCGATCAGACCGGCGGCACGGGGGGCAGCCTGAACGGCGGCGGCAATGCGTTGCGCCAATTCGCGCGGGTTGATCTTGAGCGGCTTGGCCAGTTGCAGCGCGATATTGCAAGCGAGATCGCCATGCGCGGCGGCTTTGGGCCGCTCCAGGATGATCGACGGCAAGCTCGAGCCGGCCTCGACGAATGGTGCGACGGCGTCGGCCAAGAGGGCGGCAATAGTGTTTTTCTGTGCTGGCAACATAGCGGAGAGTCCGGAGTATCCGGAATTTTCCGGATGTAGGAGACATTTTCGAGAGTTGTGAATTTTAACAGGTGTATCATGTTCCAGAGGCCGTAACGCAAGGGCCAAGACCTGGATTCAATCATAAGAGCAGAAAGGTAGGTGCAACATGTTGATTACTTTCAAGTCGACCGCGGCCCCCGCGCTGATCATGCAAACCGACCTGGCCCGCTTCCTGTTGGGCCTGATCGACAAGAAGCTGGGGGAACGCGGCGTGATCTCGCACACCGAGATGGATGTGGCGATTGCCAAGCTCGAAGCGGCGATGGCACAGGATAAGCAGCACATCGAAGCAATGAAGGCCGAGCACAGCGATCCGGAGGAGCGGGACGAAGAGGAGTTGCTGGGACTGTCGCAGCGCGCTTACCCGTTGCTCGACATGCTGCGTGAAGCCAAGAAGGAAAACGCTGACGTGATGTGGGGCGTCTGAGCGGCAGCTGCCGCGTATCGAGGTCAAGCGAGCGTTGGCTCGCTCCCGCCCAAATGAAAAAAGCCTCCTGAATTCAGGGGGCTTTTTTCATTTGGGGCACACGTTCGGCGACGAAACCGCACCAAGGCCTGCTTGAGCGGGAAATGCCTTGCCCTGGTGACATTTCCCGTCCGTTGGTTCAGGTAAGTCCTAAACCGCGCCGCTGTGCGGCTTGTGCTGTCACTGCGGCTTGGCCGGGGTGGCGGGGGTGGCTGGCGCAGCAGGCGCCGCCGGCATCGCCGAGGTGCCCATGCTGCCCTGGTCGGCGGCACCGCCACTCTTCATGCCTTCGCCTTCTTTCTTCTTGAGCTTGCTATGTTTGCTCTGCTTCTTGCTCTTGGCATGCTCGGTCGCGTGGCTCTTGGCCATGGTGCCCTCGGTTTTGGCTTGAGCGAAGCTCAGGGCCGAAGCGGCGGCCAGCGAAATTGCGGCAAGCGTCAACGTCAATTTTTTCATGAAACACTCCTTTCGAGGTTGTGTCCGGCAGGCGATCCTGCTTGCCTGGCGGACTATCACTTGGGAAAGTGAGCCTTCAGTATAAAAATGCTCCTCCATGCATGCTGTAAGGAGTTGTAATCATTTGTAATGATCCGGTGTTAGATCTGCGTTGCCTGACGATAGATTAGTCGTCCGAACGGCTACTCCAGAACACCTGGCTGACGCCACTCAATTGCTTCAACTGGTCGCACAGGCGATCCAGTTCGTCGCTTCGCACGGAAGTCGGCAGCAACTGGGCCTCGATTTCGATGTCGTTGTCGCCAAACGGCTGAATGTCGAGCTCGCGCACCGGATAGCTGGCGCGCTCAAGCCATTGTTCGACCTGAGCCAGCACCTCGCGCTGCACGTCGCGCGCGCATACGACCGACAAGGCGTACGAGGCCTCGGTGGCGCTCTCGTTGATCGGCGCGCGGTTGATGCGGTTGACCATTGGACGCAGCAGGGTGTTGGCCGCCAGCACGAAGAGGGCCGTCAGCACGGCCTCGGCGAGTAATCCGGAGCCGGCGCATGCGCCGACCGCTGCCGAGCCCCACAGCGTCGCGGCCGTATTCAGTCCGCGGATGGAGGCGCCCTCTTTCATGATCGCTCCGGCGCCGAGAAACCCGACGCCGGACACCACGTAGGCGATTACGCGCGTGTCGCCAGGCATCAGGCGCATGCTCAGGTCGACAAACGCGGCTGCCGCGACGGCGACCAGGACGTTGGTGCGCAGCCCGGCGGTGCGCTGGCGATACTGGCGCTCAAAGCCGATGACGCCGCCCAGAACGAAGGCTACCGCCAGAATCAGGAGCGTGTTGAGAAACGGCAAGAGGTGGAAGTTGTCCAGCGCATTCATCGGCGTGTGGCTCCAAAATTCGGACGAAGCAGGCGCGCCGCCGCGACGAACCGGCGACGCGCGCGAAAAAGACGCGAGGCATTGCCTCGTGTGGGGGGGGTAAGGCGCTTCGGCGGTCCTGCCGAAGCGTCTCGTTACAGCAGCGGGGCGAGCAGGCGGCGCGCGGCGTTGGTGTCGAAGCCGGTGCGCTGGATGAAACTCTCGACCTGATCCTGCTGGATTTTACCGACACTGAAGTATGTGCTGTCGGGATGCGAGAGATAAAAACCGGAGACGCTGGCCGCGGGCAGCATGGCCAGAGATTCGGTGACGCTCATGCCGATCTCGTCGCAGTGCAGGGCGTCGAACATCGCGCGCTTGACCGAGTGTTCCGGGCAGGCCGGGTAGCCGGGCGCCGGCCGGATGCCGCGATACGCTTCGCCAATGAGCTGTTCGTTGGTCAATTGCTCGTCGTTCGCATAGCCCCAGAATTCCTGCCGCACACGCTGGTGCATGCGCTCGGCAAAGGCTTCGGCGAGCCGGTCGGCCAGCGCCTTGAGCGTGATCGCGCTGTAGTCGTCGTGATCGGCCAGGAACTGGGCTTCCTTTTCGGCTACGCCAATCCCGGCGGTGACGGCGAACATGCCGATGTAGTCGGCCACGCCGCTGTCTTTCGGCGCGATGAAATCCGCCAGGCAGCGGTTCGGCCGCCGCACGCCGTCGACCACCGGGCGCTCGCTTTGCTGGCGCAGGTTATGCCAGGTCAGCGCGACCTGCGTGCGGGAGTCGTCGGTGTAGATTTCGATGTCGTCGTCATTGACGGTATTGGCCGGCAACAGGGCAATCACCCCGTTGGCGGTAAGCCAGCGGCCAAGAATCAGCCGCTTGAGCATGCTCTTGGCGTCGGAGAACACGCGCCGCGCCGATTCGCCGACGATTTCGTCGTTGAGAATCGCAGGGTAGGGGCCGGCCAGATCCCAGGTCTGGAAGAACGGACCCCAGTCGATATAGTCGACCAGTTCGTTCAACGGGTAGTTTTTGAATACCCGGCGGCCGATGAATTTCGGCTTGGGCGGAGTGTAGGCCGACCAGTCGAAGGTCGCTTTGTTGGCGCGCGCGGTGGCCAGCGAGACCATCGGCAGCGCTTTCTTGTTGGCATGCTGGACGCGGATGCGTTCGTAATCGGCGCGAACCTCTTCGAGGTATTTGGCCGCGCCATCGTCGGACAGCAGATTGGAGGCCACCGAGACGGAGCGCGAGGCGTCCGGCACGTAGACGACCGGGCCTTCGTAATTCGGCGCGATTTTCACCGCGGTGTGCACTCGCGACGTGGTGGCGCCGCCGATCAGCAGCGGGATCTTCTTGATGCGGAAATAGTCGTCGCGCTGCATTTCAGAGGCGACATAGGCCATTTCCTCGAGGCTGGGCGTAATCAGGCCGGACAGGCCGACGATATCGACGCCCTCGACCTTGGCCTTGGCGAGAATCTCGCTGCAAGGCACCATCACGCCCATATTGATGACTTCGAAGTTATTGCACTGAAGCACCACCGAGACGATGTTCTTGCCGATGTCGTGCACGTCGCCCTTGACGGTGGCGATGACGATCTTGCCCTTGGAGCGCACGTCGCCGCCGGCGGCCGCGGTACGGGCTTTCTCTTCCTCGATGAACGGGATCAGATGCGCGACGGCCTGCTTCATCACGCGCGCGCTCTTGACCACCTGCGGCAGAAACATCTTGCCGGCGCCGAACAGGTCGCCGACGATGTTCATGCCGTCCATCAGCGGCCCTTCGATGACCTGGATCGGGCGCCCGCCAGCCTGCGCGATCTGCTGGCGTACTTCTTCGGTGTCTTCGATGATGAACTGAGTGATGCCGTGCACCAGCGCGTGCGCCAGCCGTTTTTCAACCGGCTGGTTGCGCCACTCGAGATTGTCCTCGCGCTTGGCGCCGCCGCCCTTGAACTGGTCGGCGATTTCCAGCAGGCGCTCGGTGGCGTCCGGACGGCGGTTGAGCACGACGTCTTCGACCCGCGTGCGCAATTCCGGGTCGAGATCTTCGTACACGCCGAGCTGGCCGGCGTTGACGATGCCCATGTCCATCCCCGCCTGAATCGCGTGATAGAGAAACACCGTATGGATCGCTTCGCGCACGACGTCGTTGCCGCGGAACGAAAAGGACACATTCGAGACGCCGCCGCTGACTTTCGCGCCCGGCAGGTTCTGCTTGATCCAGCGCGTGGCGTTGATGAAATCGACGGCGTAATTATTGTGTTCCTCGATGCCGGTGGCGATGGCGAAAATATTGGGATCGAAAATGATGTCTTCCGGCGGAAAACCGACTTCGTTGACCAGGACCTCGTAGCTGCGCCGGCAGATGCCGGTTTTGCGTTCGAAGGTGTCGGCCTGGCCCTGTTCGTCGAAGGCCATGACCACCGCCGCCGCGCCGTAGCGTCGAATCAGCTTGGCATGATGCTTGAACGCGTCGGCCCCTTCCTTGAGCGAGATCGAATTGACGATCGCCTTGCCCTGCACGCATTTGAGCCCGGCCTCGATGACCTCCCACTTGGATGAGTCGATCATGATCGGCACGCGGGCGATGTCCGGCTCGGAGGCGATCAGGTTGAGAAACCGGACCATCGCCGCCTTGGAGTCGAGCATCGCCTCGTCCATGTTGATGTCGATCACCTGCGCGCCGTTCTCGACCTGCTGGCGCGCCACGCTCAGGGCCTCGTCGAACTGGCCGTTGAGGATCATGCGCGCGAAAGCCTTCGAGCCGGTGACGTTGGTGCGCTCGCCGACGTTCACGAAGAGTGTGTCGTCGTCGATACGGAACGGCTCGAGGCCGGAGAGGCGCATGGGTGTGTGCATGGTGTCGGTTCGGCAGTAAGGTTGGCGGGCTCAGGCTTCCCGATATTGGTTGGGCCAGGTGCGCGGCTTGACCTGTTTGAGTGCCTGGGCGATTGCGGCGATGTGCTCCGGCGTGGTGCCGCAGCATCCGCCGGCGATATTGACCAGGCCCGCCTGGGCGAATTCGCGCAACAGGCCGGAAGTGACCTCCGGCGTTTCGTCGAAACCGGTGTCGCTCATCGGGTTGGGCAAGCCGGCGTTCGGGTAGCACGACACATAGCAATCGCACAGCTTGGCCAATTCGGCGATGTACGGGCGCATCAGGGCCGCGCCCAGCGCGCAGTTCAGCCCGAAGGTCAGCGGCTTGGCGTGGCGCAGCGAATTCCAGAATGCTTCAACGGTCTGCCCGGACAGGATGCGGCCCGAGGCGTCGGTGACGGTGCCCGAGATCATGATCGGCAAGCGCTCGCCAGTGTCTTCGAACAGTTGGTCGAGTGCGAACAGTGCCGCCTTGGCGTTGAGCGTATCAAAAATCGTTTCGACCAGGAACAGGTCGACGCCGCCCTCGAGCAGGGCCTTGGCCTGTTCGTAGTAGGCATCGCGCAGTGCGTCGAAGGTCACGTTGCGTGCACCGGGGTCGTTCACGTCCGGGCTCAGGCTGGCGGTCTTGGGGGTCGGGCCGATGGCGCCGGCGGCAAAGCGCGGCTTGTCGGGCGTGCTGAATTCGTCGCATGCGGCGCGCGCAAGACGGGCCGATGCCACGTTCATCGCGTCGGCGAGATGCTCCATGTGGTAATCGGCCTGCGCAATCCGGGTCGCGCCGAACGTGTTGGTCTCGATGATGTCTGCCCCGGCGGCCAGATACTGGCGATGAATCTCCCCGATCACGTCGGGCCGGGTGAGCGAGAGCAACTCGTTATTGCCCTTCACGTCGTGCGGAAAATCGGCAAAGCGCTCGCCGCGATATTGCGCTTCGTCGAGCTTGTAGCGCTGAATCATGGTACCCATCGCGCCATCCAGGATCAGGATGCGCTGCCGCAGCAGGTCGGGCAGGGCCTGGCCGCGCGTGTAGCCGCGTTCGGTCTGGGCGTGCTCGCGGGGAAGGGAAACGTTTTGGTTCATCGCTAAGAGTCCTGACGGTGCTGCAGTGCCGGCGGGCCGCTTGCCGGTTTTGGGCGGCAGCGGTCGGCGCAGGCCGCGCTAAAACCTATAATTCTAATGGTTTTGCGCCTGACGCATCGGGCGCTACCCTGATGGGCGCACGATGCGAAGGGTTTTTTCTCGGCTGCCACCTCGACCAGCGGAACGCCAAATGGAATTTCTCGCGCCCTCGCGCGCCCACGAATTGCTTCAACAGCGGGCCGATGCCCTGTTTATCGATTGCCGCAGCGAGATGGAGTACCTGTTCGTCGGCCATCCGATCGGCGCCGCGCACGTGGCCTGGAACGACGGGCCGCATTGGGAAATCAACCCGCATTTCGTCGTCGGGGTGCGCAAGCTCGCGGGCGCCAGATCCGACCGGCCGATCGTCCTGATCTGCCGCAGCGGCAACCGTAGCGCGGCGGCCGGCGAGGCCCTCGAGCGACAGGGTTTTTCGCTCGTCTATGGTGTGCTGCACGGCTTCGAGGGCGACCTCGATGCGCGCCATCACCGCAACGCGACCAATGGCTGGCGCTGCGAGGGTTTGCCCTGGGAGCAGTGCTGAGCCAGCGCCGCGCAAACAAAAACCCCGCCGGCGGCGGGGTTGGTGGTAGGCCGTAAACCAGCGAGACGTCAGTGGAGTATGACGGGATGTGTCATCAGGCTGTCGAACTGGCCAAGAAAGTCGTCGACTTCGTCTTCCGAGGGTTCGGTGGCGATCAATTTCTGTACTTCTTGCCGAAATTGGGCGGCCAATTCGCCGTCCAGGAAGATTTCTCGACGCGCGTGCTTGTCGACAATCTCGTAGCCACCCGCGGAAAGCGAGCGGTTGTCGCTCAGAGCGGCAAACTCCACGACGCAGTAATTAGGGCTGTTGTAGATCATCAGCATGACGGCTCTCCGGTATTCCTGCAAAAATATTCTCGGCACGTAAATGGTGCTCTTAAGGACGAATTCAAGAGGGCCCTGAGTGCTGGCGCTTTGAATGATTTAACGGCCTGCAGGCGTGATTTCTTGAGAACGCTCCGTGGTGACGTGGTTATTTCAATTAACGTTCATGGCTGTTTAAACGTTGACTCCCAGACCGGGGCGCCGGTTCCTGGTTCCGGTCCATTGGCGGCGCCCGGACCGCGGCGCAGCACCAGGTCGAATTCGGTGCCGTCGGGCTCGGTCTGGCGGATCCGCACGGGCAGCCAGCCCAAGGCCGGCGCGAGCCAGACGTCGATTTTGCGGCGGTCGCCGGTGCGGCGCGCCAGCCGGGTGAAATGCCGGGTCTCCAGATACCCGTCGGGACCGGACATTGTCTGCGGGCCGACGTATTCGATCGGCCAGATTTCACCGCTGTCGGTATCGGCGATATAGAACGGCTGCGTCGCACCGGGGCGGCTGTAACGGCGGGGGTCGCCGCGCGCCAGGCTCGCCAGCTCGAACACCATGCTGAAACGGTCCTGTGCGCCGGCGGGCAGCGGCAGGACGGTGCCGACCTTGCTGAAGGTGATTTCGGGGTGCGCGCCGCGCACGAAGGTGGTGACCGCCGGCGCATGCTTGCCGCGCTGTTCGGCATACCGGGCGGGCGCGATGCCGTAGGCGTCGAAGCCGCCCTCGCTGGTATAGCTGAAGGTGCCGACGAACAGCAGCGGTATGGCAACTTGCAGCGAGTAATGGCGGCCGTCGTTGTGCCAGCGGATCATGCCGGTCTGGTTGCGTACGCCATTGACGAAGGCGTCGTATTCGAGATCGGCCGAGGGCGGTGGTGCGAAGGGGGTGCCGCCGCCCTGGCGCGACTGCGGCGGCCCGGCTGATGGTGGCGCCGTTGCCGCCGGCATGCCGCCCAGCGCCGCCTGCTCTCCGGTCGCAGTGGGCGGCAAGGGTGACGGAGTCGGGCCGGGGCGAGCGGGCGGTCTGGGAAGGGCTTTCACGGCATGCCCCGGCGATTTGGCGTGACGACGCGGCGCCGCCCGAGGAGGGAGAGGTTTTTTTATCGGCGCGTCACCCACCGGCGCAAGGGGTATCAGCGTGACGCGCAGTGGCGGCGTGTTCGGTGAGGGCGGCATGACTTCGCGCCGCGCAAACCAGACGCCGCCCAGCAGGTGCAGCAAGGCCACGAACGCGAGCACCGCCAGTGAGCGCAGCCATGGCCTGCGCGGCGCGCGCAAGGCAGGTGCAAACGGGATGGACTGGGCGGCGCGGCTGGGCATGCGGGGGCGCCGGGCGGGCCTGCCCGGCTCGGAAAACCTTGGGATAAACAGGGCTGGCGAACCGGCCTAGCCTTCAATGTACCCCATATCCGCCGATAGCCGTTGCGACAGCGTGCGCAGCGCGGTGTCGATCGGCCCGCCCCAGCGGCTGTCGAAACGGGCTTCCGAGCCGAGCGCCAGGAGCCCCATCACCAGCTGGCCGGTGGCATCGAGCACCGGCATGCAGAAGGCGTGGATGGATGGCAGCAGCGTGCCTTCGACCCGCGCGGCCCCATGGGCGCGCACGTCGTCCAGCAGCGCGTCATAGGCCTGGCGGGTAGTCGGCATGCCCTGCAGCCGCGTGCCCTGCACCTCGGCGAGTTCGGCTTCGATCAGCGGAGCCGTGTGGCGAGGCGGCAAATACGCGGCAAACAGGCGGCCGGTGGCCGAGGTGAGCATCGGCATGACGTCGCCCAGACGCAGGCTCACGCGCAGCGTGTGCGAGGCCTCCATCCAGTGCACCACGGTCGGGCCATGATTGCCCCAGACGGCGATGCCGACCGTCTGATCGATGGTGTCGCGCAGATCGGTCAGAGCGATCCGGGCCTGCTTGAAGGCGTCCACGCGCGACAGGCAGGCCAGGCCCATGCGCAGCGAGAACGGGCCCAGATCATAGCGGCCCGAGATCGGGTCCTGAATGACGAGGCCGAGTCGCTGAAAACTCACCAGGTAGCGATGGGCCTTGGCCGGGCTCATGCCGGCCAACTGGGCCAGATCGCGCAGCATCAATGCCTGCGTGGCATGCGTGAGGACCTCGATCAGCTTGAAGCCGACTTCGATGGATTGAATGCCGGAGCGCAGCTTTTCTTCCGGTTCGAGATCGGCGGATTCGGCGTTAGGTACACTGTTCATGAAATATACGTCGGCTCGCCTGGGCAAGCATGAAGGTAATTCACAACTATAGAATAAATTTAACTAATCATAATTTTTGGCCGGCGTGCTAACCTCGCCTCCAATTCGGTCCGCTCTGATTTCACGATGAAACTCGCTACGCTCAAAGATGGTTCCCGCGACGGTTTGCTGATCGTTGTCTCCCGCGATCTCGCCACCGCGCAAGTCGCCGATGGTATCGCACCCACCCTGCAGCGGGTGCTCGACGATTGGGATTTTTACGCGCCGCAACTCCAGGAGGTCTATGAGGCCCTCAACCATGGTCGCGGCCGGCATTCTTTCGCCTTCGATCCGCGTGAGTGCATGGCGCCGCTGCCGCGCGCCTATCAGTGGGCCGATGGCTCGGCTTACGTCAATCACGTCGAGCTGGTGCGCAAGGCACGCGGCGCCGAGATGCCTCCGGAGTTCTGGACCGATCCCCTGATGTATCAGGGCGGCAGCGACGATCTGCTGGGACCGTGCGATGACGTCGTCTGCGCGTCGGAGGATTTCGGTATCGACTTCGAGGCGGAAGTGGCGGTGGTGACGTCCGACGTGCCGATGGGCGCGAGTCGAGAGCGCGCGCTGGCCAGCATTCGCCTGTTGATGCTGGTCAATGATGTGAGTCTGCGCAATCTGATTCCGGCGGAGCTGGCCAAGGGTTTCGGCTTCTTTCAGAGCAAGCCGGCCACGGCGTTCTCGCCGGTGGCGGTGACGCCCGATGAATTGGGCGATGCCTGGCGTGACGCCAAGGTGCACCGGCCGCTCATGGTGCAGTGGAACGGCAAGAAATTCGGCGCACCGGACTGCGGCACCGACATGGTGTTCGATTTCGCGCAACTGGTGGCCCATATTGCCCGCACCCGCAACGTCGGCGCCGGCACGATCGTCGGCTCGGGGACGATTTCCAATGTCGATCGCAGCAAGGGCAGTGCCTGCATCGCCGAGCGCCGCATGCTGGAGACGATCGAGCATGGCGCGCCGCAAACCGGATTCATGAAATTTCACGACACCGTGCGCATCGAGATGACCGATGCCGAGGGCAGGTCGATTTTCGGCGCGATCGACCAGGAAGTGGTGCCGCTGGCCACTGCCTGATGCCGGCCCGCTATTCCGGCCGGGCTATTCTGTCGCTGGCGTTTGCCAATCGAGCACGCGTGCCTTGTAGAACCACGTCGATTTCGGCAGCTGGATCTTGAGTGCATCGCTCAGGTCGACATCGGGCCGGTCGCTCGCTCGCGTGGCCACCAGCAGCGTATTGCGGTCGTAGTGGTAGCTGAGCTCGCTGCCGCTGGCGAACCAGGGCGCCGCCTGGGCCAGCACGATCCGGCTGCCGGGAACCTGGGAGATGCTCTTGACGCCGCCCTTCTTGAGCACCACCCGCAATTCCCCGGCACGGCTGCGGCCGGTTTTTGACGACTTTTTCTCCAGCGCGCGCGACACGGTGCTGTCGATCGCGAACATTGGCGCATAGGGCTCGAGCACCGCGGCGCCACCCGCCCGGTTGGCGTCCAGATCGAACGTGAAAACGCGTTCGCCGGTGGTCACGAACAGCTTGCGCGTGCCCGGCACCGGATACAGGTCGTGGCCGCCGTCTTTCCAGTTGCCGTCTTCCGGGCAAACCGCCGGATAGCGCTGGCAGCGCTCGTAATAGCGGCTGATGTCGAACGTGGTCTGCAGCACGAGCGCCGACGCCGCAGGAGTTGCGCCCGCACGGTAGGCAAACACGGCAATCTTGTCGTGCCCTAGTCCACTGAATCAGAAGAATCGGCGGTGATGCGCCGTGTCGGATCGGCGTAGATCCACTTCAATGGTTTGGGATCCTTGTTGTACTGACGGATATAGCGCATGAGCTTTTTGTCGAG
>NZ_SCSK01000068.1 GCF_004297875.1 Pandoraea sp. | reverse complement strand
ATCGCTCAGCGCATCCGCGATGCCATCCTTGAGCACCGGCTACCACCAGCCACCAAGCTGACCGAAGCGGCGCTGTGTGAAGTTTTCGACGTCAAGCGGGGAGCGATCCGTCAGGTATTGGCAATGCTTCAGCAGGAGAAGATCGTCACGATCGAGCCGAATCGGGGCGCTTTCGTCGCCAGCCCGTCGTTGCGCGAGGTTCACGAAATCTTCGAGATGCGCCGGATCGTCGAGGGCGCCGCCGTCGAGCGGATTTGCCATGCCAGCCACAAAAGCGGCTTGCGGGAGATCGCCGGGATGATCGTGCGCGAGCGCGACGCCTATCTGACGCGCGATTTCCCTGTCTGGATCCGCCTCTCGGGCGAGTTTCACGTGCGGCTGGCGGAGATGACCGGCAACACTGTGTTACTGGAGTGCCTGGCGGGGCTGGTGACGCGTTCGACGCTGATTTCGGCACTGTATGAATCACTGGGCCGCAGTCCCTGCTCGTTCGACGAACACGAGGAAATCCTGCGAGCGGTGGAAATCGGCGATGCGGCGCGCGCGGTTGCACTGATGAAGCGGCATCTCGAGAGTTGCGAATTGAAAATGCTGGACCGGCCGGCCGAACAGGCCGTCGATCTGGCCGACGTGCTTGCTGCCGGCCGTTAGTCGCCGGAGCCCGCGTCACAAGAAAAATCCGCACGGCCCGATGGGGCGCGATGCGGCGAACACCCAAGGAGGGGCTTATGGAGACGACGATGAAACAAGAGCAATTCGGCAGTCCGCCTGTCGTGGCGGAGTTGGTCGGCGCCGCGGGGGCGCAGGCGAGTGCGACGCACGACAGCGGCTACGTGCCGCCACCCGGCTACAGCGAGCGCCTGACCAATGCGGATCTGGCGCCTTTGCAGGATCAGCACTGGGGGGCCTATAACATTTTTGCGTTCTGGATGTCGGACGTGCACAGCGTGGGCGGCTATGTGTTTGCCGGCAGCCTTTTTGCGCTGGGCTTATCGAGCTGGCAGGTGCTGGTTGCGCTGCTGGTCGGCATTGGTATCGTCAACTTCTTCTGCAATCTGGTGGCCAGGCCGAGCCAGGCCACCGGCACGCCGTATCCGGTCATGTGCCGGATTTCATTCGGCGTATTGGGGGCGAATTTGCCGGCCATTATTCGTGGTCTGATCGCCGTGGCGTGGTATGGCATTCAGACTTATCTCGCCTCGGCCGCGTTCGTGGTGGTGCTGCTCAAATTCGCGCCGACACTCGCACCCTACGCCGATGTTCACCGTTTCGGCTTCGTCGGCCTGTCGTATCTGGGCTGGGCGGGCTTCGGGGTGCTGTGGGTGCTGCAGGCGCTGGTCTTCTGGAACGGCATGGAGACGATCAAGAAGTTCATCGACTTCGCCGGCCCGGCCGTGTATGCGGTGATGTTCGTGCTGGCCGGCTGGATGGTCTACAAGGCGGGCTGGAAAAACATCGGCCTGAATCTGGGCGAGGTGAAGTACTCAGGCTGGCACGCGGTGCCGGTGATGATCACGGCCATCTCGCTGGTAGTGTCGTATTTTTCCGGACCGATGCTCAATTTCGGCGACTTTTCCCGCTATGGCAAAAGTTTCCGTTCGGTCAAGGTGGGCAATTTCTGGGGATTGCCGGTCAATTTCCTGGCGTTCTCGCTCGTCACGGTAATTACCACCTCGGCGACCCTGCCGGTGTTCGGCCAGTTGATTACCGACCCGGTGCAGACCGTGAGCCGCATTGACAGCCCGACCGCTGTCATCCTCGGGGCACTGACCTTCATGATTGCCACGATCGGCATCAATATCGTCGCCAACTTCGTCTCGCCGGCGTTCGATTTCTCCAATGTTGCGCCGCGCCATATCAGCTGGCGTGCGGGCGGCATGATCGCGGCGGTCGGCTCGGTGTTCATCACGCCCTGGAATCTGTTCAACAATCCGGCCGTGATTCACTACACGCTCGACATGCTCGGCAGCTTCATCGGGCCGCTGTACGGCATCCTGATCATCGACTACTACCTGATCAAACGACAGCAGGTTGTCGTCGACGATATGTACTCGATGGAGCCCGGCAAGCGCTACTGGTACAGCAACGGCGTCAATCGCGCGGCCGTCGCGGCGACCGTGCTGGCCGCTGTAACGTCGGCCACCTGCGTGCTGGTGCCGGCGCTCGGGCCGCTGGCGAATTTCTCCTGGTTCATCGGCCTGTTCTGCGGCGGCCTGTTCTATTACCTGTTCTGCGCCAACGCGCGGCGTGCACAACCTGCGGTGTGAGCATCGACATGCGTATCAAACTGATCAATCCCAATACGACCGTCAGCATGACCGAGGCGATGGGCCGTTGCGCCCGCCGGGTCGTCGCCCCCGGCACCGAGGTCGACGCGGTCAGCCCGGCGACAGGCCCGGCTTCGATCGAGGGCTACTACGACGAGGCCATGGCGTTGCCCGGGCTGCTCGCCGAAATCAAGCGCGGCGAGAATGCGGGTTACGACGGCTACGTGATTGCCTGCTTCGGCGACCCGGGGCTGTATGCCGCCCGCGAGTTGGCCCGCGGGCCGGTGCTGGGAATCGCAGAGGCGGCCATGCATGCCGCCAGTATGCTCGGCACGGGTTTTTCCGTGGTGACGACGCTGGCGCGCACCTGCGGCATGGCCTGGCATCTGGCCGAGAACTACGGCATGAAGCGTTTTTGCCGCAACGTGCGGGCGGTCGATATACCGGTGCTGGAACTGGAAAACCCCCTGTCGGATGCGCGCCGCCTGATTACCGACGAATGCCGGCGCGCGCTCGCCGAAGACGGCTCGGAGGTCATCGTGCTCGGCTGTGCCGGCATGGCCGAGTTGTGCGAGAGCATTGGCCGCGAGATCGGCGCGCCGGTGGTGGAGGGAGTGGTGGCCGCCGTCAAGCAGGTCGAGGCGCTGGTGGCCATGGGATTGCGCACCAGCAAGCGGGGGGATTTCGCCTATCCGCTGCCCAAGGTTTATGCGGGCCAAGCCAACCAGCTGAATGCGGCCTGAGCGTCGCCGGTTCACCGAGCCGGCCAACATTTCAAAATAAGAGAACATCGATGAACAAGAAACTGCCTTTTGCGGCGGCGGTCTGCGCTTGCGCCTTCGCCACGGCGCATGCACAAAGCAGCGTTACGTTGTACGGCTTTATCGACAGCGGGATTGTGTCGGCCTCGAATGTCTATGACAGGGCGACCGGCACCAGCGGTTCGATGCTGGCCCTGGGCGACGGCATCTCGTGGGGCACTTCGCGCTTTGGTTTGAGGGGGCGCGAAGATCTGGGCGGCGGATTGAGCGCCGTCTACACGCTCGAGTCCGGGTTCGACGTCCCCAATGGGCGCTTTGCCGGCACCGGTATTTTCAATCGCGGCGCATATGTGGGGCTGCAAAGCGAGCGGTTTGGCACCGTCACGCTCGGGCGGCAGTGGAATCTGAGCGACGGCACCATGGTCGGACCGTTTTTCCGAGGGGGGTATAACCTGTCGGTATTTCGCCTGACGGGTTTCGACGAGGTCAGCGATCTGGTCGACAACGCCGTGAAATACCAATCGCCCGATTGGGCCGGCCTGCGCGCCTCCGGTTTGTATGGTTTTGGCAATGTGCCGGGCAGCGTCGCATCGAACAGCGTTTATGAGGCTGCGCTGAGCTACGCCAGCGGGCCGCTCAACCTGGGAGCGGTCTACCACCACCGGCACGACGCGCTGACGCCATTTTCGTCCGAACTGTGGGAGCTCGGCGCCAACTATTCGTTCGGGCGGGTACGGGTGCGGCTGGGCTTTGGCAATAGCGGCTATCCGGACGCCAGCGGCGCGGCGTTGCACGCCGCCGTGTACGACGTGGGCATGGACTATTACGCCAGCGGCGCGTTGACGCTGTCGGCCGATACGATTTATCGCAAGCAGTTCGGCAACGGCGACAGTGCCGTGGCGGGTCGTTTCACCGCCGACTACAGCCTGTCGAAACAGACCGGCATTTTCGCCAATCTCGGTCTGCTGAAAAATCGCCACAATTCGGCGGAGTCCTTTTACGGTGACGGCCTGGCCGGGCAAAGCCAGGTCGTCGCGAATGTTGGCATACGCCATGCGTTTTGAGCGGAGTGGGCCGATCCTGCCGGATCGGCCCACTATATGCTGGCGCAAAGACTCAATATCCGTCCTGTGCTATGTCTTGGCAATGCGCTTTTCGCTAAACTGCCTCAAACCATTTGCGTCTCCCAGGACCCCCGACTGATATGGCCTACGATAAAAACTACCCGCGCGACCTGATTGGCTACGGCCGCCACGTTCCGCACGCCGACTGGCCGGGCAAGGCCCGCGTCGCGGTGCAATTCGTGCTCAATTACGAAGAGGGCAGCGAGAATTGCGTGCTGCACGGCGACCGCGCTTCCGAGCAGTTTCTCTCGGAAATCATCGGCGCCGAGGCATACGAGGCGCGCCATATGAGCATGGAGTCGATCTACGAATATGGCTCGCGGGCGGGGGTGTGGCGGATTTTGCGCGAGTTCGAGCGGCGCGGCTTGCCGCTGACGATCTTCGGTGTGTCCATGGCATTGCAGCGCAATCCGGAGGCCACGCAGGCCTTCGTCGAGCTTGGGCACGAAATTGCTTGCCATGGCTTGCGCTGGATTCATTACCAGAAAATCGACGAGGCGACCGAGCGCGAGCACATGCGGGCGGCCGTCGAGATCATCAAGCACATGACCGGCCAGGCGCCGCTGGGCTGGTACACCGGGCGCGACAGCCCGAATACCCGCCGGCTGGTGGTCGAGCATGGCGGCTTTGCGTATGACGCCGACAACTACGGCGATGATCTGCCGTTCTGGACCGAGGTGGAAGTCAGCGGTGGCGAGCGCAAACCCCATCTGGTGGTGCCCTACACGCTCGACAGCAACGACATGCGGTTTGCCGCACCGCAGGGTTTCAATACGGCCGATCACTTTTTCACCTATTTGCGCGACGCGTTCGACGTGCTGTATGCCGAAGGCGAGGAGACACCGAAAATGTTGTCGATCGGCATGCACTGCCGACTGCTCGGCCGTCCCGGGCGCTTTCGCGCGTTGCAGCGCTTTCTCGACCATATCGAGCGGCACGACCGCGTCTGGGTGTGCCGCCGCATCGACATCGCCCGTCACTGGCAGGCGCGTCACCCGTATCAAGCGCAGGCGCAGGAGGGTCGTGCATGAATGCCCCGATCGTGATGACCACGCTGGAACAACTCAGCGTCCTGCCAAAGGACGACTTCGTGGCCGCCCTGGGCGGTATTTTCGAGCATTCGCCCTGGGTGGCCGATGCCGCATGGCGCCAGAGGCCGTTCGCCAGCGTCGAGCAATTGCACGAAATCATGTGCCGGGCGGTGCGCGATGGCGGTGAGGCGGCGCAACTGCAACTGATCCGTGCGCACCCGGAGCTGGCCGGCAAGCTGGCCGTGCGTGGCGAGCTGACGGCCGAGTCGACGCGCGAACAGAGCGGCGCAGGGCTGAATCAGTGCACTCCGGAAGAGTTTGCGCAACTGCAGCAATTGAACCAGGCCTATGGCGAGAAATTCGGGTTCCCGTTCATTCTGGCCGTGCGCGACCATACCCGGCACAGCATCATCGAGAACTTCACGCAGCGGCTTACGCATAGCCGCGAGCAGGAAATCGAGGAATGCCTGCGGCAGATTTTCCGTATCGCCTTGCTGCGTTTGCGGGACCTCGTGCGCGCATAATATCAATCAACCACGCGATGGCGCGGCGGCTGTAGCAGGCGCCGCGCCCGCATCATCCCTATCAAGGACCAATCCATGGCAGTCGTCACCCTCGACCCGAACGCACCGGAGTATGTGCGCCGCTACGTGAACCTGGCCGATCCGCGGCTGGGCGCGCAGGCCCTGTTTGCCACCGACGAATTCTTCGCCGCCA